>CAJUPU010000097.1 GCA_910588495.1 uncultured Oscillospiraceae bacterium | reverse complement strand
TGTTGAGATACTGCTTCGCCGGCGGGGTGATTGCGTGGCCGGGGGTCATGACGTAAGCCATCCCCTTTACCTTCTTCCCTCGTACTTGCAGCGTGAACATTTGCTTGACGTACAGCCGAGGGAAGCCCTCATACCAGTCCAGGGCGTCTTCGTCCGAGGGGCTGATGGACCAGATACCAACGGGGACGCTGGCTCCGTCGCAAGGCTCAATGTTGGCAACGCCCGAGCGGCTGTTCCCCCGGAACACCAGCTTGTAACCGTCGATGGTGGAGCGGCCAATAGTGAGCGCATCCGGGCAGCGGTGGAGCATCCGGTCAACGTCCAGGTTGCTCCCATAGGCGATGTAGTATTTCCGTTTCATAGGTTCCTCCGTTCTCCCCGTATGGCCGGTAGGTCAGCCGGTTTGTTGTTAAGCTACCTCGGCCTCTGCCTGGGCCTGGGGGCGAAAGGGAGCGGTCAGGTGGTGGCGGCAGGTCTTGAACTCCGCACCGCCCAGGCCCAGGCGCTTCACCAGGACGTTGGTCATCAGCGTGGCCTTCTGCTCTGCGGTGTAGCCCGCACAGCCCTTGAAGTAGAGCCGGGTGTCCTGGCAGTCAATGGCCCAGGCGCTCATGGCCAAGCAGAACTGGACGTAGGCCTTAATCTTGCCGGCGTGGGTGGTGCCGTTGAACAGCCGGAACTCAACCGTCCCCTTGGTGAAGAAAGCGTGGAGATTAACACCGTGGTAGCGACTGGTGTTGTAGTGCTCGTGGTTGATACCGCCGGTGTAGCCATCGTTGGCGGCGCTGTACCAGATACGCTCGATACTGCTCTTGGTCTTTTCGCTGTCGCTCTGCATGGCTTTCAGCAGAGTGGAGTTCATCTTCTTGCACCAGCGGTTGGCGCGGTCACCAATTTCCAGGGCCTCGTAGAACAAATCCTGACGGCCAATGGCGAAGTTCATCAGGCGGGTCAGGCTGGCGGGGGTGTGGTTCTTGCCGTCCACATGGACGTGGATGCCGCAGGAGCTGTTGGCGATTGCCCCGGCCTCGCGGAGAGCGCGGATGACATTCTGCAGGTCCTCCATATCCTCGTACTGGAGGATGGGGGTCACGACCTCGCAGGAATACTCACGGTTGGCGGCAACTTTCCCATGGCTGGTCTTGCGCTCGGTGTTGATGCTGCCATCGAGCATCGCTTTCCAGGTGCGGCCCTTCCGGTCGGTGGCGCCGTAGGTGTTGTAGTAGGTGCCGAGGTAGCGGGTCTGGGTGCCGAAGTAAGTGGCGATGACGTTGGCGGCCTGCTCGCGGGTAATGCCCGTCAGCTCAATCTCCACACCGA
>CAJUPU010000096.1 GCA_910588495.1 uncultured Oscillospiraceae bacterium | reverse complement strand
ACATTTCAAGCGTGTCATGGGCGGTGCCGTTCTTGATCTCGTCCAGCTTGCCCTCATATTCCTGATCGATCTCCCGGACAACGGCGGGCATGGTCTGTCCCGTGCCGCTGTCCTCTCCCGAAAAGAAGATACCGAAGCAGGAGCCGACGATCAGGCCAATCAAGCAGATAATCACAACGGCAAGGATGGCAACCCAGCCCCCAGCGGCAATAGCGGCCACAAGCGCCTTAACGGACGCAATCATGGCCTTTACCGTGGCGGAAACGCCCTTTGCGGCGGCTTTCGCGGTGGTGGCGGCGGTCTTGGCCGTGGCACGGGCGGCGTGGGCGGTCATTTTTGCCGCCTTTGCGGTGGCCTGGGCCGTTTTCTGTGCCGCCTTTGCCGTATGGTCTGCGGTCTTGATGGCAGTTTTAGATGTGCGCTGGGCGGTTTTCACGGTGCCCTTTGCGGTGCGCTGTACCGTCTTTACCGTCCGCTGTGCGCTCTTGATGGTGCCCTTTGCGCCCCTGCCGGTGGCCTTTGCGGTCTGCCCCATAGCCTGGGCGGGCCGTTTTGCCGTTTTTACGGGCGTTTCCACGGTGTTGACCGCCGTTTCCACCTGCCGGGGCACTTTGGCGGCATCCTGGTGCTTTACCTGCGGTGGCCGGTCAGACTGGACAGCCCGTTTTTTTACCTGCCGTTTTCGCTCGGCCCACTTTGCGGCCTGCTTTTTGGCAAAAGTCCGCCCACGCTCTACAAAAGAGCTTACTGTATCAACGGGGCGTTCAACGTCAACACGGGCCGGGGACCGCTCCGCTGTGCGCTCATACCGTGGGAGGTGCTGACGCTCCGGGGCCGTCCCGGTTCGCTGGCGTGGGAGCCGTCTGTCCTGGGCGGAGCCGGTGCCCTGCCGGGGGCGCTGCCCATCCCTGGGCGGGTCGGTTCGCTGACGGGGCAGCCGTCCCGACCGGGCTGTCCCGCTGTGCCGCTGCGGGGGCTGGCCCTCCGGGGCCGTACCCTGGGACGGTTCGGGGGCGGGAGCCTGTTCGGTAGGGGCGGTGTTCTTCTGGCGCTTCTCCACCGCTCGCTTCTCCTGCTGACGCTGGAACAGCTTTCGCCCCTGGCGTACCGCCGTTTTTGTCCCGGATACGACCACATTCGCCGTATCATGGGCCAGATCGTCGGCGGCAAACTCCACCTTGTCCTCGGCGTACTCGCTGGGGGTGGCCTGCCGGTCGTCCATCAGCGCCGCAGCGTTCCGCTTGGAGCGGATAAAGGCGTTTTTCATGCGCTGGCCCACAACGGCGGACTTATCCAGCACTTTAATGTCCTTGCTTTTTTCACGAGTCTTGATCTTGCTCATGGCCGCTCACCCGCCCGTCTTTTCATCCAGCGGCGTTTCAGCTCGGCGGGGGCCACATAGTAATCCCTGCGGCGCTGGCCTGTCCATTCTTTGCCTCCGGCCACGCCGTCAAAGGCAAAGCCAGCGGCCCGCAGGGACGCTCCGCTCTCCGATGCCAG
>CAJUPU010000095.1 GCA_910588495.1 uncultured Oscillospiraceae bacterium | reverse complement strand
GAGCTGGACGGCCAGGCCCAGGCGTTTGTGGAGCGCATGGCCGGCTGAGGATGGGGCGGAAAAAACGTGAAAAAGAGAGATCAGATATGATAAAGGAAAATCAACGGCTGCTGAACCGGCTGCACGTGCTCAGCGACGGTGCGGTTTTGTACCTGAGCCTGCCGGCGGCGTTCTGGATCCGGTTCCATGTGCTGCGGGGCGGTACGGTGACGGTGCCGCTGTGGCGGTACCTGGTGCTGGGTGTGGTGCTGACGCTGGCGCAGCTGTTTGTGTACGCGGCGCTGGGTCTGTACCAGTCCCAGCGCAAGGCGCGGCTGGTGTGGGAGCTGGAGCGGCTGTGGCTGGCCGGGGGGCTGGTGATGGGCGCGCTGCTGAGCTTCCTGTTTGTGCAGCGGTATGTGGACTACTCGCGCCTGACGCTGGTGGTGTGGTTTTTCCTGAGCGGCGGGCTGCTGAGCTGCAAGCGGGCGGCGCTGCGGCGGGGCCTGCGGTACTTCCGGCAGCGGGGGTATAACCAGAAGCACGTGGTGGTGATCGGCAGCGGGGAGATGGCGCGGGCGTACTGGGAGACGGTGCGCTGCGACCTGGAGCTGGGGTACACGGCGGTGGGGTATGTGTCGGGGCGGCCGGAGCCGGGGCTGGAGGGGCTGCGGTGGCTGGGCGGATACGAGAAGCTTGGTGGCGTGCTGGAGTCGGGGCGGCCGGACGAGGCGGTGTGCGCCATCGGGCCGGAGGAGTACGGACGGATGCCTGAGATCATCTCGTGCTGCGAGAAGACGGGCACGAAGCTGTCCATCATCCCGTTTTACGCGAAATACATGCCGTCCAACCCGCAGTTCGACGAGCTGGAGGGAATCCCGCTGCTGAACCTGCGGCGGATCCCGCTGGACAACTGGGCCAACGCGCTGTGCAAGCGTGGGATGGACATCGTGGGGTCGCTGGCGCTGATCGCGGTGAGCGCGCCGCTGATGGCGGCGTGCGCCATCGGGGTGAAGCTGAGCTCGCCGGGGCCTGTGATCTTCAAGCAGAAGCGGGTGGGGCTGGGGAAGCGGCCGTTTGACATGTACAAATTCCGGTCCATGTATGTGAACGGGACGCAGGGCACGGCATGGAGCACGAACCACGACGGGAGGAAGACGAGGTTCGGCGCGTTCATGCGGAAATGCTCGCTGGACGAGCTGCCGCAGTTCTTCAACGTGCTGAAGGGCGACATGAGCCTGGTGGGCCCGCGGCCGGAGATCCCGTACTATGTGGAGAAATTCAAGGAGGACGTGCCGCTGTACATGGTGAAGCACCAGGTCCGGCCCGGGATCACGGGCTGGGCGCAGGTGAACGGCCTGCGGGGCGACACGTCGATCAAGGCGCGGGTGGAGCATGACGTGTACTACATTGAGCACTGGAGCGTGCTGTTCGACATAGAGATCCTGCTGAAGACGGTGTTCGGGGGCAAGTTTGTGAACGGGGAAGCGCTGCGTTGAAGGAGGACGGAGAATGGGTGGG
>CAJUPU010000094.1 GCA_910588495.1 uncultured Oscillospiraceae bacterium | reverse complement strand
AGGGGCAGATCAAAACCAGGGAGTCCGCTGTACATGATGATCCCCGCCCGGATGTGCAGCCCGCGCCGCAGGCCGGATTGGAACCGCCCCAGATCAGAACGAGGGAAAGCACTGTCCGTGAAATCCCCGCTGATGCGGGATCGGCCCCGCAGGTAAGATCGGAGCTGCCGAAGATCAAGACGAGGAGCGCTGTCACCAGCGCCCCCTCTGGCGGCAGTACCGCTCCTCCTGCTGACCATAGGCCGGGGACGCCTGATCGGCTGTCCATCAAAACCAGAGAAGCCTGCATTCAAAGTCAGCCTGCGCCGGAGCAGCCATCCCAGGCGCTCATGCAAGGCAGGCAGGAGTTTGTGCGGGAGCGTGGCCGTGCCGCGGCCATGAAGCGGGCGGAGGGCCAGCGGATGGCGAATGGTGGGGAGACTGCATCCCCTCCCGCTCCGGCCCGGCGAAAGTACGCTGGTGGGCAGGGTCGGCACACCCCGGCCCAGGCTGTGCGCAGGCCGCCGAGTCCGGGGAAACCGGACACCCGGCCTATGCGGGAGGGCGGGCGGACGCTTATCAAAACGGCCCGCTCCGGGCGAAAGACAGCCGAGCGCACCGCCCGCCAGACCATTAAGACGGCGGAGCATTCCTCCAGGAAGGCCGTCAAGACCACCCAGCGGACGGCGAAAACTGCCCAGCAGACGGTCAAGACGGCCCAGAGATCCGCCCAGGCCACCGTAAAGGCCACCCAGCGGGCTGTACAGACCGCACGTGCCACGGCAAAAGCGGCGGCGGCCACCGCCAAGGCCACGGCGAAAGCCACCGTGGCGGCGATAAAAGCGGCCATTGCGGCCATGCAGGAGTTGATCGCCGCCATCGCTGCCGGGGGCTGGGTGGTGATCGTGGTGGTGCTGGTGATCTGCATGATCGGCCTGCTTATTGCCTCGCCCTTCGGCATCTTCTTTTCGGATGGAGGTGGCTCCCCGGACGCGGCGTCTCCCACTGCGGTGATCGCCCAGATCAACAGCGAGTACGCGGACAAGCTGTCCGCCCTCCAGGCCGGGCGGACCTATGACCGGGTGGAGATCCAGGGTGGCCCGCCGTCCTGGCCGGATGTGTTCGCGGTGTTCGCCGCCAAGACTGCCGGAGGGGCGGACGGCGCGCAGGTGTCCGTCCTGGACACGGATACAGTGGAGAAACTGCGGACGGTGTTCTGGGATATGACCAAGATCACCACGGCGGAGTCGGAGGTAGAGCATCCCGCCGAGGGCGATACCGCCGCCTGGACGGAGAAGGTACTGACCATCACGGTCACGCCCAGGACGCCGGACGATATGCGGGTGTTTTATGCGTTCACGGATCAGCAGAACGCCGCCCTGGACGAGCTGCTGGCAGCGGCCACCCGTGATATGTGGAATACCCTCCTCTACGGCTCCAGCGGCGAGATCGTGGCCGTGGCGCTGTCCCAGGTGGGCAACGTGGGCGGCCAGCCCTACTGGAGCTGGTACGGCTTCAACAGCCGGGTGGAGTGGTGCGCCTGCTT
>CAJUPU010000093.1 GCA_910588495.1 uncultured Oscillospiraceae bacterium | reverse complement strand
GGCTTCACCCGGGCCAAGAACGCGGGGAACATCATCATGAAAAACCTGATGGACTTCTGCATCGGCACGGTGGTGTTCATGGCTTTGGGCTATGGCATCATGAACAGCGGGAATTACCTTTTCGGGCTCATCGGCCGGCCGGAGTATCAGATGTTCACCGACTTCTACGCCTTTGACTGGTCCAACTTCTTTTTCCAGCTGGTGTTCTGCGCCACCGCCGCCACCATCGTGTCCGGCGCTATGGCGGAGCGCACCAAGTTCTCCAGCTACTGCATCTATTCCGCCGTCATCTCCGCCCTGGTCTACCCCATCGAGGCGGGCTGGGTGTGGAACGCCCAGGGCTGGCTGGCACGTATGGGCTTCATCGACTTTGCCGGGTCCGCCGTCATCCACATGGTGGGGGGCATCTCCGGGCTGATCGGGGCCGTCCTGCTGGGGGCCCGCATCGGCAAGTATGACGAAAAGGGCAGGTCCCGGGCCATCCTGGGTCACAACATCCCCCTGGCCGCCATGGGCACCTTCATCCTGTGGTTCTGCTGGTATGGCTTCAACGGCGCGGCGGCGTCGGACACCGCCCAGTTGGCCCAGATCCTGGGCAGCACCACCATTGCCCCGGCGGTGGCCACGGTGGCCTGTATGCTCTTCACCTGGATCAAGAACGGCAAGCCGGACGTGGGCATGTGCCTGAATGCCCCCCTGGCGGGGCTGGTGGGCATCACCGCGGGCTGCGCCAGTCTGGACGCCCTGGGTTCCGCCGTGGTGGGCCTGGTCGCCGGCATCCTGGTGGTACTCATTGTGGAGGTGGTGGACACCAGGCTCCACATCGACGACCCGGTGGGCGCGGTGGCGGTCCACGGCGGCTGCGGCCTGACGGGCACGGTGCTCACCGGCCTGCTGGCCACCGACGGCGGGCTGCTCTACGGCGGCGGCTTCCGCCAGTTGGGAGTGCAGTGCCTGGGGGTGCTGGCCATCGCCGCCTACACCGTAGTGACCATGACCATAGTGTTCCAGATCATCAAGCACACCAACGGCCTGCGGGTGTCCGCTGAGGAGGAGATCGCCGGACTGGACTCCACCGAGCACGGCCTGCCCTCCGCCTATGCCGACTTCATGCCCTCCACCACCCTGACGGCCATGCCCGGGGCCAACGCCTTCCCCGAGCCGGTGGCGGAAGGCGGTTCCAAGGGCGTGGACCAGGCGGTGCCCATCCAGGTTATGTCCCAGCCCATGCCCGCGTCCGACGTGAAGCTGTCCAAGGTGACGGTGGTGTGCGCTCAGGCCAAGTTCGAGCAGCTCAAGTCCGCCATGAACGACATCGGCGTCACCGGTATGACCGTCACCCAGGTGCTGGGCTGCGGCATCCAGAAGGGCCGCACGGAGTATTACCGGGGCGTGCCCCTGTCCATGAACCTGCTTCCCAAGCTCCAGGTGGACATGGTGGTGTCCAAGGTCCCGGTGGCCCAGGTGGTGGACGCCGCCCGGAAGGCGCTGTACACCGGCCATATCGGGGACGGAAAGATCTTCGTCTACGGCGTGGAGCAGGCTGTCAAGGTCCGTACCAATGAGCGGGGCTACGACGCCCTCCAGGGAGAGGAATAAAG
>CAJUPU010000092.1 GCA_910588495.1 uncultured Oscillospiraceae bacterium | reverse complement strand
CTTGGACACCTCGCCGGTATAGCTGGCGCTGACGGTGTAGCCGGTGGCGTACCGGCTGGAAGTGGTCCCGGTGTAGCTGGCGGTGGCGGTGTACCGGGTGACGGGGTTGCCCTCACCGTCCACATCCATGGACTCGCTCCATTTCACATCCCCCAGGGTCAGGGTCTTGCCCTTGTCCTCGATGCTCTTGGGGATGAGGGAGGTATCCGCTTCGGACAGGTTGGGATAGCTGCGGCTGGCGGTGAGGGTGCTGGTCTTGGTGGCGTAGCCGTCTGTGGTCACCTGGACGCTGGTGTGGTCCAGCCGCAGGATGCCCACATAGCCGTCCTCGGTGGTCACCTCCATCTCCGCGTCCAGCCGCTGGAGGATGGTCTCCAGGTTATTGGTATCGCTGGGCTTGGTGACCGCCTCGGTATGGGTCTGGATGTCCACGCCCACCTCGTCTTTCCGGGTCATGTCCAGCAGATAGTAGCGCCGTCCGTTCCGAGTGAAGTCCTCGGTGGGGATAAGGCTGGGATCGTCCGACAGGGAGAGCTGATAGGTCTTGTTGATCCGCAGCTCGTCAAAGTCGCCGTAGGTGTACTCCTCCACGGACACGGGGTAATAGCTGGCGCTCTGGCCCGCTTCCGGTTCCGCCGCCAGGGCGGTGGCGCTCCCGGCCATGACGAGGGCCAGGGCGCACAGGATGGTGAAAATGCGTTTCATGGTATTTTCCTCCGTTTTTTCGTATTTTTCAGCCTGGATGATGAATTATCTGGCAGCGGCCTGCCGCTGATCCCCCCTTTCCCTGGTCCGGCCGCGCTGCTGCAGGTACTCGTTCCAGTCCTTCCCGTGGGCGGGCGTCCGGGTGGACACGTCATAGCCCTTCTGCCCGTACTCCGCCCGGAACTTCTCTGTGGCCTCCTGGCCCGGCCCGTCCGCGTCCAGACACAGAACGATCCGCTTCAGATGGGGATTCTCTTGCAGGTAGGTGTCCAGGGGGCCTTGGTAAAGTCCGCACAGGGCCACGGCGTTGCTCCGCACCTGCCGGTGCAGGGTACAGAAGCTCATCAGGTCGATGGGAGCTTCGAATACCGCCACCCAATCCAGAGCCGGGTCGCAGGGGAGCCGGAAGGCTACGCTTTTGTCGCTGCCGGGGGCGTCCCGCTTGAAGCTGGAGCCGCCCAGGTCATAGGTGCCGCGCTTGCTGGCGAATACCGGCTTTCCGTTGCCGTCCCGGCCCACGAACACGCAGTTGTGGTGCAGGCTGTCCTCGTACAGCAGGCCGGACTCGATGAAGCCCCGGATCACCTGGGGGGCGATGCCTCTCTTTTGAAGATAGGCGAACACCCGCCGCTGGTCGTGGTTGGGGATGGGCAGGGCAAAGGCCGGCTTTTCCTCCTGCGGGGCTGGTCGAGGGCGAGGGGCGGGGGAGTCCCTGGCGCGGTGTCCGTTGAACTCCAGCAGGTAGGTCACGGCATCCCGGAATCCCTTCCCGCAGAACTCCTGCAAAAACGTGATGGCGTCCCCGCCCGTGCCGTTGGAGTAACGCTTCCATGTGCGGCGGTCCTTGATGCGGATGCTGTCCATCTCCCTGGTGGTGTGGTACCGGCTGCCCAGGCGGCGGACGGTGTAG
>CAJUPU010000091.1 GCA_910588495.1 uncultured Oscillospiraceae bacterium | reverse complement strand
TTGATATAGGCCAGGGGGTTATAGTGCATAGAGCGGGAAAAATCAATGCTGTTGAAAACCTTAATTTTGTACCCTTTTTTCCTCTGGAGGAAATAGCCCACCTGGGACAGCACCCCGCCCTTGGGGTCCACCACCACATAGGAGGAATGGGCCTGGAGGAGCTGGGGCGTGAGCCAGAAGCGGGTCTTGCCGGAGCCGGAGGAGCCGATGACACAGGCGTTGAGGTTCCGGGCGTTGGCCGGGTTCTTGGGCCGGGTGTTGGTGGTGAGAAATTCCGTCCCGGAGAGAATGACGTTTTTCTCAAACCTGGGATCGACGAAAGGGGCGATGTCTTTGGGCCCGCCCCAACGCGCGCTGCCGTACTCCTCGTCACGGCGATATTTTTTCGCGTTTTTGGCCTTGACGTAGACGAACAGCCGGATGGCCGCCGCCCCCGCGATCCCTACCAGCCAGTCCGCTGGGTCCAGCCCAGGGGCGGGGGAGGCAAAGGCCGTGTTGATGGTATTCATCATGCCCACCAGCTTCTCCCCGGCGTTGGCCCCAGCCGCCAGACGGTAGGCCGTCCCCAGCTTCAAACAGGCCCAGGCCATGAACAGGTAGGGCATATTGGGGAGAATGTACTTTTTCAAGCTACCTTTCTTCACGCTCGGCCTCCTTTGCCCGTTCCTTTTGGGGCCGCTGCCGCAGCAGCTCCCCGGCCCGCTTCATCCGCTCCAGGATGGGAACGCGCCGCGCCCTGGGCCGGTCCATGATACGGCGGGAATATTCCCCAAAACAGGCGGTGATGGCGTCGGCCTGCTTGGATTTGAAGAACAGCAGATATTTTCCCTCGCCGTTCTTGTAAAAGGCGTAGTCCACATTCCAGCGCCGGGCCACCCGGTCAAACTCCCTGGGGGCCTCCACGGGGAGGCTGTTGGTCGCCTCGCCCTGCTTCATGAGCTGCCGGACGGTCTGCCTGCCGTGGGGCGTTTGGTGGGTCCCCTTTTGGATCTTCCGGCCCGCCGCCCGCAGCGCCCAGGCCAGCGTCCGCGCCGTCAGCTTCCCCGTTCGGATGGAAAGGGCTATCGTCCGCCGGGAAATATCTTCATCTACCAAAAATCATCACCTCCTGCCTCTGGACACGGTGTCCAGAGGGCTACCGCTCCTCCCGGTCCACCTTGGGCGCGGGCCGCTCCATGGTCTGGGAGGCCCGGTTCGCCATTTCCTGATAGGCGGCCATTTGCTCCCGGATGGGAACCTTGGGCATGGAGAACACCCGGTGTTCGTCGGGAATGTCCTCCAGTCCGTGGTAGTGCTCCTTAAAAGAATGTCCCCCCTGGACATAACCGCCAGGGGCGAAGTGCCCGCCCTCGTTGATCCGCGCGTCCCGCCCGTATGCCTCATAGTCGATGTAGTCGATCAGGTGCTCCGGCACTTGGGCGGCTCCAAAATCCTGGATATACAGGCGGCCCAGGTCCTCCTCGCTGTGGACGTCCGAATAAAAATCGAAGTTGTCCAGGTTTTGGGCCAGATTGATCAGCTCCTTGACGCTGCCGGTGTACTCGCCGCCGTCCATGACGGCCTCAAACTTTGCCAGCTCCTCCTTGTCCAGCTCCGACAGCAGGCAGGCCAGATGGTTCAGCTCGTCTATGCTCTCGTACTCACCCAGGTGCTCATAGAGCTGGGGCATATCGCCGTCATAAT
>CAJUPU010000090.1 GCA_910588495.1 uncultured Oscillospiraceae bacterium | reverse complement strand
CAGCAGGCGGTCAACATCCTCTCCATCCGGCTCTGGACGGCCCCGGCGGGGTGCCTGGACGCATGGCTGGAGATCCTGACCTTGCTGGAGGGAAACTGATGGCAGAAAAATGGCAGGAAAATTGGCAGCGCCGCCGCTGATGACATGGGGGGTGTAAATGTGGTATGATGGTAGCGTCCAAAAGTGGGCACGGGCAGTGCGCCGGTTCCGCAGAGAGCCTTTGGCTTCCCTGCGGCCCGGCGCTTTTTGCTGTCCAGATTATCAGGAAGGAGGAACCTGTATGGCGAAAAAAGAGCACGAGAAGCACACCATCAGCCCCAGATCGGCAAGGCTGCAGCGCCGGGTACAAGCGGCAGTGTCTGTCTGCTACATGATGCTGCTGACCGCACAGCCTGCCGCAGCAGCCGACACCATGTGGACCCGCTTTTCCACGATCATTGCGGACGTCTACGGCCAGCTGGTGGGCATCTCCACTATCGTGGGCGTGACAGCCGCAGCTGTGGCGCTGCTGGTGCGCATGATCTCCCGCAACGAGCGGGCGGTTGCCGAGGCCACCAGCTGGCTCAAACGGATCGTGGTGACGTGGATCGTCCTCAACACGCTGGGATTCGCGGTGGCATACCTGCAGCCGCTGATCCAGGGCGGACAGTACACCCCCTGAGCAACCGCAAATGAACCACACAACCAAAA
Source organism: uncultured Oscillospiraceae bacterium (assembly GCA_910588495.1). Classification (GTDB taxonomy): domain Bacteria; phylum Bacillota; class Clostridia; order Oscillospirales; family Oscillospiraceae; genus Enterenecus. Next base: position 999 of record CAJUPU010000090.1, on the reverse strand, counting down.
AAGGAGGAAACGCCCAGTGAAAAAAAGGTTCATTTCCCTGTTGGTATCGCTTCTGGTGCTGACGGCGCTGGTGCTGCCCGCCGGGGCAGCGTCTGTGGATCTGGCGGATCCGGAGGCCCTGCTGCCGGTGGACATTATCATCGACCAGGATTCCAGGGAAATCCGCAAGGTCTATGACCTCTCGCCCAACACGGACCCTGCTGCGCTTCCTATGGAGGCGTTTGAGCGGGACGGGTCCAGATATGAATGCACCGACATTCTGCGGGAGGTGGTCATCGGCTCCGAGACCCAGACCATCACCCAGACGGAAACTGTGGACAGTGCCAAGAAGGACATGGAAACCGTCCTTGAACTGCTGCCCCAGGAGAAGGAGACCACTACGGAGGACGGTTTTACCGGCACCCTCCATTTGGTGCTGGACAGCATCAAGACCGAACCTGCCGGGTATGGCAGCTCCACCAAGCCTGTCACAGCCACCCGCAGCTATCCCAACCTGGCCAGCGCCGATGCCAACCATCTGCCCAAGACCATTACAGAGGGGGGCCGGACGCTGAAACTCCAGGACATCCAGTGGCAGACTGATAATACCTATAATGCCGATGACTACGAGATCGGAGACCGGTTTACCGCTATCTGTACCTACGGCGGCAGCAAGTCGGTCAGCTATGTCACCGGCTACACGACTACCGCCAATTACACTGGAGAGGTGTACCGTACCGGCGTGACGGTCATCCGCTATACCGTCATCTTTACCGGTACCCCTATCGCCTCTGTTGATCCGGAGCCTGTGGCGAAGGAGGACCAGCCGCAGGCCGGAGCGGGGTGGCCGGTTATGACAGTGCTCGGTTTGGCCGCCCTGGCCGCCGGCGCGGGCGGAACCTACTTTGTGATGAAACGAAAGGAGCGCATGAGCTATGAAGAAACTGCTGACGATGGCCGGGGTGGCGCTGATGCTCACCATGGCGATGGCCACGACGGCCATGGCGGCCGAGTATAATA
>CAJUPU010000089.1 GCA_910588495.1 uncultured Oscillospiraceae bacterium | reverse complement strand
AGTCCTTTATGGACTGCGCCACGGAGAGCCCCGGCGTGGTCTTGCGTTTCATCAGCCGCGTGGTGGCTATGGTCATTCCCTCCTTCCGGCCTCGGGCCAACTTGGCCCGAAGCGCCATAAATAAAAAAGAGAGGGGCGAAGGCCGCAAAGGCCCCGCCCCTCAAGCTCATTTCCCCACCAGCGCCGCCAGCTCCTTCAACACCCCGGACAGCTGCCCCCACAGCTTTTCATAGTCCTCTTTCAGCCCGTCAATCTCTTCCGGGTACAGCCCGTAGGTGTGGGCGTGGACGGCTATCTGGTTCAGATTGTTGGAGCACCGCCGCTGCAAGGAGACCAGCTCCCGGACGGGCGCAAGGTCCACATGGAGGATATAGCCGTTCAGGGCCATCTTCCGCATATAGGCCCCGGCGTTGGAAATGCCGGCCTCGGCCATGCGCCCGTGTATCTGGGCCAGCTCGTCCGCCGTCACCATCACGTTCAGGTGCCTGTCCCGTTTCCTCCCTGCCGTCAGCGTTCCTCCCGTTCCCGGCTCCGCTTCGGGGCGGGCGGCTCCTTCACCCGGTCAAGCTCCTTTTCCTCCGGCCTCTGGGGGAGCGGTGAAAGCGGGAGGTTATTCAGTATGCCGTCCAGCATGTTCCCGTTCTGTTCTTCCGTAAGCTCCACAGCCAGCAAGGGATTGTCTCTCTCGTTCATGGTTCCTCCTATCTGTCCTCATGGGACTTCCCTGTTTTCTGTCTCTCGGATTCCTTTAGCGGTTCCGCCCTCCTGGCCGCCTCCTTCAGCTGCCCGGTGATGGACGGCCGCCCCGCCCGGTCCGGGTTGTGGCTGGACGGCTTGAGCTCATAATCACACATCTGCTTTTCAGTCAGCGGCTTTCCATAGATCAGCTCGCCCCACGCCAGCATGTTCCCGCCCTCCACCGGAATCCTCTCGTCATAGTTGAATATCTCTATGGGCCCGTTGCCCGGCGGCTTCGGGTAGGTCCCTATGTCCACCGGCCGCTGGGTGGAGTAATAGCGGTAATGCCCCGGCCCCTGCCGCTGGCTGTCCGGCCCCCGTTCCTCCACGCCGAACTGGTAGCGGTGCTCTGCCGCCCGGTGGGCGAAGTCCCGGACGGCGGCCTCTTCGTCCTTGAAGTAGTGGCCCCAGTTATAGTCACGGCTCCCGTCGGCATTTTCATAAAACGTCCATGTGACGAAGGGGGAAGGCGCGTTGGGGTTGTGGCCCAGCGCATACCCCCGGTCGTTGGTGAAGGCCACCGACCGCAAAATCTCATATCCCTGGTTTATCTCTATGGCAGTTCCCTCCTTTCCGGCCTCGGGCCAACTTGGCCCGAAGCGTCTTTTGTTACGAAATACCCCCGTAAACCGGGCCGGCAGGCATTAAGATACCTCCGCCCGGAAAACAGGGTCAGAAACCCTTGGAATCACGGGCTTCCGGCAGGCCCAAATCGTAACGGCCCTGCCCGGGTTTTGCGCGTTTCTTCCTCATGCGCTCCCGGCTCCTGCGGCGGTTCCCCTCGTCCTTGCAGGCCGGGGAGCAGTAGGCCTGCCTGCCCTCCGGGAGAAAAGGCTTCCCACAGACGGCGCAGGGCTTCGTATCCGGCGGCGGCCCTTCCTCACAGACGGCCTTTTCCAGCACCGGGTCCAGCGGGAGGACATTTTCACGGAAATAGCGGCAGAAAGAACCCGTCCAGCCTTTCCCCAGCATGTAGCAGGA
>CAJUPU010000088.1 GCA_910588495.1 uncultured Oscillospiraceae bacterium | reverse complement strand
CCCAAAACAGTTACTCCAGCCGAAGAGTCACCCCAGGAGACCGTTCCGACAGCAGATCCAGCAAAAACGGCAGCAGTATCTGTTCCTGCTGCTGTTCCCAAGGCAGAACCATCTGCGCCGCCGGCAGCTCAGCCTGCCCCCAAAAAGCGTGTGGTAACTGCAACCAAAGATTCTATTTTATCCAAGCCAAAACTGAAAAAGGAGGAATGACAGTCAATGGCAAGAAAAAAGACCGCAATGACCGAACCTGAGTATTCGGACACCAACATGGAAGAAACTTCCCCGCTCCCGGAGGGCGAGGTTCCGGCCGAGGGTGTTCAGGAAGATGCCCCGGGCGGAGAGATTCCCGACGGTGAGTCCATGCCCGACGGCGGTGAGACCCCTGACAGCGAGCCTCTGTCCAGTGATGGGGGCGCAGTTTTTCCCGATGCGGAGCCGCACTTTACGGATACTGGAAGCGACGCTGTGGCGGAGGGCTTTCCCAGTGAGGGACCGCCGCCCGATGGCATCTCCCAGGAGGAGTCCGCCGCCGATCCTCAGTATGAAGATCTGCTGCATGAGATGGAGAGCACCACGCCCTTCCCTCCCGCGGAGGATGGCGATGCGGCGCCGCAGGATGATCCTCCCCCGTTGATGGAACCCTCGGCGGATGATGCGCTGCCGGAGGAGCTGCCCAGTTCTGAGACGCAGCCCGTGGAGACCAGCAATGCGGGTGAGGCGCCGGCGGAACGTACCGCCCACCCCCGTGCCCGGCGTGCTCCGCCTACCCAGCGCAGCGATTATGTGCTGACCATCGAGGCCCGGGACCGTGTTCAGACGGAGGAGGAGCGGGAGGAGATCATCTGGCATGAGATCCGCAACGCCTACCGCACCCGCCGTATTCTCACCGGCATTCTGGGCGGTGTGGAGCAGACCAAATCCGGCAGGACGCTGGCTATCGTGGACTATAAAGGCTTCCGTGTGGCGATCCCCATTCTGGAGATGCTGCTCTATACCGGTGAGATGCCCTCCAATCGGGAGTACCTGGAGCTGATGGGCCGTCTGAACCGTATGCTGTCCACTATGCTGGGGGCGGAGATCGACTTCATGGTGAAGGGCATCGACTCCAACACCCGGAGTATCGTGGCGAGCCGGAAGGACGCTATGCTCCGCAAGCGGCAGAGCTTTTATATGGACACCGACGCCCTGGGCGAGCATCTGATCTATGAGGGCCGGGTGGTTCAGGCCCGTGTGATTGCTGTGGCGGAGAAGATCATCCGGGTGGAGGCGTTCGGCGTGGAGTGCGCTATCGTCGCCCGTGACCTCTCCTGGGAGTGGCTGGGCGACGCCCGCGACCATTTCAGCGTCGGCAGCCGCATCCTGATTCGTATTCAGAGCATCGACCGGAGCAGTCTGGAGGGGATGACCATTACCGCCGACGTGCGCAGCGTGTCCTCCACCACTAATCTGGACAATGTGAAGAAGTGCCAGCCCCAGTGCCGGTACGCTGGCCGGGTCACCGATGTGCGGGGCGGCGTTGTCTACATCCGGCTCAATAACGGCGTCAACGCTATTGCCCACGCCTGCTATGATCTTCGCACACCCGGCAAGAAGGATGATGTCAGCTTCGCGGTTACCCGGTTGGACGAAGAGAAGGGAATTGCAATCGGCATCATCACCAGGATCATCAAACAAAATCTGTAAAGGAGACGCCTATGAAGCATATCAGGCATCTGGCGCTGTCGGTGCTGCTGGCGCTGTCGCTGA
>CAJUPU010000087.1 GCA_910588495.1 uncultured Oscillospiraceae bacterium | reverse complement strand
CCGCCCAGCACATCACCGACCAGATCATCCAGAAGCTGGGCCTGAAGTCCCGGGCGGAGAAGCCGGGGCTGTTGGGCCGGGCCAGCATCCCCTACGTGTCCTCCACCGACCGGGAGGAGGCCTACGCCGTGGGCCGGTTCGCGGTGGAGTCCGCGCTGGCGGGGGAGAGCGGCTCCATGGTGGCCATCGACGCGGTGCGGACGCCGAAGTATTCCAGCAGCCTGTCCCTGGTCCCCCTGGCCAAGGTGGCCAATGTGGAGAAGAAGTTCCCCCTGGAGTGGATCGTGGACGGCGATCGGATCGACGACGCCTTCTTCGACTACGCCATGCCCCTGATGGGGGAGGCGTTCCCGGAATATGCCCTGTTGAGAAAGTGAGGGGTGGAATATGAAACATATCTATTTGAATCTGAAGCGGTTCGACGTGCCGGTGGAGCTGGGCGGGGTGAACCGTCTGGCCCCGGTGAAGGACTGGGGCGCGGCGGTGGTGAGCGGCACCCAGGAGGCCCTGCGCAGATACGATCCCGCCAAGGTGGAGTTCGTGCAGTACCTGCCCGAGGCCCATCTGCTGGGGGCGGCGGGGGCGCTGACGGAAAACAGCCCGGTGAAGCTGGGCAGCCAGGGCGTCTACCGGATGAACACGGCGGTGGGGGGCAATTTCGGGGCCTTCACCACCAACCGGCCCGCCTCCATCGTGAAGGCCATGGGCTGTGCCTCCACCCTGATCGGCCACTGTGAGGAGCGCAGCGATAAAAAGGGCATTTTGACCGAGGCGGGCGTCACGGACATGAGCGCCGTGAACCGTCTGCTGAACCAGGAGATCCGCTGCGCCCAGGAGGCGGGGCTGACGGTGCTGTACTGCATCGGCGAGACCGGCGAGGAGCAGCCGGAATGGGAAAAGGTCTTAGGGGAGCAGCTGGACGCGGGCCTGGAGGGCGTGGACAAGTCCAAGGTGGTCATCGGCTACGAGCCGGTGTGGTCCATCGGCCCGGGCAAGACCCCGGCGGGGAAGGAGTACATCACCAAGATCGCCCGGTTCGTGAAGGAGCGCACCGGGGGGATGGACGTGGTGTACGGCGGAGGGCTGAAGGCGGACAACGCCGCCATGCTGGCCTCCATCGACGAGATCGACGGCGGGCTGATCGCCCTGACCCGGTTCCAGGGGGAGATCGGCTTCTATCCCGAGGAGTACCTGGAGATCGTCCGCCTCTATTTGGGCGAGTAAGGGAGGAACACCATGAAACTGGAATTTGAATACGGCCACGGCCTGATGGCCGCCGATCTGCCCGACAGCACCGACGTGTTCGTCCCCGGGGAGACCGTCGCCGACCCGCCCTGCCTGCCCCAGGACTGGGACAGCCTGTACGATGCCACCCTGGAGTCCATCCGCAAGCCCATCGGGATGCCCGCGCTGAAGGAGCTGGCGGGCCCCGGCAAGACGGTGGTGTTCGTGATCCCGGACATCGTGAAGGGCGGGTGCCAGCCCACCGCCCACCGGAAGGTGTCCATCCGGGCCTGCCTGGACGAGCTGTACGGGGCCGGGGTGGAGAAGAAGGACATCCTGCTGCTGTTCTCCAACGGCCTGCACCCCCGGGCCACGGTGGGGGAGATGAAGCAGATCCTGGGCGAGGAGCTGTTCGATGAGTTCTATTGGACGGGCCAGATCACCAGCCACGACAGCGAGGACCATGACCACATGGTGGACCTGGGGACCACGGACCGGGGGGACCCGGTGCTGATGAACAAGTACGTGTTCGACTGCGACATCCCCATCCTGATTGGCCACACCCAGGGCAACCCCTACGGGGGCTACTCCGGGGGCTATAAGCACTGCGCCACCGGGATCACCCACTGGCGGTCCATCGCCAGCCACCACGTCCCCAAGGTGATGCACCGGAAGGACTTCACCCCGGTGTCCGGCAAGAGCCTGATGCGGACCAAATTCGACGAGATCGGCATGTG
>CAJUPU010000086.1 GCA_910588495.1 uncultured Oscillospiraceae bacterium | reverse complement strand
ACAAAGGCCAGCGAGGTCAAGGTACGGGAGATCGAATGGCTGTGGTATCCCTACATCCCCTTTGGCAAGATCACGGTGGTGCAGGGGGACGCCGGGGACGGCAAAAGCACCTTTGTCCTCAACCTCGCCGCCATGCTGAGCCAGGGCCAGCCCATGCCCTTCACGGACGGCACAGGCCAGCCCCCCATCAACATCATCTACCAATCCAGCGAGGACGACGCCGATGATACCATCGTCCCCCGGTTCATCAGCGCCGGGGGCGACCCGGAGCGCCTGCTGTTCATCAGCGAGAGGGAGCGGTATCTCTCCTTTTCCGATGAACGGCTGATACAAGCCGTCAGGCAGACGGGCGCAAGGCTTGTCGTCCTCGACCCCCTCTCCGCTTACATCGGGGAGGAAACAGGTATCAACGCCGCCAACGAGGTGCGGCGGCAGTTCCGCCCCCTCATCGAGATCGCCAGGGAACAGCGGTGCGCCGTCCTCATCGTCCACCACATGAACAAGGCTATCGGGCAGAAGGCCATCAACCGGGCCGTCGGCTCCGTGGACATCGTGGGCGCTGCCCGGAGCGTCCTGCTGGTGGCCCGGACAGACCGGGAACACCCGGACGAGCGTATCATGGCCCAGGTGAAGTGTAACGTGGGGCCTACCGGCAGCGCCATCGTCTTTTCAGTAGGTGGCGGCGCTGTCCAGTGGCTTGAGGAAACCGCCAGGACAGCGGATGAAGTGCTGGGCAACGTGTTCGCCAGCCTGGGCAGACCTGACACCCAAATGCGGCAGGCCAAGGAGGTAATAAGTCAGCTTCTCTCGGACGGGCCGAAGCCCCAGCGGGAGGTCATGGAGAAGCTGAGGGCGGCGGGCGTTGGGGAGAGTACGGCGAAAAAGGCGAAGCAGCTTTTGGGCGTCCGCTCTGTCAAGGCCGGGGCTGTGTGGCTGTGGTCGATGCCGGATGGGGACGGTCTGTAATACGTTGGTCAGGGAGTCCAGAGGGAAGCCCTCTGGCCCACCACCTTGCTTGCAAGGTGTAGTGGGTTACACAACACTTGCGCCTGCGGCGGCGGTTGTGCTGCGAGCCGGGGCGAGAAGCACAGCCGCCGCCAGATACCGCTATGCTTTGAGAGCGGGAGCGAACAAAGCATGGCGGTATCTTTTTGCGGGCGCAAATGTTGTGTACCTGACCCCGCCCGGTCTTGAACACGTCCGTTCCAAACACGCACGGAGGGATGGGGGATGCTGCCCGCTTCTACGGGACAATGTGACTTCTTACATCCTTCCCGGAAGGAGGTCATTATGGCGAATTACGCAATCATGCGGATAGAGAAACGAAAGCTGCCCTCGGTGGGCCGTATCAACAAGCACCACGAACGGCAGAAAGAGGAATACAAGAGCAACCCCGACATCGACCGGGGGCGCACTGGCCTGAATTACCACATCGTCCAGCCCCCAGGCCCCTACCGGGAAGCGGCGCTGGCCCGTATCGAACAGGCCGGGGCACGGCGGCGCAAGGACAGCGTGGTCTTGCAGGACTGCTTTGTGGGCGGCACCCCTGACTGGCTGAAGGCAAAGAGCCAGGAGGAACAGCGGGCGTATTTCAGCCACGCCTATCAATTCTTTGAGGACAATTTTGGAAAAGAGAATATCATCTCCGCCGTGGTGCATATGGACGAGGCTACTCCCCATATGCACCTTTGTTTTGTCCCCATCACCCCCAAGGGCCGCTTGTCCTCCAAGGACGTGATCGGCGGGCCGCAGGGCCTTGTGAAATGGCAGGACAGGTTCTATGAGCATATGCGCCAGCGGTATCCAGACCTGTCCCGTGGGTTGCCCAAAAAGCTGACCCACCGCAAGCACGTCCCGCCCTATATGTTCAAGCTGACGGCGGAGCTATACAAGCATTATGACGAGATTTGTCAGGCTATCAACAGTATCGGCGTTCTGAACAGCGGCAGGAAAAAGGAGGAAGCCATCGCCCTTCTCGGCAGGTATGC
>CAJUPU010000085.1 GCA_910588495.1 uncultured Oscillospiraceae bacterium | reverse complement strand
CAGGGATGAGCGCGCCGGTCACGCTGTCCTTCTTTTGGATGACCAGGGTACCGGCGCGCTTGTTCCAGAAGGTCAACTGCTGCGCCTCTCCTGCCTTGATGAGAATGTCCTGCGGGGTTCCGTCTAAAACGTAGCCCTCCACGGTCTTGATCTCCCGCACCTTCACAGTGGTGCCGGGTTCCAGGCCCTCCAGCACGATCTCTCCGGCCTTGTCCGTGTAATAGATGCCATCGTCCGGGCCAATGGCGCCGCCATTGCCGTCCACGACCTTGAAGGCCACACCGGACAGCGGCTCGTTCTCCGTTCCCTCGATGAATTTGCGGATGATCAGGGTGGTGGCAGGCTCGTCATCGAAGGTCAGGCTGTTGGCCACGCCGGAGCGCACAACGATATTCTTGGGCGTCTCGTCCTTGATATACCCGGTGGGGGCCTTGGTCTCGGATACCACATAGGTCCCGTTGGGGGTGAGGCCGGAGACGGTGACGGTACCGTCTGTCCCGGTGGTGTACCGTCCGATGTTCCTGCCCTCGCTGTCCTTGACCGTGAACTCCGCGCCCTTCAGGGGCTTCTGGGTCACCGCGTCCCGCTTCAGGATGGTCAGGGTGCAGAGGGGATCATCGTAAAATCGGAGCGTCTGAGTGTCCCCGGCATTGACCACCACGGTCTGCGGGGTGGGGTCCACCTGATAGTTGTCCGGTGCCTTGACCTCAGACACCACATAGGTGCCGGGGAGCAGCTTGGAAAGGACGATCTGCCCACCCGCATCGGTGGTGTAGAGTCCGTTGGAGCTGGTGAGGCCCTCATTGTCCGGGGTCAGCTCCCCGTTGGCATTCATGATCTTGAACTGCGCGCCAGAGAGAGGCTGCTTGGTGACGCTGTCGTACTTCTCAATAATCAGGCCGCCCTTGGGGGTATTGGTCACGATGACCGTCTGAGTATCCCCATTGGCGCCAATGACCACGTTGGTGCTGGGGGCGTCCATGACATAGCCTGCCGGTGCTTTTACCTCAGTCAAAACGTAGGCACCGGGGGCGAGGTTGGAAATGCGAATTTCGCCGTTGCTGTCGGTGGTGAACAGCCCATTCTGGGTGAGCGTGGACGTGCCAATGACACCGTCCAGGCCCACCTCACAGCCAGCGGCGGTGGTGATGCGGAACTCCGCACCGGGGAGGGGCTGACCGGTGATGCTGTCCCGCTTCTGAATAATAATGCCGCCCCTGGGCTGATTTTTGAAGGTAAGGGATACGGTTTTGCCCTCCTGGATCTGAATCGTCTGGCTCTGCGTGTCGATGATAAAGCCAGCGGGGGCCTTGGTCTCGGTGACTACCACGCTCTTTCCCGGCTTCAGGCCGGAAATGCGGATCTCTCCATTTTCGTCTGTTCTGTAGATGCCGTTGGAGTCGCCCACCACGGAGCCGTCCGCGTAGGCCACCTTGAACTCCGCATTCTGGAGGGTGACGGAGGGGTTGACGGAGCAGACTTTCCGAATCAGGAGTGTGCCGTCCGGCGCGTTGGTGAAGCGCACGGTGACCACGCTCTGCTCCCCGCTGTCCGCCAGGAAGATGGTCTCGGAGGACTGGATAATACTGTAGCCATCGGCGGGGTCCACCTCCTCCAGCACATAGGTGCCGGGTTTGAGACCCGTCCAGATGGCGGTCCCGTTCTTGCCAGTCACCTTCGTGCCGATGGCGGTGCCGCCTGTGCCGCTGGTCCCGCCCAGGTACTTCAGCTGGAAGGTACAGCCGGGGAGGGCCTCGCCGGTGACGGAATCATACTTCTCCACCACGATCCCGTTGAGCGGGGTATTCTCGAACACCACCGTTTTGCTCTCGCCGCCCTTGATGTAGAACTCCTGGGTGGCGGGCTGCTTGATGGTGAAGCCCGCGGCGGGTTCCAGCTCCGTCACCTTGTACCAGCCGTCCCGGAGCTTGTCGATGACGATCTGCCCGTTGGCGTCGGAGAAGAACACACCCAAGCTGTTCAGCTCCCCGGTGCTGGTGTTGTTGCTGCCGTACCAGACCTGGAACTTGGCCCCCTGGATGGGGCTGCCGGTGATGCTGTCCACCTTGTTGATGGTCAG
>CAJUPU010000084.1 GCA_910588495.1 uncultured Oscillospiraceae bacterium | reverse complement strand
CTGATTTTTATAACGGGCGAGTCTCGTTCCGACCGAGAACCGTTTTTTCCCTTGTTCTCCTGACGCTGGGTCACAGGGGCCGCTTGGCGGCCCTGCTCTGCCGACCGCTGGGACACCTCCCGCTGGGGCTGTTCCGGCCTTACAGGGGCCTCCTGGGGCCTCAAAACCGGCTTCTTCTGTTTCTGCTGATCTTGGGACTGTGGCTCCCGCCTCCTGACCTGCACCTGCTCCGGGGCCTGCCGTTCCTGGACTTGGCGTTCTGGCTGGAACACCTCATGTCCCTGCTGCAGTGGCTTCGCGGGCTTGCGCTCCGGCTCCGGGGGCAGGGTGTAGAGGATGCGCTCAAAAATGGCGTTGGCCCGTTCCAGCTCTGTCACCGGCAGGATCACATCGATCAGCTTGCCCTTGTCATCCTTGTCCTTGATGACCGAAAACAGCAGCTTGTGTTTTTTTGCCAGCTTTTTAAACTGCTTGTATTGCTCCGGCGTCATGGGGAACCGGCGCAGATCCCGCGTCTCCCGCAGCATCTTGCCCATGTTGACCTTGCCGGAGAGGGTCTTGCGGTTGCTGGCCAGCGCCATGGTCAGGGCCAGCATATTCTTCAGGGCCGAGCCGGACAGCCGCACCATCACCTCCGTACCGGAGAGCATCATGCGCACCATCTGGTCAGCGGCCTCACCGCCTCCTACGTTCATCTCGTTCCACCTCCTTGGTGTGTTCTTCGATTTTATTGATGTCATGTTCCATCTGGGGCAGCCTGTCTAAAATGTCACGGCAGAGGGCCAGCTTCTTTCGTTCCGCACGAATCTGCCGGTTGACCTCCGCCACCTGTTCGTAAATTTCCGCCTTTTCCGCAGAGAGCCGTTCTCTGGGGATGCCGCACTGTTCCAGCACAGCCACCGCATCCATGTACCGGGCGTACTCCGTCTCCATCCCGGACAGGCCGTCCTCGTAGAGCTGTTTGGCCTGGGCCAGAGCGGACACATCCGCCAGGGCGTTGTACAGCTTTTTCCGTTTCTTTTTCCGCACATTGAGGATCGTACGCTGCTTGGTCAGGGTGGCCAGCGCGTCCTCTGTGCGGGACTGGAATGCCGCCATGTCCCCCTGGGTGGCAATGCCATTCTCCCGGAGGAAGTCAAATTGCTCCCGATACCGCTGGGATTTCATCACCTCCTGCCGAAGCTGGGGCGTCATCCGGGGCGGATAGCGCCGCTGCCCGATCTTCCCCAGGACGTAGAGGTAGTGGACGTACAGCGCCATAATTCCGGTATATTTCGGATATTTTTTGTAGGGCTTGTAGGCTGGCCGGTAAATGACGGCGGGCCTGCGTCCGGCCTCGATGTCCTCCAGGCCGCTCTGGATGGCCGCCCGGATACCGTCCTCGGTGAACAGCACGTTCTTCCGCCCAGGGTACATGAACCGATCCTGTCCCCGCAGCCGGAAGCCCAGGCGATTCCCGTGGCTGATCTCCCACCCCATGTGTTCCATGAGCATAAAGAAGTGGCCCAGGTCGTTGGCGTCCTCAATGGCCGTCCGCAGGTCCGCCTCCAGCATGGAGCGGAAGGTGGGCTGGCCCCTGGACTGTCGGAGCCATTCGATGTAGCTGACCGCCTTGCCAGAACTGCCCTCCATGATGATGGACAGCCCATGCTCCCGGCACAGCCGGTCCGAGGTGGCCCGGATCTGCTGGTAGTAGCTCTGGGTGTTGCTGTGGTACTTCTCGCCGGTGTCCGCGTTCACAGAGTTGAAGACCAGGTGGGCGTGGATATGCTCCCTGTCCACATGGACCCCGATCACCGTCTCGTACCCCGGCAGATGCTCCTTCGCAAACTCTGCGGCGATCTCCAATGCCTGCTCCGGGGTGACCTCCCCCGGCTTGAAGGACTGGATGATGTGGTAATACTGCACACCATCTTCCTTGCCATAGGCCCGCTTGGTATCCAGCATCTGGCGGCACTCCCGGCCTGGGTCGCAGTTGAGGTGGGCGGTGAGGACGCGCTCCTGGGTCTTGTCCCCGTTGAGGACGTAGTTGATGCCCACGTCCAGGCGGCCCTTCCGGGCCAGGATTTTTGTGATAGCCATGTTCCTGACTCCTGTGGTAT
>CAJUPU010000083.1 GCA_910588495.1 uncultured Oscillospiraceae bacterium | reverse complement strand
CTTCGCCACCATCGCCCCCAAGGAGGGCGAGACCGTCCACGGCCTGCTGTGGAGCATCACGCCGGGGTGTGAGCGGTCGTTAGACCGATACGAGGGCTACCCGCGCTTCTATGATAAGCGGATGGTGACCGTCCGGGACAGCGAGGGCCGCTCCCTGTCCGTCATGGCCTACATCATGGATGAGCGGTTCCGGGAGCCGATGCTCCCCTCCGACAGCTACTATCACGGTATTCTGGAGGGCTACCGGCAGAACGGTATGCCCACGGAGCCTCTGAAAAAGGCATGGGAGCATTGTGTGCGGGAGGTGCATCAGGAGACAGAGCGCATCAACGCCAGTTTTACTGACCGTTCCAAGCCCCCGAAGCGGAGGGGCGGTCATGAGCGATAACTCTATAGTACACGGGGAGAGACGGTATGTCCAGTAAAACCATTTCGCTGGCCGGTGAGGTGCATATCAGCACCGGCAGCGTTTACACAACAGTGGACGCACAGGAGGCGCTGAAGGCCATTGGCGTGGCGTATGGTCTTTACAGCCGCGCCGAGGAGAACCGGGATCAGCGCGTCATGCTGGAGGGCGGGGATCATCCCGCCCTCGTTGTACAGGAGGATGTCAGCCACCACGGGAGTCCTCTGTGGGAGACTGTCCGCACGATCACCGATGACCCGGAGCAGATCCAGAGGTATATGGACTTTCGGAAAGTCGTTCGGATGATCCGGCAGATGGAGATTGACCGGGAGCGTCGGCCCGCGCCGCCCTCAAAGAAAGGCACAAAGCAATATGAGCGGTGAAATGTATCCTATTTTTGAAACTGGCAGGGATGAGGAAAACCTTTTTTTCTCCACCGCCACGGAGGAACAGGCTTGCGTTGGCCACCTGCGGGGAGACTTCGGCAGCGGCACGGAGTTTTGGACAACATGGTGGGACCACCACGAAGAATTAAAGGATCAGCCTTTCAGGGACGAGCTGGACGCTGTGGTCAACGCGCTCCGAAAAGACGGCCCGCTGAAGGACTTGCGCTCCATGGAGGATTTCTGCCGGAAACGGCCCCGATCCCGGATGAGTCCTGCGTCCGGCTCGGACTATTACGGTTTCCGGGTGGACACCGGTAGGCACCGATTCTACCTGCGGTTCCTGCCCCGGCGCGGAGATTATAACTTTTACATCTACTGCTATCAAACGGATAAATTTGAGAGGGCGGCAGAACTGCCGCCCAAGTCCATAGCCCAGGCAAAACGGGCTTCCCAAAGGAAAAAACCGAGAGGGCAGGAACGGTGAGAGGAGGAAATGTCTATGCCCAATTATGACCTGTCCGGCATGGAGGCAATCAGCGCATCTGCCAGTCAGGCCCGCATCCGCGCCAGTCTGGAGCCGTCCCAGGACAGCTACAACGCTGCGTGGCTCCACGGCTACGCATCTGCGCTGGCCGACTGCGCCGAGCAGTTGGAACCCCAGCAGGAGTTCCTGGACGCCATCCTCAGCTATCTGGGCGAGCAACACGACAGCGCCGAGCTGTACGAGATTTTGCATGACCGCCTGGATCTGCCCAACGAAAGGATCAGGGCGCTGGGCTTCGACCTGCCGCAGTGCGCCGAACCCGCGCCCCAGCCCTACAAAAAGCAAAGGAGGAATCGATCCCATGAGAGATAACTACATCCTGACCGCCGAGTCGGTCACCGAGGGCCACCCGGACAAGCTGTGCGACACCATCGCGGACGCTGTTCTGGACGCCTGCCTGAAGAACGACCCCGCCGCCCGTGTGGCCTGCGAGGCCATGGCTACGGCGGGGAAGATTATCGTGGCCGGGGAGATCACCGCCAGGGAGCTGCCGGATATCCCCGCCATCGTCTGCCAGACTGTGCGGGAAACCGGCTACTGCTCCGACTATGAGGTGGAGGTCATCACCCACGACCAGAGCGGCGACATCGCCGGGGCTGTTTCCCAGGAGGCCCAGATGGGCGCTGGGGATCAGGGCATCATGTATGGCTTCGCCTGCTCGGAGACGCCCCAGCTCCTGCCTCTCCCCGTGGTACTGGCCCACCGCCTGACTTCCCTGCTCACCAACGCCCGCAGGGCGGGGACCATCCGGGGGCTGGGGCCGGACGGCA
>CAJUPU010000082.1 GCA_910588495.1 uncultured Oscillospiraceae bacterium | reverse complement strand
GGTGGAAGAAGATCAGGTCCCCCGGCTTCGCCTGGTCGGGCGGGATGATGTCGCAGATATTTTTCAGCCCCCTGGCGCCCAGCCGGCCCACGTTCCAGCCATTGCCGCTGTGGTTGATGACCCACGACACGAAGCCGGAGCAGTCAAAACTTGTGCTGGGGGAACTGCCGCCCCAGACATAGGGGTAGCCCAGGTACTTCTCCGCCTCGGTTATCATCCTGCGGAATTTCTCATCGGTCAGCGCCTCGCCGGGGATGTCATAGTCCGTGTACTCGCCCCCGGACACGCCGTACACATCCTCCCCGAACAGCTCCGAACGGTTGCCGCTGGTCGTCATCAGCACGTCGTAGCGGTCGGCCTGCTCCGTTGTCAGCCCGGAGTCCCGGATCACCGCCCCCAGCCCCTTGTTGGTCAGCTTCACATTGAGGATATAATAGTTGTACGGCACTTCCACATCGTAGTCGTTGCCCTCGCTGTCCGTCCTTGTCTCTGTGCGGTAGCGGACCTCCACCTCCGGCGTGAGGGTGAGGGTGTACTGCTGGGCGAACAGGCTTTGCAGGGTGCTTTGGACCTCCGCCCTGGTGTAGTCCTCGAACAGGACGGTCAGGTAGGAGGCCAGCTCATAGGGGTTATGGCCGATCTCCGCCAGGTCGTAGCGGTACTCGTCATAGCCGGGGTGGGTGCTTTCGATATTGCTTATCTGGTTGTCCAGGGCAGTCTCCAGCGCGGAGTAGTCCGCGTCGGCCCCCAGGATGTCAGCGTCCTCCGCCGTGTAGGAGGTCCCCAGCACCGCGTTCCCGCTCCCGGCGAACATGGCGGTGCAGGAGGAGAACATCCCGGCGATGAGCATCACCAGAAGCCCCAGGACACCAGCGATAAGGATAGCTTTGGGATGTTCCTTTACAAACTCGATCCCTTTATCCACCAGTGACTTCGTTCCCTCGGCGGCCCTTTTTCCGCCCTTCGCCGCCCCGGAAGCCCCGGCTTTGCCGCTGGCCTTGGCTTCCATATACCGCTTTTTCAGTTCCTGCTTCTGCCGCCATCTGGAGATAGGGTTGGAGGAGGGGTTAGGGTCATTGTGGCGCTCCCGCCGGTACAGGGCCTCCACATTCGCCGCGTCAGACTTCCGCTCCAGCCTCGCCGCCTTGTCGTACTGTTTCAGCTTGTGGCTGTAATGGCGGTTGTTCACGACGTTCCCGGTGTTCCGCACCGTGGACTCCCCGCTTTGCAGGGCATCCGCGCCGGAGTTGCCCTCACCGTCATTGTCCGAACGGCCCACAGCGTCCCGGACGGTGTTCCTTGCCGCATGGAGAGCAGCGGCGGGGGCGTTCACCGCCGCCCGGCCACCCACTCCCGGCTTCCGGGCGGTGGCTTCCGTCACTTCGATGCGGAGCTTGCCCCTTGCGGCTTTCGTAGACTGCCGTTCCGGGCGCAGCTTATCCGAGAGCCGCTCCGCGGTGGCCTCCACCTTGCCGCTTCTGGCGGTGGTGCGGGGTCGCCTTTTCGAGGGGGCTTTTTCCTTTTCCCTGTCCGCTTTGGAGGACTGCCGGGACTGGTGGAGCTTATCCGACAGCCGCTCATCCACGGCCTCGGCCCTGCCGCTGTCACGGGTGATACGCACACGCCTCTTTGTGGGGAGCTTCTCATTCGCCCGGTCCGCTTTATCGGCGGCCTTGTCCGCCTTTTTCGCCGCCCTGCGGATGTCCCGGTCAGAAAGCTCATCCTCCGTAAAATGGAGGCGGCGCGCCTTATCAGCCATTGTCCACCTCCCGCTTCCTGACCTCCGTCAGCTTGGTCGTCATGATCTTGTAGAGTTCCAGGTCGGTGGGGAAACGGTCCACGAAGGGCAGGATGACATTGCCGAAAAACAGCAGCCCCTCACCCTCGCCGGAGTGGGTCACATAGGAGAGCTGGTGGGGCGAAATGTTGAGCTGCTTCGCCAGGATGGCGCGGTCCCCCGCCGCCTGGTTGAGCATGATGATGAAGTCGCTGTTCTCAAAGATGTTCTCCACTTCCCGGCTGGAGAGCAGGTCCTTCACATTCTGGGTGATGCCGGTGGGGATGCCTCCCCATTTGCGGAACCGTTTCCAAATCTCCACGGAGTAGGCCGCCGTCTGCTCCTCCTTCAGGAGC
>CAJUPU010000081.1 GCA_910588495.1 uncultured Oscillospiraceae bacterium | reverse complement strand
AACAGCTCCTGCGTGGTGAACGGGATGAAGATGGCGGTGGAGCTGGTGGTAAGGCCCCGCTGTATCTCGATGAGGTTCTGCGCCAGCGGCAGGGAGGACATCAGGCCCTGCTCCTGCTGGAAGTCCAGCCGCCGCAGGACGCAGTTGTGCTTCTGGGCGATGCTCTGGGACTGGAACACGTTGGTCTCCAGCTCCTGCTCGGTGCGCCCGGTGTTCATCACCAGGAACGTCACCATGAACATCCGCTCGTTCTGGCTCTGCAA
Source organism: uncultured Oscillospiraceae bacterium (assembly GCA_910588495.1). Taxonomy (GTDB): domain Bacteria; phylum Bacillota; class Clostridia; order Oscillospirales; family Oscillospiraceae; genus Enterenecus. The sequence goes on along the minus strand of CAJUPU010000081.1, from coordinate 1,886 downwards.
TTCCTTCAGGAGCGCCTTGGCGTCCCTGCCGTAGGTGGCGAGGTCGGAGGGGATGATGTCGATGTCGTACCCGGCGCGGACGGCCTTCTTCTGTTCCTCGATCTTGCTCCGGTCCAGCTCCGTGATGGTGTGCTTCACCGTCTTGATGGCCTTGTTCTGGTCGATGGACTGGATGTGCATGGTGACGATCTGGCTGGAGTCGATGTCCAGGATGTCCGCCAGCATACGGTCGCTGATGTCCGAGGCCGTGATGGACAGGAACGACAGGGCGCCGTACATACCGCCCACCTGGAAGGTGCGCCGGCCGTTGAAGGCAAAGGCGGCGGGGGCGATGAAGTCCTTCACGGACAGCCCGGACTCCACCAGCCACTTCCACTCAAAGGCGAACGGCTCGCGGTCGCCCATGTGGAACATGGAGTGCATCAGGCGCAGGCGCTCCTTCCCGTTCAGCACAGCGGCGGTCACGCCGATGCGCTTGAAGTTGTTGAGCAGGTCCGTCTCCACATGGTCCAGCCGGGGCTTCGCCTGCCGCATGGACGCCGCCTCGATGCCGAAGGTCAGGTACTTCGCCTTGGTGAGGCCGTTGTTGCCCCTGGCGAGCTGGCTTTTCAGCATCTGGCTGTACTCCGCCCGGACGCTGTCAAAGGCGTCCCCAGCGGGCGGGATGCGGACGGACTTCTCGAAGCTCTCCGCGTCGGTCGCCATGTTCATGAAGGACAGCTCGAAATGGATGGAGCTGTCGAAGAAGTTGAGGAAGCTGCACCACTCCTCGAAGATGGCGGTCTTGTCCTCCTGCTGGGCGAGCTGGTAGTTGATGTCGTTGAACTGGACGGTCTTGGTGTAGTAGTTGTCCGTCACACGGCAGATGCCGTCCGGGAACATCCGCTGGAACGGGATGGACTGCTGGGCGGTGCGGGGAGTGCCGTCATCCCTGCGGGCCTTCTCGATGATGGCCCTGATCTGCTGCTTTTCCGCTTTTGTCAGGCTTGCGGGGAGAGCGGCTGGCTCCGCTTTCCCGCGCCCGTTTTTCCGCGTTTTGAACAATGGCCTGTACCTCCTTTTCCACTTGGTCCTGCCGCATGAGGGCAGAGTAATAGTTGTTGGTCGCATAGGGGCGGACCTTCGGGCGGATGAACTTCGCCTGGATGAAGTGCCGCGCCACCGCCTCCAGCGGCTGGCCGTCCTTCTCGTACATGGCGAGGAAGAACAGCGGGAGCATGAGGACGATCATCCCCATGACGGCGAGGCTGGTGTTGCCGGAGCGTTTCATCAGGAAGAACGCAGGGACGCCGATGAGCGCCGCCGCGCCGAAGCAGACGAGCTGCCGCTTCGTCAGCCCAAAGAACACCTTGGTCTTTACCCGCGTCAGGTCGCGGGGGATGGAAATATACGCTGCCATGATGACCTCCTTTCCCGGTCAATGGGCGTTCAGTACGCTTCGGGCAAGGCCCCCGGTCTTGAACAGGGTGAACACCAGCAGGACCGTGTACCCCACCACGCCCCAGAGGGAGCCGACTATATCCGAAGTGAACGAGATGGACTGTATCAGCACAGCGTAGATGCCGACACAGATGATGATGAGGAAGCCCTGGAAGCCCAGGGCGAACAGGGAGCGGAGGTAGTTCTGCCCGGTCTGGCTCTGCTCCCGGTTGCCGAAGGTGGACAGCGGGATGGGCGCGAGGCTCGTCATCAGGTATATCTCGATCATGCGCCCGTAGACGATGACGAAGATCACGATGGAGAGTATCCAGAGGGTGAGCTGGATGACGAAGCTCATCAGGTAGATGCCCAGGAGCGTACCCACGCCGTAGGTCTCCAGCGTGGCCTCCATCGCGGCGATGGCCTCATCGCTGACCGATGTGGACGCGCCGATGATGCCCCCGCTC
>CAJUPU010000080.1 GCA_910588495.1 uncultured Oscillospiraceae bacterium | reverse complement strand
GCGGGGGAGATCGCCGCCCTGCGGCAAAAATACGCGGAGGCCACCGGCGCCCCCGTTGAAAAATTGGAGGTGTGAGGCATGAATGAGCAGGAAATGGCGGTAAAGCTGGCGGAGGTGGACGCCCGGAGCAAATCCAACACCCACCGGCTGGATGAAATGGACGAAAAGGTGGACACCCTGAACCGGCTGGCCACCGCCGTGGAGGTCATGGCCACGGAGCAGCGGCACCAGACCGAAACCATGGCGGAGATCAAAACCGACGTGACCGCCCTGGGGACAAAGGTGGACGCCATCGAAAAGAAACCGGGCAAGCGGTGGGACGGCATGGTGGACAAGTTCCTTTATGGCCTGGTGGGTGTGCTGGCCGGGGCGCTGGGGGCTGGCCTGCTTCACCTGCTGACGGTGGCGGCATGACCGGCACCGTGGTGGTGGCCGCGCTGGCCATGGCCGCAGGGACCGCCCTGGGCGTTCTGCTGTGCCGGATCGTGGGGCCGCGCCTGTACCGTCCCCGCCGCCTCCAGCCGGACGGTGGCGGGGACAAGGGAAAAATGGGCGTCATGGACAAGGTGCTGATCCTGGAGGCGGTGATCCTGGTGGCCTACACGGTGGCCGCGCTGGCCGTGTTCTGGCATACAGGGAGCGAACCGGCCACCCTGACCGCCTGCGTGTTCGGCGTCTGCGGGATTGAAAACGGCGTCATGGGCTGGATAAAGACCAGCAAGGAAAAGGCGGCGGAGGCCGCCAAAACAAACGGGAGCGGCCCCCGGGCCGCGCCCATGGACCCGCCCACCGAGCGGGAGGAACCCCCGGACGTGGGCCTGTAAGGGAGGCAGCATACAAATGACAGAGAACCAACTGCGCCAGAAAGTGGCGGACACCATCAACGCATGGGTGGGGGCCACCAAGGGCAGCGCCAAGCACCTGGACATTTTGGAGGTATACAACAATTACCGCCCCCTGGCGCGGGGGTACAAGGTCCAGGTGAAAGACGCCTATTGTGCCACCACGGTGAGCGCGGCCTATATCCGGGCCGGGATCGCAAAGTACACCGGGACAGAGTGCGGCGTGGAGAAATACACCATTGTGGCCAAAAAGCTGGGAATTTGGGTGGAGAACGACGCCCACACGCCCAAGATCGGGGACGCCTGCGTGTATGACTGGCAGGACAACGGCGTGGGCGATTGCACCGGGGCCGGGGACCATATCGGGATCGTGACCAAGGTTTCCGCCGGGTCCTTTGTGGTCACAGAGGGAAACATGAGCGGCGGCAAGGTGGGCAAGCGGACCATGGCCATCAATGGCCGGTATATTCGCGGGTTTATCTGCCCTGACTTTGCGGCAATCGCCAAGAAAATGGGCGGGACCACCACCAGCACCACGCCGGGCACCACGGGGGCCTCCAGCGCGGCCAAGGGCACCGCCCACACCGTTGTGGCGGGTGATACCCTGGGCAAGATCGCGGCCCGCTACGGCACCACTGTGGACGCCCTGGCGGCCATCAACGGGATCAAAAATAAGAACCTGATCCGGGTGGGGCAGGTGATCTATTTGACCGAGGCGGCGGCAGCTGTGGCCAAGCTGGCCCGGCTGGGCGTGATTAACTCCCCGGACTACTGGCAGCAGGCCGCCGCGTCCGGCAAGGTCAAGTATTTGGACCGCCTGCTGGTCAAGGCGGCGGAGAAGATCACAAAGGCCGGGCCGCGCTCCAGCACCGTGGCCAACGCCGTGGGTGCCCTGGTGGCCGCTGGCGTGATCGACACGCCGGACTATTGGCTGGCCAATTACAGCACATTCCCCAGCCTGGACGCGCTGCTGTGCGCCCTGGGCGGGGCTGTGAAATAAAAATTTAGGGAGGACATAACCATGGAAACCATTCTGCAGTACATTCCCGCCGTTCTTTCGGCCATCCTGCTGGCGGTGCTGATCCTTATGGTGATCACCAATATCATTGTGGAGGTGGTCAAGAAACTGACCTGGGACAAGGTGCCCACCAACCTGCTGGCCTTTATCGTGGCCATGGCCGTGACCCTGCTGGCGTTTTTCGCCGTGTGCCGGATCCTGGCCGTCCACATTGTCTGGTACATGGTGGCCGCCGCCATCGGCCTGGGCTTTTTCGTGGCCTTTGCGGCCATGTTTGGGTGGGATAAATTCCGGCAAATGCTGGAGCAGATCACCCG
>CAJUPU010000079.1 GCA_910588495.1 uncultured Oscillospiraceae bacterium | reverse complement strand
CCCCGCAGAGCGGGTCGGGGACGTTCCTGCGGGGGTCATTTTTCACCCCCTGGGGGCAGCTCGGGGGTCTGCTTTCAACAAAAGCCCGCCGTTGCCCGCTTTTTGTGGGTTCCCGGCGGGGATATTACGGATTTTTAGGAGGAACACCATGCCGAGAGAAAAAATCAAGTTTGCGCTGCGGATCTCACCTGAGACGCAGCAGCTCGTCAAGGAGATGTGCCCGCGGGACAACTGCCGCACCCAAAACGAGTTCATCGAGAGGGCCATCCGGTTCTACGCTGGGTACGTCTCCGGTCAGGAGGCCACCGCCTACCTGCCGCCCGCACTGGCCTCCGTCCTGCGCGGTACTGTGCAGGACACGGAGAACCGCATCTGCCGTCTGCTCTTCAAGCTGGCGGTGGAGCTGGACATGGTGATGAACGTGCTGGCGGCGGGGATGGAGATCAGCGACGACGCGCTCCGCAGTCTCCGCGGCCGGTGCGTCCAGAACGTGAAGAAGACCAGCGGCAGCGTCACGCTGGACAAGGCGGTGGAGTACCAGCGGGGCGGCGTGTGACAGAAAGGCGGTGACGCTCCATGCCCCGGATCATATTCAAGTGCCCCTACATCAAACCGGGGACAGAGAGAGCCGCCGCACACCTGAACAACTACGTCCGCTACGTCGCTACCCGTGACGGTACGGATCTCCTCAAGCCGGACAAGGCCGGCCAGCCTGCCACAAAAAAACAGCGGGCCATGGTGGAGCGGCTCCTCCGGGACTTTCCCATGTGCCGCGGGATGTTTGAGTACGAGGACTACCAGTCCTCCCCCACCCGTGCCACCGCCTCGGAATTTATCACCAGAGCCATCGAGGACAACTACGATCAGATCGCCAAGCGGGAGAACTACGTCAGCTACATTGCCCAGCGCCCTCGTGCGGAGCGGCTCGGCGCACATGGTCTGTTCAACGGCACAGGCGATGCGCTGGAGCTATCCAGGATCGCGGAGGAGGTGGCGAACCACCCCGGCAATGTGTGGCTGCCTATTATCTCCCTGCGCCGGGAGGATGCCGCCCGCCTCGGCTACGACAACGCCAGACAGTGGCAGGCCCTCCTCTCCACCTACGCCCCACAGATTGCGGACACTATGAATATCCCGTGGGAACAGTTTCGGTGGTACGCCTCCTACCACGACGAGGGAGCGCATCCCCATGTCCACATGGTCTGCTACAGTGCGGACGGGCGCTCCGGTTTTCTGGATAAGGAGGGCATCGCCAGGATCAAGTCCGGACTGGCAAAGAATATTTTCCGCCAGGAGCTGACGGAGATCTACCGGCAGCAGACCCAGCGCCGGGATGAGCTGGTGCGGCAGTCTGGCGAGGTCATGAAGGAGCTGATCCGGCAGATGCTCTCCGGCACGCTGGAGAATCCCCGCATCGAGCAGCTCATGGGCGAACTGGCCCAACGGCTGAAAAGCACCTCCGGCAAAAAGCAGTACGGCTACCTCAAGGCGCCGCTGAAGGCTGTGGTGGATGAGATCGTGGACGAGCTGGCGAAGGACGCCCGTGTCTCCTCCGCCTATGACCTGTGGTACCAGCTGCGGGAAGAAGTGCTGCGGACGTACCGGGATGACCTTCCAGACCGGCTCCCTCTCTCCCGGCAAACGGAGTTCAAGCGGATCAAGAATGTGGTGGTAGAGGAGGCGGCGCGGCTTGGTGAGCACACCGAGGTGTTCACGCCGGCGGATATCCAGGAGCCACCCCAGGCCGGCGAGGACGCCGGCCCCGAGCCGGAAGCGGAGTCGGAAGGTTCGGATGTGCCGGAGGAGGCCAGCGAAGCGCCGCCCGCCGTGGTATGGAGTGACCGATACAAGCGGGCACGGTCTTTTTTGTACGGAGATGACGATACGCCCCAGGATCACGAGCAAGCCTGCCGCCTCTTCATGGAGGAGGCCCTCGACGGCAACGCCCTGGCCATGCATGACCTGGGTAGGATGTTTGCGGACGGCACTGGCGTGGAGGCTGACGCGGAGCAGTCCCATGCGTGGTATGCCAAGGCGCTCTCCGCCTTCCAGACCGTGGAGAGGCAGCGCCCCAACCGCTATGTGGAGTACCGCATCGGCTGGATGCTCCTTCATGGCGTGGGGACAGAGCAGGATGAGAGCGCTGCGCTGGAGTGGCTGGAGAAGTCCGCTGAACTGAAAAACACCTATGCGGAGTATC
>CAJUPU010000078.1 GCA_910588495.1 uncultured Oscillospiraceae bacterium | reverse complement strand
GCTGAAATCCGAGTTCCTGCTGTCCCTGTGTGAGCAGCTCATGGGGGACCGGCTGCTGTCCGCCAAAGAGAAATCCATCATCGACCGCTGCACCGCCAGCGTCTACCACAGCTACATCAAGGGCGGCTACCAGGGGAAAGCCCCCACCCTCCAGGACTTCCACGCCGAACTGCTCCGCCAGTCTGAGCCGGAGGCGCGGGATGTGGCCCTGGCGATAGAGCTGTTCACCGAGGGCAGCCTCAACACCTTTGCCAAGCCCACCAATGTGGACACAGACGCCCGTATCCTGTGCTACGACATCCGGGATCTGGGTAAGCAGCTCTTGCCGGTGGGGATGCTGGTGGTGCTGGACAGCGTGTTTAACCGGGTCATCCGCAACCGGGCGCTGGGCAGGAATACCTGGGTCTATATTGACGAGATTTATCTCCTTTTCCAGCACGAATACAGCGCAAATTTCCTGTTTACCCTGTGGAAACGTGTCAGAAAGTACGGTGCCTGCTGTACTGGTTTAACTCAGAATGTCGATGATCTGCTCCAGTCCCACACCGCCCGGACCATGCTGGCCAACAGCGAGTTCCTGGTCATGCTGAACCAGGCGGCCACAGACCGGGCGGAGCTGGCGCGGCTGCTGAACATCTCGGACAACCAGCTCTCCTACATCACCAACGTGGACTTCGGCAGGGGCCTCATCAAGTGCGGCAGCGCCATCGTGCCGTTTATGGACAATTTCCCCAAGAACCGGCTCTACCGCTTGATGACGACCAAGCTGAGTGAGACAAGCGCCGCCTGAATTTCCGGTTTTATACCCTGTTGTTCGTATGCCAGGGACACCAAACCATGTGGTCATCCACCATCCCGACAGCCTGCATAAACGAATAGACGATGGTGGACCCCACAAATTTGAAGCCCCTCTTTTTCAAGTCCTTACTGATCTGGTCGGACAGCGGGGTGGACACAGGCAGATCCTCCATGCTGTGCGGTGCATTGATGATAGGGACACCGCCGACATAGTCCCAGATAAATCGGTCGAAGCTGCCGTACTCCTTCTGAATTTCAAGGAATGCTTTTGCGTTGCCGATGGCTGCGTTGATCTTGCCCCGGTGCCGGATGATCCCGGCGTCCGCCATAAGAGCTTCGACCTTTGCGTCATCATACAGCGCGACCTTCTGGGGATCGAAGCTGTCAAAAGCGGCACGAAAGGCTTCCCGTTTTTTCAGTACGGTGATCCATGCCAGTCCAGCCTGCATCCCCTCCAGGATCAGCATCTCAAACAGCTTATTATCATCGTGGAGGGGTCGGCCCCACTCTTTGTCGTGGTAGTCAATATATATCTGGTCGGGGCCGGCCCATTCACATCTGTGTACCTGTTCCATTGACGCTCCCTCCTTTGGAGGACAGTGTAACATGAAATGACGAAAAACGCAAAAGTGAGGTGAGAGAATATCGCAAAAGTAAAAGAAAAACGCACGGTAAAGGGCAAATTAAAGGAAAAAGCCAAGGCCGCACCAAAAGAGATTGTCCGCCGTGGGCTGGATGACGGTACGGAACGCCTGCGGGGACAGCTCCGGGAGACTGCCCAGCGGGGACAGGCCAGCGACTATGGCGGCGACCGGATCGAGGACACCGCCGCCCATGGGGCCTATCAGACCCGGCGCGGGATAGAGGCCCTTATGAAGAAGAAAAAGTCCGCCAAGGGCCGGGAGACAGACGAGGAGCCTCGCATCCCTGATTCGCCTGCGTCCCCAGAGTCCCCGGCAGGGCCGCCCCAGGAGCCACCTGCACGGGAGCAGCCCCGGATCAAGACGCGGGAAGCTGTCTCCACCAAGGAGGGCGGCGCCGGGGCTGGACGGGCTGAGAACGGCGGGGCTGCGCCATCCCCTGGGGAGCAGATGAAGCAGCGGCGAATCAAAACGAGGGAGTCCACTGTACATGATGATCCCCGCCCAGATGTGCAGCCTGCGCCGCAGGATGGATCGGGGCCGCCAAAGATCAAGACAAGAGATGCCGTCACCAGCGCCCCCTCTGGTGACAGCGTCGCGCTGACCGCTGACCGCGGGGCGGGGACTCCTGACAGGCTGTCCATCAAGACAAGGGACGCCTGCATCCAACAGCCCCAGCCTCCCCAGCCGCTCGTGCAGGGCAGGCAGGAGTTTGTGCGGGAGCGTGGCCGTGCCGCGGCCATGAAACGGGCGGAGGCCCAGCGGGTGGCGAATGGTGGGGAGACTGCATCCCCTCCCGCTCCAAGCCAGCGCAGGTACGCTGG
>CAJUPU010000077.1 GCA_910588495.1 uncultured Oscillospiraceae bacterium | reverse complement strand
CGTCGGAAAGAAGAACGCCGTCACCGCGCTGGTGGACACGGACGATATCCACTGCCTGATGATCGGCGCGTCCGGCGTGGGCAAGACGGCGTTCTTTCTCTACCCCAACATGGAGTACGCCTGCGCCAGCGGGATGAGCTTCCTGGCCCTTGATACAAAAGGGGATTTGGCCCGGAACTATGGCGCTGTGGCCTTGCAGCACTACGGCTACAAGGTGGCGGTGATCGACCTGCGCAATCCCACCAGGTCAGACGGGTACAACCTCCTCACGCTCATCAACCGCTATATGGATATCTGCCGGGAACAGCCGTCCAATCTGGCGGCGAGAGCCAAAGCGGAGAAGTACGCTAAAATCTTAGCGAAAACTATCATAAACCCGGAGGGAGACGCCTCAAACTACGGGCAGAACGCATTTTTCTACGACGCCGCTGAGGGACTGCTCACAGCAGTCGTTCTCCTGCTGGCGGAGTATCTGCCGCCCACGGAGGAGGCTCCCCAGGAGCGGCGGCACATCGTCAGCGTGTTCAAGCTGGTGCAGGATCTGCTGGCGCCCAGCAAGACCGCCAAGGGCAAGAACGGCTTTCAGGTCATGATGGACACACTCCCCGACACGCACAAGGCCCGGTGGTTCGCCGGAGCCGCTCTCAACTCGGCGGAACAGGCCATGGCCTCGGTCATGTCCACGGTGCTGTCCAGGCTGAACGCCTTCCTGGACTCCGAGCTGGAGCAGGTGCTGTGCTTCGACAGCGCCATTGACGCGGAAGCCTTTGCCTCCCAGAAGTCCGCCATCTTCCTCGTTCTGCCGGAAGAAGACCCCAGCAAGAACTTCATGGCTGGCCTGATGATCCAGACGCTGTCCCGTGAGCTGTTCTCTGTGGCGGACGAGAACGGCGGCAAGCTGCCCAACCGGGTGGTGCTGTTCTGCGATGAGCTGGGCACCATGCCCGCCTTCGACATCCTGCCTCTGTTCAGCGCCGGCCGCTCCCGCAAGCTGACCCTGGTGCCGATCATCCAGAGCCTTGCCCAGTTGGAGAAGAACTACGGCAAGGAGGGCGCGGAGATCATTGTAGACAATACACAGGACACGATCTTCGGCGGCTTCGCCCCCAACTCTCAGACCGCCGAGGTGCTGTCCAAGGCCCTGGGCAGCCGCACCGTCATGAGCGGTTCGGTGAGCAAGGGCGGCGGAAAAGACAGCGCCAGCCGCTCCCTCCAGATGATGGAGCGGCCTCTCATGACGCCGGATGAGCTGAAGTCCATCCCCAAGGGCCAGTTTGTAGTGATGAAGACGGGGACGCACCCCATGCAGACACGGCTCAGGCTCTTCCTGGACTGGGGCATCTCCTTCGGTGATCCGTATCTGCTGCCGGAGCGGGCCGCACGCACCGTGGCCTATGCCAACAAGCAGGAGCTGGAGCAGGCGATCTTCCGCTGTCACCACGCACAGCCAGCGGAGAGCGATACCCCTCCCGCTCCCCCGGTTCCTCCGAAAACTCCAACTGCCAGAGGCGGCGCGTCCTACGCTCAGGCCAGACGCACCAGGCGGGAGCCTCCTCCCCCTGTGGTTGTCCGCACAGATGGGGGGCAGGAGTAGTCTATGGGATACTTCGAGAAGATCTATCAGTCCGACCTGAACCACCGGGCCAGGGCTGTGTATATGTACCTGAAGGACCACGCCGACAGCGAGGGCAAGTGCTGGCCGGGGATACGCACGATCTCCGCCGAGCTGCGGATGTCCCGCTCCACCGTCAAGCGGGCCTTGGACGATCTGTACAGAGCGGAGCTGATCTCCAAGGAGCATCGCTGGCGGGAGAACGGGAGTCTCAGCTCAAATTTATACCGGCTGAAGTAGCGTGAAAAATTATAAGTTCTCCGCCAGGGGGTTATTGCGCCCTGGCGGAGAACCAAGGGTAGGGTCACTGGGAACCGACCAGAAGGGCCCACTTTAACAGAGAATTTAATACAGAGAAAAATGGTATATCCATGAGTCCTTTGATCAGCAGCGGCTAAGCGGCCAATTACTTGGAGTTGTTTAATTAGTTGGAAGTCCGTGCTTTCCCCTCCGGCAAGGCGGTGGGATTAGCCGCTCATTACCGTGATATGCTCGTTTCCTACAAGGTTGAGGACTGCCTGATCTGATCCAAGAGTGTCTATATGCGGACATACAACGCAAAGCCACCACCTAAAATTACACAGCACAAATAAAACGGCAGGGAGCCGGTAAGCCCCCTGCCGTTTCATTATACGCATCACATAAGGTTGATA
>CAJUPU010000076.1 GCA_910588495.1 uncultured Oscillospiraceae bacterium | reverse complement strand
TCTTCAGGTTAGGCACTTTCTTTTCCTCTGCCATTTCGATTCACTCCTCCTCTCTTAAATCTCGGCGCCGCACTTCTTGCAGACGCGGACCTTTTTGCCGTCGGCCAGCAGCTTGTGGGCGGGCCGGGTGGGCTTGTTGCACTTGGGGCACACGCGCTGGACCTTGCAGGCGTAGATGGGGGCCTCCTTCTGAAGGATGCCGCCCTGCTCACCCTGCTGGCGGGGCTTGGTGTGGCGGGAGACCATGTTGACCTTCTCCACAATCACCTTGCCGGCCTTGGGGTCCACGGACATGACCTTGCCCTGCTTGCCCTTGTCCTTGCCGGACAGGACGACGACGGTGTCGCCGCTCTTGATACTCAATTTCTTCATCGGTAACCCTCCCTTACAGCACTTCGGGAGCCAGGGACAGGATCTTCATATAGTCCTTGTCGCGCAGCTCGCGGGCCACTGGGCCAAAGATACGGGTGCCGCGGGGGTTCTTGTCGTCGCGGATGAGCACAGCGGCGTTGTCGTCAAACCGGACATAGGAGCCGTCGGGACGGCGCACGCCCTTGGAGGAGCGGACGATGACGGCCTTGACCACCTCGCCCTTCTTCACGGTGCCGCCGGGCTGAGCCTTGCGGACGGAGGCCACGATCACGTCGCCGATGTTGCCGAACTTCCGCTTGGAGCCGCCCAGCACCAGGATGGTCTTGATCTCCTTGGCGCCGGTGTTGTCGGCCACCTTCAAATAAGTTTCCTGCTGAATCATGCTGCCGACACCTCCTTATTTCGCCTTCTCGATGATCTCAACCACGCGCCACCGCTTGTCCTTGGACAGGGGGCGGGTCTCCATGACCTTGACGCGGTCACCCACGCCGCACTGGTTGTTCTCATCATGAGCCTTCAGCTTATAGGTTCTCTTTACGATCTTCTTGTACAGAGGATGGGCCACGCGGTCGGCGATGGCGACCACAACGGTCTTGTCCATCTTGTCCGAAACCACCAGGCCGACTCTGGTCTTGCGGGAAGAAGTTCTGTTTTCCATCTTCTATTCCTCCTCTTAGCGGCCTGCGAGCTGCTGCTCGCGGATGATGGTCTTGACCCGGGCGATATCCTTCTTCACTTCAGCGATGCGGATGGGGTTGTCCAGCTGGTTGGTGGCGTGCTGAAGGCGGAGGTTGAACAGGTCCTTTTTCAGGTCCACCAGCTTGCTCTGGAGCTCCTCGGCGGACAGCTTTCGAACTTCATTGGCCTTCATTACGCTTCACCACCCTTCTCAGTCTCCTCGCGCTTGACGATCTTGCACTTGACGGGCAGCTTGTGGCTGGCCAGGCGCAGAGCCTCGCGGGCGATCTCGTCGGAGACGCCGGCAATTTCGAACATGACCCGGCCGGGCTTGACCACGGCCACCCAGTACTCGGGGGAGCCTTTGCCGGAGCCCATGCGGGTCTCGGCGGGCTTCTCAGTGACGGGCTTGTCAGGGAAAATCTTGATCCAGACCTTGCCGCCGCGCTTGGTGTAGCGGGTCATGGCGATACGGGCCGCCTCGATCTGGTTGCTAGTGATCCAGGCAGGCTCAGTGGCCTGGAGGCCGTAATCGCCGTAGCTGACAAAGTTGCCCCGGCTGGCCTTGCCCTTCAGGCGGCCGCGGTGGACACGGCGGTATTTTACGCGCTTAGGGAGCAGCATTACTGAGCGCCTCCTTCCTTCGGAGTGTTGTCCCCGGCAGGACGGGGGCCACGGTTGTTGTTAAAGTTGCCCTGGCCGGCGGGGCGGGGGCCGCGGTTGAAGCCGCCGCCCTGGCGGTCCCGGTTGAAGCCGCCCCGGCGGTCGCCGTCCCGGCGGTCCCGGCGGGGACGCTCCCGGCGCTCCTGGTAGGGCTTGCTGGTGTCCAGGGTGCGGGGGGTGGTGCGCAGGGCCTGGGTGAGCACCTCGCCCTTGTAAATCCACACCTTCACGCCGATGCGGCCATAGGTGGTGGCAGCCTCGGCAAAGCCGTAGTCAATGTCGGCCCGGAGGGTCTGCAGGGGGATGGTGCCGTCGTGATAGTGCTCGGTGCGGGCGATCTCAGCCCCGCCCAGACGGCCGGAGCAGGAGGTCTTGATGCCCTTGGCGCCGGCGCGCATAGCGCGGCCCATGGAGTTCTTCATAGCCCGGCGGAAGCCGATGCGCTTCTCCAGCTGCTGGGCAATGTTCTCCGCCACCAGCTGGGCGTTGGTGTCCACGTCGCGGACCTCAACGATCTTCAAATCTACAGGCTTGTTGGTCAGCTTGACCAGCTGAGCCTCGATCTTCTTAATGTCCTCGCCGCCCTTGCCGATGACCACGCCGGGACGGGCGCAGTGCAGGTAGA
>CAJUPU010000075.1 GCA_910588495.1 uncultured Oscillospiraceae bacterium | reverse complement strand
ATGGCGGCGGACGGCCCGGCGGAGGTTTTCGGGGACTGGCAGGCGGGCCAATATCTGGCAAAAGTGCTGGAAATGTTGCAGCCAACCAGAAAGACAAACCTGCCAGACCTGGAGGCCATGATCCGGCGGGCGGCCCTGGATGGGCTGGACCTGTGCGACTATTGCGAGGACTGCTATATGTGCCGGGATTGCATTGTAAAAGAATGGAAAGAGGACCCCGGCGGCGGATAAAGCCGCCGGGGCAGAACCTACCACGACGGAAAAGGCGGGAACGATATGCAGAGAGTAAAAACGCGGATTTTTTCCGGGTCCGTGTGTGAGCAAATCGTTTTTAATGTCCCGGACCGTGTACGGGATATAAAAAAGGCAGAACCACGGCCCAGGTTTAAGACGCCGGAGGAGCGGGAACAGCACCGGATCGGAATTTCCAAACGAAACCACGCCCGCCTGTTTAACCAGAATTTCGGCCCGTCCTCCCTGTATAGCACCCTTACATTAAATAATGAATATGAGGTCCACACATTTCAAGAGGCCCGCCGCCTGCGGGACAACTACACCCGGCGCCTAATGTACCACTTCCCTGGGGCCAGGATCCTGATCTATATGGGGCGCGGCAAGGGCACCCACCGGATCCATTTACACATGGTTTCGGAGGGCATACCGGAGGACATGATCACCAAGTTGTGGGGCATGGGTGAGATCGTGCGGATCGAACACCTACGGGAACACAATTATTATAGTGGGATAGACCACGGCCAGGACTACACCGGCCTGGCGAATTATCTTTTTGACCACTGGACCCCGGAACAGGGCGGCCACCGCTGGAAAAAGGCCGGAAAGCTGGACAAGCCGGATCGGGAGCCGTCCACCGAGGTCAAGCGCAACTATACAGAGAACAAACCGCCCCGCCCGCCAAAGGGCTACATACTGGTGGAGAGCAAGGCCACAAAATACGGCTACCTATATTATAAGTATGTACGGCAGCCGGAGCCGCCCAAAAAGGCACGGCGGAAAAAGGCGGGATCGGGCTGAATGTAAGTTCAGCTTTTTATGGCCTTGTAAATGTGTAAAGTTTGGGGACGAACCAGACGCCCCCGGAAAACAGAAAGGAGATCGCACAATGAACAAGACGAAAATAGACTGGGCCACCATGTCATGGAACCCGCTGACCGGGTGCCGCCATGGGTGCCCCTACTGCTACGCCAGGCGGACCGCCCACCGTTTCGACAAGGGGCTGGAGGATCCCGCCCCGCTGCCTGGTGGCCTCCATGTTCTGGAGAAGAAGATCAAAGCCACCCCCTACCCCTACGGTTTCGAGCCTACCCTGCACCGCTACCGCCTGAACCAGCCGGAGCGCGTGGAGGAGCCGCAGACCGTTTTTGTGTGTTCCATGGCGGACCTTTTCGGGAAGTGGGTGCCAACGTCCTGGATCGCCCAAGTGATCGACGCCTGCCTGCGGGCGCCGCAGCACCGTTACCTGTTCCTGACAAAGAACCCGGCCCGCTACCTGGAACTGGACCACCTGGCCCTCCTCCCCCATGGGGAAAATTTCTGGTACGGGTCCACGGTGGCCAACAGGGACGCGGCGGCCATGTACCCCATGCCCTGGGCGAACATCAACACGTTTTGGAGCATGGAGCCGCTGCTGGAGCCGGTGGCCATGGGGGAGGCGGAGGGCCTGCCCCAGTGGGTGATCCTGGGGGCTGAAACAGGCAGCCGCCGGGACAAGGTGATCCCCCGCCGGGAGTGGGTGGACCAGATCGCGGCATTTTGCGCGGAGAATGAGATCCCCGTGTTCTACAAGGGCAACCTGCGGGAGTATTTCCCGGACCTCCCCGCCTCCATGTTCCCGTGGGAGGTGTGAGCCGTGCGGGCGGTGCTTATGAGCATGAAACCGGAGTGGTGGGAGAAAATCTTGTCCGGGGAAAAGACGCTGGAGATCCGCAAGTCCGCCCCGCAAAGCAAGGACGGGCGGGCGTTCCGCTGGCCGTTGACCGTCCTGGTGTATGTGAGCGGGACCGGAGCGGTGCAAGGGAAATTTACCTGCTGGGGGTGGGTCAAAACCAACCTGCTGGAAATGCTGGTGGAGCGGTCCGGCGTTTCCATGGAGGCCCTGCGGGCCTACGCAAAAGGCGGGAGCCTTTACGGGTGGGTGATCCAGTCCCCGGAGAAATTCAACACCCCCAGCCCGCTGGCGGAGTTTGGGCTGAACCACCCGCCCATGTCGTGGCAGTATGTGGAGATCCCGAACGCGGCGGAGGTGTAGCTGGTGGCCATTGACGTGAAAGACCTGCCGCCAAAATATCAGGCCCAGGCGCTCCAGAAATACATGGCCCAGCAAAAGCGGCGGGGGCCTCCTCCATCCCCTGCCGCCGACGGGCCGCCAAAGGCCAGCAAATACCACAACAGCCCAACCGAGCGGATCACGCCGTCCGGGGCCGTCCTCCATTTCGACAGCCAAAAGGA
>CAJUPU010000074.1 GCA_910588495.1 uncultured Oscillospiraceae bacterium | reverse complement strand
CCCTGGTGGAGGTAGGCGATGTAGTCCGCCACCTTCTCCAGGTCCGACGTGATGTGGCTGGAGATCAGGATGGCGTGGTCCTCGTCGGACACAAAGGCCAGAAATTCGTCCAGGATCTCGTCCCGGACCACCGGGTCCAGCCCCGCCGTGGCCTCGTCCAGCAGCAGCAGACGGGGCCGGTGGGCCAGGGCCGCCGCCAGGGACAGCTTCATCCGCATCCCCCGGGACAGCTCCTTGATGTTCTTCGCCCCGGACAGGCCGAACTTGTCCAGACAGTCCCGGTACAGCCCCTTGTCCCAGGTCTTGAACACCCGGCACAGCACCGTCTCCACGTCCCGCACCCGCAGGTACTCGGAGAAAAAGCAGTCGTCCAGCACCATGCCGATATCCTCTTTGGCGCGGTCCGGATCGGCGCCCAGCAGGACGGCCGTTCCGGCGGTGGGCCGGACGATCCCCAGCATAGACTTGATGAGGGTGGTCTTGCCCGCCCCGTTCTCCCCGATCAGCCCCAGGATGGAGCCGCCGGGGACCTTGAGGTCGATGGGCCCCAGGGTGAAGGTCTTGTATTTTTTGACAAGACCCTTGATCTCAATACAATTTGTCATAAGTCACTCCTCATTATACAATGTGTTGAGCATTTCGGTGAGTTCGTCCAGGCCCACGGCCCCGGCTTTTGCCGTGTCCACCGCCTGGGACAGATGCTCCTCGACCTGGCACAGCACGGCCTCCCGCCGGGTCTCCCGGTTCTGAGCGGCCACAAAGCAGCCCTTGCCGGGGACGGTGGTGAGGAAGCCGTCCCGCTCCAATTCTTCGTAGGCCCGTTTGGTGGTGATGACGGAAATGCGCAGGTCCCGGGCCAGCAGGCGCATGGAGGGCAGGGCCTCGCCCTCGGGGAGCGCGCCGGAAAGGATGAGCCCTTTCAGCTGGCGGACGATCTGCTCATAGATCGGCACGCCGGAGGAATTGCTGATGATGATATCCATGGTGCACCTCGCGGGGGACCGCTCGTCAGCGGCCCCGGTATTTTGTATATATACGATATACACAGTATACATGGCAGATACACGGTTGTCAAGGGGGCGGGGCAAAAAAATCTCTGGAAATAAAACCGGCCGCCTCCCCACGGGAAGCGGCCGATGGTGGATACAGGCTCTAAAGGGCGCCGGGACAAAGGGCCGGCCCCGGAGGATAAAGCCCTCCTTTTTACCGGTGCCTGCCCGTGAAGAACAGGGCCACGCACCCCGGCCCAGTGTGGGCCCCGATCACGGGGCCGATGGAGTTGATCACGATCTCCTTGGCGCCGTAGCGCCTGCGGATCTCGTCGGCCACGAACTGGGCGTCCTCGGCGCAGTCGCTGTTGCTGATGAACATGGTCTGGGAGGCGGGGTCCTCGGCCAGCTCCCCCACCTTGTCCACCAGGGCGGTGAGGGACGCCCTGCGGCCCCGGGCCTTGGCCACGCTGATAAGGTGGCCCTCGTTGTCCACGTGGAGGACGGGCTTGATCTGGAGCATGGTGCCCACCACGGCGGTGGCGGCGGACACCCGCCCGCCCTTTTTCAGGAAGAACAGGTCGTTGACGGTGAAATAGTGGCACTGGCGCAGCTTGTTGGCCTCCACCCAGTCCCGGACCTCCTCCATGGACTTGCCCGCCTGGCGCAGCTTGGCGGCCTGGTAGACCAGCATCCCCTGGCCCAGGGAGGCGCACAGGGTGTCCACCACCTGGATCTTCCGGTCCGGGTACTTCTCGCACAGCTCCTGGGCGGCGATCTGGAAGGAGGAGCACGTGGCGGACAGCCCGGAGGAGAAGGCCAGCACCAGCGCGTCCCTGCCCTGGCGCAGCGCCGACTCCAGCGCGTCGGCGGCCTCGCCCACGTTGACGGCGTTGGTGGTGGCCATGAGGCCCTCCCGCTGCTTGTTGTAGAACTCGCCGGGGGACATCTCCCGGTTGTCCGGCCAATTCCGATAGGTCTTGCCGTCCATGATGAAGGACAGGGGGAGCACGGTGAGCTCCAGCTCCCGCACCAGGCTGTCGGGCAGGTCGCAGGAGGAATCGGTGATGATGATGTAATCGAGCATGGTGAAGTACCTCCAAAATTCAAATATCATGAGACCGGCGGGAGCCGGAGATCATTTCCGCTTTTTCAAAAGGTCCTCATGGTCCGTGCGGTGGGCCAGCACCGCCAGCGTCCGGTGGCAGGCCAGGCTGTAGGCGTAGCCTCGCAGGGCCAGGTCCAGCACCAGCTTGGGCAGGTCCTGATCGCCGGTGTCCTCGTCGATGCCGGCGGCGGCGTCCGCCATGGCCCGGTCCAGGTACTGGCAGAAATACTCATACTGCCGCTGGGGGGCCCGCATCTCCCGGCCCACGGTGGTGAGCACCTTCATCTCCCGCACGCTCATCACCTGCTTCAAGGCGGTGATGGCGGTGAGGTAGGCCAGGTGCTCCTGGCCGTATTTTTTGCCGTTGGCCCGCTCCACCA
>CAJUPU010000073.1 GCA_910588495.1 uncultured Oscillospiraceae bacterium | reverse complement strand
CGAATTGTGGGGCCACAATTCAGCTTGACAGGGGCCTGCCGCCCCTATGACCCCGAATTTAGACACGCATTTGGAAAGGATGGTATTTTTGAAAAGAACACTTGAAATGAAGATACGCTTTACCAGGGCCGAGCTGGACACCCTCACCAAGAAATCCCGCAAGGCGGGCCTGTCCCGCGAGGGCTACTGCCGCCGCATCCTCAACGGCGCGGTGGTGAAGGAGGCCCCGCCCGCCGAGCTGCCGCTGCTGATCCGGGAGGTGCGGCGCGTGGGCTATAACATCGACCAGCTTTTGAAGCGGGCCAACTCCATCGGTCTGCTGGACGTGCCCCAGCTCCGCAAGGCCCTGGAGGACAACCGGGTCGTGGAGAAGATGATCGTGGACACCTACACCACCCCCTCTGACTGATATGGCCGTGACCTCTATCTGGCCCATCAAGGGGCGCGTGGACAGGGTGATAAACTACGCCCGGAACCCGGAAAAGACCACCGAGGGCAGCTTGCAGGAACTGGCGTCCCTCCACGCCGTTGATGATGTGGTGGAATACGCCGCCGATGATATGAAAACGGAGCGCCGCTCCTATGTGTCCTGCCTGAACTGCCGGGAGGACACCGCCGCCGCTCAATTCATGGAGACAAAGAGGCTATGGGGCAAGCTGGGGGGCCGGGTGTGCTACCACGGCTATCAGTCCTTTAAGGTGGACGAGGTAACGGCGGAAACCGCCCATGAGATCGGCGTCAAGCTGGCCCAGGAGTTGTGGGGCGACCGCTTTGAAGTTGTGGTGGCGACCCACTGTAACACCGGCCATTACCATAATCATTTTGTGATAAATTCAGTGTCCTGGGCGGACGGTTACAAATTCTACAATTCTCCTGCCGACTATGCCCGTATGCGGGAGGTGTCAGACCGACTTTGCCGGGAGTACGCCATTTCCGTGATAGAGCATCCTGGCGGGCGGGCCAAGCACTACGCCGAATGGCAGGCCGAGCAGAACGGCAAGCCCACCCACCGGGGCACCATCCGGGCGGACATTGACCGGGCCATCCTTGCCTCCACCACCGAGCGCGACTTTTTCCGGGTGATGGGTGAGATGGGCTACCAGCTCAAAATAAGGGGCAAGGGCGGCAAGCCCTTGAAATATCCGGCCCTGAAACCGCCCGACGCTGGCGGGTATTTCCGCTTTCACAAGCTGGGAGAGGGCTACACGCTGAACGAGATCAAGGAGCGTATTCTGCACAACCTCCAAAAGCAAGTACCATTCCCGGAGGCGGTGCATCGTCCGCCCCGGCGCTACCGGGTACGGGGCAAGCCCCGGAAGAAAGTCACCGGCCTGCGGGCGCTGTACTTCCGTTACTGCTATGAACTTCACATCATCGTCAAGAAACCGGCATCCGTCAAGCGGGTGTCTTTTTTGTTGCGGGAGGACATCGCCAAGCTGGACAGGCTGGACGCGGAAACCCGGTTTTTGGGGAAACACCGCATCGGCACCATCGGGGAGCTGACCGCCCACCGGGAAACGGCGTCGGCGGAGGTGGACGCCCTGACCGCCCAGCGGCAGGAACTCCGTAAGGAACTGCGGCGGCTTGACCGGCAGGGCGACCCCGTGGCCGTAGACGAGGTGAAGCAGAAGATCAGCGCCCTGTCCAGCCGTATCAGGGCGGCGCGAAAGGAGGTGGTCTTATGTAACGGCATCGCCCAGCGTTCCGGGCAGGTCAAGGAGAACCTGGAACGGCTGGTAGAGCAGAAGGAAACCGAACGAAAGGAGTTGAACGAGCATGAGCTATTCAGGCGACGCGGCGGAGCAGGTCGTGAGGCTGTCCCTGGAAACAGGTGAGGTGGCGGTCAAGCTGGCCGGTGAGGGTGCCAAGCAGCTTGCCATCCTCTTGTACGCCATCCTGCGGGAGCAGAAGAAAACCAAGGGCAAGACCCGGCTGACCAATATGCTCCGCAGCGGCAAGGAGCTGAAGGTGTTCGCCGTGAAGGACAGCGACCTCCAGCTTTTTTGCCGGGAGGCCAAGAAGTACGGCGTCCTCTACTGCGTCCTGAAAGACCGGGACGCCACGGACGGGCTGACCGACATCATGGTACGGGCCGAGGACGCCAGCAAGATCAACCGTATCTTTGAGCGTTTCAACCTGGCTACGGTGGATATGGCCGAGGTCAGGCGGGAGATCGAACAGAGCCGGGAGGCCCAGCAGAACGACGCCCCGGAAGCGCCAGCGGCGGCGGAGCCGATGACCGAGCAGGAGGTGGACGAGCTGCTGGACGCCATGTTCTCCCCGCCCCCGGAACCAGGGGAAGAACTGCCCGCCCCGGAGCGCACCGCCCCCGAACAGGACAAGGACGAGTTTTTGGAGGCGGTGCTGGGGGCTTCCCCTACCAGGGAGGAAGGGCAGACCGAAAACCCCACCGAGGGCCGGATCGAGAAATCCCGTCAGTCCGAGCCTACCTCAAAGCCCAAAGAGCCAACCGCACCGGGTACTTCTGATCCGCAGGAGCGTTCCCGCCCCTCCGTCCGTAAGGAGCTGAACGACATCAAAGCGGA
>CAJUPU010000072.1 GCA_910588495.1 uncultured Oscillospiraceae bacterium | reverse complement strand
AGCTCGTGGATCCGGCTCTCGCCGTACACGGCCACGCCCCGGTCCGAGAGCAGCTCCGCCGTCACGCCCTGGCCGGGGATCACCCTGCCGGTGAAGGTGCCGTCATAGATCTGCCCGCTGCCGCAGGAGGGGCTCCGCTCCTTGAGCACCGCCCGGGTGATCCCCTGGGCAAGGGCCGTCTCCAGGACCCGCTCCGCCCCCAGGCGGAAGGCCGCCGTCACGTCGGTCCCGTCCCGGGCCGTCACCCGCTCCCCGGTCCGCTCCGCCGGCGGCCGGGGGGTGGGCAGGCCCCCCAGAACCTCCGGGCACACGGGAATCAGCTCGTAGCGCTCCCCCAGAGCTGCCGCCGCGGGGCAGTAGTTGTTCCCGCCGCTGTACCGGCAGTTCTCCCCCAGCAGGCAGGCGGACACCAGCAGCTTTTCCCTCATAGGGCAAGCTCCTCTCCGTCCAGCACGGCCCGGCGGAGCACGTCCCCCCTGTCGTAGCTCAATTTCAAAGAGAAGAAGGGCCGCTCCTGCTCCAGCAGGCGGAAGAAGATCTTGTCCCCCTCCCAGATGGGCAGGTCATAGACCTTCTCCTTGGGCACCCACTCCAGCTCCCCCTCGTCGCAGTCTATCAGCTCCCCGGTCCAGCCGGAGGCGGTGAAGAGGTGCATGTACAGGGTCTCCTGGCCCTCGCAGTCAAAGGTGACGATTCCCCGGAAGCGGCAGTCGGTCAGGGTCAGTCCCGTCTCCTCCCGGGTCTCCCGGAGGGCGCACTCCTCGGGGCTCTCCCCGTGCTCAAAGCCGCCGCCCACGCCGATCCATTTGTCGTGGTTAATGTCGTTTTTCTTCTTTACCCGGTGGAGCATCAGGTATTCCCCCCGGCTGTTCTCCAGGTAGATCAAAGAGCTGTTGCATTTGCTGCGCATGTCAGCGTCACCCCCAGATAAGATAGCTCACACCGAACAGCACCGGCTGGTGGAGCACATAGATAAGCAGGCTGTGCCGCCCCGGCCAGGTGAGGAAGCCGGGCAGGGACAGGGTGAGGAGCCGGTTGTCCCGGTGGTCCAGGCACCAGCCTCCCAGCACGGTCCCCGCCAGAAAGAGGAAGAACCAGGGCAGCAGAGGAAAGTAGTCCGCGCTGTGGAACCCCGGGGACAGGAGGCCCAGAGGATAGAGCCAGCCCACGGACACCGTGGTCACGGAGGTCCACCAGGCGGTGAGGCCGTAGAGGACGGTGCTGGCCGCCAGCAGGATGGCGGGCGGGCATTTTTGCAGGGATTTCCCCAGAAAGTGGTAGAGCACCATGGACACGCCCATGAAGTGCAGGATGCCGAAATGGATGATCTGTCCCCCTACCATGGCCCCCAGCTCCACCGCGATCCCCGCCGCCAGCACGATGATGCCCCGGCGCAGGTTGCTGCGGGAGAACCGGGCCGAGGCTCCGGCCAGGAGGATGAAGCTGCCGCAGGTGATCTTCTGCATCACGTTCAGGGCCGGGGAGAAGAGCTGCTGCCAGCTGATGACGCCGAACAGGGCCAGATCGTAGAGGAAATGGTAGACCGTCATCAGCGCGATGGCCAGGGTGCGCCACCCGTCCAGAACGTCAAACCGGCGGCCCATTACACGTTGAAGCGGAAGAGGATGATGTCCCCGTCCTTCACCACGTACTCCTTGCCCTCGGAGCGGATGAGGCCCTTCTCCCGGGCGGCGGCCATGGATCCGGCGGCCATGAGATCGTCGTAGGCGATGACCTCGGCCCGGATGAAGCCCCGCTCAAAGTCGGTGTGGATCTTGCCGGCGGCCTGGGGGGCCTTGGTGCCCCGGGTGATGGTCCAGGCCCGGCACTCGTCCTCCCCGCTGGTGAGGTAGGAGATGAGGCCCAGGAGGGTGTAGCTGGCCCGGATGAGCCGGTCCAGGCCGCTCTCGGCCACGCCCAGATCCTCCAGGAACAGGGCCTTCTCCTCCCCGGGCAGCTCCGCGATCTCCGCCTCCAGCTTGGCGCACACAGGGATGACCTGGGCCCCCTGGCTCTGGGCCCGCTCCTCCACCAGCCGGTAGTAGGGGACGCTTTCGCAGTCGGAGAACCCGGCCTCGTCCAGGTTGGCGGCGTAGATGACGGGCTTGAGGGTGAGCAGGTCGCTGGTGGCGATGAGGGCCCGGGCATCGTCGTCGCAGTCGTAGGCGCGGGCGGCGTTGCCGTCGTTGAGCCAGGTGAGCAGGCCCTGGAATACCTCCGCCTCCCGCAGGAACTTCTTGTCCCCCTTGGCGGCCTTCTGGGCCTTCTCGATGCGCCGCTCCACCATCTCCACGTCCGCCATGATGAGCTCCAGGTCGATGATGTCGATATCCCGGAGGGGGTCCGTGGTCCCCTCCACGTGGATGACGTTCTCGTCGTCAAAGCAGCGGACCACGTGGACGATGGCGTGGGTCTCCCGGATGTTGGAGAGGAACTTGTTGCCCAGGCCCTCCCCCCGGGACGCGCCCTTCACCAGTCCGGCGATGTCCACGAACTCGATCACCGCCGGGGTGGTCTTCTTGGGGTGGTACATCTCCGAGAGCCGGTCCAGCCGGGCGTCGGGCACGGCCACCATGCCCACGTTGGGGTCAATGGTGCAGAAGGGGTAGTTGGCGCTCTCCGCGCCGGCGTTGGTGATGGCGTTGAAAAGGGTTGATTTGCCCACGTTGGGCAGTCCCACGATGCC
>CAJUPU010000071.1 GCA_910588495.1 uncultured Oscillospiraceae bacterium | reverse complement strand
GTCCTCCCCGCTGTCATAGTTGGCGCACCAGCCCGTGACAAGCCGCCGGATTCCTTTCCGCTCGTCCCGGGCCAGCTCCCGGCCCACGGTCAATGCCCCGGGCCAGGCTGGCCCGAAGCGCGGGGCTCCACGATCAGGGTGCGGAACTTCTTCCGGCACCGCCCCCGCCGTCCTCTGCACTCCTTTAAGTAGCGGCACCCGGCGCATGGGTCGGCGCCTCCGCGGCCCGGGCGGGGCGTCTCCTTCATCATCCTTTCAAATTCGCTGTCCGTAAAATTCATTCCCCGTCCTCCGTTTCCTCGATTTCCTCTATATCGCCGTAGGGGTCGTCCTCGTCCTCGTAGTCATATTCCTCGTCGTCCATGTCAGGGACCTCATGCTTCGGGCGGTATATCTTGAAATAATACCCGGCCCCGCCTCCGGCCAGCAGGACGGCGGCAACCATCAGAATGTTTCCCATAGGGAACCCGGATGGTTTCTCCGGTTCGGGTTCAGGCTCCGGTTCCGTGGGAGGCTCTGTCTCCGGTTCCGGCTCCATGACCGGCTCCGTCACCTCCGGCTCCGGGTCTTTCTCCGCAAGGGCCAGCAGGTCCTTCTCCGTGACCGCGTTCAGGAAATAGACGTTCTGCCCGTCCCGCTGGCGGTCGATAATCAGATAGAACACGTTCTCGCTGGGGGTGGTGATGGTGAAGAACTCCTTGCCGTCCCCGTCCGTGGCGTTGTCCACCACGGTCCCGGTGCCCTCCGGGGTGAAGGGCTTCGCCGTGGTCTCTTCCTCCGTTTCCGGGGCGGTCTCCTCCGCCGGCTCGCTGCTCTGGGCGTAGGCCGTCAGGGACATGCTGGTAAGGGAGAGCAGCGCCGAGAGGATAAGCGCCGCCCTGCGGATCAGGTTATTCTTCATGTTCGGAATCCTCCTTTCTGGTGCCGGGCTTCGGGACAAGTTGGCCCGGGGTGGAAACGT
This sequence comes from uncultured Oscillospiraceae bacterium, assembly GCA_910588495.1. GTDB lineage: Bacteria > Bacillota > Clostridia > Oscillospirales > Oscillospiraceae > Enterenecus. Next base: position 1,793 of record CAJUPU010000071.1, on the reverse strand, counting down.
TGGGGTTGTCGAGGAAGGACAGGAGCTCGGCGGGGGTCAGCTTCAAAGAGCGGACCGCCTGCACGATCATCACGTTCTCTTCCTCCTGTTTCTGCTTCTCCAAATCCCGGACTTTGGCCTGCCACTCGGCGGCCTTCTCCCGGGCCTTCAAAAGCTCCTTTTCGATTTTTTCAAGCCTGCTCATGCAGCCCTCCTTTCAGAAAATCAGTTGAAACGCCCAAAGGTCAGATAATGCTGCTGCCAGTAGGGCGTGTTGATACTGGCGTATTTGATAGGGTCCCCGCAGTGGATCATCATCCCGTTGCCTACATAAATCCCCACATGGCTGGCCCCGCTGGTGTTGTAGGTGCCCTGGAAGAAGATCAGGTCTCCCGGCCTTGCGTCCGCACTTGATACCCGGGCGCACTGGCTCAAAATCCCGTTGGCGGTGGTGCGGGGCAGGTTATGGACGCCCGAGTGGGTATAGACCCAGCAGACAAAGCCGGAGCAGTCGAAGCTGGTGCTGGGGGAGGAGCCGCCCCACACATACGGATAGCCCAGATACTTTTCAGCCTCCGTGATAAGGGCCGCAAAGGCCGGGTCGGAAAGGGCCTCCCCCGGCACGGTGTAGTCGCTCCCGGGGTCATATCCGCCGCCGTTCCCGGAGTAGATGTCGTCCCACAGATAGGGCTTGTTGCCTTTCAGCTCCAGCAGGATGTCATAGAGCTCCTTCTGTTCCCCGTCCAGCCGGGAGGCGATGACGGCCGGGAGCGTCCGGTTCTCCAGCCGCACATGGAGGATGTAATACTCATAGGCCACCTCCACCTCGTACTCGTATTCCTCGGTGGTGGTCTCGCCGGTCTCCGGGTCCGTGCTGGTGGAGGTGCCGGTCCGGGTCTCCGTGCGGTAGCGCGTCTCCACTTCCTCGGTCAGCGTCAGCTTATACTGGGCCTCGAACAATGCCCGAAGCTCCCCCTGCACGTCCTCACGGGTATAGGTGCGGAGCTTTGCAATCAGGTAGGAGGTCAGCTCATAGGGGTTGTGCCCCAGCTCGTCCACACGGTAGCGGTACTCGTCATAGCCGGGGTGGGTGCGCTCAATGTCTGCCACTTCCTGCCGCAATGCGCCCTCAAGGGCGGTATAGTCCTCGTTGGCCCCTAAGATGTCCTCGTCCTCGGCGGTGTAGGAGGTGCCTACCACGGCGTTCATCATGCCGGTGCCAAGGGAAGGGAGGGCGGAAAAGACAGAGTTGATAATCAGGAAAACGCAGAACAGCAGCAGGACCACAACGGCTCCGCCCTTATGGTTGCGGACAAATAATGCCAGCTTTTCCGCCGCCTTCTCGACCGTGCCTGCCGCCTTCCCCGTGGCTTTGGCCCCCTGCCTTGCCGCCTCCCTGGCCTCCCTGGCGTACTGCCGCTTGATTTTCCACTTCTGCGCCATGCGGGAGAGGGGGCTGCTCTGGAGCTCCGGGTGCTCGGAAACCGCCTGCTGGTAACGGAGCTCGGCGTCTGCCTTCATGGCCCTGTGCTCCCACCTTTCCACCTGCCGGGCCGGGTGCTCCCGGATACGCCGCTTTGCGTAGCGGACTGCCTTATGGGCCCCGGCCTCGGCCAGCAGCTCGGTCTTGTGGGCGGCCTCTGTCCCCACGTTCTCGTGCTCGGCCTCATGGATTTTCCGGTGGCCGTAGGCCCAGAGGGTGGCCCCTGCTGCCGTGGCTGCCCGCTTTGCCGGGCCGGGAGGCTTGCGAGGCTTCTGCGCCGCCAGATGTTCCTTTGCCCTTTCCAGCCGGACAGCCGAATGTTCCGCCCGGC
>CAJUPU010000070.1 GCA_910588495.1 uncultured Oscillospiraceae bacterium | reverse complement strand
CCGCCGACCTTGCCGCCCTGCCCTCCGGGGAGCTGGCGGTGCTGGACCTGATCGCCCTGCGCCTCGTCTGCGCCGTGGGCGACCCCTGCCGCTATTCGGAGACCGCCGTCACGCTGGAGTGCGCCGGACATCAGTTCACTTCCAAGGGCAAGACGGTCACTGACCCCGGCTGGCGGGCGTATGTCACCGCTGCTGATGAGGAGAAATCCGGGGACGATGCCCATCCCATCCCCGCCCTTTCGGAGGATGCAAAGCTGCCCCTTGCCAAGGTGGAACTGAAAGAGGGCAAAACGACCCCTCCCAAGCGGTTCACGGAGGACACGCTCCTGCAAAGTATGGAGTCTGCCGGGGCCGAGGAGATGCCCGAAGATGTGGAACGGAAAGGGATCGGCACTCCCGCCACCCGCGCGGCCATCATCGAGAAGCTGGCGCAGAAGGGCTTTGTGGAGCGCAGGGGTGATAAAAAGGCCAAGGTGCTGGTCCCTACGGACAAGGGCCGCGCCCTGGCCGCCGTAGTGCCGGAACAGATACAGTCCCCCACCATGACGGCGGAGTGGGAGGAGAAGCTGCTGGGCATCGAGAAGGGCGGCTATGCGCCTGACGATTTCATGCGGGAGATCGCCGGGATGGTGACGGACCTCGTGAAGAACTATGAGACAGTGAAAGGAGTGGAGATCAAGATGCCGGGTAACAGCAAGGTGATCGGGAGCTGCCCCCACTGCGGGGCGGATGTGGCAGAGCGTGACAAGGGCTGGTTTTGCACTCATAGGGTTCCCACAAAATCGTCAGATTTTGTGGGAGAAGGAGGAGCAACGGAACGGAGCGGATGCTCGCCGCAAGGCGGGCGCAGCGGAGTGGAGTTTGTGACGACGCAGTGCCGCTTCGTCCTCTGGAAGGACAACGCCTACTTCAAGAAGATCGGCAAGCACCTGACCGCTGGCATGGCCGAGAAGCTGGTGAAGGAGGGGCGCGTCAGGCTGAAGGACTGCAAGAGCCAGCGGACGGGCAGGACCTACAACGCCGATGTCCTGCTCACCACCGAGGAGGACGGCCGGGCGAAGTTCCAGATGGAGTTCGATAACAGTGGGAAGAACAGCGGAGGGAAAAAGAATTGAATAGAGAGCAGCTTACGCTCGGTTCCCTGTTTGACGGCATAGGAGGTTTCCCCTATGCCGCCTCTTTTTATGGGATCAGGCCCCTGTGGGCCAGCGAGATCGTCCCGGAGTGCGTCTCCGTGACGAAGAAGCACTTCCCGGACATGGAACACGTTGGCGACATCACGAAGCTCCACGGCGGCAAGCTGCCGCCCGTGGACATCATCACCTTCGGCTCCCCCTGCCAGGACCTGAGCGTGGCATCAGGCAAGCGGCTCGGCCTTGCCGGGGAGCGGAGCGGCCTCTTTCTGGAGGCTGTCAGGATTATCAGAGAAATGCAGGAGGCAACCAATGGAGAATACCCGAAATTCGCGCTCTGGGAAAATGTCCCCGGAGCCTTGTCAAGTTCTTCCCGGCGTGACTTTAAGGCTGTGCTGGAAGCGTTCACAGAGGCCGAAGTTCCAATGCCTGGTTCTGGACGGTGGGCAAACGCCGGAATGGTACGAGGCCGAGGAGCTGACCTCGCTTGGTGCGTGTATGACGCCCAATATTTCGGAACGGCACAGCGACGCCGGCGTATCTTTCTTATCGCAGATTTTAGAGGCCAACGCAGCGGAGAAATACTCTTTGTCCCCAAAAGCCTGTCAGGGTATTTTGCGGCGGGCGGAACGCCGCGGCAAGGACCTGCCGCCTATGCTCAAAGCGGCGCTGGAACAGCAGGCGCGGGGATAGACGGCTACAATGCCCAGATGACCGGCCATGTGGCGGCCACGCTGGGGACGAACTGCGGGATGTCCACCGGGCGCAACGGCGTGATCGAGATGCCGGACGGCGTGGGGGCGGCGGTCCCCGCCATCTCCATGCGTATCCGCTGCGGCTGTGAGGGCGGGGGCAAGGGGCCTCTGCTCCAGGTGGAAAAGAGCGGCACACTGGCGACCGGGAACGACCAGTACCTCTTTGCCCCGAAGGTCGAGATACTGAACGACCAGGGCGGCGACTCCCTCAATGTGGAGAAGGGCGGCGTATCGCCCACCCTCCGCAGCCAGACCCACGGCAACCTGCCCATCACCGCATACGCCATCCAAGGCTCCATGATCGGCAGGGCGGACGGGAACGGGCCGCAGGGGGATGGTATCAACGAGAATGTGTCCTTCACCCTCAACACCATCGACCGCCACGCCGTCTGTGTGGAGACCGGGCAGGAGGGTCAGCCGCCCATCGCCGCCGCTGGCTTTGACCTCCAGCAGATTACCAGCAGGACGAACCGCTCCACTTTGAAGCCCGTCCATCCCACCCTCTGCGGTGCGGGCAGCCCCCATGTCGTCACCGCAGAGGGACTTCCGCCCGATGCTATGGTCGGGATCAACGGCAACCTTGCCGGGACGCTGCTTGCCAGCTATTACAAGGGGACAGGGATGCGGTGCGGACGGGAGCGGGATGTGGTGCTGTGCGCTTCAAGCGGCCAGAGCCATGCGGAAATTTTGCGGGAGCTGTCGCCCACGCTCAACTGTGCCAGTGAACAGCCCTATATTGTCCGGCCCGATGGTTCGGAGCAGGAGCAGCCCATCGTGACCCACCCGCAGATTGCCGGGACGCTCTGTGCCTCCGGCGCGGGGCTTTCCCGCCCTGCCGGACAGGGGAACGAGCTGGACTTCTGCGTGGTGAGCG
>CAJUPU010000069.1 GCA_910588495.1 uncultured Oscillospiraceae bacterium | reverse complement strand
GGAGGGCGTCCGAGGCGGCGGGGAGCTGCCGCCAGTCGATGAACATACACACCGGCGCACCGGGCTTGCACAGCTTCCGGGCATCCGCCAGCCACTCCGCCGCCCAGCGGGTCCAGGACCGCTGGTCCTTGGCGTCTCCCTCGAAGGGCGGGGGCGCGTGGTCCCCCATGCTGGAATACTTCTTGGCGGTGGACTTGTTCTTCTCCGCCTGGGTGCGGCCCCCGGAGGCGTAGGGCGGGTCGGTGATGACGGCGTCAAAGGTTCCAGGGGAGAAACCTCCCAGCAGCTTCAGGGCATCGCCCTGGATGATCTCCCACTTGGGATTATCGCTCATATGTGTTCCTCGCTTTCTTCTTGTTAGATTTTTGGGGTATAGCAGGCGGAGACAGCTCTGTCTCCACATACTCGCTGATGATATTGAGGGCTTTGCTGTAGTCCCCGCAGGTGGTGACGCGCTGGACCATGTGGCTGACCAGATCCCCCATGCCCGCCTCTTTCAGCAGCGAAGAGGCTTTGCCCATGACCGCAAAGATGTTGCCGTCCATTCCGATCAGGCTCATGGTGGGCTTTTGTCTGGACGGCTGGTGCAGAAAGCCGCCCAGCCGGTTGGGGACATAGTCGGACAGCCATGTGCCGCCGTATCGGTCATGGGTCTGGATGCGCCACATGGCGAACTTCCCAATATTCAGTTCCGCATCTCCGAAGGGAAACAGCAGACAGGTCACCCCATCGTGCCGGAAGGATACGACATTCTCTAATTTGCCGCCGTCCAGCAGAATGCCGGCCTCGGTGAGTTCCCGGTTGATGCCGTCCACCCACTCCTGGGGATCGCCGCCGCAGCCCTGGAGGACGAGGCCCTCCTCACCCTCCATGTGCCGCAGGTCCTCTGCGTTGATCTGTTTCACATCGCTCATGGGATTTTCCCTTTCTGTCAGATTCTCAGCCTGAACAGCGCCGCCCACGTCCTCCGGGGCCTGGGCAAGCTGCTCTTTTTTATACAGTTCTCTGTCACGGATCTCCCACAGCATATGGCCCATCTCACCGCTGTGGTCGTAGCCGGTGATCTCGGACTCCCAATAGCCGCGCACAACCTCCAGCGGATCGTCAAATCGGAGCAGAAATTCCACATCCTCGTCATCGCAGGCGTCCAGCAGCTCCTCATGGAGCTGCTGGGCGGCGGTGATCTCCGGGGCCATGGCAATCAGCTCAGAAACTGTTTTTTCTTGAAGAGATTCTATAAAAGCTGTGTAGTTTTCATCCAGCCGCTTCTTCAGGGTGTCCTTCCGTTCACTGCTCATCGCGCACCTTTGCCTTTCCGGGGTACCTGCCTGCGGGGCGGGCTGTGCCCAATGGTCTGCTGGTCAGTCTTGACCTCAATGCCCAGATCCATGGCGTGGCGGATCTCCGCCCACATTCCCTCCGTCCACTCCGGCCCGTAGACATTGACCTGCTGACAGGACTCCACCAGCCGCAGGCCCATTTCCCGCGCCGCCTGATCCTGCTGGGGATTTTCCGGGTCAGCGACAGGCGGGAACATGAGATGGGGGCAGACAGGGATGTCGCCCGCCTGGAACACCTCCTGGGCTTTCTGGCGGGCGAACTCGATGTTCTTTTCCACGTCACCCCGAAGCGGGGCGCAGATGTACACCAGCTTGGGGCCGTCCTGGGCGTGCTCCTGCTGCCGGTCCCGGAACACATCCAGGTACTGCTTGGCGGCCTGCCGGATCGTGTCATAGTCGGCGGCGGTGGGCTGGAATGCGTACCATTCCGGCTTGCCCTGATCCAGCCAAATGTGGGGGGCCACGCCATTGGGGAAGTAAGGGTTGCCGGGGACAGGCTTCATGCCCAGCAGATCCTTCAGCTTCAGCACCAGGGTGTCCACTGGCCCGTCCGTGCGGTTCAGGACGGTGATCTTCAGGGCATCGTAGTGATCCGCATAGCCGGAGGTGATAAACTGCGCCCGCACCCGCAGGTCCTTGCCCAGCGTTCCGAGGCAGGCCCGGCCCGAATAGGTAGGGTCACGGATCACCTGCCCGTCCCCGAACACCCGGCCCAGCTCCCGTTCGAAGAAATTGCTCATTTTCCACCTTCTTTCTCGTAGATGATGTAATATTCGGTATCGTCATTGCCCCAGCGGATGGTTTCCATGCACTGTAATTCTCTGACCAGCCACCCGGCTTCGCCCATGACGGCGGCCACATCGGCGGCCCGGACACAGCGGGCACTCCGTTCGACCCAGCTTCCACGGGGCTTGATTTTTCCTGTGAAAGCGTTTTTCTTCATCCGCCTGAACGCCGGGGAGGATGCCTCCACAGACATTCCAAAGGTTGTCCCGCTGAATTCCCTCATGTGAAGGTCCATTATTCTTTCTGCGCCTCCTCATCCCTGCGGTAAAGCGGACAGGTCATGCAGACCGTGCTGTTGGGCAGCTCATAGTGCCGCCCGGTGAACAGACACGCCCGATTGTCACAGCCGCTGTCCACCCGCCAGGGAGCCTGTTTCCGCTTCCGGCTGTGGACGCAGGTTTCATAGCCATGCAGATTTCTGATTTTCATCTGTCCCGCCCTTTGGTTCCACGCTTTTTCTTGGGAGATTTTTCCTGCTCTATGTGGGCCGGGAGAGGTTTCTGGCTGTCCTTGTCTACAGCCGGAAGCTCGTCCGGGTCACGGTATTCATAGCTATTCCCATCCGCAGTCAGGCACAGGTCATAGTCAGAGAGATCGGTGTCCATGATCTCCGCCGCCATCTCATAGGCTTCCCGGCTGCCGCCCTCCGGCACGTT
>CAJUPU010000068.1 GCA_910588495.1 uncultured Oscillospiraceae bacterium | reverse complement strand
GATACTCCGCATAGGTGTTTTTCAGTTCAGCGGACTTCTCCAGCCACTCCAGCGCGGCGGTCTCATCCCGCTCTGTCCCTACGCCATGGAGTAGCATCCAGCCGATGCGGTATTGGAGCCGGTCATCGGGGCGCTGATCCGCCAGCGTCCGGAATCCGTCATAGGCTGCGGAGAAATACCGGGCGGCCTGCCGTCCGTCCACAGCACAGCCAATCCCGTCACAGTATCGTTTTCCCAGTTCCCAAGCGGCGTAGGGGAACCCCTGCGCCGCAGCGAGTGTGTACAGCTCCAGCGCCTTTCCATCATCCTGCGGCACACCCTTGCCCCGGCTGTAGAGCCCGGCGAGAGAGTATTGGGCGTACTGGTAGCCCCGCGCTGCCGCCTGGGAGAACCACTTCGCCGCCGCAGTGTCATCCTGCTCTGTCCCAAGCCCCCCGGCGTACATCTTGCCGATGCGGTACTCCACATAGCGGTTGGGGCGCTGCCTCTCCACGGTCTGGAAGGCGGAGAGCGCCTTGGCATACCACGCATGGGACTGCTCCGCGTCAGCCTCCACGCCAGTGCCGTCCGCAAACATCCTACCCAGGTCATGCATGGCCAGGGCGTTGCCGTCGAGGGCCTCCTCCATGAAGAGGCGGCAGGCTTGCTCGTGATCCTGGGGCGTATCGTCATCTCCGTACAAAAAAGACCGTGCCCGCTTGTATCGGTCACTCCATACCACGGCGGGCGGCGCTTCGCTGGCCTCCTCCGGCACATCCGAACCTTCCGACTCCGCTTCCGGCTCGGGGCCGGCGTCCTCGCCGGCCTGGGGTGGCTCCTGGATATCCGCCGGCGTGAACACCTCGGTGTGCTCACCAAGCCGCGCCGCCTCCTCTACCACCACATTCTTGATCCGCTTGAACTCCGTTTGCCGGGAGAGAGGGAGCCGGTCTGGAAGGTCATCCCGGTACGTCCGCAGCACTTCTTCCCGCAGCTGGTACCACAGGTCATAGGCGGAGGAGACACGGGCGTCCTTCGCCAGCTCGTCCACGATCTCATCCACCACAGCCTTCAGCGGCGCCTTGAGGTAGCCGTACTGCTTTTTGCCGGAGGTGCTTTTCAGCCGTTGGGCCAGTTCGCCCATGAGCTGCTCGATGCGGGGATTCTCCAGCGTGCCGGAGAGCATCTGCCGGATCAGCTCCTTCATGACCTCGCCAGACTGCCGCACCAGCTCATCCCGGCGCTGGGTCTGCTGCCGGTAGATCTCCGTCAGCTCCTGGCGGAAAATATTCTTTGCCAGTCCGGACTTGATCCTGGCGATGCCCTCCTTATCCAGAAAACCGGAGCGCCCGTCCGCACTGTAGCAGACCATGTGGACATGGGGATGCGCTCCCTCGTCGTGGTAGGAGGCGTACCACCGAAACTGTTCCCACGGGATATTCATAGTGTCCGCAATCTGTGGGGCGTAGGTGGAGAGGAGGGCCTGCCACTGTCTGGCGTTGTCGTAGCCGAGGCGGGCGGCATCCTCCCGGCGCAGGGAGATAATAGGCAGCCACACATTGCCGGGGTGGTTCGCCACCTCCTCCGCGATCCTGGATAGCTCCAGCGCATCGCCTGTGCCGTTGAACAGACCATGTGCGCCGAGCCGCTCCGCACGAGGGCGCTGGGCAATGTAGCTGACGTAGTTTTCCCGCTTGGCGATCTGGTCCGCGTCGTCGCAAGCTCCATATCCCTCACTCCCGCCTTGTGGCGAGAGCTCGCTCATTTCGCTGCTCCTCCTTTCCCCACCGAACCCGCTTCGCTGGGCTTCGGCGGGGACCCCATAATCCTCTATCGCTCTGGTGATAAATTCCGAGGCGGTGGCACGGGTGGGGGAGGACTGGTAGTCCTCGTACTCAAACATCCCGCGGCACATGGGAAAGTCCCGGAGGAGCCGCTCCACCATGGCCCGCTGTTTTTTTGTGGCAGGCTGGCCGGCCTTGTCCGGCTTGAGGAGATCCGTACCGTCACGGGTAGCGACGTAGCGGACGTAGTTGTTCAGGTGTGCGGCGGCTCTCTCTGTCCCCGGTTTGATGTAGGGGCACTTGAATATGATCCGGGGCATGGAGCGTCACCGCCTTTCTGTCACACGCCGCCCCGCTGGTACTCCACCGCCTTGTCCAGCGTGACGCTGCCGCTGGTCTTCTTCACGTTCTGGACGCACCGGCCGCGGAGACTGCGGAGCGCGTCGTCGCTGATCTCCATCCCCGCCGCCAGCACGTTCATCACCATGTCCAGCTCCACCGCCAGCTTGAAGAGCAGACGGCAGATGCGGTTCTCCGTGTCCTGCACAGTACCGCGCAGGACGGAGGCCAGTGCGGGCGGCAGGTAGGCGGTGGCCTCCTGACCGGAGACGTACCCGGCGTAGAACAGCGCGGCCTTCTCCAGATACTCACTGCGGCTCTTGCACCCGGCAGTCTCCGCCGCTCTGTCCATCACCTCCAGCGTGGAGGGGTACAGCCAGACGGGGATGCGCGTCTTGATCTCAGCAGAGGCACCCGGCTCCACTGAAACTGCCTGTTTTCTTCTCATTATTGAATTCCTCCATTTTTTCGAAAAACCACCCAGCACAGCCACCTTGGGAAAGGCTGAAACCAGGCGGTTTTTCCTCTGTTATTTTTGTTTCCGACCACCTGTCACAGCTAACAGGGGGTTAAACCGACCACCTCGTCCCCACTCCCGACCCGCGTTGCGGGGCGGGGTAAACGGCAGGTGGGCGCGAAAGCGACCACCTGCCTTTATCCTGCACTTTTTTCGACCCCCCGGTTCACCTGCACATTTTGGGGACGCC
>CAJUPU010000067.1 GCA_910588495.1 uncultured Oscillospiraceae bacterium | reverse complement strand
GTCCACTCCCAGCCTGTGAACGCATAGCCCTCGCGTGCGAACGGCACGACCTTCTCAGCAGCCGTCATATCCTCGCCTTCACCTGCGGACTCAGGATAGAGATCGGTCACATACGGGTTGCCAGGCAGCCACACCTTGGAGACACCTGACCCTGCCGCGAACGTCATCGGGAACATGTCCTGCGGATCAGCTTCGGTGTCTATCTGGCCGCCATCTCCTGCACGCAGCGACAAGGTGCCCATGGAGGTCTCCTGCCAAGCGGCAACGAGGTATGCGCCGTTGTTCGTGGGCACATCGCCTGCAAGATCCAGGTTGACGGTCGCCCCCGGTCCGTAGAGCTTGGCGTAGGTGCCGTCCGGGTTGCGCTCAGCGGTGACCCCGGTTGAGTCCGCCACGCCAACAGCCCAGCCCAAGAACGCATGCGCCGCATCGCGCGTGGGTGTGACATTCGGGGTCTTCCAGGCCTGCCCGTAGGTTGCCACATGCACCGTGCCATACGCATGGCTCCAGTCATCGGCGGCCCACGTCCAGCCGGCATCCTCGTCCACGATCTGGTTCACGTTAGGGGTCATCGTGTAGTTGCCGTCCGTCTGGTCCTTGAAGAGGCGTATCTGGTACGTGTTCGCAGTCCAGACAGCGTAGAGCGTGGCAACGCCAGCGTCAGAGCCCGTCGTCACAGGCTGCAGGAGCCCGTTCACGGCAGCGCCCGCCATGACGGTGGATGCGGCGTCATCTGCGGCATCGGTGCCAGGCGTCAAGGGAGATGTGGTCCACTTGCCCGCGAACACATATCCCTTGCTCTTGTACTTGTTCGCCTCTTGCGGCGTGCCACCTGCCGCTACCTCGTTCGCAGCAGCAGCCTGGATGGCAGATGCCATGTCCTCATCGAACGCATCCCCTAGCTTGTCTGCGGAGAGATAGCCTCCCGTGGCATACCAGGTATGCGTCTCCTCATCTGGCACCTGAGGCGTATCGGCCAAGGCCTCAGCGCCTGCGGCCGAGTAGCGGAGCTTGTAGGTCCACTTCGCATACAAGGTCTGCGGCTGGGTCTCTGAAGCTGAGATCTCCGTGACCTCATCACCCGTGTAGTCGGGCGTTGCATACCAGCCCGCGAAGGTGTAGCCAGCCCACGTTGGCGTAGCCTCAGGCGCATAGGTGCCGTCAGCGTCTTTAAGCTTAAGTCCCTCGCCCACATGGAAGCTGGCATAAGCATCCTCTGGCAGGTCGCCTCCGATGGGCATGAGGTTCAGGTCGCGCTGGCTCGTTGCCCACTGGGCATAGAGCGTGATGATGCCGGAGCCGTTCGGCTTGGCGCCGGACGCCATGATCTGCGAGACCGTGGGCAGCTTGCCCGGCTCCCAGACCTTGTTGCCGTCCGTGAGGGATGTCGCCGTCGCACCCCAGCCGATGAGCAGGCACTTCGCATTCTCATCCTCGAAGGTTATGCCCCAATCGCGGGATGGCATCTCGACTGCACCGGTCTCAGGATTCGTGATGGCCTCGGTGCCGTGGGTCAAGGCCTGCCAATGCGCTGATGCTGCGTCACCCGTAGCGTAGGCCTCATCGAAGACGGCAGGATAGGTCTTGTTGCCGTCCACATAGGCTCCCGGCGCGAACTGCACGCGGTACTCAGAGAGCAGCCAGTTCGCATTGAAGGTCAGGTTCTGGTGCGTGCCCTTGGGGATCTTGAGTGGGTCGGCCGCGTTGCCCGCGACCAGGCGCCCGTCGGTCACCCCGATAGCAGCCATCGTGCCGTCCCAGCCAAGGAAGGTGCTCGCGGCCTTCACGGGCTGCACCGTGAACGTGTACTCATCATCTGGCGTGAAGCTCGTGGGCCTCGTCCATGACGTCTGGCCACCGCCCATGTTCCAGGAGATGGTGTAGCCGTTAGCTGCCCAATTCGCCTTGTAGGACTTGGCACCGAAGGAGCCAGAGGTCAGCACGGTGGGCTTGGAAGCATCCGGCACGCTTCCATTGGACCCCGTCCAGCCTGCGAACTCGTATCCCTCCCTCACGGGCGTTGGGAGCTCGTAGTTCGCGAAGTCAGGCTGGTATGAGTAGAGGACCTTGTCCACATCTGCCTCAGCCCAGGCACCACCTGCCAGGTCGTACGTGATCGCGTATGACTTCGCGGTCCAGACAGCCGTGAACTGAGCGTCTCCCACGATCGTATCGGGCTGGATCGTCCAGGGCTTCTGGGGCAGCGGGTTCGCACCCGGCATGCCGAAGCCTGGCGTTCCCGTGCCCACCCAGCCTGCGAACTCGTATCCGTCTCGCTCAGGTGTGGGCAGCGGCACCTCCATCGTGGTGTCATAGGCCTGCGTGCCCTGACCAGACGCACCCCAGCGTCCTCCCGCCAGGTCATAGGAGATGGAGTAGGTGACCGTCTCCCACTGCGCCGTCAGGGTGACATCGTTGAACGCGCCCTTGGGGAGCCTCCAGCCACCATTGCCGTCGGATTCCACGGCGGACGCCGGTGACCACCCTATGAAGGCATGCCCCGCCCATGAGGGAGACGGGATCGCCTTGGGCGTCTGCTCGGTGTTGTACTTGACCGTGCGGTCACCCACGGCCTTGTCAGGCATTGAGAGCGTGACGGTATAGGTGTTGAGCTCCCAGGATGCCGTGAAGACAGCGTGGTCCACCTGTCCCGTCTGCTCGTTCACGGTGCCGGTGAAGAGACTGCTCGCCAAAGCAGGAGACAACGTAGAGCCGTTCGTGAAGTAGATCGGCTGGTTCGGGCGCACCTGATCCTCGCGCAGATACACCTTGTCACCCTCAGCGTCCCCGCCGCCCGGTATGTACCAGTAGCGCGCCGCCATCTCTTGATCGGTCTCGTCTCTCATGCCGCCCGCATCCTCCACCTGCTGGCGGATCATGCCGCGCTTGAAGACGGCGGTCCAGTTGCGGAACGCGTATCCGTTGCGGGTGAAGGCGTTCAAGGCCAGCGTGTACTGCTCGCCCTCTTCGAACTCGCG
>CAJUPU010000066.1 GCA_910588495.1 uncultured Oscillospiraceae bacterium | reverse complement strand
CAGGGCAAGGGCTGGTTCCCTTGCCCTGAGGGCGTTGACACAAGGGAGTGTTACCATGGAGCTTCATGAGGAGTGCGGCGTGTTCGGCGTCTATGACCCCGCCGGAGACTGCGCCCGCACCGCCTATTATGGCCTGTACGCCCTCCAGCACCGGGGGCAGGAGGCCTGCGGCATCGCCGCCATCAACGACCGGGAGCTGTCCTATCACAAGGACGCGGGACTGGTGGGTGAGGTGTTCCACGAGGCGGTCCTGGACCGGCTGAACGGGACCATGGCGGTGGGCCATGTGCGTTATTCCACCACGGGAGGGACCCGCCGGGAAAACGCCCAGCCTCTGACGCTGAGGTATGTCAAGGGCACCCTGGCCCTGGCCCACAACGGCAATCTGCCCCACGCGGACCAGCTGCGCGCACGATTCGAGTACCAGGGGGCCATCTTCCAGACCACCAGCGACTCCGAGCTCATCGCCTACGCCATCGCCCAGGCCCGGCTGCGCTGCCCCTCGGTGGAGGAGGCGGTGAGCCGGGCGCTGGCGGGGCTGCGGGGGGCCTGGTCCCTCATCGTCATGTCGCCCCGGAAGCTGGTGGCCGCCCGGGACCCCTGGGGCTTCCGGCCCCTGTGCATGGGCCGCCGGGGAGAGGTCGTGGTGTTCGCCTCCGAGAGCTGCGCCCTGGACGCGGTGGGAGCCCGGTTCGAGCGGGAACTGGGCCCCGGCGAGATCGTGGCGGTGGAGGACGGGCGGGTGCGCACTGTCCAGCATCCATCGGCGGGCGGCGGACACCTGTGCATTTTTGAGTACATCTACTTTGCCCGGCCCGACTCCACCATCTGCGGCCAGAGCGTCCATCAGGCCCGGCTTCGGGCGGGGCGCTTCCTGGCCCAAGAGCACCCGGCGGAGGCCGATGTGGTGATCGGTGTGCCCGACTCCGGGCTGGACGCCGCCCTGGGCTATGCGGAAGCGTCCGGCATCCCCTACGGGGTGGGGCTGGTGAAAAACCGCTATATCGGCCGCACCTTCATCACCCCCGGCCAGGGCCGACGGGAGCAGGCGGTGCGCATCAAGCTGGGGGCGCTGAGAAGCTGCGTGGAGGGGAAACGGGTGGTGATGGTGGACGATTCCATTGTCCGGGGCACCACCTCCCGGCAGATCGTGTCCCTGCTGCGGGAGGCGGGGGCTGCGGAGGTGCATCTGCGTTCCTCCGCGCCGCCCTTTATGGCTCCCTGCTATTTTGGCACGGATATCCCAGACAAGGAGGAGCTGATCGCCTGCCGCTGTTCGGTGGAAGAGATTAGGGCGCGGACCGGGGCGGACAGCCTGGGCTTTTTGAGCCTGGACGCGCTGAAGCGCATTGCCCCGGACGCCGCCTGCGGCTTCTGCGACGGGTGCTTTATGGGGAAGTATCCCATGCCCCTGTGACCCAGGGAACAATAAAAGCCCCATGGCTCCGGGGGGAGCCAGGAGGGCGGAAAGAGGAGACATATGTGCTCGATCATCGGTTATTGCGGCCCTGTGGCCGATTTTAGCGCCTTTCAGCGGGGCTTTGGCCGCACCGTCAGCCGCGGCCCGGACGACAGCCGGGTGCTCCGGGCCGGAGACGGCCTGCTGGGCTTCCACCGGCTGTCCATCATGGGCCTCACCCCCGAGGGGATGCAGCCCTTTGAGCGGGAGGGCAGCTGCTGTGTGTGCAACGGCGAGATCTATGGCTTTGAGCGGCTCAGGAAGATACTGGAGGGGAAAGGCTATGCGTTTCGGAGCGGGTCCGACTGCGAGATCCTGCTCCCCCTGTACCGGGAGTATGGCACGGCTATGTTTGCCATGCTGGACGCGGAGTTTGCCTGCGTCATCTATGACGGCACGGCGGGGGAGTTCATCGCCGCCCGGGACCCCATCGGCATCCGGCCGCTATACTACGGATATGACAACGTTGGAACCATCGTTTTTGCCAGCGAGCCGAAGAATCTTGTAGGCATTGCGGAAACAATTTCCCCCTTCCCGCCAGGGCACTACTATAAGGATGGCAGATTTGTGTGCTACCGGGACATTGCCCAGGTGGAGCGCGTCTGCCGGGACGGCATGGACGCTATCTGCGCCAACATCCGGGAAAAGCTCATCGCCGGAGTGGAAAAGCGGCTGGTCGCCGACGCCAAGGTGGGCTTTCTCCTGTCCGGCGGGCTGGACTCCTCCCTGGTGTGCGCCATCGCCGCCAGGCGGAGCCGTGCCCCGATCCGCACCTTTGCCATCGGCATGGACACCGATGCCATCGACCTGAAATACGCCCGCCAGGTGGCGGACTACATCGGCAGCGACCACACGGAGGTCATCATCACCCGTCAGGATGTGCTGGACAGCCTGGAGACGGTGGTGGAGCTGCTGGGCACCTATGACATCACCACCATCCGGGCCAGCGTTGGGATGTACCTGGTATGCAAGGCCATCCATGAGCGGACGGATATCCGGGTGATCCTCACCGGGGAGATATCCGATGAGCTGTTCGGCTACAAGTACACCGACTACGCCCCCGACTCCCGGGCCTTCCAGGAGGAGGCGGAGAAGCGGCTCCGGGAGCTGCATATGTACGATGTGCTCCGGGCGGACCGGTGCATCTCGGTGAACTCCCTGGAGGCCCGGGTGCCCTTCGGCGACCTGGATTTTGTGGAGTACGTCATGTCCATCGACCCGGAGAAAAAGCGGAACAAATACGGCATGGGCAAATATCTTCTGCGCAAAGCCTTTGAAGGGGACTGGCTCCCCGAGGGTATCCTGTGGCGGGAAAAGGCGGCCTTCTCCGACGCGGTGGGCCACTCCCTGGTGGACGACCTGAAGGAGTACGCCGGGGGGCGGTACACCGACGGGGAATTCGACGAGCGGCGGCGGAAGTACGATCATGCCCGGCCCTTCACCAAGGAGTCCCTGCTCTACCGGGAGCTGTTCGAGAACTATTATCCAGGCCAGAGCCGGATGGTGGCGGATTTCTGGATGCCCAACAGGGACTGGGAGGGCTGCGATGTGGA
>CAJUPU010000065.1 GCA_910588495.1 uncultured Oscillospiraceae bacterium | reverse complement strand
TGGCCATGGCGATCTTGAAGCCCTGGCCCTCCTTGCCCAGCAGGTTCTCCTTGGGCACCTTCACGTCGTCGAAGTTGAGCTGGCAGGTCTCGGAGGAGCGGATGCCCATCTTGTCGTAGTGGGGTTCGAAGGTGAAGCCCTTCCAGCCCTTCTCCACGATGAAGGCGGAGATGCCCCGGGTGCCGATGTCCGGGGTGGTGACGGCAAAGACCACATAGGTGTCCGCCACGCCGCCGTTGGTGATGAAGATCTTCTGGCCGTTGAGCAGCCAGTGGTCCCCCTTGTCCACGGCGGTGGTCTCGGTGCCCCCCGCGTCGGAGCCAGCGTTGGGCTCGGTGAGGCCGAAGGCGCCGATCTTCTCCCCCCGGGCCAGGGGGACCAGGTACTTTTTCTTCTGCGCCTCGGTGCCGAAGGCGAAGATGGGCCAGGTGCCCAGGGACACGTGGGCGGACAGGATCACGCCGGTGCCGCCGTCCACCCGGGACAGCTCCTCCACCGCGATGGCGTAGCTGAGCACGTCCAGCCCCGCGCCGCCGTACTCCTTGGGGTAGGGGATGCCCATCAGCCCCATCTGGGCGAATTTTTGGATCGCCTCGGCGGGGAACCGGCTCTCCTGGTCCATGAGGATGGCGTTGGGCTTCACCTCCGCCTCGGCAAAGGCGCGGATCTTGGCCCGCAGCTCCTCGTGGGCCTGTGTGGTCTGGAACAACATAGGGTAACCTCCTTTGGATGATCGGATGACAGAACACGGTATCGTTCTTCCTATTGCAAAACTACCACACCGGGGCCGATCTGTCAATGGCGTTATCTGCGTTGTGCACAAAAAATTTCCCTAGGCCGCCGGAGGGCCGGGAAAAAGCGGCGGCGGGCCGGACGGGAGACCTACAGCCTCCCATCCGGCCCGCCGGTGGGTCCGTATCCAGAATGGGGCGGAGCTAGGACAGCGCCTGCCGGAACACCTGCTCCAGCTGCTCCCGGTGGAAGGGCTTCTCCACAAAGCCCCGGGCGCCGATGGCCTTGGCCCGGTCGAAGGTGTCGCCGTAGGCCAGGGACGAGACCATCACGATCCTGGCGTCCGGGTCCTTCTTCAGGATGATCTCCGCGGCGTCCAGCCCGTCCATCCCCCGCATGATGATATCCATGGTGACCAGGTCGGGCTTCACCGACTCATACTGTTCGATGGCCTCCTCGCCGCTGCGGCAGTAGGCCGCCACCTCGTAATCCGTGCCCTTCAGCACGTCCTCCAGCTGGACCCGCACCAGCCGGGAATCGTCCACGATCATGATCCGCTTGCTCATCGATATCCTTCCTCCTGTCAGGTGCCGCCGGCCGCCGCCCCGTCCTGGGCGGGGCGGGCCAGATGGTGGATCAGCTGGGCGCCCTGGCTGTGCTCGTCGGCGTAGGTGAGCACGAACTGGGCCTCCTGCCCCTCCGGCTCATAGCGCCCGTGGTAGAACGTGGGGGGGCCGAAGTGGGCCGAGACCTGGGTGGCGCGGAAGATCGCCCCCGCCACCTTGCCGCACAGCACGTTGAAATACTCGTTGCTGAACTCCTCCACGTCCTCCGGCGTCACCGCCTCCTCGTGGAAGGAGTTGCAGGCCATCCGGGCCAGCAGGGCGGTGTCCGCGCACAGGGTCAGGCTGGTGGAGAGGCCCGCGTCGAAGGTGATGTGGACGGTGCACAGGTCCTGCCCCAGGGGCTGGTCCTTCTGGCGCAGGCGCACCCCCGCGGTGTGCTCCGTCACGTCCTGGAGCGCCTGGTCCAAGATCTGCTCCAGCTCCTCTCTGGTCATGGCGGTGTTCATCCCCCGGCCCCCTCTCCGCCCTGCCCGGGCAGGCGCGGGTCCTTGTCGCCCAGCACCCGCCGGATGCGGCTGAGCAGATCGCTGGGGGAGAAGGGCTTGAGCACATAGTCGGAGATGCCCAGGGTGATGCCCTCCAGCACGGAGTTCTTGTCCTCCATGGCGGTGAGCATGATCACCGGGATGTCGGCCCGGCCGGGCATGTCGCGGATCTCCCGCAGGGTGTCGAAGCCGTTCTTGGGGGTCATCCGGATGTCCAGCAGGATCAGGTCCGGCCGCACCTTCTCCAGATACCGCAGGGCCCGGGGCCCGGAGTTCACCGTGACCACGTCGTAGTATTTTTCCAGGGTGTCCGTTATCCGCAGCAGGATGGTGGCCGCGTCGTCCACCGCCAAAACGCGCTTTCGAGCGCCTCTCTCGCCGGTCTGGGTCATTTCACCCGTCCTCCTTTTCAAGCTCGCGCAGCAGCTCCCCCAGGAGCGCCTCCGCGTCGTCGTCCTCGAACAGCTTCAGCCGGCCCTGGACCGTCAGCAGGCGGTCCTGCGCTTGCTGGGGCAGCTCATGGCGCAGCAGATCGTCCACCATCCCGGCGCACTGTTTGGAGCGGAACTCCTCCAGCTCGCCCAGCGCCGCGGCCACCTGCTCCCGCAGCGCCTGGGGGGCCAGGGGGGGCAGCTTCTCCGCCGGGGCCCCGCCTTGGCGGCGCTGCTCCAAAAACAGCCCGATCCGGTCCAGCAGGGCCTGCTGGGCCTCCAGCAGGCAGGGGAGCTGCCGGGCGATGAAGTCCGTGTCCCCCTGGGCGGCGGCGTTCTCCTGGGCCCGGGCCAGGCCGGACACCTCCATGGCCCCGATGTTGGCCGCGGCGCTCTTCAGGGCGTGGACCTCCGTGCGGTAGCGGGACAGGTCGGTGTCCGCCAGCTCCCCCAGCAGCTCCATCTTGCGCCGCCCGTCCATGTGGTACAGCTCCAGCAGCTCGGCGAAGCCCGCCTCGTCGCCGGTGAAGTAGCGCATGGCGGTGTCCATGTCGATCCCCTGGATCTGGAAGGCGGCGGGGTCCAGGGCGGGGGCCTCGTCCTCCCCGCCGTCCCGGGACTGCCGCCGGTCCTCCGGCACCCACCGGGCCAGCAGACGGCCCAGCTCCCGCCGGTCCAGGGGCTTGGCGATGAAGTCCTGGAAGCCGCAGTCCAAAAACTTCTCCCGCATCCCCTCCATGGCGTTGGCGGTGAGGGCGA
>CAJUPU010000064.1 GCA_910588495.1 uncultured Oscillospiraceae bacterium | reverse complement strand
CCTTCCGGCTGGCCAGGATCGAGGACGGGAGTCACTACCTGGACCGCGTCACCGACAGCAAGGGCGAAATTTTGTGGGAAGGGTTGGAACCGGGCGTCTATTCCCTGGTGGAAACCGCCACAAAAAATGATCACATCATCGACCTGAAAGAGCATCATGTGGAGCTGTTTCCGGGGAAGGTCAGCACTATCGTGCTGGAAAACCATAAGCGACCCAACCTCTACGTCTATAAAAATGACGCGGACAGCGGGGAGCCAATCGAGCACACCATTTTCACCGTCCGCGCGGCGGATGGGCACAGCGTGGACGAGATCGAGACGGACAGCACGGGCCGCGCCGAGCTGAAGAACCTCCTGCCTGGGGTATATGAAATTTCCGAAAAATCGGTGCCCTCCCCCTGGCTGAAGGATGCCCCCAGCCAGCTCGTCACCCTCTACCCGGACCGGGACCACACCGCCTACTTCAAGAACCATAAGCGGCCTATCATTGAGATCATCAAAGAGAACGCCGTCACCTTCGACCGGCTGGCCAACGTGCCCTTCCGGGTCTGGTACGCCAGCAACAGCACCGCCACCGGCGAAATGAACGACCTGGGCGTATTCTACACGGACGAGAACGGGCGCATTGAGCTGGACGGCACCAAGATGGGCACCCTGGGCCTCCGGGACGGCTGGTTCCGGGTCCAAGAGTTGGAGCCGCTGAAGGGCTTCGCCAAGGCCGACCCGGACACCCAGGAGGCGTTTATCCCCGCTGGCCAGGGCCACACCTTCCGCTTCCGCAACCAGCCCCTGTCCGCAATTTGCGTGTGGAAGTATGACAGCCAGCACCCCAATGTGGCCATCGAGGGGGCGGCGTTCCAGATCCGCTACCTGTCCGGCAATACCTCCGGCACGGGCGGCACCGTCATCGGTACCTATCAGACCTCGAAAAATGGTTCTTTTACGGCAACCGGCTTAAAAAAGGGAACTTATATCATTGAGGAGTTGTCCAGTGACGGGGACCACGTCATCGACACCCCGCCCCAGACCGTGTACCTCTCCGGCGAGGAGCAGGAGGTCATTCACGTCCGTTTCGGCAACAGCGCCAAGGGCAGTTTGCTGGTGAAGAAGGTGTCGGACAGCGACGGCGCGCCGCTGAGTGACGTGGAGTTTATGGTCACCACCAGCGATGGGACCGTGGTGGGCGACGCCAACGGCAAGTTCGTGACGGACCAGGCGGGCACTTTCCTGGTGGAGAACATTGAGCCGGGAACGTCCCTGGTGGTGAAGGAGGTCAGGGCAAAGCCCGGATACCTGAAGGACGATGTGCCCCAGGTGGCGAAAATCAAGGCTGGACAGTGTGTAACATTGGAATTCAGGAACAAAAAGCTGGGAAATCTCGTCCTCCACAAGCTGTCCAGCGCCGACAAGAGTCCCATTGAGGGGGCACAGTTCCGCATCACCTACGCGGACGGCAAGGTGGTGGACGCCGAGGGCGGTCAGTTGTCCAGCAATGGTCTGTATACGACCAATAAGGAGGGGCAGATCGTCCTTTCCGGCATCACCGGCACCCTCATCTGCACGGAGGTGTCCAGCGCCCCCGGCTACGCCATCGACCCCAACACCCGCAGCCAGACCGTGGTGGTAAACCCCGGCGACGATACCCAGCAGCTCTATTTTTACAACGACCCCCTGTGTTCGCTGACGCTCTCGAAGGTGGATTCGGTCACGGGGAAGCCCGTACCCAACACCCAGTTCACTTTGAAGTATGCCAGCGGCGAGATGATCGGCAAATACACCACCGGGAAGGATGGGACGGTCACCGTCAGCGGCCTCCTGCCCGGTTCCACTGTGATCGCCACCGAGACCAAGGTGCCGGACACCCACGTCCTAAACTCCACCCCCCAGACCATCGTGCTGAAAAGCGGGGCCAATACCGTCACCAGCGGGGCCGTTGTCACCCCCGGTACAAATCCGGGCACGGGCACAGGCGGCGGCAACAACCTGGATTTTGAGAACGATCCCAGGATGACTTTGACGATCCGCAAATACATCAAGGGCACTGACCGGGAGCCTTTGGCCGGGGTCTGCTTCAAGGTCACTACCGGCGATGGCGCGGCGGTGGGCTCCGGCGATGGGACCTTCTACACCAATTCGGCGGGTGAGATCGTGATCGAGGGGCTGGAGCCGGGAACGACTGTCACCGCCCGTGAAATCGCCACCGTGGAGGGCTTCGTCCTGGACGGCGAACCCAAAACAGTCAAGATCAAGGCGGGCGCCCAGGCCCCCGAATTGATCTTCTGGAACGAACGGGTGGGCACTTTGGTCATCCAGAAAAAGAGTACCACCGGGGAACTTCTGAGCGGGGCTGAGTTCCTGCTGACCTATGCGGACGGCAGGTATGTGGACGCGGCCAACGGCCATCTGTCCAGCAACGGTCTGTACACCACCGATAAAAACGGCGAGATCCGGGTCAACGTGGTGGGCACCGTGGTGGCAAAAGAGGTAAAAAGCCCCTCCGGGTACTCCATCGACCCGGCCACCCAGACCCAGACGGTGACGGTTCGGCCCGACGACCAGCAGACCCTGGTCTTCCTCAATGCCCCCGCGGGCAATTTTGAGCTGATCAAGGTGGTGGCGGGCAATAAAGAGAAGCGCATCCCCAATGTGACCTTTGAGATCCGCCGCGCTGATGACGATGCCCTCATCGACACCATCACCACGGACAGCAGCGGGAGGGCCACCCTCCAGTTGGAGGCGGGCAATTATTACGCCGTTGAAACGGAGTGCCCGAAGGAATTTAAGCTGGACTCCACCCACCACACCTTCAACGTGAAGGATGGCAAAAACACCACTTTGACGGTAGAAAACAAGGCTTTTTCAGGTATTTTGATTCACAAAACCAGCGCCACCACCGGCGAGGGGCTCTACGGGGTGACCTTCCTGCTCTATGACAGCTCCAACCGGCCCATTGGCCAGTACACATCGGACAACCAGGGCTATGTGTACATTGAGGATTTGACAGACGGCGGGCGGTACTATCTTCGGGAATTGGAAAATCCGGGCTATATCCCGGATACCCAGATGAAAACCGTTTACGTCAAAGCGGGCGAGGTGACCCTGGTGGAATGGAAGAACACGCCGATCACCGGCCAGATCCAGATTGTGAAGAAGTCCGCCGACTACAACTCCACCAATGGCCTGCCCGCCGGTACGCTGCTGGAGGGGGCTGTGTTCGAGATCTACGACAAGGCGGGCAATCTGGTGGACACCATCAAGAGCGACAAGCGGGGTCTTGCCACGTCCAAACCCCTCCCCCTCTCGCGCTACACCATCCGGGAGGTAAAGGCCCCGGCCAATTACGGTGTGAGCGACCAGGAACTGACCGCCTACCTGGAGCATGAGGGCCAGATCGTGCGCTTCGAGGTGACCAACAAGAGCCTGACCACCGGGGTGTCCATCACCAAGACCG
>CAJUPU010000063.1 GCA_910588495.1 uncultured Oscillospiraceae bacterium | reverse complement strand
TGGTCATGATGGTAAACTTCTTGAGGACCTTGAGCTCCGCAATGGCGTGGGCCAGGCGGCCCTCCTCCGCATAGTCGCTGGTGCTCTCCGGCAGCCCCTCCTCAAAGCGGGGGGCCGCCGTGCACGCCAGCCAGCGGGAGGCGGAAGATGCGGAAAGCAAAGCGTGTTTCTCAGGGGGCATAGGGCACCTCCTAAATCTGAGCGCCCAGAGCCCGCAGCTCCGTGGCAAAGACGCCATACTGAGCGGGCTGGAGCTGGGTGATGGCCTGGACGCCGTACTTGGTCAGCAGGGCCAGCAGGGGCTCCATCTTCCCGGCGTCTACCAGGGCGGCCCCGGCCTTGGAGATTTGGTCCAGGGTGTAGGTGGGGGCACCGGCCACCGGCATGACAGGAGCGGCGGTCTGAGGAGCCGGAGCGGGCGCAGGAGCGGGGGGCGTAACAGGGGCCGCCGGAGCCGGGGGCGGGGTCACGGGAGCGGGGGCCGGGCCGGGGGTCTGGGGCATGGCCGGAGCCGGGCCCGTGGCGGGGGCGGGCATCTGGGGCGGAACAGCCGCCGGAGCGGGCATCTGGGGCCGGGGAGCGTCAGGGGTCAGGATGTTGGGGTCCACCGTCATGGCAGCGGCCAGCTTTTCAACGGCAGCCACCAGGGCCGGGGCCTCCACATTGATGGTCATGGACAGGTTACTCATCTTGTAAATCCTCCTTGTTTTCAGATTGACAGTCACAGGGCTCACAGGGGTCAAGGTGGGCCCCGCAATAGGGGCAGGTGGTATAATAGGGCATAGGTCAGTCCTCCAAAATGCTTGTCCAGTGTTCCAGGGCGGTCATGACCTTGCGGGTGTAGTCCGTTTGGTAGACACCGGCGTCCCAGAGCTTTTGGGCACCGCTGGGGCCGCAGTTGTAGGCCATCAAGGCTCGCTCCGTGTCCCCGTAGCGGTCAAGGTAGCCGCCGATGATGTAGACGCCAGCCTCAATATTTCCGGCATGGGTCAGCGGGTCCATGCCCAGGCCTTGGAGCCATTCATGATTACATTGGTTTATCTGCATGAGGCCATAGTCACTGGTGGGGCTTGTGGCGTCCGGGTCAAAGTGGGTTTCCACCTCAGCGATGGCCAGCGCCAGGGCATAGGGCACGCCGTAGCGCTCACATTGGTCCTGCATGATTTCCTGGAGGTCATAGGCCAGGAGCCGCCCGTCACTCACAATGTCATCCCGGTGCCTCACCAGCTCCGGCGTTTCAGCCGGAGCGGTGGGCGGTGGGGTGCTGGTGGGCTCCGGGGCAGACGTGGCCACGGTCACCGGGGGCTTGTCCGCCAGCAGGGCGTCAAAGATAAAGTTTAAGGTGAGGGCGGAAACGGTGAGGGCCAGGATGATGGCCAGAGCGATGGCGGCGCAGGCCATGACGATGGGCCAGGGGTTGCGCCGGGGCTTGTCCCACGGGTCCTGGGCGGTCCTCATTTGTCCACCCGGCGGAAAAGCTCCTCTATGAGCTCCCGGTTGCTGTACCCCTCCAGCGGGTTGCTGTCATCCTCCACCGCAAAATCGGAGGGAATGAGGAAAGCGGGGCGGGACCCGTAGGTGTTGGAGCAGTAGCTGTAGTAGAGGTTGCCATCGGAGATCAAGTTCCAGGCGTGGTCATCATCCACGCAGGGCGTGGACCAGGGGGTCACGGACCACTCCCAGCTCTCCGGGTTGGGCAAGATGCCGTGGTACTTGCGCAGCTCATCCAAGGTGAGCGGGGCCACCTTGCACTCCACGGTCCCGTACTCCTTGGAGCCGTTGAGGGCGGTGAGGTCCACCGTGCGGGTGATGACCTCCTCCGGGTGCCCCTGGGTGATGCTGTCCAGGAAAGCGCCGTTGAGGTGCACCCGGAGGGCGTTGTCCTCATCCTTGAAGTTGTTGGTCTTGCCAAAGGACTGCTCAATCTGCTCGGCCACGGCCAGCAGGGTGCCCTCCTTGCGGTGCTCCAGGACGATGCAGGGCTCCCCACGGTAGAGGATGACCTTGCCGGGGACAATGCGGGAAACGGGGGTTTTCATGTGCTGTTCCTCCTTTTAGTGGTTGGTGGGGGCGGCGTCCCGCTCCCTGGGGCCGTTGTCATAGTCCGGCCCGGTGCCGGTCCATTCGTACTCACACTCAGGGCCGATGAGGATGCCGGTCAGCTTGTGCGTGGCGTCATCGCAGGTGGGGGCCCAGACGGAGATGTCCAGCTTGGCCTTGGTGGTCTTGTGGCGCAGGCCAACGCTCCATTTGTACTCTTTCATGGATTAGTCCTCCTCCGTTTCAATGGTGATGATGTTTTCGGCCTGGACAATGATGTCCGACACGATTTGACGGATGGGCAGGCCGGTCTTGGCCTTGAGGCGGCGGACTACTTTCTCCGCCTCCGGGGTGAGGCGGACCGTGCCGATGCACTCCATGGCCCGCCCACCCGCTTTGAGCACAATGGCGTTTTCGCTTTTGCTCATAGGGTTGTCCTCCTTGGTTTTTTGGTGCATATGTGGTGCGGGTCATGCCTCAGCGGCAGCTCTGCGTTCCCCTCCGCTCAAGCTCCTGCTGCATCGTGAGCTGAGCTTGTGCGGCGTCATATTTGAGGCGCTGGTCCGGGAGCCGGTCCCCCGTGCGGCCCCGCCGCAATTCGGTATAGACCGTGGAGAGGGGCACCTTTAAGGCCGCCGCCAGGTCCTTGACCGTGTTGCCGTTTTCCCAAAGGGTCTGGAGGTCTTTCCGAGCTTGTAACGTGCGGAAAGCGTAGCCTGCCATGTGTTTCACCTCTTTTCATGTTGGATTGATGGCGTGGCGTCCGGGGGCCCTTAATCGGGCTCCCGGAGGGCAACATAGCCCTGGACAATGAAGTGGCCGCCGTTCTCGCCGTTCTTCCCGTGGGCATAGTGGTCAATGCTGATGCCCTGGATGGTGCCCCAGCGGATGCCCTGGGCCTCACAGTAGCTGGCGATGAGGTCACCGGCCAGCCAGCTCTCACCCCGCTTGAGGCCGTCATAGACCTTGCGCATGGTGTCATTTGCAATGTAGCGGTCACCGTCCACGCAAAGGGTGATGAGGGTGAATTGCCGGTTGTCATAGAGGGGGCTGATGGTCTGGCCCAGAGCCTTGGCGGCGTGCATCGCCTCCACACCCGCCTGGACGTTGTCCTCCGCCTTGGCGGGCTCCTCAATCCAGATGTTGACCGTGGCAAGGTGGGAGCTGTCCAGGTTGACCTCCAGGCGGTTGCCCAGGTCGCAGATGTAGTCATAGTAGTGACCCTCAGCGGTGCTCCGATAGATGGGGTATCCCGCCCGGTCGCTGCTGCCCAGGTCCTGCTCATAGTCGGTGGGGAAAATCTCATTGACCTTGTTCCAGGCCTCCTGCTTGCTGGTAACTTTCATTTTTTGGCCCTCCTTGACGGTTTTCTTTGGATTAAGGAATAAAAAAAATTAGCTTGCTGGCCCCTTTCGGGTGCCTGCAAACTAATCATAGGGGGTGC
>CAJUPU010000062.1 GCA_910588495.1 uncultured Oscillospiraceae bacterium | reverse complement strand
GCCGGAGCGGCAATGGAGGGGAGGATCAGCGCCAGGAAGTTGTTGGTCATGTGGATCTGGTACATGAACTGGTAGAAGCCGATGCTGGTGACCTGGGCGGGGATCATCATCACGCACATGATGACGGTGAAAAAGGTCTTGCGCCCCTTCCACTGGTAGGCTACCAGGGCATAGGCGGTGAGGGCGGAGAAATACACCGTGCAGGCCGTGGAGCCCACGGAAATGATCATGGAGTTCATGAAGCCCCGGATGGGATTGAAGGTCTTGCCCAGCAGCACGCTCAGGTTGCTCATCAGGTAGGTGGAGGGCACCAGGGAGATGGCGTGCTGCTGAATCTCATAGGTGCTGCGGGTGGAGTTGATCAGCATGATGATAAAGGGCATCAAGCTGAGGATGGTCAGCAGGACGCACACGGTATAGGCCACGATCTTGAAGGCCCTTCCGTTGGAGTGCTTCGCGTGTTTCATATCCGGTTACCTCCCCTCGTCCTTGTCCCGCATCAGCAGGAAAATCACGCCGGAAAACACCGCGATGATGAGGAACATAATCATGCTGGCCGCGGCGGCCCGGTTGTAGAGATAGCTCCCGCTGAACGCCTGGTTGTAAATAAACACGCTGGTGGTCAGGGTCGCGTTGTCCGGCCCGCCCAGCAGGAACAGCTTGGGAATGTCGTACATGTTCAGTCCGCCGATCATGCTGGTGATCAGGGTGTAGAGCAGGATGGTTTTCAGGTTGGGAATGGTGATCTGGAAGAACAGCTGCACGTCGTTGGCCCCGTCGATCTCCGCCGCCTCGTAAATCTCAGGGCTGATGCCCAGGACGCCGGAGATCAGGATAATCATGGTGTAGCCGTACCACATCCAGAACTGGATAAAGGCCACGATGAGCTGGGCCGCCGTCGCATTGATGGAGAAGTTGAAGGGCGTGCTCAGTACTCCCGTGGTCACAAGAAGATCGTTTACCGGGCCGGTGGGATAGCCGAAGAGGGCGTTGAACAAAATGGCCACGGAGGCCGCCGTGATGATGTTGGGCATGTAGAAAACGACCTTGAAGAAGCCCTGACCGGCCAGCTTGTGGCGGTGGCTGGTGAACCAGGCCGTCAGCAGCAGGGCCAGGGTGATCTGAGGGATGAAGTTCATGATCCAGAGCTTCACGGTGTTGCCCAGGGATTTAATAAAAGAGGGGTTCTGAAGGACGCTGACAAAGTTCTTGAACGGCTCGTCCGTCAGGAAGTGCCAGGTCGTGTTTCCCAGGCCCTTGCAGTCCGTGAAGCCCAGGAGGGCGGTGTAAATGGTGGGATACAGGGAGAAGACGCAGAAGGCCACAATGAAGGGCAGGCTGAACAAATAGCCGTACCTCGCGTAGCTGAAGCCTTTTCGCTGCTTCATGAAATCTCAGCTCCTTGAAATCAGATTGGCCGGGCATGGCCGGAGAGGAAGAACGGAGCGAAAGGGGCCCGTTCCGGGCCCCTTTCGCCTGGAAGCAGTCTCTCATCATCTCGGAGCCCGCTCCGAGATGGTCTGGGCCACTGGCCCAGGAATCGGCTTAGCCCAGATCCACCGTCACGTCCAGGTTGTCGGCCACGTCCTGCTTGAAGTCCTTGATGGCCTGATCCCGGGTCTTGGTGCCGGAGGTATACTGCCGGACCTGATCCCGCCACTTGGTGTTGATGGTTTCATCGTACTGGGTCAGGCATTTTCCGTTGGCGTACTGGTTGGCGGGGACAAAGGCGTCGAACATGTTCTGTCCGCCCAGGAAGTCCAGGGAGCCGTCGCTCATTTCCATGACCGTGCCGGAGGCCACGCAGTCCTTGGTGCCGCCCTCGCCGTTCAGCGTTCCGTTGGCCCACATGTACTGGAGGCCGGTCTCGGAGCAGTCCAGGGTGATCCAGCGGATGATCTCGCCCACGGCCTCTTTGTTGGCGGAGCTGTTGCTGGCCATCAGCCAGGTGCCGCCCCAGAAGAAGCCCACGGGAGGCGCGCAGACCGCCCAGTCGCCGTATGTACCCTCGCCCACGGCGGAGCCGCCGCAGTTGGGGGCGATGGTGTAGTTGATGAGCCAGGCGGGGCCGAAGAAGCCGAAGATGCCCTTGTCCCCTTCGCCCTTCATGTCGGCGAACCAGGCGTCCTGCCAGTCCTGGGTGTCATTGTGGTAGTTGTTGTCCTTGAGCTCCTTGGACAGGTCCAGGAATTCCTCCCGCTTGGGGTCGATGTTCAGCTTGCCGTCCACGATCCAGCCCTGCTGGGAGCTGTTTTCCACGGCGTGCCACAGGTCGCCGTCGCCGGAGATGATGCCGTAGCCCTTGCTCTTGAGGGTCTCGGCGGCCTCGTAGAATTTATCCCAGCCATTGGAGCCCGCGCCGATAGCCGCCCCGATGGCGTCGGGGTCGTCGGTGCCGAAGACCTCCTTGGCAATGGAGCGGCGGTAGATGAACGCGCCGCCGGTGGCCTGATAGCCCAGGCCCACCACCTTGCCGTCGTCGGGCCGGGTGCCGATGTCCACGGAGTACTGGGCGATGTCGGCGGCCTGGATATCCCCGGCCACGTCAATGCCCAGGTCCTCATAGGGGGCGGCATAGTGGGCGGCGTCGCCCTGGGTGTACTTCATGACGAACGCGGCCTCGGCGCAGTACATATCCGGGGCGTCGGAGCCGCCGCCGGCCAGGGCCTGGTCCAGGGCGGGCTGGTAGGCGCCGTCGGTGGTGGCGATGACGGTGGTCTTGACCTCATACTTTTCGGCAAAGTCCGGACGGCTGGCCAGGAACTTGTCGACCATCTTGGGCACCTCGTCGGTGAAAGCCCAGAGATTCAGCACGGTCTTGCCGCTGGCGGAGCTCCCGCCAGAGCCGCCGTCACCAGAGCCGGAACCGGAGCCGCCGCCGCAGGCGGCCAGGGAGAGCAGCATCACGGCTGCCAGAAGGAGCGCAAAGACTTTCTTTTTCATGTACCTTTTCCTCCAATCAAAAATTTTGGTATGTTAGGCGATTAAATTTACTAACTTAGGTTAAAAAAATTTACCGCCTGACCTTGCTCCTAGTGTAATAGACGCTCAGAAAAATGTCAACAGAAACCATAGCAATCCGCCAAATTTTGTACAGAACGCCCTGGAGATGACTGTTATTTTGTAGGAGATGATAGTTTTTCCTAGCTCCGCCACTGGAGGGCTCTTTGGTTTGGCAATAATATAACCTATCTAACCCCGTGTTGAAATTGAAATTAGGCTGTGTTATAATCGAACCAAGTCAACAAGGAGGGGCAACTATGGAGAAGGCGGCTGCCCAGAGAACGAAGGAGCGCGGAGGCGAACCGGTCCCCGCGCTGCCCTCGAATTTAAAGATACAAAACCGAAAAATGGTGCTCTCCTGCTTCCGGGACAACCGGCCCCACTCGGTGGCGGACGTGGTGGCCCGCACTGGCATCAGCAAACTGACGGTGATGAAGGCCATCCAGTTTTTTTGCGGAAAGGGGATTCTGGCCAGCTCCGGCAA
>CAJUPU010000061.1 GCA_910588495.1 uncultured Oscillospiraceae bacterium | reverse complement strand
CGGCGTGCTCGGCCTCCTCATAGGCGGCCTTCTCCCAGTACAGGCCGATCTCGGGGTAGCCCTGGCGGTGGGCGATGCGGGCCATGCACAGGTACATGCCCACCTCGGCGCACTCGCCGTTGAAGTTGGCCATCAGCTGCTCGAAGATGTACTTCTTGTCCTCCTCGCTGATGCTGTCGTTGTTCTTCACGGTCTTGGCGTAGATGCCGTACTCATGCTCGGCGGCCAGCTTCATCTCGCCCACCTGCTCGGTGAACTTGGAGCTGTCCACATGGCACACGGGGCACTCGGCGGGGGGGTTCTCGCCCTCATAGACGTAGCCGCACACAGAGCAGATCCATTTTTTCATGATGATTTTCCTCCAATATCAGATTTTTTCAAGGGTCGGCCTCGGTCTGGTCGCCCACACAGTCCCGGCACACGCCGCGGACGATGAACTCACAGCCCTCCGCCTGGAATCCATATTGCACGCCCACGGACTCCAGCCAGTCCCGGCCCGGTGAGTGCTCGGGCAGGTCCAGGATGGCGCCGCAGCGATCGCAAATGAAGTGGGAATGGGGCGTGATCACTCCGTCATAGCGTTCCTGTCCGTCCACCGTCCCCACCCGGCGGATGAGGCCCCGCTGGCACAGATGGTTCAGATTGCGGTAGACGGTGCCCAGGCTCAGATCGGGATACTGGAGCTTCAGCTCCCGGTAGACTCGATCCGCGCCGGGGTGGCAGTGGGTGGATCGGAGAAGCGCCAGCATGGCGTCCCGCTTTTTGCTGGTCCGGACGTTGTTCATGGGGCGCTCCTCTCCGCCTTGCTTAATAGGAATGATTACTGACAAATAACATAACACGATCGGCGCCGTTTGTAAAGGGCTTTTTGAAAAAATATTGCGGAGATCTCATCCAGTTTGCGCATCCGGGCATCCTATGGTATCATGGTGCCATCAAATATGGGGAGGGAGCGCCGTGCTGAACAAGCTTCGGTGGAGGTTCGTGCTGCTCATCATGGTGCTGGGGGCGGCGGTGCTGGGGGCGGCGGTGGCCGTCCAGACCGCCTCCGCCGCAGGGCAGTACCGGGAGGAGACGGACCGGGTGCTGCGCTGGGTGCTGGAACGGGGCGAGGGCGCGGACGCTCCCCTGGTCCCCCCGGCGGCGGGCCCGGCCGGGGAGGGGGATCAGTACACCGCCATCCCCGCCTTTTACGCCGTGACGGATCTGGCCGGACAGACGGTGGTGGCCCTGTCCTACAACGCCGGGGTGGACGAGGACGGCGTGGCCCGGGCGGTGGAGGCGGCGCTGGCCTCCGGCCGGCGGGAGGGGGACCTGGAGGAGCTGGACCTGCGCTACCGGATCCGGCCCAGGGGGCTGTGGCTGGAGCTGGCCTTCGCCGATCTGCGCTGGGAGCGGGACGCCGTCCGGCGGCAGGTGCTCACCGGGGCGGCGGTGCTGGGGGCGGCGCTGGCGGGGCTGTTCGCGGTGAGCCTGTTTTTGTCCAAACGGCTGGTGGGGCCGGTGGAGGAGAGCTGGCGGCGCCAGCGGCAGTTCGTGGCCGACGCCTCCCACGAGCTCAAGACCCCCATCACCGTGCTGCTGGCGGACGCGGATATCCTGCTCGGCCATCCCGGCGACACCATCGAGAGCCAGCGCCGGTGGGTGGAGCACATCCGGGACGAGGGGCTGCGGATGAAGGAGCTGGTGGCCGACCTGCTGTTCCTGGCCAAGGGAGACGCCGCGGGCCTGGACCGCCCCCAGGGCCGGGCGGACCTGTCTCAGGTGTGCGAGGGGTGCGTCATGTCCTTCGAGCCGGTGGCCTTCGAGGCGGGGCTGTCCCTGGACAGCCGGATCGACCCCGGCGTGGCCGTCACCGGCAGCGAGGAGGAGCTGCGGCGGCTGTGCGCCATCCTGCTGGACAACGCCTGCAAATACGCCGGGCCCGGCGGGGCGGTGACGGTCACCCTGACCGGGGGGGACCGGGCGGAGCTCACCGTCCACAACACCGGAGAACCCATCCCCGCCCAAGTCCAGCCCCACCTTTTCGAGCGGTTCTACCGGGCGGACGCCGCCCGGAACCGGGAGCAGGGGGGCTTCGGCCTGGGGCTGGCCATCGCCGCCGCCATCGTGGAGCGCCACCGGGGAAAGATCACGGTCCACAGCGCCCCGGGGGAGGGGACGGCCTTCACCGCCGCCCTGCCCCTGGCGTGATCCGGTCTGGGGAGCGCGCGGCGGCGCTCCCCAGATTTTTTTGCCCGCCCCCCTTGACAAGCGGGCAACATTGCGCTAATATATGAGCAGTTGTTCATACGTTGTCAGAAAGAGAGGTGAGGGACCATGGCGCAGCCCAATGAGATCGAGCGCTGCGGCTGCCTGTTCGTCCACGAGGACGCGGTGCGGGAGGTGCTGGGGGGGATGCCGGACGATGAGACGCTGTACGACCTGGCGGAGCTGTTCAAGGTGTTCGGCGACTCCACCCGGATC
The DNA here is from genome assembly GCA_910588495.1 of uncultured Oscillospiraceae bacterium. Lineage (GTDB taxonomy): Bacteria > Bacillota > Clostridia > Oscillospirales > Oscillospiraceae > Enterenecus. Next base: position 1,296 of record CAJUPU010000061.1, on the reverse strand, counting down.
AAGATCCTGTACGCCCTGTTCGAGGCGGAGCTGTGTGTGTGCGACATCTCCAAGCTGCTGGGGCTGACCCAGTCGGCGGTGTCCCACCAGCTGCGGGTGCTCAAGGGCAGCCGCCTGGTGAAATTCCGCAAGGAGGGCAAGACCGTGTTCTACTCCCTGGCGGACGACCACGTGCGCAAGATCGTCGCCCAGGGGATGGAGCATGTCAACGAATAGCGCCCGAGCCGCCGCGCGCCGCGGACAGGCGGGGCGTGAATAGAAATGCGATCAAGAAAGGAAGTATCATCATGAAAAAGACCTTCAAGCTCATCGACCTGGACTGCGCCAACTGCGCGGCCAAAATGGAGGACGCCATCAAGAAGCTCCCCGGCGTCACCGGCGCCACCGTCAGCTTCCTCACCCAGAAGATGACCATCGAGGCGGAGGACGTGGACGCCCTCATGAAAGACGTGGTCAAGTGCTGCAAAAAGGTGGAGCCCGACTGCCAGATCGTGCTGTGAGCCGCACCTTTTGGGACCGCTGGGCCTGGTTCTACGACCTGGCGGAGCTGACCAACCGGGGGGCCTATGCCGCGGCGGCCCGGCGGGTGGGGGAGCTGGTCCCTGTCGGGGCGAAGGTGCTGGACTGCGCCGCCGGGACGGGGAAGTTCTCCCTGGCGGCGGCGGAACGGGCCGCGTTTGTGCTGTGCACCGACCTGTCCCGGCCCATGCTGGACCGGGCCGGGAAAAAGGCGGCGAAGCAGGGGCGCTCCAACATCCGGTTCGCCGTCCGGGACATCACAGCCCTGCCCGATCCGGACGGGGCCTTCGATGTGGCGATTGCCGCCAACGTGCTCCACCTGCTGGAAGATCCGAAGCCCGCCGTCCGGGAGCTGTGGCGGGTGACCGCCCCGGGTGGGCGGCTGATCCTGCCCACCTTCCTTCAGGGGAGCGCGGGGGCGGCCTATGGGACCATGATCAAGATCTACCAGGGCGTGGGCTTCCACTACGAGCACGCCTTCAGCCCGGAGAGCTACCGGGCCTTTCTGGAGGGCCTGGGGCTGGGCCGTGTATCGCTGGAGGTCGTCCCGGGCAGGGTGCCGGAGGGGATCGGGATTCTTGAGAAGCGCTGAGCGGGCGGCTGTGAGGGAGCTTGGAGCGGAGCGAGGATGAAAAACCAAGAATTGCGAAGCAGATCTGTTTTTCATCCGAGTCGAAGCGAAAGCGACCGAGCGCCCAGCCGTCTGCGAAGCGTGACAACGAAGAAGCGCTGAGCGGGCGGCTGTGAGGGAGCTTGGAGCGGAGCGAGGATGAAAAA
>CAJUPU010000060.1 GCA_910588495.1 uncultured Oscillospiraceae bacterium | reverse complement strand
GGGATGCCCTCCTTAAAGGTCGCGTCGTGGGGGTTCTCCACCTTGCAGGTCACGGTGACTTCTCCCCCCGCAACCTGATAAGCGGGGACGGTCAGGGTGATCTTCGGTGCGGCGGGGTTCACGGTCACGCTGGCGTCAACATTCCCCGGCGTGTTGTAGTTTGCGGTATCGCCGGGGACAAAGGCCACGGGGAAAGTCCCGGTTGCTGTGGGCCGGGTGTTCCCGCTGGCCCAGCTCCAGCTTCCGGCAACGGCGGCGCTCCCGTTGGGGTTCGTCGCTGTGCCGCCCGTCAAGGTGCTGTCGGACAGCTTCTGGCCGTACTGGATAGCCGCGGCCGTGGGCGCGGTCAGGGTGGGCGTGGCCTTGGCGACAGTCACAGACACATTCACTTTCGCGGTGTCATAGTTCGTGTCGGAGGGTGTGAACGTCACTTCATACTGCGCTGTCCCGGCGTTGGGCTTGGTGGCAGGGGCCGTCCAGTTCCATGCTCCCGTAAGCGTGGTGTCCCCGGATACAGCCTCGCCGTCCGTTAGGGCGCTGTCGCTCAACGCCTGCCCGTAGGTGATCCCGGTGGCGGAGGGAGCGGTAGTGATGGAGCTGCTGGCCTTGGTAATCGTGCCGGTGGCATTCACTGAGGAATCCTTGGGCAACGTGTAATTGTTTGCCTTGGCGCTGCTTTTTAGCTCTACGAGGATGGTAGCAGACTTATTTTCCCCAGCATTCGGGTCATCATAGCTGCCAGCGGCGGCGTAGTCCTGGCCGAGGGCCAGCGTATCGCCGTTTACCAGCCCGGTAAAGCTCACGCCGGACACCTCAGCCGCATGATTAGTGGGTTTATAGGGCCTTGTCTGAATGGTCACGCCGGTGACGGTCAGGGGGGCCTTGCTGATGGTCACTGTCAGCGGAGAGGTACTCGCTGCCGCCGTATTGTCTGTTTCCGGGATATTGGCGGTGAGGGTGTATGTCCCCGCATCCTTGGGCGTGGCGCTCCATTCAAAGGTCACATCGCTGAAATTCGCGCCGGTGATGGTCAGATCGTCCGCCGTAGGATTGGAGATCGTCTGCCCGTCATAGGTCTTGCCGGGGTTATAGCCGCCGGCAAAGGCAATGGTGGGCTGGGACTTCGTGATCGTCCCCGTTGTGGTGGCGGTGGTGATGGACAATGTATAGTTGTCCTTGCTGCCACCCTCCAGAGTGATGCCGCTGGCGGTAATGGTCTTGTTCTCTCCCGCATTGGCGTTGTCGTAGGCGTAGCTTGTGGCCGTGGCGGTCACATCATCGCCGGTCACAACGCCCTCCAGGGTGATGGACAACTGACCATCGGCAACATTCGTTGTGCCGTCATAGGTCTTGCTGGCGGTCCCCGTGATGCTCGGGTTTACCTGCCTGGGCGTGACCGTAAACGTCACCGTATTGCTGCGCTGGGTGTAGCCGTCTTTGGTCACTTCGCAGAAGTATTGATAGCTCCCCACGTCAAGGCGCTGATTCTGGCTTGGAGAGAAAACCGGCGCAATTTCACCGCTGACCGCTTCCGCGCCGCTGGCTTTGACAACATACCATTGGTATGTTACCGATTCATCCTGCCCCGGGCTTGTTTCGATGGACAGGGCATCCATATCCCCATAACGCTGGGACGTATTCACTGGCTGCGCGGTGATCTTCACCGGGGCCGGTTCTGCCGTGACGGTTCCGGTAAGCGAATCGCCGCTGGTGTTCGTCACCCAGTTGCCGTTCTTCTTGAAGGCATAGTCCTCCGCCAGCAGGTCGGCCAGGGTGCCATCCCTGTTATAAACCGCGTATTGACTGCCGGAGAACTGGCCGCCGCTGATCTTTACCGTGCCTTCATCTTTTCGAAGCCCGACGCTATAATTGCCGGTGGCGGTAAAGGTCCCGCCGGTGATCTCAGCATGACCGCCGTTTATGTATACCGCCCAGTTTGCTTCCACCGTACCGCCGCTGATGCGCAGCGTTCCGCCAACTACCTGTAGTCCAGGAGGATTACCAGTAGTACCATTATTCCGGATTGTTCCACTGTTGAGGGTCAGCTCCCCGCCGGTTAGCCTGATAACCACGTTGCTGCTGCCGGAGAGAACTACCCCATCCGCCATACCCAGCGTCACGCTGCCGGATGCCAAGTCCAAACGACCCCATCTGCCCACACCTGCCGCGTCCACGCTTTTCAGCAGATACAAGTCGGCGGTCTGGCCCTGGACGGCGGCCCAGGCGCTGGGGAGGTCCCCGTAGTGGGTGACGGCACCACCGATGGTCACGCGGGCCACGGCCTCTCCTCCGCAGGCGGGACAGGTTGTGGAGCTGCCGAATATGTGGGTACACGCCTTCACCGTATAACTGCCGCCGGGCAGGGCTTGCCCGTCCAGCCCCTCTGTGACCAGCGTTGTGTTATCCTTATAATAGGCGACTCGGGAGGTGCCCGCTTGATTCAGCAGGCCGGCAAGGGTGCCCGTACTACCGTATATCTTAACCGCCGCCGCTCCGCCCTCGCAGGTCCCGGCGGAAAGCTGGGCTGTGGCCCCGGTGCCGGAATTGACTGATAACCCATTTCCGTTGCCGGTATTCCTCATGACCACGTTCTCGCCGGTGACAATCAACTTACCTGCTTGGACATATGCCCCGCTGCAGTTCGCCGCCCCGCTGATGAAGGTTCCGCCCTCCAGTGTGGCGGTTCCGCCCACAGAAAGGCCGTAGCCATGTTCAGAGAGGACCGTTCCCTCGCCCCGGATGGTCACAGCGGTGCCTATGTATGTGCTGAGTGTGGGGACATACTCGCCCTTGCTGCGGATGGTTTTCCCGTTCAGGTCCAGGGTGCAGCTGATATTGATTTTAAGATCTGTCTCCCGCTCCATATTGTCCAGCAGGGTAAAGACCGCGCCCTCGTTGCCGCTGTTTGCGAGGGCGGCGACCAGGCCGCTTTCGTCATAGTAGCCAAGCAGCGCGCCGCCCCGCTCCGCCTTTGCCGCGGCGGAGATGCTGACCGTTGCCGTTCCTTGGCCGTCCGCCATATTGTTATTCTCAACGAATTTCGCGGTGAGGGTGATTCCCGTGCCCGGGCCTCCCGCGGCAAGCAGCACATCGGCGGCGCTGACGGTCATGGTGTAGCTGCCGTCCTCGCCCGCGCCCGCAGGCTCGGACACCTGCGTATCACCCACAAACACCGCCATTTGTCCCGCAGTAGGATTACCCCTCAGACGTGCCGCCGCTTTGGCCGGAGCCTCCCCGGTTGCGGTGGGTGTGGCCTTGACGGTGATGGTGTCGCTGGCGGTGAAGTCTTTGGTTAGGGTATCGCCTTTGTAGGTTTGCACCTTGCCCTCACTGGTCAGGTCGGTGCCGGACTTCTGGAGCGTGATGGTTTTCTGGAAAGTGGTGGAGTTGTCAGTATTCGTATAAGTAGCAGTATAGTGCAAATCGTCTGTCCTGCTGACCTCCACCGTCCAGCCGCTGACCGCAAAGGTCTGGCCGCAAATTGCAATGCCCTGGGTCAGTCCGTCGGAAAGCCGGGTTTTTATGTCATTTGACCTGTCCTGCCCGTTATAATACAAATCGGTGGGGACAGAAACCATATCCTCCGACAAATCGGCGGTAAACGTTCCGCCGCCGGTCAAAGTTCCGCTCCCGGACAGGCTGGCCGCGGCGGGGATATGCAGGGAGTAGCCCGCAGGGACATTGTAGCTCCCGTCAAAAGTCACATCGCCGCAGACAGTACCCACACCGTTCTCAAAGATTATGCCGGTGGTTTTGTTGACGGTCGCTGTTGCGGTTGCGTTCCCGCCGTTGCCGATGGGAGCGCCTTTGTAGTTTGCGTAATAGACATCTG
>CAJUPU010000059.1 GCA_910588495.1 uncultured Oscillospiraceae bacterium | reverse complement strand
TGAACACCGTCCTGCCCATCGGCACCCGGAAGATCGACGCTTTCCGCACCCTGACAACGGAATCGCTGGCCGTATTTATGCCTTTTAAGGTGCAGGAAATCATGGACAGGGGCGGTATCTACTTCGGGGAGAACGCCATCTCCCACAACCTTATCATGTGCAACAAGGCCAACCTGCTCAATCAGTCGTCGTTCCGGCTGGGCGTCCCCGGCTCCGGCAAGTCGTTCAGTGTCAAGGAGGAAATCGCGTTCCTTATTCTCAACACGGACGATGATATTCTCATAGCAGACCCGGAGGGGGAGTACGCCCCCCTCATTGAAGCGATGGGCAATATCGGCTCCGTGATCCGGGTGGCCGCTGGCGGGAAAGACCGCTTGAACGCCATGTATATGGTGGACGGCTACGGTGAGAACAACCCCATCGTGGTGAAGTCGCAATTTATCATGTCCCTGGTGGAGCGCATCGACCCCAAGGGCGTAGGCCCCCAGCAAAACTCCATCATTGACCGCTGTACGGGGGATTTGTACGAGAACGCCAAGCATGGTGGCCCTGCTCCCACATTGACAGCCCTCCGGGAGATGCTGCTGGAACAGCCGGAGAACGAGGCGAGAGGGATCGCCCTGGCCCTGGAGCTGTTCACCACCGGCTCCCTTGACATTTTCGGCCATGAAAGCACCGTTGACCTGGACAAGCGGGTGGTGGTGTTCGACATCCACGGCCTGGGCGAACAGTTGAAGCCCATCGGCCACCTTGTCATTACCGACACCATGCTCAACCGCGTCACCCTGAACTGGAAGAAGGGCAAGCGCACCCACGTCTTTATCGACGAGTTCCACGTCATGTTTGAGAACGAGTTTTCCGCCGCCTTTTTCAACTCCGCGTGGCGGCAGTTCCGCAAGCGCAACGCCTACCCCACCGCCATCACGCAGAACGTGGAGTATCTTCTGGACTCCGTGCAGGCCAGCACCATGCTGTCCAACTCCGAGTTTATTGTCATGCTGAATCAGGCGGCAAGCGACCGGGAGAAGCTGGCCCGCCTGCTGAATATCTCCGAGGAACAGATGGGCCACATCACCAACGCCCCCGCCGGGTGCGGGCTTATCAAGTACGGCTCGGCCCTGGTGCCCTTTGTCAACCGCTTCCCCTCCAATACGGAGCTGTACCGCTTGATGACAACCCGGCCCGGTGAGGGCCGCTTTGCGGGGGGCCAGACATGAAGATCGGCCTGATAGACGTGGATGGACACAACTGGCCCAACCTTTGCCTGATGAAATTGTCCGCCTACCACAAAGCGCATGGGGATGATGTTGAGTGGTGGACGCCAGAGGGCCGCTATGACCGGGTGTATAAGAGCCGGGTGTTCACGGACACCTATTCCAAAGACACAATCACGGTTGAAAATGCCGGTGAAGTCATAAAGGGCGGCACCGGCTACGGCCCCGGCCCTAATCTGCCGGACGAGGTAGAACACACCCGCCCGGACTACGCCTTATATCCGCAGTTTTCCGGCACAGCCTACGGCTTTTTGACCCGTGGCTGTCCCCGAAACTGCGGATTTTGCATTGTGTCCAAGAAAGAGGGGCGGCGCAGTACCCATGTCGCTGACCTGTCCGAGTTTTGGGACGGGCAGAAGGAAGTCAAATTGCTTGACCCGAACCTGCTTGCCTGTCCCGACCACGAAAAGCTGATTTTGCAGCTTGCAGAAAGCGGGGCGTGGGTGGACTTTACTCAAGGGCTGGATGTGCGCCTGACTACCCCGGACAACGTTTCCCTGTTGAACCGGGTAAAGACCAAGATGCTCCATTTTGCGTGGGACGACCCCAACACGGACTTGACGGACTGTTTCAGGCGGTTTGCGGAGCTGACCAGCATCAGGGACTTTCGACGGCGGCGGGTGTATGTCCTGACCAACTATGGCAGCACCCATGAACAAGACCTTTACCGGGTGGAAACCCTGCGGGATATGGGCTATGACCCCTTTGTGATGATCTACGAGCGGCCCACCGCCCCGCCCATCACCCGCCAGCTTGCCCGGTGGGTGAACAACAAGCGGATATTTCGTGTTGTCCCGAATTTTGCCGACTATATCCCCAATCCCAACAAAAAGAGCGCCAGACCGTGAACAGGATAAGACCCGGAGGGGGATGGGCTTGAAGCCTGTCCCCCTCCCTTTGATTGGAGGGATGAAAATGCCATTGAAAATCAAGCCCTGCCACCTGCGGGCCGCGAGGGACTATGTAGGCCGGTATCACCGGCACAGCATCCCGCCCGTGGGCGGCAAGTTCGCCGTGGCCTGTTATGACGGGGACGATCTGTGCGGCGTTGCCATTTGTGGCCGTCCCGTCGCCCGGTATCTGGACGATGGGCTGACCCTTGAAATTCTGCGCTGCTGTACGGACGGGACGGACAACGCCTGTTCCAAGCTCTATGGGGCCTGCTGCCGGATTGGTTTTGATATGGGCTATGAGCGCATCGTCACCTATACGCTGGCATCGGAGAGCGGAGCGTCCCTGCGGGCCGCTGGCTTTGCCTTTGACGGCGAGGCCGGGGGCCGGGAGTGGACGGGCCAGCGCCGCAGGGACTACTATGTGGCCCCCGCCGAACTGAAACACCGCTGGATGAAAAGACGGGCAGGTGAGCGGCCATGAGCAAGATCAAGACCCGTGAAACGGGCAAGGACATTAAAGTGCTGGACAAGTCCGCCGTTGTGGGCCAGCGCATGAAAAACGCCTTTATCCGCTCCAAGCGGAACGCGGCGGCGCTGATGGACGACCGGCAGGCCACCCCCAGCGAGTACGCCGAGGATAAGGTGGAGTTTGCCGCCGATGATCTGGCCCATGATACGGCGAATGTGGCCGTGTCCGGCACAAAAACGGCGGTACGCCAGGGGCGAAAGCTATTCCAGCGCCAGCGGGAGAAACGGGCGGCGGAGAAACGCCGGGAGAACACCACCCCCACCGAACAGGCCCCCGCCCCCGAATCATCCCAGGGTATGTCCCCGGAGGGCCAGTCCCCACAAGGGCACAGCAGGACACCCCCGGAGGGACGGCTCCCGCGCCAGCGAACCGACCCGCCCAGGGATGGGCAGCTCCCCCGGCAGGGCACCGGCCCCGCCCAGGACAGGCGGCTCCCACGCCAGCGAACCGGGACGGCCCTGGAGTGCCAGCCCTTCCCACGGTATGAGCGCACAGCGGAGCGGCCTCCGGCCTATGCTGACGTTGAGCGCCCCGCCGATACGGTAAGTTCTTTTGTAGAGCGTGGGCGGGCCTTTGCCAAGAAACAGGCCGCAAAGTGGGCCGAGCGGAAACGTCAGGTGAATAACCGGGCTGTCCAGTCCGACCGGCCACCGCAGGTAAAGCCCCAGGACGCAGTTAAAGTGCCCCGGCAGGTGGAAACGGCGGTCAACACCGTGGAAACACCCGTAAAAACGGCAAAACGGCCCGCCCAGGCTATGGGGCAGACCGCAAAGGCCACCGGCAGGGGCGCAAAGGGCACCGTTAAGAGCGCCCAGCGGACGGTCAAGACGGCGCAACGCACCGCAAAGGGCACCGTGAAAACCGCCCAGCATACGTCTAAAACCGCTATCAAGACCGCAGACCATACGGCAAGGGCGGCGCAGAAAACGGCCCAGGCCACCGCAAAGGCGGCAAAAATGACCGCCCACGCCGCCCGTGCCACGGCCAAGACCGCCGCCACCACCGCGAAAGCCGCCGCAAAGGGCGTTTCCGCCACGGTAAAGGCCATGATTGCGTCCGTTAAGGCGCTTGTGGCCGCTATCGCCGCTGGGGGCTGGGTGGCTATCCTTGCCATCGTGATTATCTGCCTGATAGGTTTGATTGTCGGCTCCTGTTTTGGTATCTTCTTTTCGGGAGAGGACAGCGGCACGGGACAGACTATGCCCGCCGTTGTCCGGGAGATAAATCAAGAATATGAGGGAAAGCTGGACGAGATCAAAAACGGCACAGCCCATGACACGCTTGAAATGTCCGGCTCCCGCGCTGTCTGGCCGGAGGTGCTGGCGATATACGCCGTCAAGACCACCACCGACCCGGACAATCCCCAGGAAGTCGC
>CAJUPU010000058.1 GCA_910588495.1 uncultured Oscillospiraceae bacterium | reverse complement strand
ACCGCAGATATCGCCAAAGTCTTTTCGCCCCACAGCGGCGAACTGAAAGGGGCTTGCGGCGCGTACGCCAGAGCGCTCAACTTCCTGTGCGGTGAAGCGGGGATACCCAGTTTTTCCGTCGTGAGCGCGACCCATAGCTGGAACATGGTCTACGCGGATGGGCACTGGCTCTATGTGGACGCCTCCGCCAACGACCTGCACGGCAACAAAAACGCCCTGCTCGTTGGCTCCTATCCCCGGCACACGGATATCGCGCCGGAGGCCACGGCCTTCTTGAAAGAGCTGCTGGTCCCCGGCTCCACCAAGTAAGACAACTGAACACACACATCGGATAGGCAGACTGTGAAAACAGCCTGCCTTTTCCTATGCCCGGAAAGAAAGGAGAACCCATGAAACACAAGCATTTCAACCGCCTGCTGTCCATGCTGCTGGTGGTGGCTACGCTGTTCGGCATCCTCGCCGTCCCAGCCAGCGCCGCGTCTCTCAGCGGCAGCGGCACCGTCCACATCGCCCAGGATGGCTTCGGCAGCTATCTGAACAAGACCTCGGGCGGCACCATCGGCGGCGGCTATTGGAAATACACCAGCAATGATGGCCTTACCGGGAGCGCCTACTGCGTGAACTGGGGCCTCACCGGGGTATCCCCCTCCAAGGCCCTGACCGTCCAGCCCTATGACCGCAACCCCAAGACCATGGGGGCGTTCACCAACGGCTATCCCAATCGGACCCTGGCCCAATTCAAGCAGCTCCACGACAGCGATGTGCGGGGCATCGGTCAGCTCACCGAAATGGAGTACAAGTACGCCACCCAGGTGGCGGTGTGGGCTACCTGCGGCCAGATCTCCGTCCCCGGAACCAGCTTCACCGCTGGGCGCACGGCGGTGGTCGTTCCCACCTCGGACGCCCGCCAGATCCGCATCTTCGACAGCGTGAAGGCCATCCTGGCCCTGTCCGCCCATTGGGACAAGTACCTCCATCCCGGCCTGTATCTTCGGGCCGAGAAGGACCAGGATGTCCGGGGCGTTGAAGTCATCCACAATGAAGGTCTCGCCGGTGCCGCCGGATCTCATCAGAATGGTATCAAGAAGGAGACCATCGATGGGAAAGAGTATTATACCCGCGTGATGTATGTGGCCTCTGCCACCACCACCTGGATCGACGGCTACAAGACCAAGGTGTACTCCACCGACGCCCCCGCTGGCACCATTTTTGTGGCGGAGAACAACTCTCCCCTGGAAACGGTGCAGGAGAACGGGGCCACCTGCTACAAGGTGGACACGCAGAAGGACCGGCCCACCAACCTCAACGCCAACGGCGAGGAGTATTATGGGGCGTTCAAGGTGTGCGTCCCCGTGGACAACGCCTCCGATGAGGGCAGCTTCACCATCAAGGCCACAGGCGGCGTTGCCCAATTCAATCTGTTCCTGGCAAGCAACCCCAGTTCCACAGAGCAGTCCTATATCATCTCCGACCCCGCCTATACCACCATGAGCGCCGAGATGCCCTTCAAGTGGAGCAAGACCGGCACCGAGGACGGCTCCGCCAGCCTGGAGGTCGTCAAGACCGGGCCGGGCGGCAGCCCCCTGGAGGGCGCTGAGTTCACGCTGACGGGCGACAAGGGCACCAGCGTCAGCGGCACCAGCGGACCTGATGGCAGGGTGACTTGGACCGGCCTCCCCGCCGATGAAAAGTTCACCCTGACTGAGACAAAAGCCCCGGAGGGCTGCCAGATCGTCGCGCCTATGGGTGTCACCCTTACCGCCGGGAGCACCAACTACGTCACGGTCCCCAACGACTCTGAGAAGGGGTTCACCATCAAGAAGGTGGACTCGCAGAACAAGGGCAGCTTGCAGGGGGCGGTGTTCCGCTTTGAGCAGATCGACGGCTCCTATATGACCACTGGCATCACCGGCTTTGACGGCACCATCTCTTTTGAGGGGGATGAGCTGCCCTATGGCTCGTATCGGGTGACGGAGCAGACGCCCCCGGACGGCTATGTGAAGTCTGACCGGGTGGAAACGGTGGAGTGGGACGGCACCAAGGATGTCCTCATCACCTGGGAGAATGACCGGGATATCGGTTTGACCATCGTGAAGATCGACGGTGAGACCGGCGAATCCCTGCCCAACGCCACCTTCGATGTGTACGCCGATGGAAAACTGTTCACCACCGTCACCACCAACGACAGCGGTGAAGCCAAGATCACGGGCATCCGAAAGGAAGCCTATATCGAGCTGGTAGAGACCTCTGCCCCCGCTGGGTATGTGCTGGACAAGACGCCCCACGGCATCCACATCGACCCCTACGATCCTACCATCGAGGACGATCCCGTGCTGACCATCACCAACCGGGCGCGGCCCGCCCTGCGTATTTTGAAGTATGATCTGACCAGCAACGCACCCATGCCCAACGTGACTTTTGAGGTCTGGCATGACGGCGACCTGTTCGGGGAGTACACCACCAACGCCAGCGGCGAGATCTTCCTCTACGACCTGGAACCCGGCACCTATCTGGTGAAGGAGGTCGCCACCGATGACGCCCATGTGGTGAACAGCACCCCCCAGCAGATCGAATTGAAGGCCGGTGAAACGCAGACGCGGGAGCTGGTTTTCTTCAACAGCTTGAAACCGGGCATCCATCTGGTGAAGGTGGACAGCATCACCATGAGATCCCTGCCCAACGTCCGCTTTGAGTTCAAGCTGGTGGGCGGCTCCTATCGCCAGGAGTTCACCACCGATATCAACGGCGAGATCGACCTGAGCAAGCTGACCCCCGGCGCATACGAGGTGCGGGAGCTGGAGGCCCCGGAGGGGTATTTGATCGACGACGCCGTGCGGGTGGTGCAGGTGGACCCGGACGAGAACGCCAACTTTGTGTTCACCAACACCCCCAAGCCCGCCCTGCGGCTTATCAAGACCAGCTCGGACGGCACCCGGCTGGGCGGCGTCCATTTCCGCATCGCCCGCATTGAGGACGGCACCCATTACCTTGACCGTATCACCGATGATAATGGCGAGATCAACATCGCCAAACTGGAACCGGGGGTGTATTCCATCAAGGAGACGGCCACCGTTGCCGACCACATCCTGGACTTGCAGGAGTACCATGTGGAGCTGTTTCCGGGCCAGACCAGCACCATCACCATTGAGAATCAGAAGCGGCCCAACCTGATCGTCTACAAAAAGGACGCCGACACCGGCGACCCCATCCCCGATACGGTTTTCACCGTCCGGGCGGCGGACGGCCACAGCGTGGACGAGATCAAGACGGACAGCCAGGGCAGGGCCACCCTGTCCAACCTCCTGCCCGGAGTGTACGAGGTAAGCGAGAAGTCCGTCCCGGCCCTCTGGCTCATGGACGCCCCCAGCCAGCTTGTGACGCTGTACCCCAACCGCGACCATACCATCTATTTTGAGAACCACAAGAAGCCCACCCTGACGGTGAACAAGGTGGACAGCATCACCGGCAGTCCCATCAAGGGGGCCAAGTTTGAGGTTTGGTACGGGAGCAACAGCACCACCACGGGCGAATTGAACAGCCTGGGCACCTTCTTCTCCGACGAGAACGGCCAGTTCTTTGTTGACCTGCTCCGGGACGGCTGGTACAAGGTGACGGAGCTGGAACCCGCCGCAGGGTACACCATCAAGCAGCCCGCCACCCAGGAATTTTATATCAAGGGTGGTGAGAGCAAGGTCATCACCTTTGAGAACGTGCCCAAGAACGCCATCATAGTTGAAAAGGCGCGCTTTGTTCCTTGACAATCTGCGTAGAAATACGCAATAAAACAAGGCAGATTTTGAAAGAAATCTGAACTCTATGCTTGATTCGGCAGGGGCAGAACCTGCCTGACCCGGTGTGACGGGTGACCAAAACTCTGATACTCCGACGTGCGTCCATAGTGTCATATGGAACGTGCGAAGCTCGGTAAAGAGCGGAGGCAATATCTGAGACGGTATTGCGCCGCAGGAGGCTATAAATCGGTCATGTCCAGTATGTGTTGTTGCAACCGACAAATGTCCTGAGAGTACGGCTCGTAAAAGAAAGGATGATAATCCAGCCATCCGCCCCCATGC
>CAJUPU010000057.1 GCA_910588495.1 uncultured Oscillospiraceae bacterium | reverse complement strand
CCCATCCTCAGCCGGCCATGCGCTCCACAAACGCCTGGGCCTGGCCGTCCAGCTCGATCCGGCCCAGGTTCCTCCCGTTCCACTCCTCCAGCAGCGCCGCGATCTCCGCAACCCCGGCCCGGTACTGCGCCGTGTCCTGCTCGTATTCCTCCAGCAACCGGAACGTCCGCTCCCACGTCTCCCCGCTGGCCGCCACATACCGCACATACCGCTGCGCCTGCTCCAGCCCCTGCTCCACGCGTCCCGTGTCCAGGTAATACGCCGCCAGGTAGTACGGGATGATGTTGGACTCGATCCGCTCCAGCCGCGCCGCGTATCCGTCCGCCTTCTCCCGCACCGTCCCGTCCACCTCCGCGCCTGTCACCTGCACCACGTAGGACAGCATGTGGTCCGCCTTCTCAAACGGGTCCAGCCGCGCCGCACGCTCCAGGCTCTCCAGCCCCGCGTCCGCCGCCACCATGTTCTGCGCCGTGATATTGCACCCCAGCAGCACCATGAACACCGCCATCAGCACGCATATCCCCAGCACGATCCCGTTTTTTACCCCCCTCTTCTCCAGCCATCCCGGCGCCTGCGCCGCATCCCCGCAGCACAGCGTTACCGCCGCGAACACCCCGAACGCCATGGGCAGGTAGCAGTAGATGGAGAAGGTGAACTCCACCATCGCGTGCCCCGCCATGAACGCCAGCGCGCCCCCCAGCGCCGGCGCCAGCCCCTGCCGCCGCCCGCGCCAGATCCACCGCGCCGATATCCCCAGCAGCCCCAGGAACAGCGCCAGGCCCACCAGCCCGGTCTCCGCCAGCGTCTGGATGTAGTGGTTGTGGGCGTACTTCGTGTCGTATTCAAACGACTGCACGCTGCGCACACCGTTTTCAAACGCGCCCAGCCCCTGTCCCAGCACCGGGCTGCGGGCAAACAGCTTCAGCCCGTCCTCGAAAAACACCAGCCGCTGGATCGCGTTCTGGTTGGCCCGCAGCCCCTGCAGCCGGTTGGCGATGAACCCCGGCAGCAGCCGGTATCCCAGCCGCACCGTCCCTTCCCCCGCCGCGCCGGCGTACGAAACCCGCCCCATCTGCGCCGGCGTCTGCGCCGTGAAGCGCAGCCACACCACCAGGCTGTCCTCCGGCGCCGTGAACTCCGCCTGGTCCAGCGTCCCTCGGTACAGCTGCGTGCTGGTGTGCATCATCGCCTGCTCACGGTTCTGGCTCTCGATCACCACCTGCACCTCGCCCTCGCCCTCCCACGTCAGCCGGTATGTCCCCGCCGCCGGGTAGATCGAGCGCCGCAGGCCCTCCCCCGCCGCCAGCTCCACCCCGCCCGTCAGCGTGCACGCCGCCGCCACCAGCACCACCCCCAGCGCCGCCAGCGCCGCGCAGCACCACGCCACCGCCTTCCCGTGCCGCGCCAGCTTCTCCGCCGTCCGCCGCCCGCACAGCCGGTCCAGCACGCACAGCACCGCCGCGCCGCACACCGCGCACGCCAGCGGCACCGGCCGCGGCCCCGTCCACGCCGTCATGGACGTCACCGAGATCGGGAACGCGCACACCGCCGTCACCACCAGCGTCTGCGCCATCAGCAGCAGCAGCTCCATCCGCCGCCCCTTCCCCGTCAGCGCCAGCAGCACCGCAAACGCCGGCACAATCGTCGCGCACCCGCCCATGCTGAACGCCAGCACAAACGACAGCGAGCTCACCGCCAGGCACGCCACATGCGCACCCCGCGCCCACGCCCGCTCCTCCGTCACCGCCAGCCCCAGCGACAGCAGCACGCCGATCCCCATGCACCCCGCGAACACGTTGGGGCTCATGAACACCGACGTCATCCGTACGCCTTCCTCCACCGCCGCCAGCTGCGTGTAGTCCTGCGTGAACCATCCCACCACGCCCAGCACCGCCCCGCTCACCCACCGCGTGGACAGCAGGTCTATGCTCACCAGCCCTGCCAGCGCCGCGAACCCCTCCAGCATCCCGCACACACGCCGGTCCGCGTCCTCCCCCTCCGCCAGCGCCAGCACCAGCACCGCCAGGCAGAACGCCGTGAACACCTTCAAATACTCATACAGCGCGAACTTCCCCGACGCCGCGTACAGGCAGCTCATACCGTCCGCCGCCGCCACCAGCGCCAGCGTCAGCATCGGGCCCCGCAGCCGTCCCCGCACCCGTTCGTAGTGGAAAAACACCCCGCTCAGCGCCAGCATCCCCAGCACCAGCCCTGCTCCCCGGGACGTTCCCGCCGAGCACAGGCACACCGCCATGAAAAATACCCACGCCGTCCCTGCCGCCGCCGCGCTCCGCTTTGCCTCCCGCGCCATTCCCGCGCCCCCGCGCCTGCTTCCCATGCCGCCGCCTCCTTGTTCCGCTCTGCTCCCTTTCCCAACCGCCCGCCGCCGCCTCCCGCGCCGCCGGGCATTTGGGAAAAGGAGGGGGCCCTGCCCCCTCCTTCCCGTCTTAACCGGCTATCCCCCGCCCCTTCCGGGTCCGGGCCGCCGGCCTTGAGGTACTTTTCTTAGAACTCCACCTTGATGCCGTCGGTGTTCTTCAGCGCCTTGCCGCCGGCCTGGATGGAGAAGCCCACGTTGTCCTCGCTGTTCTGCGCAGAAATCCGCACCGTGCCGAAGCTGGCAAACTCGCTGCTCAGAATCTCGTTGGGGATCGTGATGGTCGCCACGCTGCTCTTGATCGTCAGGTCAGCCCCGGTCTCCTTCGCCACCGCAGTCAGAGCCTGCGCCGGGAAGGTCACGTCGATCTTGGTCGCGCCCTCGGCCTCGATCTCCAGAACGATCGCGCCGTCCTTCACCATCTCCGCCAGGCTCTCTACCGCCTTCGCGCTCAGTGCCACGGTGGCCTTGCCGCCCACCACGGTCGCCTTGATCGCGCCGTCCACGGTGTCGTCCACACGCACGGTGGTGTCCTCATAGATCGTGTAGTACGCGCTGTTGGTGCCCGCGTTCGCGGCGCTCGCCGCCAGGATCGTCACAGGCACCATGGTCAGAACCATGACCAGGACCAGCAGCTTGGCAATGGATTGCTTCTTCATAATTGCATTACTCCTAACTGTTTCATTTTTTTGTTTTCATGTGCGGCTTGCGCGCTGCCGCAGTTTCGCGCCTATCCCTCCGGGGGGCCGCGCACCACGAAGCTGCGCCGAAGCCCCGCACGGTTGAGGAATTCCCGCTTCCCGCCCATGGCTCTCACCTCCTTTCAATGTCCCTTCATGGACCTTACTTCATATCCCGGTACAAAAACGTCACGATCTGTCCCCGGGTGCACTGTCCGTCCTCCTTATCTTCCGTCCGTTTCCGTCCCTGCTTCCGCCGCGCACGCCGCTTTCGCCTGCTCCAGCGTCACCGCCTTGTCCAGGTACTGCTGGTACGCCCTGCAGATCCTCCGTGCCCCGCCAAACGCCACCTGCCGGCCCTTTTCCAGCCACAGCGCCTTGTTGCACAGCTCCTCCACCTGCTGTACCGAGTGGCTCACCAGGATTGTCGTCGCTCCGCCCGCCATGATCTCCCGCATCTTCGCCTCGCTCTTCCGCCGGAACGCACCGTCCCCTACCGATAGCACCTCGTCCAGTATCAGCAGGTCCGGCTGCACCAGCGACGCAATCGAAAACGCCAGCCGCGACTTCATCCCCGACGACAGCTGCTTGAACGGCCTGTCCTCAAACTCCCGCAGCTCCGCAAACTCGATGATCCTCCCGTACGTCTCGTCCATGAACTTACGCGTGTATCCCAGCATCGCTCCACGCAGGTACGCGTTCTCCCGCACCGTCAGGTCCCCGTCGAACCCGCTGGCCAGCTCCAGCAGCGCTGCGATGCTCCCCTCCCGCTTCACGTATCCCCCGGTGGGCTCCATGATCCCCGACACCGCCTTCAGCAGCGTCGATTTCCCCGCCCCGTTCGTCCCGATGATCCCCAGCATATCCCCTTTTTCCAGGCTGAAGCTGATGTTCCGGTCCGCCCAGAACTCCCGTACCCGGTACTCCCCCCGTATCTTCCGCATCACGTATTCCTTCAGCCCGATCTCCTTGAAGTCCCCCGTCATGTACCGGATTGATACGTTGTGTACTTCTAAAATACTCATG
>CAJUPU010000056.1 GCA_910588495.1 uncultured Oscillospiraceae bacterium | reverse complement strand
CCGGTGTCCACCATGATGATCCACAACCCCGCCACCATCGCCTGGGGCGATGCCGAGGATATGGAGAAAGCCATCGCCATGCTGGACGCAGTGAAGGACTCCATCATCAACGCCTACGAGATCAAGAGCGGCTTTAGTCGCGCCAAGCTGTCCCACCTCATGGACAGCGAAACCTGGATGGACGCGAACAAGGCGGTGGAGATGGGCTTTGTGGATGGCATCCTGTCCCGCACCCAGGCAGCGGACGAGGCCCCGTCCGCTGGCTCCATGCTGTACTCCCCGGCAGCGGTGGTCAATTCCCTCATGGGGAAGATCGCCGCCAAGTGCCGCATCGAAAAACCGAATACCACCCCCACAGGCCGTTCCATCGACACGCTGATGGAGCGGCTTGAACTTTTGAAATTTTAAGGAGGAACACATCATGACCACTCTGGAACTGAGAGAGAAGCGGGCCAAGGCATGGGCGGCGGCGAAGGCGTTCCTGGACAGCCACCGCAACGAGAAGGGCATCCTGTCCGCCGAGGACGATGCCGCCTACACCCGCATGGAGCAGGACATCACCGATCTGGGCCGCGAGATCGCCCGCCTGGAGCGGCAGGAGGCGCTGGACGCCGAGCTGTCCAAGCCCACCGCCAGCCCCCTCACCGGCAAACCCCTGGGCGGCGGCGACCCGGACGAGCCCAAGACCGGGCGGGCCTCCAAAGCCTACAAGGAGGCCATGCTCACCGCCCTGCGCACCAATTTCCGCCAAGTGAGCAACGTTCTCCAGGAGGGCATCGATGCCAACGGCGGCTACCTGGTGCCGGAGGAGTACGACTCCCGGCTCATCGATGGGCTGACCGAGGAGAACATCATGCGCAGGCTGGGCCACCGCATCACCACCAGTGGGGAACACAAGATCAACATCGCCGCCACCAAGCCCGCCGCCGCGTGGATCGACGAGGGCGGCGCGCTCACCTTCGGGGACGCCACCTTCGCCCAGATCAGCCTGGACGCCCACAAGCTCCATGTGGCGGTGAAGGTCACCGAGGAGCTGCTCTATGACAACGCTTTCGGTCTGGAAAGCTACATCATCGCCCAGTTCGCCAAGGCCCTGGGCAATGCCGAGGAGGACGCCTTCCTCAACGGGGACGGCACCGGCAAGCCCCTGGGCCTGCTGGCGGCGACCGGCGGGGCGCAGACCGCCGTCACCACCGCCGGGGCCTCTATCACGGCGGACGAGGTCATCGACCTGGTCTATGCCCTCAAGCGCCCCTACCGTAAGAGCGCCGCCTTCCTCACCAACGACCAGACGCTGGCCGTCCTGCGCAAGCTGAAGGACAACAATGGCCAGTACCTCTGGCAGCCCTCCTACCAGGCCGGAGAGCCGGACCGTCTGTTCGGCTACGCCATCCACACCTCTCCCTATTTCCCCACCGTCACCGCTGGAAAGCCCGCCATCGCCTTCGGCGATTTCAGCTACTACAACATCGGCGACCGGGGGACCCGTTCCTTCGCCTAGTTGAAGGAGCTGTTTGCCGGAAACGGCATGGTGGGTTTTGTGGCCAAGGAGCGGGTGGACGGCAAGCTGGTGCTGCCGGAAGCTGTGCAGCTCCTGACCATCAAGGGCAGCGCCGCCACGAAGTAAACACACCGGGGCCTCCGGCAGAAATGCTGGAGGCCCCTCCATTGTGAGGAGGTGACGGGATGATCGTCACGCTGAAAGAGGCCAAGAAGTACCTCCGGGTAGACCATAACGATGATGACACCATCATTCGAAAGTTCATCAAGGCCGCTGAAACGCTGTGCGAGGGTACACTGCGCAAGCCTGTGGAGCCGCTCCCCATCAACAAGGTGGCGGCTCTGTTCGCCGTGGCCTACCTCTACGAGCATCGGGAGAACGCCGACATGGACGAGTTGACCCGTATGCTCCGCTATATCCTCGCCACCGAGCGGGAGGTGGCGTTCTGATGGACATTTCCAAGCTGCGCTCCCGCATCACCATCCAGCAGGCCGTGGTGCAGAAGGATGCCATTGGCAACCACACCAACGCCTGGGTGGATTTCTGGTCCTGCGCCGCCTACGCCAACCTCGCCTCCGGCAAGGAGTACGGGGCCGCTGGGCAGGCCCTTGGCAGCGACACCCTGGTGTTCGAGATTCGCTGGTGTGAGCGGCTCCGGGATTTGGACAGCACCAAGTTCCGCATCCTGTTCGGCGGCAATATCTACAACATCACCTGCGTGGACGATGTGCAGTTCCGGCATGAAAAGTTGAAGCTGACCGCCCAGCGGGAAAGGCGGTGACGGCATGGCTCGTGACAGAGTGTCTATCGACCAATTCCCCGGCGCGGTCATGGCCCAGCTTGAGGAATATGTGTCTATGGCTTCGGATGAGGTCAAAGAGGCTGTGCGTACCGTCAGCGAGGATGTGAAAGCTGAGATACAGTCTCGCGCCCCCGTTAAGACCGGGAAGTACAAAAAGAGCTGGACCGTCACCAAGGTGGAGGAAACCGCCCAATCGCTGGTGAACACCGTCCACTCGGCAAAGCACTACCGGCTGACCCATCTGCTGGAGAACGGCCACGCCAAGCGGGGCGGCGGCAGGACACGTTCCTTCCCCCACATCGCCCCTGGCGAGGCTCTGGCGGAGAAGGAACTGGTAGAGATTGCGGAAAGGAAACTGCGCGGATGAAAAAATCAGATGTTCCCGCCCTGGTGGAGCGGCTTGGGTTCCCTTTCTCCTACGACCACTTTGCCGAGGGCGAGGGGCCTGACCCGCCCTTCCTGGTGTACCGCTACCCCAAGGCCGACAACTTCGCCGCCGATGGGGTGGCGTATTTCAAACAGGATGTCCTTCACATCGAGGTCTACACCGACCGGAAAGACCCGGCTCTGGAGGAACAGATCGAGGCCGCTCTGGACGAGAGCGGCATTTTTTACGGCAAAGGCGAAACATGGATCGACAGCGAAAAACTGTACGAGGTCCTTTATGAAATGGAGGTATCTGCATGAGCAGCGCCAATAAGCACAACAAGGTCAAGTTCAATATCAGCAATGTCCACTACGCTCCGCTGTCCCAGGACAACGATGGGAAGTACACCTGGGGGACGCCGGTGGCCCTCCCTGGCGCGGTGTCCCTGTCTCTGGACCCCCAGGGGGAGCCGGAGAGCTTCTACGCGGACGGCATCGAGTATTACGTCATCAACAACAACCAGGGCTATGACGGCGATCTGGAGGTGGCGATGATCCCGGAGTCCTTCCGCTGCGACATTCTCATGGAAACGGCGGACGCCAACAGCGTCCTGCTGGAGAACGCCTCCAGCGAGACAGGCAAGTTCGCCCTCCTGTTCGAGTTCGATGGGGATGTGCGGAAGATCCGTCATGTCCTCTACAACTGCTCCGCCTCCCGCCCCTCCATCTCCGCCAAGACCAACGAGGAGAGCCGGGAGGTGCAGACCGAGACCCTGACTGTCAAGGCGCGGCCCCTGTCCACCGGCTATGTGAAGGCCAAGACCGGCGACTCCACCAAGGCCAGCGTCTACAACAACTGGTACAAGAGCGTCTACCAGCCTGCGGACACCCCGGCGGCGGACGAGGACGCTGGTGGCGAAGGGTAAGGAGGGCTGACACATGGGTATCAAACGCACCATCGAGATTGACGGCCAGCAGGTCACCTTCAAGGCCAGCGCCGCCATCCCCCGCATCTACCGGCTGAAGTTCCACCGGGACATCTACAAGGACCTCGCCGCTCTGGAAAAGAGCGTGGGCGACAACACTGAGGGCAGCTCCGGGCTGGATATGTTCTCTCTGGAGATGTTCGAGAACATCGCCTACATCATGGCGAAACACGCCGACCCCGCCGCTGTCCCCGACTCCCCGGAGGACTGGCTGGACAGCTTCAACACCTTCTCCATCTACCAGGTGCTGCCCCAGCTTATCGAGCTGTGGGGCCTGAATGTGCAGACGGATGTTCAGTCTAAAAAAAACTTCGCCCGACTGACCGGGAAATGACCACGCCGTTGTTCCTGCTCCGCTGTTTGCAGGTCGGGCTGTCCCTCCGGGACCTCGACCTGCTGACGGTGGGCATGGTCAACGACATTTTTGCGGAGCAGCTCAA
>CAJUPU010000055.1 GCA_910588495.1 uncultured Oscillospiraceae bacterium | reverse complement strand
GGATCAGCCAGCCGGACAGCGTGCAGTACATCCTCACCAGCGCCACCCTGGGCGGGCCGGAGGCGGACGGGGATATCCTGGCCTTTGCCCACAGCCTGTGCGACGTGGACTTTCAGCCCGGCGGCATCATCCGGTCAAAAGAGAAACGTCCCCCCATGGAGGAGGAGCGGGACTTTCCCCCGGAGCTGTTCCGGGAGCTGTGCCAGTCCCCGGAGGAGACCGGGGCCATCCTGGCCCGGTACGGGGCGGACTTTGCCCCCGAAGGGGACGCGGGAGAGAAGCTGTACGCCCTGTTCCTCCATGCCCGCCTGTTTGCTTTGCTGCGTCAGGCGGCTGCCCAGCCGGTCACTGTGGCACAGCTGCGGCAGGCCCTGTCTGTGACGGAGGAAGAGGTGGTGGACCTGGTGTCCCTATGCGCCCGGGCGGAGCGGGACGGCGCCAGCCTCATCAAGCCCCGGTATCACTTCTTTGTCCGGGCGCTGGAGGGCGCCTACGTCACCCTGGCCGCCCCCAAGCGGCTGTACCTCCAGCGGAAGCTGGCCGACCCGGAGACCGGCCGGGCCGTCTTTGAGGGGGCGGTCTGCACCGACTGCGGCCGTCTGGCCGTGGTGGGCAAGACGGAGGGGGGCTGTCTCAAGCACACCGCCCGCAAGGGCGGAGAGGACGATGCCGAGTTCTATTATCTTCGGAACGCCGGCGACGGCGAGCTGCTGGAGGACCCGGAGGACGAGAGTGAGGCGTCCAAGGACGGAACAGAGGATCATGTTCTCTGCCCGGAGTGCGGGGCCGTCGCGCCCCAGGCGGACAGCAGATTCCACCCCCCCTGTGGACATGACCCGGCAGGGTATGTGAAAGTCCGCCATGTGGAAAAGACCAAACAGGGCGCGGCCAAATGCCCCGCCTGCGGTTTCGGCAGCTTCCGGCGGTTCTATCTGGGGGCCGAGGCGGCCACCGCCGTGCTGGGCACCCAGCTGTTTGAGCAGCTGCCCAGCGAGGAGATCGTCGTCACGGAAGCCGCGCCCGCCCAGGCGGGACGGCGGAACATTTTTGCCCCCGTGCCCCAGCGGCGGCAGATCCGGAAAAAGACTGCCCGGCAGTTCCTCTGCTTTTCCGACAGCCGGAGCGAGGCCGCTTTCTTTGCCTCCTATATGGAGCGGTCCTACCAGGAGTTCCTGCGCCGCCGGGGCCTGTGGCACGTCGCCGGGCAGTTCCGGGCGGCGGGCCGGTCCTCCGTGGGGATGGAGGAGTTCATCGACGAGCTGGCCCGGTGGTACGAGGACAAGCGGTGCTTCGTCCAGTGGGACGCCGCGGAGGAGCAGGCGTCCGGCTCACTGACTGCGGTCAGCCGCCGGAACGCCTGGATCGGGGTGCTCAACGAGATGTTCAGTGCCCGGCGGAGCACCAGCCTGGTGTCCATGGGAGTGCTGTACTTTGAGTATATGAAAAATGACGACGCGATCCAGGGCTTTCAGGATCAATTTGGCCTGGAAGCCTCTGAGGCCCGAGCGCTGCTCGATCTGCTGGCTCAGGACGGCGTGTTCAGCGGCGCGGTGGACACCAAGGCGGTCAAGCTGAACGAGGCGGAGCGGGAGTACATCTTCTTTTCCCCGGTCCAGAAGAAGCTGGTCAAGGTGCGCACTGCCTCAGAGTCCAAAAAGAGCTGGCTGTCCGGCTGGCAGGGCCGCACCCGGACCAACGGGAGCTACTACCCCAACACCCGGATGACCCGTCTGACCCGGGCGCTGGATATCCCGGACCAGGAGGCCGACGACTTGCTTGGGGATTACTGGGATGGCGTGTTCCGGCCGGAGACTGAGGAATTTACGCTGAGCGCCAGCGATTTCCGGGTCCGCATCGGCGGCACGGAGGGGACCTGCTTTTACCGCTGTAAAAAATGCGGACGGGTCACCCCCTTCAGCGTGAAGGGCCGGTGCGCCAGCGTGAAGTGCGCGGGAACGCTGGCGCCCTGGGACCCGCTGTCCGCTAACCAAGACAACCACTATGCCCGGCTGTATCGCAGCGAGCAGGCCGACCCGCTGTTTATCAAGGAGCACACCGCCCAGCTGGCCAAGGACCAGCAGACCCGCTACCAGGAGGCATTCGTCCAAAAGAAGATCAACGCCCTCAGTTGTTCCACCACCTTCGAGATGGGGGTGGACGTGGGCAGCTTAGAGACGGTCTACCTCCGGGATGTGCCCCCCAGCCCAGCCAACTATGTCCAGCGTGCGGGCCGCGCGGGCCGGGCCCGGCACTCCGCCGCCTTTGTCCTCACCTACGCCAAGCTGTCCTCCCACGACTTTACCTACTACCAGGACCCCGCCGCCATGATCTCGGGCAAGATCAAGGTGCCGGTGTTTGAGCTGGAGAACGAGAAGATCCTGAACCGGCACGTATTTGCCGTGGCCCTCAGCGCGTTCTTCGCCCGTTTCCCGGAGGTGTATGCGGGAGATGACCAGACGGTGCTCCTCAACGAGAATGGTCACGAAATGCTGATGGACTATCTGGAGGGGCATCCCGAGGATCTGCGGTCGCTGCTGGCGCGTTCCATCCCTGTCCGGATGCACCGGCGGCTGGGGCTGGAGGACTGGAGCTGGACCCAGCGCCTTTACGGCCCGGACGGAGTGCTGGAGCTGGCCGTCCAGGACTTTCGGGGGACGGTGGCCGAGCTGGAAAGGGCCATCGCCGCCTGCAAGCGCAGCGGCGCTCTGGAGGAGGCGGGAAAATGGAGCCGCAACCTCCGGAATTTCCGCTGTGCCAAAGACGATAAAAGCGGCAAAAAGAGCCTGATCGGTTTTCTGGTCCGGAATAACGTACTGCCCAAATATGGTTTCCCGGTGGACACAGTAGAATTGGTCCCAGACGCTTCCGTGATGGGCCGGGACAAGGCCCTCCAGCTGGCCCGGGATCTGCAAACGGCGGTGGCGGAGTACGCTCCCGGAGCCCAGGTGATCGCCGACGGAAAGATGTACACCAGCCGGTATATCCGCCGTATGCCGGGCAAAAACGGGGATTCCTCTTGGGAGAAGGGCTATTACTGCTATCAATGTCCCCACTGCGGCCAGCCCAATTTTACCAAGGAGCCTGTCACCCGAGAAGGACGGGAGTGTGTGTCCTGCCATCAGGTCATCAAAAAGTACGCGTGGCAGAGGACACTGGAGCCGCGCTTTGGCTTTTGTGCGGAAAAGGGGGCTGTGGACGCCCCGTTGAGCCGCCCTCAGCACGACTATAAAACAGACGATTACTACATTGGCGACCCCCAGCGGAATTTGATCTGCAAGCTGGCTTTCCAGGTGGACGGGCAGAGGCTGGAGGTAGAGTCCACCTCTAACGACTCTCTGGTGGTCATCGGGCAGAACGAGTACAAGGTGTGCGCAGTGTGCGGCTATGCGGTAGACAGCAAAAAAGGGGAGATTCCCCTGAAACACGAGAATATGCGGGGATATCCCTGCATCAATAAAGAGGGGAAGGGTACAGAATACCGCTTGTCCCATGACTTCAAAACGGATGTTGCCAAGCTTGTCTTTGCTGCGGGAGAGGCGGCGGACTATGACACCATGCTGTCCGTTCTATACGCCCTGCTGGAGGGGCTGTCCCGGGAGATGGGCATCGAGCGTACCGATATCAAGGGCTGTCTCTTCCGCACCACAGTGGAGGGGACGATGGTCTATTCCGTTGTCCTTTACGACGCGGTAGCCGGCGGCGCGGGACACGTCCGCCGCATCGCCACGAAAGACGGCAAAGCCCTCCAGGCTGTGCTGAGACGGGCGTTATCCGTTGTGGACAGCTGCGGCTGTGACAGCTCCTGCTATCACTGCCTGCGCAACTACTACAACCAGAAGATCCACGACAACCTGGACCGAAAAAAGGCCGCCGCGTTCCTGTCCCAGTGGATCGGGCGGATGGACCGCACCGAGGAGCGGGAAGATGTTTTTGTAGGGGTATAGTATAGGCCCCGCCTGAAAGATAGTGCCTATACCTTAAGCGGTTATTTCATTGTTCTCCCTATGCGGGGTCCCTCATCTTTCAGATGATGAGGGATTTAGGGGCCGCTCCGCGATCCCGTCCAAAAGGGAATCGAGAGCAAAAAGCGCAAAAAACATCCAAAAGCAACTTTTACAACCGGACTGAGCCAAGGAAATATGGACAAAGTGCAGCCTATTCCTGTCGCCATATGCAAGGGTTTTGAGACGCTTTTGATAAAAAACCTTGCACTTAAAACTCCCTTTTGCTCCGTACCTGCTGCAAGCCAAAGGCCTTGAGATTGCTGGAGTACTCCCTATTTACCTCTGCGCCAGAAAGAACAGCGTAAGCATCGATCCAAATGGCGTGTAGAAACAGGAGGAAAAGGGAGGGAAAATAGTCCCGGGAAGTTCTGAGAAGCCTCAGGATTTTCCGGGACTTTTCAGGAAAGGGCTGGAGAAGAATGAAAGCGCAGGAACTGAAGCATATGGCGCGGCTGGCAGAGTGTCGGGAAAGCCCGGCATTTGTAGAGGTACGGGCGGCAATAGGCGTAGAACGGGCTCCCGGCGGCGGGGAAGGCACAGGGATGGTGGCGGCACGTCTGCATAAGCTCACGGCGCAGCAGTACCGGTGGCTGATGGAGGGGCAGCTGGACG
>CAJUPU010000054.1 GCA_910588495.1 uncultured Oscillospiraceae bacterium | reverse complement strand
GCGCCCCGGCGAGTGCGGACGGCGTATAGCCGGACGCGATGCTTGCCCCACCCAAAAGGGTGGGCTTCCACCCCATCGGAGCGTTTCTGCGTTGCCCTTACCCCGTTGCACCCTCGGCACTTTTCCGTGCACATCGCGCCTGTCCGCACTGCGGGCAGATGTGGGTCCAGTTTATCCCGCTTTTGTCCTTCGCCCTTAAATCTGACCTCTGGACTGCCCTTTGCCTTGGGCGTTTTGCCGAACACAACCGCCTCAGAAAATCCGCTGAACAGAGGGCAAAAGCACCGTGTGGAGGCCGGGTGAACCGTCCCAGCCTCCCCGCGTCCATGTCTGCTCTGCCACCTCAGATTTCTGGATGAAAGCCGCTCCACCGTACAAACGCGCACAAAGGCCCCAACACCGCGTTTCACTCCCTGGGAGGTATACAGAATGCCACCCGACTTGTAGGCGGGGCACACAAGCCCTCGCAGGGGCCAGCACAGGGCTTCGCGGTTTGGAGGTTTCGCCTCCACCTCAGATAAGCAGACATTGGCAGAGGGGAATCCGCCAGAAAATCTGTTGCCGAATTTCCGGATTTCCTGAAGTTTTTGTGATCCTTCGATTTGGCTGCAAAAGGTTCTCTATGATTACGGCGTAGTAAATCTTTCCCATTTCGCCTCCCAACGAAATGCCTTCTATTTGTTGCTATGCGTGTTGTTGATTCATTTCCTCCCCAAATTCTGGAGAACCCCCTCTCCATCAAGTGAGGCATAGGATTTCTCCATCCTGAGCGTACCTATCGAATCTCCCCGCCAAAACCAGTAGACACCGCCCGCTTCCCTGTGCTAAGATAAAAATCAGCCGAGGTGATGTGTAAATGCAGAAGATCATGATTGTTGAGGACGACCAGGCCATCCGGGAGGAACTGGCCCTGCTGCTGGAAAACGAGGGGTACGCCCCCATCGTTGGGGAGGATTTTTCCACCATCCTGGAGCAGGCCGGCCGGGAGTGCCCCGACCTGGTTCTGCTGGACGTGGGTCTGCCCGGACGGGACGGCTTTTCCCTGTGCGCAAACCTGCGAAAGTCTGTTAAGGCCCCGGTGATCTTCGTCACTAGCCGCAGCTCCAGCCTGGATGAAGTGCGGGCGCTGAGCCTGGGCGGCGACGACTACATCACCAAGCCCTACAGCATCCCCGTCCTGCTGGCCCGGATCAAGGCCGTTTTGCGCCGGGGCGGGGCAATCGACGGGACGGACGTACTGAAGGCAGCGGGCCTTTGCCTGAGCCTTACCAAAGGAACTGTATCGGTCAGTGGTCAGACGGCGGAACTCACCCGGAACGAGCTGCAAATCCTGGCCTGTCTGATGGCCCACGCAGGCCAGATCGTTTCCCGCGCCGATTTGATCGAGACGCTCTGGGACAATCAGATTTACATCGACGACAACACCCTCAGCGTCAACATGACCCGGCTTCGGACAAAACTGGCGGAGATTGGCCTGCCTGACGCCATCAAGACCCGCCGGGGAATGGGGTATCAGCTATGAGGATGTCTGAGTTTCTCGCCGACCATATGGGACAGCTCCTGCTCCGGGCAGTTTTTGCCGGGGCGGCGGTATTGTTCCTGCTGGCCACCGGCACCGCCCCCGGGGTAGCCGTATTATTGCTCATCGTATGGCTGCCGGTGTTCACCACGTCTCAGGTTGTGGACTATCTGCACCAGCGGGCCCGCCTGCAAGAGCTGGAGGGCATCATGGACAGCCTGGACAAGCAATATCTGTTTGCCGAGCTGGCCCCCAGGAGCCGCACCGTCTATGAACGCAGGCTGCTGGATTTCTGCCGCCGGGCAGGGCGTGCCATGGCCACCCAGGTGTCCGAGGCCCAGGCCGCCCAGCGGGAGTACCGGGAGTATGTGGAGAGCTGGGTCCACGAGGTCAAGACCCCTATCACGGCAGCGGGCCTCATTTGCCGGAACGCCGAGCCGGAGTTCCGGCGCAGATTGGCGCAGGAGCTGGCCCAGATTGAGGCCCATGTAGAGCGGGCCCTGTTTTACGCCCGTGCAGAGAGCTTGGAAAAAGACTTCATCCTCCGAGAGTCCAATCTATCTGATATCGTATCCCAGGCCGTGGGCCAGCACCGGACCCTGCTCATCCAAAGCGGTGTCCGGATGGAGACGGAGGACTTGGAGCAGACGGTCTTCACCGATGGCAAATGGGCTGCCTTTATCCTGGGCCAACTGCTGCAAAACGCGGCCCGCTACCGGGGAAACCAACCACTGGTCACTCTATCTGGGCGGCAGCTGGGCAGACAGGTCCAGCTCACCGTCAGCGACAGCGGGATCGGCATCCCCGCCCATGAGCTTCCCCGGATCTTTGACCGGGGGTTTACCGGCAGCAACGGGCGGGCGCGGGGCGGCTCCACCGGCATGGGGCTGTACCTATGCAAAAAGCTGGCGGATTGCCTGGACATCGGCCTGCGCGTCGCCTCCGAGGTAAATGAAGGCACCTCTGTCACCCTCACCTTTCCCTCCCGGGAGAACCTTACAAAAGTGTAAGGAAAACCGATACCAATTCGATACAAACGGCCGCGCTTTGGGCGTATCATAGGGCCATCAGCAAAGGAGGCGGCTCTATGCTACAGGTCAAAAACATCGAAAAATATTACGGCGGCAAAAACAACGTCACCCGCGCCCTGGACCGGGTGAGCTTTGACGTGGACGCCGGAGAATTCATCGCCATCATGGGCGCGTCGGGCAGCGGCAAAACCACCCTGCTCAACTGCATCTCCACCATCGACACGGTGAGCGCCGGGGACATCCTGCTGGACGGGGAGAGCATCGCAGCCCTCAGCGAAGGCGAGCTGGCCCGGTTCCGCCGGGAGCGGCTGGGCTTTGTGTTTCAGGACTTCAATCTGCTGGATACCCTGACCATTGAGGAGAACATCGGGCTTGCTCTGTCCCTGAACCACGCCGACCCCAGCACGGTCCAGCGGCAGGTGGCGGATGTGGCCCAAAAGCTGGGCATCAGCGACATCCTGCCCAAGTTTCCCTATCAGGTGTCCGGGGGGCAGAAGCAGAGGGCGGCCTGCGCCCGGGCCATGGTGGCGGGGCAGTCCCTGCTGTTGTGCGACGAGCCCACCGGGGCCCTGGACTCCAAGGCGTCCAAAAACCTGCTGGAAATCATGACGAAGATGAACCGGGACATGGGGGCCACCATCCTCATGGTCACCCACGACGCCTACAGCGCCAGCTATGCCGGACGGGTGCTGTTCCTGAAGGACGGGCGGGTGTTCAATGAGCTGCTCCGGGGAGAACGGGGACGGCCCGTATTCTACCACGAGATCCTGGACGTATTGGCCGCGCTGGGGGGTGACGTCAGTGACGTTATCTAAGCTGTCCCTGCGCAACGCCAAGCGGCAGGCCCAGGATTATCTGGTCTATTTTGCCACCGTGGTCATGGCCGCCGCCCTGCTCTACTCCTTCAACGCCCTGGTGTTTTCCCGGGAGATCAGCACCCTGTCCCAAAGCATGGCTATGCTGCCTATGATGATCGTGCTGGCCAGCATCGTGGTGGTATGCGTATTCGGCTGGCTGGTTGCCTACGCCACCGGCTTCATGCTCCAGCGCCGCAGCCGGGAGCTGGGCACCTATATCCTCATCGGTTTGGAGAATAAACAGGTGGCCCGGCTGTTTTTCCTGGAGAATCTGGCGGTGGGGGGCTGCGCCCTGGCCATTGGCATCCTGCTGGGCGGGCTGCTGTACCAGGCTCTGCGGGCCATCGTACTGGCTCTGTTCGGCACGGTCTATCACTTTTCCTTTGGCTTCTCCCTCCCGGCCCTGGCTCTGACGGTTGTTTATTTTGCCCTCATCTACCTCCGGGCCCTGCGCAAAAGCCGGAAGCGCATCCGCAACATGAAGATCTATGACCTCATCTATTTCGACCGCCGGAACGAGGGCGCGGTGGTCAAGACCGGCAGGGGGCGGCGGGTGGCATTCGTCCTGTCCATCGTCCTGGGCGTGGTGGGCACGGCGCTGCTCATGATACCCAACCTGGCCCTGGCCGTTGCCGGAGCGGGGTGCGTCATCGTTTCCCTGTTCGGATTCTTCCTCAGCTTTGCCTCCGGGGTGCCCGCCTTTTTCGACAAACGGCCCGCCCGGAAGTTCAAGGGGCAGAATCTGCTGGTGTTCCGCACCCTGACGGCCAAATTAGGCGCCATGGGGGTGCTGATGGCAACCATCTCTCTGATCTTCACCGCCACCCTGATCTCCGAGGGCACGGGGCTGGTGTTCCGGGGGCTGTTCGAAGGACGGGCGGCGGAGGATACCTGCTTTGACCTATATCTCGCCCTCGATGAGGAGCAGATGAGTTCCGACGCCCCTCTGGACTATGTCCGGGAGCACATCCCGGTAGAGGATTCTCTGCTGTACAACGTCTATCGGAGCGAGGGCGCCCAGCTTCTGGAGTATCTGGGACTGACAGAGGATGCCTTTCACTATGACTATACCCAGGATCCAGTGCTGCGCTACAGCGACTATGCCGCCCTGCGCTCCATTGCGGGCTATCCGCCGGTGGAACTGGGCCAGGGGCAGTACCTCATCCACGCCCAGGCGCATCTGGAAGGGGCGCTGGGGGCCTACGGCGGGACGCTTACCTTGGGAGGCCGCACGCTCGCCCCAGGCGGTGTCTGCACGGAGCATTTGATGCAGGGTTTTGGTGTGTCCAACGGGACCTGGTACATCCTGGTGGTGCCGGACGAGGCGGCGGAGGGGCTGGCCGTCTACCATTGGGCCTATGCCGCCCAAACGGCCCAGCCCGTGCCCTATGAGGACTTTTACAATCTGACGGATCTGGCGGACAAGGCTGCCCTGGAGTGGCAGGTGGCCACCCGGGCCCAGGCGGAGGCGGAAGCAGCCGCCCAGACCGCTCTAATCGTGTTCCCCCTGTACTACTTGGCCCTGGCGCTGACCATGACCGCCGCCACCATCCTTACCATCCAACAACTCAGTGAGGCAGATCGTTACAAGCGGCAGTTCCAGTTGCTCCAAAAGCTGGGCATGGATCGACGGGGGATGGCAAAGGCCCTGCGGACGCAGTTTGCCATCTACTACGCCCTGCCCGCCGTGCCGCCGGTGCTGATTGGCGTGCCGTTCATCGTACATCTGGCCCGCGCCCCGGAGCCGGGGGTCATGGTGGGGGCCAGCAGTCCCGCCGCCATTGTGGGCATCGCGCTGGCGCTGTTCTTCCTCATTTACGGGGTCTATATTCTGCTGGCCTATACCAGTCTGAAACGGAATGTGCTGCCGGAGTAGGAGAGCTGACCCAGATTCAGACCCAGAATGAGAAAATAGCAAGTGGAACCAATGGAGGGGGCAGTGCTGGAAAGCAGCCTTTTCTGGAGCGAATATGCCCCGAAAGCGCAAAAAAGCCGCCGCCAGCACCGCTGGCCGCAGCTCATAACCCGAAGGTCGTCGGTTCAAATCCGGCCCCCGCAACCATAGGTTCTCC
>CAJUPU010000053.1 GCA_910588495.1 uncultured Oscillospiraceae bacterium | reverse complement strand
CCGGGGGGAGGAGGTCCGCACCCTGCGGGGCTTCCTGGACGCCTTCCGGGCCAACCTCAAGCGGGGCGCGGCCCTGGGCCTGCTGGTGCTGGCCCTGGGGGCTGTGGCGGCGGGGGACGCCTTTTTTGCCCTCCGGCACGAGGGGGCCCTCCGGGTGCTGTTCCTGACCGTCGCCACCATCGTGGCGGTGATTGCCCTGACCCTGCTGTGCTATGTGTTCCCCCTCCAGGCCAGGTTCCAGAACACCTGGAAGGGCCAGGTGAAAAACGCCTTTGCCCTGGCCTTCTGCTCCCCGGGGCGGACGCTGCTGCTGTGGCTGATCGCCCTTTTGCCCGTCGCCGTCCCGCTGTTTCTGCCCCTGGCGGTCTTGCGGATGCTGGGCTTTGTGTATTTCATCGCGGGGGCCTCCGGCCCGGCGTGGCTGGCCTCCCGGGTGCTGTGGAGAATCTTCCGCCGGGTGCTCCCGGCGGAGGACGGAGAACCAAACTGAACCCAAAGGAGAATTGCTTATGGATCGAGAAACCGCGCGGCGGCGGGCCAGGGCTCTGGTGGCGCAGATGAGCCTGGAGGAAAAGGCCGGCCAGCTGAGCTATAGCGCGCCGCCTATTCCCCATCTGGGGGTCCCCGCCTACAACTGGTGGAACGAGGCCCTTCACGGCGTGGCCCGGGCGGGCACCGCCACCAGCTTTCCCCAGGCTATCGGCCTGGCGGCCATGTTTGACGAGGAGCTTTTGGAAAAGCTGGGGGACGTGGCCGCCACCGAGGGCCGGGCCAAGTACAACGCCCTCTCCGCCCAGGACGACCGGGACATCTACAAGGGCCTGACCTTCTGGTCCCCCAACGTCAACATCTTCCGGGACCCACGCTGGGGCCGGGGGCACGAGACTTACGGCGAGGACCCCTTCCTCACCGCCCAACTGGGCAAGGCCTATGTACGGGGTCTCCAGGGCAGCGGCGAAACCATGAAAGCCTCCGCCTGCGCCAAGCATTTCGCCG
The DNA here is from genome assembly GCA_910588495.1 of uncultured Oscillospiraceae bacterium. Lineage (GTDB taxonomy): Bacteria > Bacillota > Clostridia > Oscillospirales > Oscillospiraceae > Enterenecus. The sequence continues at coordinate 5,617 of CAJUPU010000053.1, read as the reverse complement.
TCCACAGCGGGCCGGAGAGCCTACGGCACAAGTTTAACGCCGTGGCCTCCCCCAAGGACATGGAGGAGACCTATCTCCCCGCCTTCGAGGCCTGCGTCAAGGACGCGGGGGTGGAGGCCGTCATGGGGGCCTACAACCGTACCAACGGCGAGCCCTGCTGCGGCAGCGAGACGCTGCTGAAAGACATCCTCCGGGGCCGCTGGGGTTTCCAGGGCCACGTGGTCTCCGACTGCTGGGCCATCCGGGATTTCCACACCGGGCACATGGTCACGGAGAACACCGCCCAGTCCGTGGCCCTGGCGCTGAAAAACGGCTGTGACCTGAACTGCGGCGACTGTTACCGCTGTTTGCTCCTGGCTCTGCGGGAGGGGCTGATCTCCGAGGAGGATATTACAATTGCCGCCGAGCGGCTCTTTACCACCCGGTATCTCCTGGGCGTCCTGGGGGAGGGGAGCGAGTACGACTCCATCCCCTATGAGGCGGTGGAGTGCCCGGAGCATTTGGCCCTGGCCCACAAGGCTGCCCTGGAGTCCTGCGTGCTGCTGAAAAACAGCGGGCTTTTGCCCCTGAACCCGGAGACGGTGGGCACCGTCGGGGTCATCGGCCCCAACGCCAACAGCCGGGCGGCTCTGGTGGGGAACTACCACGGCACCGCCTCCCGCTATGTCACCGTCTTGGAGGGCATCCAGGACGCCATGGAGGGCCATGGCCGGGTGCTGTATGCGGAAGGCTGCCACCTCTGGCGGGACCGGGTGGAGCCCCTGGCCCAGGCCAGCGACCGCATGACGGAGGCCCTGGCGGTGGTGAAGCACAGCGACGTGGTGGTCCTGGTCCTGGGCCTGGACGAGACTCTGGAGGGCGAACAGCCCGACGAGGGCAACGCCGCCGGTTCCGGTGACAAGGAGGATCTTCTCCTGCCCTCGCCCCAGCGGATGCTGCTGCGGCACGTGCTGGCGGCGGGGAAGCCCACGCTGGTGGTCCTTTTGGCGGGAAGCGCCATCGACCTCAGCGAGGCCGAGACCCAAGCGGACGCCATTCTCCTGGGCTGGTATCCCGGCGCCGGGGGAGGCCGGGCCATTGCGGACCTGATTTTCGGCAAAGCGTCTCCCTCCGGCAAGCTGCCCGTGACCTTCTACCGGGACGGGGCCCTGGAGGAGCTGCCCGCCTTTACCGACTACGCCATGACCAACCGGACCTACCGCTACTACCGGGGCGAGCCCCTGTATCCCTTCGGCTACGGTCTGACCTACGGCGACGCGGCGGTCACCGCCGTCACCGCCGGAGAGGCCTCCGCCCGGGTCACAGTGGAGAACCGGGGCGGGCGGGCCGCCCAGGAGGTGGTGCAGCTCTATTTGAAGGACGAGGCGTCCCCCGACGCGCCGCCCAATCCCATCCTCTGCGGCTTCCGGCGGATCGAGCTGGGGGCGGGGGAGACGAAGACGGTGGACATTCCCATAGAGCCCTCGGCCTTCACCGTGGTCAACGCCGCCGGAGAGCGGATTCCCGGCAGCGGGACCTGGACCCTGTACGCGGGCCTGGGCCAGCCGGACGCCCGCACCGCCCGGCTGACGGGAAAGACCGCAGTCAGCACCTCTATCCGCCGGACATAAGGAGAAACGACATGCTGTATATTGGAATCGACCTGGGCACCTCCGCCGTCAAGCTGCTGCTGATGGACGAGGAGGGACAAATCCAAAACATCGTCTCCCGGGAATACCCGCTGTCTTTTCCCAAGCCTGGCTGGTCCGAGCAGAACCCGGCGGACTGGCTGGAAGCGGTGGTGACTGGCATCCGGGAGTTGACGGCGGACTGCGATAAGACCCAGATTGCGGCCATCGGCTGCGGCGGGCAGATGCACGGGCTGGTGGCCCTGGACGGGGAGGACCGGGTCCTCCGCCCCGCCATTCTCTGGAACGACGGCCGCACCGCTCAGGAGGTGGACTACCTCAACAAGATCGTGGGCCGGGAAAAAATCAGCCGGTATACCGCCAACATCGCCTTCGCGGGCTTCACGGCCCCTAAGCTCCTCTGGATGCGGAAGAACGAGCCGGAGCTGTTCGCCAGAATCGACAAGGTGATGCTGCCCAAGGACTACATCAACTACTGCCTCACCGGAGTTCACTGCACCGATGTCTCCGACGCCTCGGGGATGCTCCTCTTCGACGTGGAGCACAAGCGCTGGAGCCCGGAGATGCTGGAGCTGTGCGGCCTGCGGGAGTCCCAGATGGCGAAGGTTTTTGAGAGCTATGAGGCCGTGGGCACCCTCAAGCCGGACATGGCGAGGGCCCTGGGCCTGGCGGAAACGACGGTGGTCTGCGCCGGGGCGGGGGACAACGCCGCCGCCGCCGTGGGCACGGGCACCGTGGGGGACGGGGGCTGCAACATCAGCCTGGGCACCTCCGGGACCATCTTTATCTCCAGCAAAACCTTCGGCGTGGACCCCAACAACGCCCTTCACTCCTTCGCCCACGCCGACGGCGGATACCACCTCATGGGCTGCATGCTCTCCGCCGCCAGCTGCAACAAGTGGTGGATGGAGGATATTTTAACGACCCAGGACTACGCCGGGGAACAGGCGGCGATTACCCCGGAAAAGCTGGGTCGGAACCATGTGTTTTTCCTCCCCTACCTCATGGGAGAGCGCAGCCCCATCAACGACACCGGCGCCCGGGGCTGCTTGATTGGCATGACCATGGACACCACCCGGGCGGACCTGCTCCAGGCAGTGCTGGAGGGCGTGGCCTTCGCCATCCGGGACAGCTTTGAGGTGGCCCGGAGCCTGGGCGTGGAGATTCCCCGCTCCAACATCTGCGGCGGGGGCAGCAAGTCCGGGCTCTGGCGGACCATCATGGCCAATGTCCTGGGCATCCCCCTGGACATCGTGGCCACAGAGCAGGGACCCGGCTACGGCGGGGCCATGCTGGCCATGGTGGCGGCGGGGCGGTTCCCCTCCGTCCAGGCGGCGGCGGACGCCCTGGTGCGCGTTGCCGGCACCGTGGAGCCGGAGGCGGAGCTGACCGCCCTCTATGAGGAGCGGTACCGGCAGTTCCAAAAAATCTACCCCGCCTGCAAGGCGCTGTTCCCCCAGCTTCTTTAAAGGAGGAACCCCATGAAGATTGAATCTGTTTACAGCCCCGCCTTCCGGGCCTACGGCCAGGTGCTCACCGGCTATGACACGGAAAAGCTGCTCTGGGCCATGGAGGCCATCCCCCTGCCGAAGGAGGGCACGGCCTATGAGCCGTCCATCGCCGCCTTGGAAGGCTGCGATATCTTCCGGCGGTTCCAGGACCACGCCTACGGCGGGATGCCGGTACAAATCGGCATGTGCTGGGGCCGCAATACCAAGCTCAACTGCCTGGAGTACCACCGGGACAGCGAGGTCAACATCGGAGCGTCGGACTTCATTCTCCTGCTGGCAAAACAGGAGGAAATGGTGGACGGCCGGCTGGATACCGCCTGTGTCCGGGCCTTCCGGATCCCCGCCGGGGCGGTGGTGGAGGTCTACGCCACGACGCTGCACTACGCCCCCTGCCATGTGGATGGGGCAAAGGGGTTTCGGGTGGCGGTGGCGCTGCCCAGGGGCACCAACGAGGCCAGGCCTGTCCTCACGCCGCTGAACGCGGAGGATGACCGCCTGTGGGCGAAAAACAAATGGCTGCTGGCGCACCCGGACTCCGGCGAGGCCGGACAGGGGGCCTGGGTGGGCCTGACAGGTGAGAACATTGATATCAAAAACGATCTTTGAAAAGGAGAAAGATTCTATGCAATTGACCAATATTCCCGAGGTAAAGCTGGGCCTCGTCGCCGTCTCCCGGGACTGCTTTCCCGTCGCCCTGAGCGAGAAGCGCCGGGCCGCCGTCAAGGCCGCCTGTTCCGGCGAGCTGTACGAATGCCCTGTCACGGTGGAAAACGAGCAGGGAATGCTGAAAGCCGTGGAGGACGTGAAAGCCCATGGCTGCAACGCCCTGGTGGTGTTCCTGGGCAACTTCGGCCCCGAGACGCCGGAGACGCTGATTGCCCGGAATTTTGACGGCCCCTGCATGTTTGTGGCCGCCGCCGAGGGGGACGGGGACCTGATCAACGGACGGGGCGACGCCTACTGCGGAATGCTGAACTGCTCCTATAACCTGGGGATGCGGCATCTCAAGGGCTATATCCCCGAGTACCCCGTGGGCACGGCGGAGGACGTCGCCGGAATGATCGCCGAGTTTGTCCCCATCGCCCGGGCCGTTATCGGCGTGCGCAATCTGAAAATCATCACCTTCGGCCCCCGGCCTCAGGATTTCTTTGCCTGCAACGCCCCCATCAAGGGCCTGTACGAGCTGGGCGTGGAGGTGGAGGAGAACTCCGAGCTGGACCTGCTGGTGAGCTACCGGGAGCACGCCGGTGATCCCCGCATCCCGGCGGTCTGCGCGGAAATGGCCGCCGAGATGGGCGAGGGGCGCTACTACCCCGATCTGGGCGAGCGGATGGCTCAGTTCGAGCTGACGCTGCTGGACTGGGCGGAGAAGCACAAGGGGGCCCGGAAGTACGTGGCCTTCGCGGACAAGTGCTGGCCCGCGTTTCCCAGCCAGTTCGGCTTTGAGCCCTGCTATGTGAACTCCCGTCTGGTGAGCCGGGGCATCCCGGTTGCCTGTGAGGTGGACATCTACGGCGCGCTCAGTGAGTACATCGGCATGTGCGTTTCCGGGGATACGGTGACTCTGCTGGACATCAACAACTCCGTCCCCGCCCAGTTGTGGGCGGAGCAGATCAAGGGTAAGTTTGACTATCGGCTGACGGATACCTTCATGGGCTTCCACTGCGGCAACACCCCCGCCTGCAAGCTGTGCGCGGACCGGGCCGTCAAGTATCAGCTCATCCAGAACCGCCTGCTGGAAAACGGCGGCGAACCCGACTTCACCCGGGGCACCCTGGAGGGGGACATCGCCGCCAGCGATATCACCTTCTACCGCCTCCAGTGCGACAGCGACGGCGTGCTCCGGTCCTACATCGCCCAGGGCGAGGTGCTTCCGGTGGCCACGGGCAGCTTCGGCGGCATCGGCGTGTTCGCTATTCCCGAGATGGGCCGGTTCTACCGCCATGTGCTCATCCAGAAGCGCTATCCCCACCACGGGGCCGTGGCCTTCGGGCACTATGGCAAGGCGCTGTTCGAGGTGTTCAAGTTCCTTGGGATTCAGGATGTCGCCTACAACCAGCCCAAGAGCCTGCCCTATCCCACGGAGAACCCCTTCCGCTGAGCATTGTGACTCCATTCCCCGAGAGGGTATGCAAATAAAAAAGGGCCGGCCCGCTGCTCCACGCTTACAGCGGCCGGCGCCTGAAAAAGGAGGAAGACCGCGGCGGCTCGCGGTGCGGCAGTGTGGAGACCTGTCGTAAAGCCCCTTGGCCGGGGCGAGGCGAAGGCGGCGGAGGCCCCTTCGCCAGGGCCGAGAGTTATGGCAAGTTTGAATTTGAAGGGCATCACCAAAATATATCCTCACAGCGGCGGACAGAAAAAAGGCAAGAAAAAGGCCGGAGACACCGAGAAGAAAGTCAACCTCCAGGTGACCGCCGAGGGTGTCATTGCCGTCCAGGAGTTCAATCTGGATATCAAGGACAAGGAGTTCATCGTCCT
>CAJUPU010000052.1 GCA_910588495.1 uncultured Oscillospiraceae bacterium | reverse complement strand
GAGGCAGCTGGTCTGCTTCAGCGGCGGGGCGCTGGTCAGCGTTCCGCTGTTCTTTTTGCTCAAAGGCCCGCTTGGAAACAGCACAGCGGCGCTGTGCATGATTCTGGTCATGCTCCCGTTCTTCATGCTGGGTGTGTACGAGAAGAACGGCCAGCCGCTGGAGAAGATTGTGGGAAATATCATCCGCGTGTCCGTCCTCCGGCCCCGCCAGCGGCCCTACCGGACCCGCAACTTTTACGCCGTTTTGGAACGGCAGGACCAATTAGACAGGGAGGTGCGTCACATTGTCTACCCGAAAGCGGAAGCTCACCCGCGAGGAGAAAAAGCAGATCGAAGCCGCCATCGCCAAGGCGAAGGGGACGGATAAAAAGGAGCTGTCCGCCCAGGACAGCATCCCCTATCAGCGGATGTTCCCGGACGGCATCTGCCGCGTCACCGACACGTTCTACACCAAGACCGTTCAATTCCAGGACATCAACTACCAATTAAGCCAGAACGAGGACAAGACCGCCATTTTCGAGGGCTGGTCCGACTTCCTCAACTACTTTGACAGCTCCATCCGCTTCCAGCTGTCCTTTCTGAACCTGTCCGCCTCCCAGGACGGCTTCTCCCGGAATATCGTCATTCCCTTGAAACAGGACGGCTTTGACGATGTGCGGCAGGAATACTCGGATATGCTGCAAAACCAGCTGTCGAAGGGCAACAACGGCCTCGCCAAGACCAAGTATCTCACGTTTGGCATCGACGGTGAGAACATCCGAACCGCCAAGCCCCGGCTGGAGCGCATTGAGACCGACATCCTCAACAACTTCAAGCGGCTGGGCGTTACCGCCGCCCCCATGAGCGGCGCGGAGCGTCTGCGCCTGTTCCACGCCATCTTCCACATGGACGGTCAGGAGACCTTCCGCTTTTCCTGGGACTGGCTGGCCCCCTCCGGGCTGTCCACCAAGGACTTCATCGCCCCCAGCTCCTTCGAGTTCAGAAACGGGCGCATGTTCCGCATGGGAAAGAAGTTCGGCGCGGCCTCCTTTGTCCAGATCATGGCCCCGGAGCTGAACGACCGGATGCTGGCGGACTTTTTGGATATGGAGAGCAGCCAAATTGTCAATCTGCACATTCAGTCCGTGGATCAGGTCAGCGCCATCAAGACCGTCAAGCGGAAGATCACCGACCTGGACCGGGCCAAGATTGAGGAACAGAAAAAGGCAGTCCGCGCGGGCTACGACATGGACATCATCCCCTCCGACCTCGCCACCTACGGCAGCGAGGCCAAGAAGCTCTTGCAGGACCTCCAGAGCCGGAATGAGCGGATGTTCCTCGTCACCTTCCTGGTGGTGAACACAGCGGACAGCCAGCGTCAGCTGGACAACAACGTGTTCCAGGCTTCCAGCATCGCACAGAAGCACAACTGCCAGCTGGTCCGGCTGGACTTCCAGCAGGAGGAGGGCCTGATGTCCTCCCTGCCTCTGGGAGTGAATCAGATTGAGATACAGCGCAGCTTCACCACCAGCAGTACCGCTATTTTTGTGCCCTTCACCACTCAGGAGCTTTTCCAGAGTGGGAAGGAGGCCCTTTACTACGGGCTGAACGCTCTCTCCAATAACCTCATCATGGTGGACAGAAAGGCTCTTAAAAATCCCAATGGCCTGATTCTCGGCACACCCGGCAGCGGCAAATCCTTCTCCGCCAAGCGGGAAATCTCCAACGTGTTCCTCGCCACCAACGACGACATCCTGATTGCAGACCCGGAGGCAGAGTATTATCCCCTGGTCCAGCGGCTGGGCGGTCAGGTCATCAAAATCTCTCCCACCAGCAGGCAGTATGTGAACCCGATGGATCTCAACCTGGACTACTCCGACGATGAATCGCCGCTTTCTCTGAAAGTGGACTTCCTCCTGTCCTTCTGCGACATTGTGGTGGGCAGCAAAGACGGCCTCCAGCCCATAGAGAAAACCGTCATTGACCGCTGTGTGCGGCTGGTCTACCGGCAGTACCTGGAGAACCCCTGCCCGGAGAATATGCCCATTCTGGAGGACCTGTACCAGCTTCTGCTGAAGCAGGAGGAAAAGGAGGCCCACTTCATTGCCACGGCGCTGGAAATCTACGTCACCGGCTCCCTCAACGTGTTCAACCACCGAACCAATGTGGACATTGACAACCGCATTGTCTGCTACGACATCAAGGAATTGGGCAAGCAGCTGAAACAGCTGGGGATGCTGGTCATCCAGGACCAGGTGTGGAACCGCGTCACCGTCAACCGGGCGGCAGGCAAGACCACCCGCTACTACGTAGACGAGTTCCATTTGCTCTTGAAGGGGGAGCTGGCCTCCTGGAGCGTGGAAATCTGGAAGCGGTTCAGAAAGTGGGGCGGAATCCCCACCGGCATCACACAGAACATCAAGGATTTGCTGGCTTCGCGGGAGATTGAGAACATTTTCGAGAACAGCGATTTTATTTACATGCTCAATCAAGCCGCCGGGGACCGGCAGATTCTCGCCAAGCAGCTGAACATCTCCCCCCACCAGCTGTCCTACGTCACCCACTCCGGCGAGGGCGAGGGGCTTCTGTTCTATGGCAACGTGATTCTGCCCTTTGTGGACCGTTTCCCCAAGGACACGGAGCTGTACCGGCTGCTCACCACCAAGCCCCAGGAGGTCGCGGTATGAAGCGTCAGCCCCGCCTCCAGTTCACGGATGCAGAGCTGTCCCCCAAGCTGAAACGGCACGTCCGGCGGGCGGAGCGGGCGGCGGACAAGGCAGAACGGGCGCGGGAGAAGATTCCCAAGGACCGGAAGAAGCTCAAACGCCGGATGATCGAACAGCAGTTCGCCAAGGTCCGCAAGGGCAAAAAGCACCTCTATTTCGAGGATGTGGACCGGCCCAAGCCCCCCTCCAAGCTGTCCCACGCCGTCCAGTCCGCGCCCCTCAACGCCGCCTCTGTCCAGGCCCACCGGAAAATCTGGGAGGCGGAACAGGACAACACGGGCCTGGAGAGCGCCCACCGGCTGGAGGAGGCGGCGGAGGGCGGGGTCCGCCTCGCGGCCTATTCCTACCGCGCCCAAAAGCTGCGGCCCTACCGGGAGGCGGCAAGGGCGGAGCGGCAACTGGAAAAGGCCAACGTGAACGCGCTGTATCAGAAGCACCTCCACGACAACCCCCAGCTTGCCAGCAACCCCCTCTCCCGCTGGCAGCAGAAGCGGGCCATTCAAAAGCAGTACGCCGCCTCGGTGAAGTCCGGCCAGACCGCCGCCGCCACCATGGAGAACACCGCCAGGGCCGCGAAAAAGGCGGCGGAGAAGTCCAAGGACACCGCTAATTTCATCATGCGGCACAAGAAGGGCATCGGCATCATCCTCGGCCTTCTGGCCTGCGTCAGCCTGCTGCTCAACTGCATGGCCTCCTGTTCCGTTCTGCTGGAGGGCGGGCTGTCCGCGCTGGGCGGTTCCACCTACCCCTGCCGGGACGAGGATATGCTGGGGGCCGAGGCCGCATACGCCGGGATGGAGGCGGCGCTCCAGAACGAGCTGGACAACTATGCCAGCCTGCACCCCGGCTATGACGAGTACAACTTCGACCTGGACGAGATCAGCCACGACCCCTATGTGCTGGTCTCCATCCTCACCGCCTACCACCGGGGGGAGTGGACGCTGGCGGAGGTGCAGGGGACGCTGGAAATGCTCTTTGACCAGCAGTACATTCTCACCGAGGAAGTGGTGGTGGAGGTGCGCTACCGGACGGAGACCCGGACGGACAGCGAGGGCAACGACTACGATGTAGAAGTCCCCTACAATTATTACATCTGCAACGTGACCCTGGAGAATTTCGACCTGTCCCATTTGCCGGTCTACATCATGGGAGAGGATCAGGTCAGCATGTACGCCACCTACATGGCTACCCTGGGCAACCGGCCGGACCTGTTCCCCTCCAGCCAGTACCCCAACGCCTCCCAGCGGGAGGACTATCTGGACTATGACGTACCCCCGGAGGCATTGGAGGACGAGACCTTTGCCGCGATGCTGGCCGAAGCGGAGAAATATCTCGGCTATCCCTACGTTTGGGGCGGCAGCTCCCCGGCCACGTCCTTTGACTGCTCCGGCTTTGTGTCGTGGGTCATCAATCACAGCGGCTGGGACGTGGGACGGCTGGGGGCCAAGGCCCTGTGCAACCTCTGCACCCCGGTCTCGCCCGCCAACGCCCGCCCCGGCGATCTGGTGTTCTTCATCAACACTTACGACGCCCCGGACCCCAACGCGCCTACGCACTGTGGGATTTATGTGGGCAATAACATGATGATTCACTGTGGAAATCCCATCTCTTACGCCAATCTGAACAGCAGTTATTGGCAAAATCATTTCTATTGCTACGGGCGGCTGCCCTGAGAGGAGCGATACAATATGAATCCGAAAATCAAGAAGATCGACGCGGAATACGAGAAAAACGCGGCTAAAATCACCGAACTGCAAGCCCGCCAGCGGGAGCTGGAGAAGCAGCGCCTGGAGCTGGAGAATCTGGACATCATCGGCATGGTGCGGAGCATGGGCCTGACCCCTGACCAGCTGGCCGCGCTCATCCAGGGCGCGAGGCCCACCGAGACGAAGGAGGCGACCGACTATGAGTAAATTTACAAAACACATCCTGTCCATCCTGCTCTGCGCGGCACTGTGCTGCGCCGTCCTTCCCGCCCCGGCCTTTGCCGCCAGCGGGGAGACCGGCCAGGAATCCGGGCAGGCCCCGGCGGGGGGCATGGAGTGGACGCTGGACGAGCTGGAGAAAGCCTTTGCCAGTCTGGAGGCGGACAGCGCCGCCGAAACCGCCGAACCGGAAACGACCGGCACAGTGGTCACGGGCGGTTCCCGGCTGAATCTCCGCTCCGGTGGCAGTACGGACTATGCCGTGATTGGGCAGCTGGCCCCCGGCGATCAGGTCCGGGTGCTGGGCGAGGAAAACGGCTGGTACGAAGTCCTTATCACGGAAAAAAGAGGCTACGTCTGCGGCAAGTATCTGCGGGTGGAGGAAGCGGAACCCCCTGCGGCGGCAGAGGGGGACCCTGGCCTGCTGGATGAACAGTCCCTGATGCTATTACTGTCTCTGATGATGCAGGGCATGACCGGCGCAGAGGGAAACACCGGCGCACTCACCCCGGAGGGCAACCTGACGCTGGTGGACGACCTGACCGGGAACGCGCCGGAGGATAAGCAATTTATCACCGTCGTCACCAAAAGCGGCAATTATTTTTATATCATCATTGACCGGGCGGAGGATGGAGAGGATACCGTCCACTTTCTGAACCAGGTGGACGAGGCCGACCTTCTCTCGCTGATGGAGGACGGGGAACAGGCCCCGGCGGTCTGCTCCTGTTCGTCCAAGTGCGCGGCGGGGGCGGTGAATACCTCCTGTGCGGCCTGTTCCGTCAATATGTCCGAGTGCGCCGGGAAAGCGCCGGAGCCGGAACCCGACCCGGAGACAGAGAAGCCGGAGACGAAGAAAAAGAGCGGCAATACCGGCCTGCTGGTGATTGTCCTGGTGCTGGCCCTGGCGGGCGGCGGCGCGGTGTATTATCTGAAATTCATGAAGAAGAAGCCGGAGGCCAAGGGCAGCACCGACCTGGATGATTACGACTACGGAGACGATGAGGACGAGCTAGAGGAGGACACTGACCCGGATGCGGAGGAGGACGTATGAAATACTTCACGGACCGCCCCATGGAGCGGGTGATGATGCAGCTTCCCCACACCCAGCGGGACCGGCCCCCGCCCCAGCCCCCGGAGGGCCACCCCTGCCACGGGTGTAGGCGGTACGGCGAGGGCTGCGTCCTGCCCTGCTACCGGGGTGTAAGAGATCAGCCGGTATGACGGTTATCTGCCGCTCTCCGTCTCAATGATGCCGTACTCATAGAGGATATTTTCCTTTGCGTTGGGAGGGGACACAACGCCGCCCATATAGTATTGATACCGCTTTGTGCGGCGAAAATCTTCCATTTCTTCCGGGGCATAGGCCCAGGTTTCGCAATGCTCATACTCTGGAAGTCCGGCGAGGTCATCGCATACCACGTCGATCAATGTATCGGTCACAGCGTCGATGTCCTCGCCGTACTCAACGCCGACCAGCTCATGCTTACCTAAATCCCGGTCAATTTTTCCGCCCTTTAACGAGCGGTACAGCACAAATTTTTTCATAAGACACCTCGCAATATGTTTGTCCTTCTATTGTACTCCATCCTTTTATCCAAAACAATCCATAATTTTCGAGCGGCTTCGACAGGAATCGGGGCCGCTCCCTGTTTTGAAGGGAGTGATTCTTATGTATCAGCTGGTGATTGCGGAAAAGCCGTCGGTTGCCATGAGCATCGCCAAGGTGCTGGGGGCCACGGCCCGGAAGGAGGGCCACATGGAGGGCGGGGGCTGGCTGGTGAGCTGGTGCGTGGGGCATCTGGCGGAGCTGGCCGAGCCTGCGGCCTATGACCCCCGGTACGGCAAGTGGCGGCGGGAGGATTTGCCCATCCTGCCGGAAAGCTGGCGCTTTACTGTCGGGCAGGAGAAACGGAGCCAGTTCGACACCCTGCGGACCCTGCTGCGCCGGGAGGACGTGTCCGAGGTGGTGAACGCCTGCGACGCTGGCCGGGAGGGAGAGCTGATTTTCCGCACCGCCTACCATCTGGCCGGATGCGCCAAGCCTATGAAGCGGCTGTGGATCTCCAGCATGGAGGACGGGGCCATCCGGGAGGGCTTTGCCAGCCTCCGCCCCGGCAGGGACTATGACGGCCTCCACCAAGCGGCCCTGTGCCGCCAGAAGGCCGATTGGCTGGTGGGCATCAACGCCACCCGCCTGTTTTCGGTGCTGTATAACCGGACGCTGAACATCGGGCGGGTGATGTCCCCCACGCTGGCGCTCATTGTCCAGCGGGAGGCGGAGATCGCCGCCTTTGCCCCGGAACCGTTCTACACGGTGGAGCTGGACTGCGGCGGCATGACCGTCACGGGGGAGCGGATCAGCGTCAAGAAGGACGCTTCCGCCCTCGCCGCTGCTTGTGAAGGCCACGCTGCCACTATTCAGACGGCGGAACGCCGGGAGAAGTCCGAGAAGCCCCCGGCACTCTACGACCTGACCACCCTCCAGCGGGAGGCCAACCGCGCCCTGGGCTACACCGCCCAGCAGACCCTGGACTACCTCCAGGCCCTCTATGAGAAGAAGCTGTGTACTTATCCCCGGACGGACAGCCGGTATCTGACGGACGATATGGAGAACACCGTCCCCGCTCTGGTCTCCGCCGCCGCTGTTGTCTGCGGTCTGGACGCGCCGGGGGAGGTGCTGGCCTCCCAGGTCTGCAACAGCGGGAAAGTCACGGACCACCACGCCGTTGTTCCTACCAGAAGCGCCGCTGCCGCCGACCTCTCCGCCCTGCCCCTGGGAGAGCGGGAGGTCCTGCGGCTGGTGTCGCTGGCCCTGCTCCGGGCGGTCTGCCCGCCCTATCGGTATGCGGAGACCGCCGTGGTGGTGGAGTGCGCCGGTCACAGCTTCTCCGCCAAGGGGAAGGTCCTGCTGGACGCGGGCTGGCGGGCCTATGCCGAGCTGCCCCAGGATGCGGCCCTCCCGGGCGGTCTGACAGAGGGGATGCAGCTGCCAGTGGAGGCGGTCCGGGTCAAGACCGGCAAAACGGCCCCGCCCAAGCACTTCACAGAGGATTCCATCCTTGCCAGCATGGAGACCGCCGGGGCCGGGGATATGCCGGAGGATGCGGAGCGGAAGGGCATCGGAACCCCTGCTACCCGCGCCGCCATTCTGGAAAAGCTGGTAGCCTCCGGGCTGGTAGAACGGAAAAAGGCAAAGAAAATCACAAGCCTTCTGCCCACCCAGGCGGGCAGTTCCCTCGTCACCGTTCTGCCGGAGGCCCTGCAATCCCCCCTGCTGACCGCCGAATGGGAGCAGCGGCTGGGAGAGGTAGAACGGGGGACGCTGGCCCCGGAGGACTTCATGGACGGCATCGCCGCCCTGGTCCGCGATCTGGTCCGGGACTATCAGCCGGTCTCCGGCTGGAAGGTCCTGTTCCCCTCGGACCGGGAGACCATCGGCCCCTGCCCCCGGTGCGGCGGCGCTGTCACCGAGAGCAAGAAGGGCTTTTTCTGCGAGAATCGGGACTGCCGCTTCGTCCTCTGGAAAGACAGCAAGTTCTTCTCCGCCAAAAAGAAGCAGCTGACAAAATCCGCCGCCGCCTCGCTGCTGAAGGAGGGCCGGGTGAAGCTCACCGGCTGCTGGTCCGAGAAAACCGGCAAGACCTATGATGCCACGGTCATTCTGGAGGACGATGGGGCGCGGACGAACTATAA
>CAJUPU010000051.1 GCA_910588495.1 uncultured Oscillospiraceae bacterium | reverse complement strand
CGCCAAAGTCCTGCCGCCCCTCGTAGTTGTCCGCCTTGCCGTTCATGGTGAAGTCAATGCGGAACTTGGTCTTGTCGTAGCCCGGCTCATTCTTCATGGCGTCGTCCAGGGCCTTGAAAACGGCGTCCGCTTGGGAAAGGGGCAACTGCTCCCCATCCCGCAGGTCGGCGCTCTCACTCCAAATGACCGTCACAAGCGGCTCGGCGTCCGGGTCAAGGAGAATTGGGGGCGCTTCCGCGATCTCACGCTCCACCCGCATCTGCACCGAAGCGTCCACATGGCCGTGCTGTATCTCAAAGCCGTCCTCGCACAGCTCATTGATAAGGTCGGCAACCTTGTGATAGTCCCGGATAACATTGGCATAATCCACGATCAGGCGGCGTTCCCCGTTGCCCAACCGCTGGCCGTCGCGCTCGGCAAAGTCGATCAGGGCGTTGGCCTGCTGCTCCGGGGTGGCCCCCGGCATGAAAGGCTTGTCGTTGATAAGGCCGTCCAGCCCGTTCCAGATGGCCGGGGCCTCCTCCTGCCGGGCCTCCCGCTCCTGCTGAAGCTGGGCCAGGTGGCCGTCGATCTTGGTAATCAGGTCGTTGGCCGTGGCCCGGATGGTTTCAAGGGAGGCTTTCAGCTCGGACAGCTCCTTGCCGGAACTCCAACCGGCCACATAGCCGAACGAGTAGTCCGACGTGTCCAGCCCGTAGTGCTGGCAGACGGCGTAGGCCACGCTCTCGGCCTGCACCTCGCGAGTGCGGCGGTCGGGGCGGTCGGCCAATTCCTCCGGCGTGGCGTCCTTGTCAATGGCGTGGAGAGTGGCATGGGCGATCTCATGGATGGCGGTTTTCAGGTTTTGCAGCTCGCTCATGCCCTCGTCAATGGCGATGCGCTTTTCCTCCAGGTGGTAGTAGCCGTGCGCCCCGCTCTCGATGTTCTCAAAGGCGATGGGGACGGGGGAAGTCCGCTCCAGGGCGGTGAAGAAGTCCTGATACCGCTCCACGCTGCCGGTCAGCTCGTCCACGGCGATGTCGGGTATCTCCCGGCCCTCGGTCTGGGACACATCGAACACCGACACCACCTTAAAGGCGGGGACGGTCACTTCCTGTTCCTCGGTCAGCGGCTTCCCGTCCGGGCCGGGGATGGGCCTGCCGCTGGCGTCCAGCTTTTCCACCTGCCGCCGCACCTTGTAGGGGGCCGGGGCCAAAATCTTGATGGCCCGCTCCCCCCGCTTCACATGGCGCTCGAACTCGTCCTTCCACTTGTTGTAGCCCGCCACCAGGGAGGCGTCCGGCTTCTGCATGGCGATCAGAAGGGTATTGTTGAAGCTGTAATTGTGGAACTTGGACATGGCGGTGAGATAGTTTTTATACCGCTCACTCTCAAAAAGGGCCTGAATACCGGCTTCCAGTTTATCGGTGATCTCTTTCATGCGCTCGGCGTTGTTCCTGCCGGTCAGCACAATGGGAATGACGGGCTGGGAGGCCGGGGCGGTCTGCTCCGGCGACCGCTGGGGACGGCTGGCCTCGTCCCGCTCCACCTGCGGGGGCGGAAAGGACAGCACCCGGTATTCCTCCGGGATGATCTGGCCCTCATAGACCTGCCGCCACTGGTCGCCGCTTTTGACGATATAGCCGTACTCGGTAAAGGCCCCCTGTTCCAGTCCGGCGATGTGCTTTCCCAGCGCGGCCGTGTCGATGGCGGGCTTCCACTCGTCCGGCATATCCACCATCCCGGAACGGTTCAGGTAGTAGTCCCCCAGCGCCGCCACGGTATGGATGTCGGGGAGATTGACATAGTAATCCAGATTGTCGGGATAGTCGATGATGCGGCTGATCGTCCGCAATTCGGTGTTCTTCTGCTGCAAGGCGGCGTTCAGTGTGCCGATCTCGTAGGCGTCCAGCTTTTCCAGCCGGGCGGCAAGGAAATTCAGCTCGTTCACGCCGGAGGCCAGCGCCAGATTGTAGGGGATAGCCAGGTGACGGCCCTCCGGGGAGGAAAAGCCGCTGATGAAATAGTCCCAGGGATTATCCTGCGTGACGCCGATCTGCCCCATCGCCGCTTGCACCTGTTCCGCCGTGGCGGGCAAGTCCAGCCAGACGCCGGATTTGCCGTCCCGCTGGGTGGTGTGATTGCTCAACTGTATGGAAAATACTTCGCTCACTCGGTCGCTCCTTTCTGATTACAGTGCAAGGCCCCATCCAATCGGACGGGGCCTTGCGGCTGAAAATGTTATTGCTTTTTCCACTCCATGCGGAAATTGACATACTTGCCGCCGGTATCGGCCAGAAGCACCGTGCCGTCGTAGGTCTTGCCGGTCTTGGGGGAGAACAGGCCCTTGATCTTCACCTTTCCATGTTTGAGCAGGGCGGCGGCGATCTTCGGGGTGAACGCCTTTTTCCGTTCCTCAAAAAAGCGGTCGTTCTTCCACATGACGAACTGACAGGCCCGGTTGCCGCAGTAGTAGTTTTTCTTCCCCTCGTAGACGGTTTCGCCGCACCGGGGACACGTCCCAACGGCCACACGCTCGGTCTGAAACAACTTCTGCTTGTCCTCGCTGATACAGGAATAGGCCGTCACCAGGTCGCGGGCCTGCGCCTCGATACCGGCCATGAACTCGTCCGGGTCGGCCTCCCCCTTGGCGATCTCGGACAGGCGGGTTTCCCATTCGGCGGTGAGGGCCGGGGAGGTCAGGGCCTCCGGCAGAACCGCCGCCAGGTTGATGCCGTCCTTGGTGGGAAGAAGCTGCTTGCCCTTGCGCTGGACAAAGCCCATCTGCACCAGCTTTTCCAGAATGGAAGCGCGGGTGGCGGGCGTCCCCAGGCCCTTGCGCTCGGCGTCCTCCGGCATACCCTCGGCCCCGGCCCGCTCCATAGCCGACAGCAGGGTATCTTCCGTGTAGGGCTTGGGGGGCGACGTGAAATGCTCGGTGACGGAAGCGGCCACGTCCTCGAAAACCTGCCCCTCGGTGATGGCAGGCAGCTCCGCCGTGGCCTCGCCGTCCTCGTCGGCGTCGGTTTTCAGGGAGGCCCGGAAGCGGCGGTCGATGTCTTTCCAGCCAGCGGCCAGGACAGTCTTGCCCTTGGCGGTGAACTCCTGCCCGGCGCAGGTGAAAACGGCGGTGACGGCCTCATACTCATGGGCCGGGGCCACGGCGCACAGCAGCTTGCAGCACACCAGGGACAGCAGTTTCCTTTCGCTGTCCGCCAGCCCGGAAAAGCCCTGTTTCACGAACTCCGCCGTGGGGATGATGGCGTGGTGGTCGCTCACCTTGGCGCTGTTCAGGACGCGGGGAATCTTCGGAGAGAACGCCGCCCCCTCCATAAACGGGAGAATGGGGACGATACCGGCCACGATGTCCGCCGCCGTCTGCTCCATGTCGTCGGAGAGGAAGCGGCTGTCCGTCCGGGGATAGGTCAGCAGGCGCTTTTCATACAGCGTTTGGGCATAGTCAAGGGTCTGCTTGGCGGTGAAGCCGAAAAGCCGGTTGGCCTCCCGCTGCAAGGTGGTGAGGTCGTAGAGCTTGGGCGGCTGTTCGGTTTTCTTCTCCCGCTGGATGGAAGCGCAGACGGCCCGCGCTCCCCCGCAGGCCGTCTTGACGCTTTCCGCCTCGCCGGGGTCGGGGAAACGGTCGCTTGCCGCCTCCATGCCGCCCCCGGCGATATGGACGATGTGATATTTCTCTTTCTGGAAGCCGGTGATCTTGGCGTCCCTGTCCGCCAGCATTTTCAGGGTGGGGGTCTGGACGCGGCCCACGGTCAGGGTCTTGTGGTACAGCACAGAGAAAAGCCGGGTGGCGTTAATGCCGATCAGCCAGTCCGCCTTGGCCCGGCACAGCGCCGATTGATGCAGGGGGTCATAGTCCCGGCCCGGTTTCAGGTGGGCGAAGCCCTCCCGGATGGCGCTGTCCTCCATGCTGGAAATCCACAGCCGTTTCATGGGCTTGGTACAGCCCGCCAGGTGGTAGACCGTGCGGAAGATCAATTCGCCCTCCCGCCCGGCGTCGCAGGCGTTGATGACCTCGCTCACTTCCTCGGAGCGAAGCAGCGTCCGCAGGGTGTCGAACCGCTCCCGCTTGTCCGGGGGGACGGTCAGCCGCCAGCTCTCCGGGATGATGGGCAAATCCTCATAGCGCCACTTCTTGAAACGCTCGTCATACATCCCGGCGTCGGCAAAGGACACCAGATGCCCGATGCACCAGGACACCAGGTAGCCGTTGCCCTGCAAGTAGCCCTCCTGCCGGTCGGTCGCCCCGATCACGGCGGCGATGCTCCGGGCCACGCTGGGTTTTTCCGCGATAACCAACTGATAGCTCATTCCTCGTCCTCCATTTCTTCATCCTCCGGCTCGTCCTCGTCGTCAAAGTCGTATTCGGACAGGTCGGAACTGCCGGACACATCGGCCTTGGGCTTGCGGAGCTTGAAGTAGTACAGCGCCCCGCCGCCGCCAGCCAGGGCCACGATCAGCAGCACCAGCAGACCGCCCATGCCGCCCTTGTTCTCCTTGGCCGGGGGTTCAGGTTCTTCCGGCTCCTGCGGCTCCGGCGCTTTCCCGGCGCAGGCGGTCATGTTGTTGGCGCAGACAGGGCAGGCGGTATTGACGGCCCCGGCCTCACATTTCACTGTGCAGGAGCAGACGGCGGGCGGTTCTTCCTCCACCTCCATCAGCGCCAGCAAGTCGGCCTCGTCCACCTGATTGAGAAAATGCACCGTGTTCTCGCCGTCCCCGGCCCGGTCGATGATGATGTAAAAATAGTTGCCGGTCTTGGAAACGACGGTGATAAACTGCTTATCCTCGGACGCCTCGCCGTCGATGTCGTCCACCAGGGACATATTGCCCTCCGGGGTCAGGGGCTTGGGGTCAGGCGCGGACACCACTTCCCCGGTCGGCTCGGTGGGTATGACCTCCCCTTCCTCGTCGCCGCCCCCGGCAAAGGCCGTCGTGGTGAACATGGCTGCGGACAGGCCCACAGCCAGAATGACAGAGAGAAAACGGGAAATGATCTTATTCCTCATGGCCGGTGTCCTCCTTTTCGTGATAGGGCGTCAGGGTGGGGGCGGTCTGCAAGGCCCCGCCCCGCAGGAACGCCGCAAATTCCTCCCTCGTCATGTTCATGCCCCGGACAAGCTGGATGATCTGCAAATTCTCCTGTTCGGTTTTCTGCCCCTCCAGCTCCCGAAGCTGCTTGTTGTACTCCGCGATCTTGGACTTCACTTTCTGGATGTCCTTTTCGATGCGGTCAAGTTTGTTCGCCATAGTCAAAACTCCTTTCCGATGGATTTTTCATAGCGGTATTTCATCTGCGCCGGGTATAAGTCCTCCTTGGGGCGGCGGCTCCCCGTCCAGCGTTTGCCGCCAGCCAGCCCAGCGCACACCCAGCCAGCGGCCCGCAGACTGGCCCCGCTCTCCGTGTCCAGAATGTAGGTGACGATCTTGCGATAGCCCATCGCCCGCGCCGCCCTCCACGCTGCGGCATAGAGGAAGCTGCAAGCGTTTTTCGTGCCGTCCCTGCAAAGCCGGTTGACTTCCAGAGTATGGCCGTCGTCCAGATACCGGCTGACGGGTCGGCCCACGATAGCCACGCCAGCCAGCCGCCCGGCCTCGGTGCAGGCGATAGAAAACTTGTGGCCGGTGACGGGGCGGTGGTGGCGGTGATGCTGGGCGACAAAGGCGTTGGCGTCTTTCAGGGATATGGGCGTCAGCGTCAGCACGGCCCCGGCCCTCCCTCCGCCGTCCCGAACCGCTCCCGCCAGGCGTAGCTGCGGCCCAGCCCCTTGACGCTGGTAAGGTGGGGCATGGCCCTGTCCTCCAAAGCAACGGCCCGCCGGTAGAGGTCGGGGTACTGCTCTTTCAGCGCCAAAATCTCCGGCTGTTTCATGCTGGGACAGAAAAAACAGGAGGATTTGCCCGGAAGCGGCAGGCCAGCCGCCAATATCTCCCGGACGCAATCGCTCCTGTCCCAGCCCCAATCTTCGATCAGGGGATAACGGTTGATGTACTTCTTGTCGGTGTCGTTGAATTTCTTGGAATGTTCGTACCGCCGCATTTCCCCGGCGTCATAGCCCAGGAAGCGGGTGATCTTCTCCCCCCGCGCCCATACCGCCCGGCAGGGCGGATAGTGATTGCAGAACTTTTCCTGCGGCCCGATCTTGTGCTTTTGGGAACATCGTTTGTGGCCGTAGGCGATGGACGGCAGGGTGCAGGAGCGCAAACACTCCATTTCCAGGGTCAGCCGGTGGCCGCTGCGGTCGTACTTCTCCACCACCGTGATCTGCGGCATACCGTGAGCGGCCAGCCAATCATCCATCGTGCGGATGAATTGATAGGTGTGGGGCTGTTCGCCGCCCGTGTCTGCAAATAAGATCAGGTCAACGGGGATTTGGTGCTTGTGAAGTCCAACAAGGACGGCGGCGCTGTTCGTGCCGCCGCCAAAGGATACGATATTGATAGATTTACCTCCAATTCTCCATATATTTTTTAGTCCCAATTCATCAATCCGTAACCTCGGATAACGCTGCTGTTCAGGGGATAGCTCTTGATCTTGCAGGCGTTTCCGCTGTTGCCCTCCACGGTGTAGACATTCGTGCCGTCCGTGCCGATCACGATGCCCACATGGTCGGCGTTGCCGCTGTTGTCCCAATCGAAGAAAATTGCGTCGCCGGGGGCGATGTCGCTGTACCCCCGGTTGGCCCACTGGCCCCGTGACTGGAACCAGGCCATGCCCCCGGAGGTGCAGCCAGCAAATTTCGGCTCGGTCAGGCCCATTTGGTTGTAGCACCAGGACACGAAGCAGGCGCACCACTCCACACGGCTGTCAAAGCCGTACCAGCTCCAATAGGGCTGGCCGTTCACATTCCCCACCTGCGATTTTGCGATGTCCACCACGGCGGTATTGCCGGGTCTCGTCCCGTTGACGAAGTGAACGCCGCTGATGTCCTCGGATGCGCTGATGTCGGGGGAACCGCCGCCGAATACCAGCGGATTGTTGCCGCTCGTTTCCAGATAGACGTTGAACATCTCCAACTGCTCCGGCATCAACAGCTCCGGGGCGATGGAAACGATAGACCGGGCGGACAGCTTCACATTGAGAATGTAGTAGTTATAGGGGACTTGGACGGTGTAGGTGCTGCCGTCGCTGGCTGTCCGGGTTTCCGTGCGGTAGCGGACTTCAACCGTCGTGGTGGTGGTAAGGGTGTACTGCTTGCTGAATACCCGCTGCAACTCCGCCTGAACCTCCGCCAGCGTGTAGCGCGGGAGGATGGAGGTCAGGAAAGAGGCCAATTCGTGGGGGTTGTGCATGATCTCGTCCAGATCGTAGCGGTATTCGTCGTAGCCGGGGTAGGTGCTGGGGATGTTGTCGATCTGCCGCTGTAAGTCGTTCTCCATGCCCACATAGGCGTTTTCCACGGCGATCAGGTCTGCGTCGTCGGAGAGGTAGGAGGTAGCCGTGAAGCCGGAACCAAACCCGCCCACGATGGAGGAACAGGACTGTAAGCCGCCCATCAGGAACGCCGTCATAATCAGCAGGGCCAGGGCCACAAGACAGCCTTTCCAGTGCCGGACGGCAAAGGAGGCCAGCCGTTCGCTCTCCTTGACCGCCTCCTTTGCGGCTTTACTGCCGGACTTGGCCGCTTTCGCTGTTCCCTGCGCGGCCCCGGCCCCATGCGCCGCCGTCTGGCCCGCCGCCCTCGCCGCCTTGACATACTGCTGCTTGATCTGCCGCTTCTGCCAGAACCGGGAAATGGGGTTGCTGGCCGCTTGTGCAAGCTGGGGGTTGTCATGGAGGGCCTTTTGATAGAAATATTCGATATTCGCCTTTTCCGCCAGGCGTTCGGCCTTGGACAGCTCCCGGTAGGGCTTCATGCGGTGGCGGCGGATTGCGCCCCGGACGGCCCGGCCCGCCTGCCGCTCGGCCAATTCCTCCCCCTTGTGACCGCCCTCCACGCCCACATTCTCATGCTCCACCTCATGGATTTTGCCGTGGGTGAACAGTAAAACTTCCTGAACGGGGCGGCTGGCCGGGTTGGGCTTCATGGCGGGAGGCGGCTTGTCCCTCGTTTCCCGGCGCACATGGGTTTTCGCCCTGCCGCTGGCCTCGTCAAAAACCTTTTCCTTGATTTTCACGGTTTCTTTCGGGATAGTGGCCCTCGCCGCGTCCAGACGGTCAGCCCGCTGGTCGGACTTGCGGATGTACTTCTTCAGCTCCGGCGTGGAGCGTTCTTCCTCGGAGAATTGCAGGTGGGCGGACGGGCGGGGGCCAGCATCAGCCGTACCCTCCACCTGCCCGGACTGTTTCGCCGCCCGCTTCCCGGCCCGGCGCTCCCGTACTTGGTCAGCCCGTTCCAGCACCTTTTCAGCCCTGCCGGTGGCCCCGGCGGGGGTAAAGTCCTGTTCCACCTCCCGGTCGGAGATATTGATTTCCTCGCCGGTGGTCTGATTTTCCAGCACCACGCCGTCACGGGTCATGCGCTGTGTCACCTTGTCACGGGGTTTCAGGTGCTTCCTGCTCATGCGCCGCCCTCCACCACCTCGGAAAGCCGGGTCGTCATGATCTTATACAGCTCGGTATTGCTGGGGATGGGGTTGGTAAAGGGCAAGATCACGTTCTCGAAGATCAGAAGCCCGGCCCCCGGCTCGGAGTTGTCGATGTACTTCTGGTGGTCGGGGGACAGGTTCAGCCGTTCGGCCAAAATCTTGCGGTCGCCGCTGGCCTGATTGAGCAGGGTAATGAAGTCGCTGTTTTCCAGGATATTTTCGATCTCCGGGGAGGAAAGCAGGTCTTTCACATTCTGCGTGGCCCCGGTGGGGATGCCGCCCCACTTCCTGAAACGCTTCCAAATCTCGGCGCTGTACGCCGCTGTCTGTTCCTCTTTCAGAAGCAAATGGAACTCGTCGGCAAAATACCAGGTCGCCTTGCCCATGCTGCGGTTGGTGGTGACACGGCCCCAAATCTGATCTTGGACAATCAGCATCCCCAGCTTTTTCAACTGCTTGCCCAAATCCTTGATGTCGAAGCACACAAGCCGGTTCTCAATGTCCACATTCGTCCTGTGGTTAAAGACATTCAGGCTGCCGGACACATAGAGGTCAAGGGCCTGCGCCACACGGTCGGCCT
>CAJUPU010000050.1 GCA_910588495.1 uncultured Oscillospiraceae bacterium | reverse complement strand
CAGGATGATATACAGGCTGTTGGCGGCGGCGGTCTTGGTGTCCATGCTGAAGAAGAAATAGAGCACCACCAGATTGATGGGCCCGCCGCCGATGCCCAAAAAGCTGGACATGACCCCCAGCGCCAGGCCGATGGCCACGCAGACCGGCGCGGCGGCGACCTTGTGGGTGGAGATGCGGCTCTTGTTGATCGTGTACACCAGCGTCCCCAGAGTGATGACGCCCAGACAGGCCGCCTGTACCGCCCCCACCATCCCCTGGTCGGCAAACAGGGAGCGCACCAGCTCGAACAGCTGCTTGCCCGCCAGCCCGCCCAGGGCCGCGCCCAGGGCCAGGGGGGTGCCGGTGCGCAGGTCCACCCCACTGTCCCCCTTGGCCAGCGAACGGGTGACGGAATAACAGCTCATGGACAGCACCGTGCAGCCGGACAAAAAGCTGATCGCCGCCACTGTCTCCAGCCCCAGCATGTCCAGCACCGGCTTGATGACCACCCCGCCGCCGATGCCGCAGATGGCCCCCGCCACGCTGGCCAGAAAGCTCACCAAAAAAAAGATCGCCATAGTCCATTTCCTCCACATCTTGACACAGTGCAGATCTCTCGATATAATACAATAAAACAGGCCAAAATTCCAGTCTTTTTTGGGAAAATCATGGAAGTCGGTGAAGAAATGCAATTCGAGCAAGGCAACAACCTGCCCCGGGTCAAGGCGACCAACCGATCGGCGATCCTTCAGATGGTGTACCACTGCGGCCCCATCACCCGGGCGGACATCGCCAAACGGCTGGACCTCACCCTGCCCACCATCACCACCAACATCAACACCATGCTCACCGCCGGCCTGGTGCAGGAGCTGGACTCCCCGGAGAGCGCCGACCGCCGCCACGGCCGCCGCAGCCGCCTGCTGGACATCGTGCCCGGCGCGCGGCATTTCATCGGCGTGGAGATGACCGGCTCGGAGAGCGCCGCCTGCCTCATCGACTACCGGGGGCAGGTGCTGGGCCGCCGGGCCGCCCCCGCCCCCAGCCGGGACTATGAGGAGGATCTGGACGCCGCCTGCGCTCTGGTGCAAGAGCTGCTGGAGGAGCTGCGCCTCACCTTCGCCGATGTGGACGGCCTGGGCTTCTGCGTCCCCGGCCTTGTGGACAGCCGGACCGGCATCCTGAAGGTGCGCCCCAGCTTCAATTGGTACGATAAGCCCATCCTGCGGGACGTGGGCCAGCGGCTGGGCGCCGGCTGCCCCATCACCGTGGAGAACAACGCCTGCGCCCGGGCCTACGGCGCCTCCCTGTTCCAGCGGGAGCTGCTGGACAGCGTGCCCACCTTCGCCTACCTGTTCATCCACGCGGGCATCGCCTGTCCGCTGATCTTGAACACCTCCAACGCCTTCGGCTCCATCGTGGGGTCGGGCGAGGTGGGCCACATGGTGATGGAGCCGGACGGCCCCCGGTGCACCTGCGGCAACCACGGCTGTCTAGAGGCCATCTCCAGCGACAACGCCATCATCGCCCGGTGCATGGACGCCCTGGCCCGGGGCCACGCTCCCATCCTGCGCGCCCTGTGCCCCGTGGGAGAGGAGCCCTCCATGGCCCACGTCCTCCAGGCCCAGCAGGAAGGGGACGCCGACGTGCGCCGCATCGTGGAGCGGGCGGTATATACCCTGGGGCTGGCGATCGCCAACATCGACAACTTCACCTGTCCCCACGCCATGCTCATCGAGGGAAAGCTGTTTTGCTGCGAGGACAACCGGCGGCGGCTGCTGGACGTGGTCCGCCACAACATCTGCAACCTCCAGCGGGCCGACACCGATTTCGTGTTCGTGGAGCCGGACCGGTTCAGCGGCGCCCAGGGCGCGGCGGCGGTGGCCATCTTCCACGACCTCCAGCTGGGAGCGGAGTAATTTCTGCGCCTATCTGTCCGGCCTTTGGGGCTGCTGACGTTGTCAGCAGCCCCTTTTTCATTTAGAAGCTGTACCGATAGCTTCTTATTTCTCCAGTCTGCGCCCCCGGCAGAACACCAGGTCCACCCGGTCCTCCCCGTCCAGCACCACCAGATCCGCGTCCTTGCCGTCGGCGATGGAGCCCTTGCGGTCGAACACGCCGATCAGCCTGGCCGGGTTCTCCGTCAGCGCGGGCAGCAGCTCCTCCATGGGCCGCCCGGTGAAGGCCAAAAGGTTTCGCAGGGCGGTATCCTGGGTGAGGGTGCTCCCCGCCCGGACCCCGGTGTCCGCCAGCTTGGCGTCGCCGTCCTCCACCACCACCTCGTTCACCCCCAGGTGGTACTTCCCATCGGGCAGGCCCGCCGCCATGATGGAGTCGGTGATGGCCACCACCCGGTCCAGCCCCTTGGCCTTGATCAGCAGCCGCACCGAGCCCGGATGGAGGTGCCGCCCGTCGCAGATCATCTCGCAGTACACATCGGACTCCAGCGCCGCCCCCATGATGGCGGGCCGGTGCTGATGGAACAGCCCCATGGCATTGAAGGTGTGGGTAGCCGCCGCCGCGCCCTTCGCGATGGCCTCCATGGAGGTCTCGTAATCCGCGCCGGAGTGGCCGATGGCGGCGGTGATGCCCAGCTCCCCGGCGGCGGGGATCAGATCCAGCACCCCCTCCACCTCCGGGGAGACGGTGAGGTAGCGGATGCCCCCCTCCGCCCGCTCCTGATAGGAGCGCAGCAGCTCCGCATCCCCCTTGCGCAGCAGGTGCTCCGGCATGGCCCCCTTATATTCGTCGGCCAGGAAAGGGCCCTCCAGGTGGATGCCCAGCAGCTCGGAGGTGGGCTGTTCCCCGGCGCTGTGGGCCTTGAACTGGTCGATGCACCACTGGGTCTGCTCCACCGTGTCGGTGAGCACCGAGCACAGCCAGGAGGTGGTGCCGTTCCCGGCAAAGAACCGAGAGATCTTCTCCAGATCCTCCGCGGAGGCCCCGTTCACGTCCACCCCCACCGCGCCGTGGGTGTGCACGTCGATGAAGCCGGGGACCACCCGTCTGCCGGACAGGTCCACCACTTCCGCCCCCGCGGGGACGGCGGCGTCCGCCTCCAGCACCTGGAGCCTGCCCCCGCTCAGCCGCAGGGTCTTTTCCTCGAACCGGCGGCCGATGTACGCCCGGCCGTTGACGATATAGGTATCTGCCATATCCATCCCCTCCGCTCAGTCCGGCAGGCAGGCCACGAATTCGGTGGTGCGGATCAGGGCGTCCGGGTGGGTCTGCATGAGGGTGGCGGGGAAATGGGCGGACACCTCACCGTAGGCGGTATGGCGCAGCACGGCCCGGTGCCAGTCCCGGAACACCCCCAGGCGCACCTTCCGGGCGTGGTAGATCTCGTTCATGCCGATGGTGACGCACCAGCGGGGCATGTCGTCGATGGCCCCGTTGAGGTCGCCGATGGCGTTGGCCGTCCGGGTCTCTCGGCTGATCTCCAGCACCCGGGTGTGGAGGCCCTTGAACTGCTCCGGGGTCAGCTCGTCCTGGGCCTCGTTGAAGGCCAAGTGGCCGTTGATGCCGATGCCGCCGAAGCAGATGTCCACCCCGCCCAGCTTCTCGATCGTCCGGGCCATGTTGTCCGGGTCGCTGGGGTCGGGGAACACCCGCTGGTCCTCGGGCATGACCAGCTCCGGGCGGATCTTGCTGTACACCGTCCGGTCCATGAAGCCCCGGAAGCTGAGCTTGTCCTCCTTGGCGATCCACTGCTTCTCATCCGTCAGATACTCGTCCATGTTGAGGAACCACACGTTCTTCAGGCTGATGCTCTCACCGTTCACGATGTCCACGAAATAGGGGTACTGCCCCACCGGGCCCACCGGGCAGATGAACACGGTGGTCTCCCCCAGGGCGTTCTTGCGCTGGATTTCATCGGCCATCTCCCGGGCCATGGCCTGGAACACGGCGGCGTTGTCCGCCAGCACCTCGATGGGCACCTTAGGGGCGGCCAAAAGCTGCTCCCGGTCATAATAGTAGTAGTCGTGACGCATGGCGTCGTCCTCCTTTCAAAATCCTGTATACGTTTTTGTGACCTCCAGCACCCGGTACACGTCCAGCCAGGGCTGAAAAGCCGCCTCCTTTTCACAGATCAAGTCCCGAAAGTCCCGCCAGCTCTCCCCCGCCCTTTCCCGGTCCCCCCGGGCCAGGCGGCCCAGGGCCTTGGACAGCTTGAGCGCGTACTCCCGGTGGAAGTCCAGCACCTCCCAGAAGGGGGTCTGCCAGCCCTGGGCCGTCCGGTGGGCGTCCAGGGCGGGGACGAAGTCCATGCACAGCTCCCGGACAGCCTCCATCCGCCCGGCCATGTCCCCGTCCCGGCGCGCTCCCTTGCCGTTGACATAGTCGGTGCTGCTCAGGCTGGACAGCCGGAACAGGTGGTCGGCCGCCACGGGCCAGTCCTCCCCGTAGGCGGCGGAGAAATACTCCTCCAGCAGCTGGTTCACGTCCGCGCTCTCGTCCATGAGGATGCGGCCCAGCACATAGTTGGGGAAAAAGTTGGGCAGGCCCGCGCGCAGCTCCTGACAGCTCATATAGCCGTTGAGGCCCAGCTGTCTCAGCCGCTTCACGTCCCCGCCGATCACCCGGGCCAGCTTCACATAGCCCAGGTCGCCGTAGTGGGCCCGGCCCAGGGGGTAGTCATAGACGAAGCTGTCCCCGCCGAACTGCCCCTGCCAGCCCTGGAGGAAGGCCAGGTTCTCGTCCAGGCTGGTGGGCAGGGCGATCCGGTTGCGCGCATAGGGCGGGATGGGGGGCAGGGCCTCTCCCGCCTGATAAGAGCGCTCAAAGGTGCGGCTGATGGGGGCGAACATGAGCACGAACCGCTCCGGGTGCGCCAGCCGGGCCCTGATGGGAGGCCACAGCAGCTCCTGGTAGAGCAGGAACACGATCTTGGTGTCCAGCCCCTCCTCGCTCAGCCGCCGGTCGATCTCGTCCAGCAGCTCCACATACTGGTCGGAGGGGGTGGTCCGGCGGCATCCCTCGCACTCGCACACGTTGTTATAGTCGTCCGCCAGCCAGACGTGAAGGTAGTCCACGCCGGGCTCTTTCCGGGCATAGTCCGCCACCAGGGCGGCGAAGGCGTCCACCGCCTCCCCGTTGTGAAAGCACAGGTTGGTGTTGGCGGGCACCCCCCTCCATAGCTCCCGCACCCCGTCCACCTGGGCGGCCAGCGGGCGCTTGTCCTCCGCAAGCTCCGCGGAAACGGCGTCCCAGGACTGGGCCTCGCAGCCCAGCGCCTCCCCCGTCCAGCCGTGGCCCACCTTGTGGAGGAGCAGGCCCCGGCGCTTCAGCTCCCCTTCCGCCTCCGCCATCCAGGCCAGGGCGTCCGCCTGCCCGAAGGGCTCCGGCCCGCGCGAAGGGTTGCCCCGGTGCTCATACCACCGGGCGTAGAAAATGTAGGGCGACTTGAATTGCAGGAAAAAGCTGTTATACCCCACCTTGGGCAGCCAATCGATGAAGTCCAGCACGTTTTCTCGGCTGTCCGCCCCCTCGATGCACACCCCCCGGTGGAAGAAGGACGCCCGGTGCTCATAGCTCAGGGCCAGCTCCCGCCGGGCGATGGCCGGGACCACCTCGCAGCCCTTGACGGGGGCCAAAAACCGGCAGCCCAGCCGCCGCAGGCAGTCGTACACGCCCAGCAGCACCGCCCGGCCGCTGTTCCCTATGATGGAGCCCTTCTCCTTGTCCAGCTCCACGGAAAACCAGTCGGGCAGGCCGGGCCTCTCGTCAGGGCGCACCTCCAGGCCGATGGTGAGCGCCCCCTCCTCCCCCGCCAGCATCCGGCCCAGATAGGCGGACAGCTCCCGGGCGGCAAAGGCTGCGGGCCCGTCCGCCCCCGGGGGGCAGATGATCTTGATGTTCAATGCTCTCCTCCTCTCAGGAGCGGGACGAAAAAGACCCTATGGGGCGGACCTGTGTGCCGTCCCATAGGGTCCGTTCCTATGCGCTGGATGTTATGCTCGGGGGCTTCTTACTTGAGGGCCTCTTCCATCACGTCGAACAGGACGAACTCGCTCACGTCCTCCTTGGCCTCCTCGGGCTTGATGTTCTCGTTCTGGACCATATCGTTCTGCATCCCCTCGTAGTACTTCTTGATGGTGCCGTCCTTCAGACCGGAGGTCAGGTCGGCGACGTTGAACCAGTGGGCGTCGCCCAGCTGGAGCTGGTTGGACTCCAGGCTGGTCTTGGTCCGGTCGGCGCAGTACTGGGCCACGGTGTCATAGTTCTCCTCCTTGGAGCCCCAGTCCATGCCCTTGTACAAAGCGCGGCTGAAGCGCACCAGGATGTCGTGGTTCTCCTCGGCGTACTTGGGCAGGCAGATCCAGCTGGAGATGTTGGTGGAGCCGTCGGCGAACTCGATCTCGTAGGAGCCCTCCACCTGCTGAAGGATCTGGCCGGAGTAGGGGTTCCAACATACGGCGGCGTCGATGGTGTCGGACACGGCGGCGGGCACGATGTTGTCGATGCTCAGCGACATGGCGGTCACGTCGTCGGTGGTCAGGCCGGCCACTTTCAGGGCGTTGTTGAAGGTGGACTCGGAGGAGGAACCGGCGTTATAGGCGATGGTCTTGCCCTTCAGGTCCTCCACGGTCTTGATGCCGCTGTCGGGCATGCAGACCACCTTGTCCACGGTGTGGACGGAGCTGGGGGCGAAGATGACGGCGTTGCCCAGGATGCACAGGCGGTGGGCGCCCTTGCCGATGTAGGCCAGGTCGATGGAGCCGCCCTCCATGGCGGAGATCTCAGAGGGGCCGTCACCGAACTCGGTCAGCTCGATGGTGATGCCCTCCTCCTCGAAGCAGCCCTGCTCCATGGCGGACAGCACGCCCCAGAGGGAGGCGTAGTTGGGCATATAGCCGATGCGCAGGGTGATGGGCTCGGGCTTGTTTTCCTCGGGCTCCTTGGACTCGGCGGGAGCCTGGGACTGGGTCACTTCCTTGGACTCGGCGGGGGCCTTGGACTCGGTGGGCTTGTCGCCGCCGCAGGCCATGAGGGACATCATCATGACCAGCGCCAGCAGCAGAGCGGTGAATTTCTTCATTTCATTTTCCTCCTTGAATTTGTTTGGGGCCTGCCTGTATCGCAACCGTCAAAGACGGTCAGGCACAACTTATTTGCGGACCTCCAGGTACTCCTGGTAGACCTCGTTCCAGATCTCCGCCTTCAGCTCCATGAAGTGGGGATCGCTCTTGGTGGCCTGGTCCCGGGGGTAGGGGATGTCGATGTCCACCACCCGCTTGATGCGCCCCGGCCGGGCGGACATGATCACCACCCGCTGGGCCAGCAGAACGGCCTCGTCCACGTCGTGGGTGATGAAGAAGCAGGTCTTTTGCTCCTCCTCCCAGGTCTTGAGCAGCTCGGTCTGGAGCTGGGCCCGGGTCTGGGCGTCCAGGGCGCCGAAGGGCTCGTCCATGAGCAGCACCTCCGGGTTGTTGGCATAGGCCCGGGCGATGGCCACCCGCTGCTTCATGCCGCCGGACAGCTCCTTGGGGAAGGAGTTCTCGAACTCCTCCAGCCCCACCATCTTGATGTACTTGCGGGCGATGGCCTCGCACTCCGGCTTGGGCATACGCTTCATCTGGGGGCCGAACATGACGTTTTGCAGCACCGTCTGCCAGGGGAACAGGGCGTACTGCTGGAACACCACGCCCCGCTTCACGTCGGTGCCCTTGATGACCTCGCCGTCCAGATAGCACTCGCCGGAGCTGGCCTCGTGGAGGCCCGCCAGGATGTTCAGCAGGGTGGATTTTCCGCAGCCGGAGGGGCCGACGACACAGATGAACTCATTTTCCATGATGTCCAGGTTGACGCCGTTGAGGGCCACGGTGGTGCCATGGTCGCCGTGGTACTCCTTTTTCACGTCCTTGATCTGGATCTTTACGCCTCTTCCCGCTTCTCCTGCCATGAAGTCAGCCTCCCTTCAATAATGTCCACAAAGGTGTTCAGCAGCGTGCCGATGATGCCGATGATGATGATATAGCCCAGCATGGCGTCGGTCTCAAAGGTGCCTTTGAGGGTCATGATGCGCATACCCAGGCCGGCCTGGGCGCCGGCGGACTCCGCCGCCAGCAGGGTGGTCAGCGCCGCACTCAGGCCCAGCCGCACGGCGGTGAGGATGAAGGGCACCGTGGCGGGCAGGGTGATGCGGAAAAAGATGTCCACATCGTTGGCCCCCAGCACGCGGGCGGCCTTGACCAGGGTGTTGTCGATGTTGCGGATGCCATGGAAGATGGTGATGCACATGGTCATGAAGGTGCAGATCCAGATCAGCACCACGGCGGGGGTCCGGCCCACGCCCAGCAGCAGGACGATGAGGGGCGCGTAGGCCAGGGCGGGGATGTTGCGGATGAAGTTGATCCAGGGCTCGATGATCTTGCGCACCGGGGTGTACCAGGCCATGAGGAAGGCCACCGGCAGGGAGGTGACGAAGCCCAGGCCGAAGCCCATGGCCACGCAGATCATACTGCTGGAGAAGTCGGCCCACAGCGCCTTGCGCTCCACCATGGTCTGGAGCCCCCCGAGGACGGAGTTCCTGTCGCCGATGGGGAAGATGAACGGGAAGCTGCGCCCGGTCTTTTCCCCGATGGACAGCAGGTACAGCACCAGCAGCGCCACGATCAGCGAGAGGAGCAGCCACAGGCGGTTTACCATCCTGGTATGCCGCTCCGATCGAGTCAAAGGTCTTTTTGCCTGTTTTGTTTTGCTCATACGACACCTTCCTTTACTCTTTTCTCGTACTTGCCGGTACGGCGTTTCATGCTCAGCAGCCGCAGCCACAGCACCCACTGGTGCCGTCATAGGGCTGATCCTTCATGCACAGGTGGACGGCGCTCACCTTGAAGGTCTTGGGGAGGGCCAGGATATTGGGCTCCGGCCCCACGAATTTCTTCTTCGCGTCCTCCAGCGCCTCCTCGAAGGTGGCCCGGGTCTTGAGCCCCATCCCACGGGCGATCCCCGGCTCCTGGGCCCCCACGATGTAGATCGCGCTGGTGTTCATCTCCGCGATGTGCCCGCAGCTCATCATAGAGAAGCCGTGGAAGGGGTGGAAGGCGTTGCAGAAGCGGTACTTGCGGATGTACTCCTCATTGGTGGCGAAGTACTCCCCATACCGGTCCATGTCGGGCAGCACGTTCATGTGGTCGTGCTGGAACAGCTCGTACAGCTCCCGCAGGTAGGGCCACCGCTCGTCGTGGAAGTACCCGTTGCAGATCGACGAGCAGATGATCACGCAGTTGTCCTTCATCACCCGCTTGTGGCGGATCACTTGGGCGGACAGCGCCTGCATCATCTGGATGGGGTTGGTGCCCATGCCGTCGCCGTAGTGGAAGGCCTGGGGCATCCCGAACACCATCACGTCGTACTTCTTTTCCGCCCAGGGCACATAGGTCCGCTTGTCAGCGATCTCCCAGGAAACGGGCATCATCTCCTTGGCATAGCCGGAAAAGATGGCGATCTGCCGGGAATAGGTGTCCAGCACCGCGTCGCAGCAGAAGAAGGGGTGGCCCATCTTCTCCTCCATCCACATGCCGATCTCGTCGAATTTGGTCCGCATCAGGCTCTTGCCGGACACCGGGG
>CAJUPU010000049.1 GCA_910588495.1 uncultured Oscillospiraceae bacterium | reverse complement strand
CAGGTTTTTATGCTTTTAGGTCTTGACAGCTCTTGGCAGGTTTAGCAGGTCTTAAGTGTATTGAGAGGATCGCCCTCTCATGTACATAGGACACTCGGAGACAGTTTGCAGACCATGGGAAATAAAAAATTGGACCGCGCTGTCAACTGACAGCGCGGTCCAATTTTCGGTGCAGCGTTCTCAGCCGCTTTGAGATAGCCATCCTGGACACGCCCAAACGTCTGCCGATTTCCTCCATAGACAATTCCCCGTCATATCGGAGAGAACGCAGTTTTTGCTCCCGTTCATCCAGTCCGGCCGCGGCTTCCCGCAGTGTTTCAAGCTGGAGGTTCTTTAGCGCAATGTCCTCCGTCATACGCTCGACTGGATCAAAAGCCGCTCTATCCTATCGGCTGAATGATCTTTCTTGATGGAGCAAGCTCCGCCAGGATCGACGGGCCTTGCTCTGCATCTGTCAAATACTATGCAAATTGCATAGTATTTACAATGTTTATCCCCAACGTTATAATATAAAATAGCAAACAAAGCGATTGGCCATTCCGCATTTAGGCTTTACCTGGAAAGCAAAAGGAGGACACAACATGAGCACCGATCCCGACACCATGGCCCAGGTCCTTTATGAGCCGGGGCAGGAACCAAAAGACATCCGGCAAAAGATCCATCGGCTCAAGGAAAAGCTGGATTCCGCCTATCCGGATAAGGTGGTCACCCGCCTGCACACCGACCATAAGAAGTGGGGCGAGGCCGTGACCCAGCTGTACCGCCTGCTGGGCTACCCGGACGGCAAAACATTTTTGGCGGCCTACGGATACACCATGCAGGACGATAAGACGGGCCGCCCGGCAGGCGACCACATGGTCATCGTCAACGAGCTGAAAAAGCGCTATGCGGACGGGGCCGTCTGCGGCACGATGAGCGAGCTGATGGCGGCAAATCCGGATCTGGCGCCAAAATTCAAAAACTTGGCCAATTGCGCGTCCAAGCTGTTCGGTATGACTTTCGCAAAATACCTCCAGCAGGAGGGCATCCTTGCCAGCGGCGCCCAAAAGAAGGCGCTTTCCGCCGCAAAAGCGCAGGAACAGGCCGCCGCCCAGCGGCAGCGGGCTCTGGAGGCCGCCCCCGGCGAGCTGGAAAAGCTGCGCCAACGTTATCAGGATGCTCCCTATGACGGCGAAGGATCGATCACCCAGTTCTGGGCAAAGAACTTTGACATCGATCGGAATGCGCTGCAGGCGTATGCCTCAGAACGGGACTTGATGGTACAGGCGCTCTTGCAGCAGGAGGGTATTTGGGAGTCGCCGCAGCAGGTCCTGGAACGTAAAAAACGGCAGTTCGACGATGCAGTGGCGGTCCTGCAAAGCCGTTATCCGGCGGGCTCCTTCCTGCCGGAGAGCGCGGACAGGCTCAGACGGGAAAACAGCGACCTCGATCTGTCATGGCTGGAGCCCCGGAGCAAAAGCCTGTATCAAAAGACGGCAAAGGAATATCTGCTCAGCCGGGGGCTGCTGATGGACCTGGACAGCGGCTTTTTGTCAGAACGAATGGCGAAGATGTCGGCTATCCTGCAAAAGCGGTACGCTTCCGCCAGCGTGAAGCCGGCCACCGTTCACGCGGTCCGGCAGGACAGCCCGGACCTGCCCTTCAAAGACTTTTGGAAGTGGACCAGGGACTATCAGAGGAAAAGCTCCGTCGAATACCTGGTGGAGCTGGGGGTGCTGGACATGGACCCGGAGAAGTTTTGGGAATACGAGTGCTTCCGGCACTGGACCCGCACCACCGACGACAATTTCGACTATCCGGACGACCTCATCTGTGAGGGAAAGCGCTTTTTTATCACCGGTCAGCACGCCGCCCCGGAGGAGCGGGAGGAGATGGTCCGGCGCATCCAGGCCCTGGGGGGCCGGATGGAGGGAACGGCGCTGACAGAGCTGGATCTGATCGTGGGGGTCCACCCCGGCAAGCGGCCCTGGGCCCGCCGGCTGGAGCTGGGGGAGCACCAGCTCTGGGTGGTCAATTCCGCCATGGCGGACAGCCTGCTGAACAGAGAAGGAGGCAAGGACAATGGCTAATATGTCCAGCGCATACGGGACTTTGACCCTGGTAGGATATTGGAGCGGCAGGGCTGTCGAGCTGTTCCACCCGGTGCTGAAAAGCTGGGAGTTTTACGGCGAATACGGGATGAGGGCATACAGGATGCCAACGCCGAACCGCCCCAGCGCAGGGTTCAGCGGAACCGGCCGCTGGTCCTTCTCCGGGACCCTGGAGCGCTTCGACAGCTGGACCAGGGACTGGATCGAAGATTCCCCGGGCACCAGCTCCCCCCTCACCCAGGAGCAGTATGACGCGCTTCTCCGGGCCATGGCTCGGGACGACCTGTCCATCCGGGTGGAGTTCAACGACAAAGGTGAAGAGGGCTATGACCTGGACGAGGTGGGTGTGTTCACCAGCGACGGCGAAAGCCTGAACTATGAGACCCTGTCCTGCCAGGAGGCCGAACACGGCTGGAAGGAGGTGGAGCGCGAAGACTTTGACGGGGCAGTGCTCTATTTCCAGCGCCTCGCCCCCGACGCCAACCCAGATCAAATCAAAAAGTGGGTCAAGGTCAACATCGGGCCCTCCGGTCTGTTTTACGGAGGGACGGCCTGCCTGGGAGAGCTCTACGCGGAAGACGCTGAGGGCACCTTCGACGAGGAGCGCTTCCAGGATTTCTGCGCCACCTTCTCTCCCAAAGGCGAAGCGTGGGACGCTGTCGTGGAGGAGTGCGAACAGGAATTTGACTGGCACATCGACCCGGAACACCACCCGGCGGAGCCGGAGGTCCCCTTCTGGGTGGAGCACGAGGACGAACTGGAGGTAAAACTGGAAGAGGGCTGGGTGACCTATACTGAACGGCACGGGCTCGGCGTGTCACTTACCTCCACCAACATCGCGGAGCACGAGGAGCTGCGCCGCCGGTACGGCTGGCGGGACGAGTTCCCCTGGGACGTGCCCACCTGGAAGGATGTGAAGCAGGCGGCGGTGGGCCGGGACTATGTGATCCGTCTCAAAACAGACGGCTCCGCCATTTCCTCCTGGAACGAGGGCTATTTTAAAAAATTTGAAGCGTTCATCGTCTTTACAGACGGGGACTCGCCCATCGTGGACGTGGCCGCCGGTGCGAAAGCCGTACTGGTGCTGAGGAAAAACGGCACCGTGAGCAATGACGTGCATGGCTATATCGGAGACGACTTCAAGGGCTGGACAGGCATCACCGCCATCGCCATGGGTGCCGGGCACTATGTGGGCCTGAAGGCGGACGGCACCGTGGAAGCCGCCGGGGAGAATCGGGACGGCCAGTGCGACACCGCCAACTGGACGGACATCGCCGCCGTCGCCGCCGGAGGGAACCGGACCTTCGGCCTGCGCAAAGACGGCGCCGTGGTCATCGCGGGGGCGAAGGGCTGCGAGGCGGCGGCAGACTGGAGGGATGTGGCCGCCCTGGACGCGGGCGGAGAG
The DNA here is from genome assembly GCA_910588495.1 of uncultured Oscillospiraceae bacterium. Classification (GTDB taxonomy): domain Bacteria; phylum Bacillota; class Clostridia; order Oscillospirales; family Oscillospiraceae; genus Enterenecus. The sequence continues at coordinate 7,095 of CAJUPU010000049.1, read as the reverse complement.
TTTGCGGCCGGTCTGACCCGGGACGGCCGGGTGCTGCTGGCGGGCAGGCTGTCCGAGGGCATGGAGGAGGCGTTGAGCTGGACCGGCGTCACCGCCATCGCCGCCGGGGACTGGCACATCCTGGGGCTGAAGGCGGACGGCTCGGTGCTGGCCGCGGGCCTGGACAACAAGGGCCAGTGCCAGGTGGCGGACTGGACGGGGGTGGCGTCCATCGCCGCCGGGAACGCCGTCAGCATCGGCATCAAGGCGGACGGCACCGCGTTCTGCGCCGGGGCGCGGTTCGTCCGGGAGGAGCAGGGTCTGTCGGTAGGGCTGAACGTCAAGTGCGAAGTGGTCCATAACGGCTCCGACGGGAAGCTGGAGCCTGGCATGACCCTGGCCGCGATGGACCACACCGGAGAGGCGCGTGCTTTCTCCAGTAATGAACTGGAGGATCCCGACGGTACGGACACCATCATCCGGGGAATGGTGTTCCGCCTCGACCCCGAGGGAACATGGCGGCGGGTGGCCAACAGCTTCGACCCGGCAGACTATGGGCAGCTGGCGGAGCGGGCAGCCCGGTTGGAGGAACAGTTCGGCGGGCGGTTCGAGTTCGGCGGGATCTTTGCTGCGTCGGACGAGGACGACGACAGCGAGGATGACGACGGCGGGGACGATGGACCGGCGGACTACTGGAACTTTCTCAAAGGGTCCATGGAGCTGCTGCTGGATATGGACCTGCGCTTGGAGATCACAGAACATGAGGACCGCGAGCTGCCCCACTTCCTGGACGGGGAAGGCAGCGAGTATTTCTTCGGCGCTACGATGTTCGTCATGGATCTCGGACTCTCGTTGGGCGACGCGCATACCGCGACAGGTGAAGCGGTAGAGCTTACCGACGAGCAGCGGGAGCAGATCCAGGGTTTTCTCTTGAATACGCTCCAGGGCAGCGGGGACCCGGACTGGACTGAGGAGGACGAGGCGTGGTATCAGGCGTGGCCGTCCGGTGAAGGGGACGTTGGATATGGCGAGGGGGGCGTCGGATACGATGAAGACCAGGAATATGAGCTGGGTCCGCTGTGCATCCCCCTTGACGGCGGTGAGCCCGTTGCGGTGAGAGGCTCCCGCTTTGTCCTGGCCGGCCAATTCGGCCTCTGCGGCGGCGATAAGGCGAAAATAGCGCACATGATCAAATTTATGAAGGGCAGCTGCACAGATAACGTCACCAAGGCGACAAACTACGTCGTCTTGGGCCGTGAAGGCGGTCTGGTGTGGTCCGAGCGGAAGAACTATGTCAAGGCCAGGGAGCAGACGGAACAGGGCGGCGGACTGCGGCTGATCGAGGAGGAGGAGCTGACGTCCGCCTTGGGGGATGACCTGTGGGAAACCGCCAAGGAGACCTACCAGGAAATGCCGGAGTCCAGCCAGGAGGAGTCCCAGGTCAACTGGTGGGAAGACCCCGTAGACCTGACCACTGTGGAGCTGTCCGCCCTGGACTTCCAGGGCAGGCGGTTCGTCCTGACCGGTGAGTTCCAGCACGCCCCGGGCGATGCCCGTGAAGCCGTCCTCAAGCCCCTCATCGAAGCCAAAGGCGGTAAATGCACTGGAACAGTCAGCGGCAAGACGGACTATCTCGTGCTGGGCGCCCTCGGCGGCGTGGGAGAGAAAAAGGTGTGGACGGCCCGCCAGCTGCAGGCCAAAGGTTCTTCTATCCAGATCATCAGTGAGGAAACGCTCTATCAGTTCCTCTGATCCCACATGGAGCGCGGCAGACCGCCGCGCTCCATCCCAAAATCAAGGGAGGTATGGCTATGAAACAGTATGACGAGACAGAGGCCCTGCGCCGGGAGCTTTTGGACGAGGTCTATGCCGGGGCCTTCTCCGGCCTGGGGGCCATGATCCTGGACGCGGAGGAGATCCGCCGCGCCGACGGCGGGGAGTTGGAGGAGATCGCCCGGCGGTACGGACTGTGACGCGGCGGGCACACCCAAAACAAGACAGGCGGTGAGCGCATTGGCAATGACCGAAGAACAGGTCCTGGAACGGCTGAAGGCGGCGTTCCCGAGCGGGGCGATCTACAATGAGGAATATTTGAAGAAGCTGGGCATACCGCTGACTCGGGAGATACACCGGCTCTTCCGGGCGGCGGGGCAGACCCGGCTCCAATGGCTGGCCGCCCACGGCTATACCTGGAAGGAGACCGGCTATATCGAGCCGGATATGTTGGTCCGGGACATGGAGATCCCCGCCCCGCCCCAAGACGCCTGCGCCCTGGCCGAGGGTATTTTCCAAAAATACCCCCTGGCCGGGGAGTACGTCCTCACCAACGGGGAGGCCGATCTGCTGTACCAGTCAGCCAGACAGACGGTGCAGAAGGTGCTCAGCAATGATGCCCGCATCTCGGTTCGGGAAAACGCGGTGCTGGTGCTGGAGACCATCGACCTGCTGAAATGCTGGTCCAACGATCTGGCCGAGGAAGGGGAGGGATCCGTTTCCTTTTGGGATTACATCTTTATGCAGTACGGTTTCCAGGCCGGACGCTCCGACGCGGCCCGGGACCGGCTGTACGCCCATTTCCGCAAGGCTGTCCGGGACACGCTGGGCCGCTATAAACGATTCTTCGCCCCGGCGGAAAAGACCCAGCGCTACTACACCACCCTCCTCCTCCACGCCCTGGCCCCCCGGCGGAGCATCGAGGGACTGTTCAATATCCTGTTTGATTTCTACGTGGAAAATCTGGATTTTCAATACGTCCCGGAGGACACCAGCTACAAGCAGTTCACCAAGGGGATGCGGGCCCGCTGGAACAGCGGCGTGGCGGTCCAGGACGACCTGCGGCTGCGGTCGGACGCGGTGTTTTCCGGCCTCCAGGCCCTGTTCAACCAGCGGCCCGGCTACATGGCCGTGCTGTGCGACAGCCTGGTGGAGAAGATGGACGCCCTGCTCCGAGGGGAGGAAAAGAGCCTGCTGGACCCCCAGCGCAGCGGCTGGGATCAGCTGCTGGTCCAATGGTACCGGAAAAAGAGCAGCGCCGAGCGCAGCAGGGTCCAGGGGGAGCGCCGGGAAAAGAAGGCGGAATTTGTGGCCACCACGGCGGAGCGCATTTTCGTCCGCTATGCCCTGGAGGACGGTGTGGTGGGACTGCGGGTCCCCTGCATCCGCCTCCAGGAGGTGGGGGAACGGCGTCCCCTTTTCCGTGTGCTGCAAAATGGGGCCGCGATCTGGCAGGGAGAGCTTCAGGTCGCCGGCAACGACCTGTGCCTGACCACCAAGAGCCGCTTTCTCCCTCTGCGGGAGACCAGCTTCGACTTCAGCGCCCCGCCCCGTCTCCAGGCGGAGATCCTATACATGGGCAAGCCCCTCTATCACTCCGGTCAGAAGCTGGAGCGGGACTATCTGCTCTTCGACGCCTCCGGCGGCGACCGGACCGTCAAAGCCGGACGGGCTCATCTGTTCGCGGGAGACGGATCTGATGTGGAGTTTTCCCAGGAGGAGGGCGTTTTCCAGTTGGCCCACCCCGGCCAGCTCTACCGGCTGGACCTGGGGGAGGCTTCCTCTGTGGCGGTGGACGGACGGGAGATCTTTGCCGGGCCTGCTGTTTCCACCCAGTTCCGCCGGCACACGATTCCCGGCCCGGTCAAAAACCTCCGCGGCCTGGACGGCGGCGGGACGCTGGACATATTCCGCGGAGCCTTCACCATGTCCCTGGTCCTGCCCGCGGGAGAAAACCCTATGCTGTACCGGCTGTCACTGGATGGCGGGCACCATAGTCTAAAAGAATTTCAGGAGGAGAATGGAGCGCTGACCATTCCGTGTGCCCCCAAAGACGGCGCAGTCCACAGCGTCCGGCTGGTGGATATCCGGTCCGGACTGGTCCGGTATGAGTACCGCTACGCCGTCCTGCCCCACTGTGCCTGCCGGCTGGACAGGACCCTCTACCGGTCCGGAGTGGACGAGGCGGGGATCGGCTTCTCCTGGGCAGGCCAGCAGATCGAGCTGACCCTCCCCATCCCCGAGGGGGAGAACGCCGTCAGCTTTGACCTGTCGGAGCTGGACTTTACGCTGGAGCTGGACGTTCCCGCCCTCCACTGCACCCTGCTGGGAAAAAACGCCTTCCAGGCCCCGGAGGCCCTGTGGCACAAGGACATCCCCGCCGGGGAGTTTACGGCCGTCCGGCCCCCGGAGGGCTGGAGCTGCCGGTTGATGCTGGGGACCCGGGAGATCCCCGCCCCCGACGGCGTCCACTGTGAGCTGGGCAACGAGCTGAGGGCGGGCCGGGATCTCCGGGAGACGGAGCCCCTGGGGCTGGCGCTGTCCAAGGGGGCGGAGCGGGTCCAGGTCAAGCTGACCGACATCGTGTTCGTGCCCCGGTTCCTCCAGCCGCCGTTGGAGCTGGAGGGGGACCGCCTTTTGTGGCGGGGTGAGGGCACCTTCCTGGGGGACGCCGGGGGGCGGTTCACCCTGGAGCTGGACCTGCCCGGCGGGACGCGGGCCTTCCAGACCGCCGCCGGGGAGGACAAGGCGCTGGAGGAGCCCTTCTCCTGCCCCGACGGGCGGTACGCCTACCGGGTGACGCAAAAGAGCGGGAACGTTTTCGCCCCCGGCCCGGCGGTGGTGCTCTACCGGGGGGATCTGCTGGTGGGGGAGGCCGATTCCTTCCGTTTCCAGGACCGGGAGATCCATGTGCGGAAAGCCCTGTGCTGGGACTTCGGCCAGGAGGCGCTGAAGCAGGTGAACATGCGGGACGGCTGCGGCATCCTGTGCGGTTTGACCTATGTGGGCGTCGGCCACCCGCCCTGGGAGGAGGTCCCCATGCCCCATTACACCGCCACCCTCTATTTTGAGGATGCCCGGGGGCGGCGGCACCCCTTCAACGGCAGCCCCCATTCCAAGGGATATGAGCTGGTCAACCCGGTCCAGGTCTGGCTGGTCAACGACCGGCTGCTGATCTTGCAGTGCCATGACGAGGAGGGCGGCGGCGTGGACATCGACACCCGCTGCAACACCATCGTCAACCGAACTGTTCCCAAAGAGCTGCAAAGGCAGGTGCTGGATACGCCGGATTACTTTGAATATACCGTGGCAGAGGCTATAGAAAGGGGCTTACCGTGATCCTATGCAGCGGGCATATTGTTTTGCTTCATCGATCGTGATACAATACCGGCATAGAAAGCCACTGTATGATCATTTTTGTGCAAACATAACAAAAAGGAGCGTTTTACTATGAATAAACATGAGGCCAAAGCCTTTTTTGGGAAAAGCAATCGTATTTATTATGAAGGCGGAACCTTCAGCATAGCGATCCACGGACCGCTGAGTATGCTGAAAGATGCGCAGAAAGAATCCGTCATTCCGCAATATCGTAACAAGATCCGTGCTGACAAGAATCGAAAAACCGGGACGCTGTTAGTTTGCCCCGCCATGCAGTACGCCAGTTCCATTGTAGAATGGATCGACTTCGCTGCGAATTATCCGGAACTGGAGATCGCGGTCACTGGTGCGGTAGAGAGCTGCACTAGTGGTGAAGCAGTCGCTTTTGCATGGTATTCTCCCGCCGGGGCTCCGGAATTGGACAGCACGTTTGACAACTATCCTATTGGCGGACAGGTCTGGCCAACAGTTTTCCTACATACAGACAACTTTCCTCCGTTTCCCGATTTTCGCAATCTGTGTCAACTTGCCGCCCCGCTTGGGCTCTGGCAGGAGGAAGACCATGACGGCGGCTGGGTCGCTGTTTGGAAAAACGCGCAAGGTGAGCTGGGATACACCGATTTACTGGACCAGGAGCATCTGGAGTCGTATGACGCGGAAGATAAAAATCATATTCCGCCCAAGGTCGTGGCTGCGGCGGATCTTGTATCGAAGCTGGACGGCCTGGAGGATGGCCCAGAAGGAGAACAAGTCATTTTGGAACTTTGGAAAATCCTGTTTCCAAAAGCGAATGTCCATATTCAGCGGGAGAATGGAAAATGCCGCTATTTGGATGATGTGGGCGGCGAATATTTCCTTGCCACAAGTTACTACAGTGAGATCGCAGACTGCGGTGTGTTCTTTGGAAAATATGTCACGGAGGCGGAGCCGCTATATGGAGACACCCCCCTTGACTGGGGCTTTCCCCCTACAGCCACCTGGATCCCCAAGGAACTTTTTACATACAAGGTGTTGACCGAAAACAGGGACGAGGAAGACTGGTGACGCCAGACAACGGAAAATCGAGTGAAGGAGGCGCCCCCCTATGTTCGACCCCATCAAAGCGGCCCGGGAGATCAAGGCCAGCTACATCGACTATATCACCACCACCTTCGACCTGGCGGACCCGGACTACGCCCAGGCCCTGCGCTGGGAGCTCCAGCGGGAGGGAATGGTGGCCAAGGGGCCCTATCTGGACATCGGCGGCTCCTACGAGGCGGGGGCCGCCCTGTCCCAGCTGATGGAGGCGGGCAAAGCCAGCCCCCTGTTCCGCACTTTGGAGCCCATCCCGGAGAAGGACCGGGAGCTGAAGCTGGAACGCCCCCTGTACAGCCACCAGGAGCGGGCGCTGACGCTGGCGTCTCAGGGGGCAAACCTGGTGGTGACCACCGGCACCGGCTCGGGCAAGACGGAGAGCTTCCTGCTGCCCATCCTGGACCACCTGCTTGGGCAGGAGGAGCGGGGGGAGCTGGGCCCCGGCGTCCGGGCCATCATCATCTATCCCATGAACGCTCTGGCCAACGACCAGATGAAGCGGATGAGGGCCCTGCTCAAGGGGCACCCCGCCATCACCTTCGGATTGTACAACGGCAACACCGAGCACACCCAGGCCCGTGCCCTGGAGGCCTACCGCCGCACCCTCCAGACCGACCCCCAGCCCAACGAGATCGTCTCCCGGGAGGAGATGCAGGCCACGCCGCCCCATATCCTCATCACCAACTACTCCATGCTGGAGTACATGATGCTCCGCCCCAAGGACGACGCGGTGTTCCGGGGTGCCAGGCTGCGGTATATCGTTCTGGATGAGGCCCACATCTACAAGGGGGCCACCGGCATGGAGACCTCCCTGCTCATGCGCCGCCTCCGGGTCCGGATCAGCCAGCCGGACAGCGTGCAGTACATCCTCACCAGCGCCACCCTGGGCGG
>CAJUPU010000048.1 GCA_910588495.1 uncultured Oscillospiraceae bacterium | reverse complement strand
CCACCCCCATGGTGCCCCGCAGCCCGGCGGTGCCGAACTCCAGCTGGGAGAAGAACCGGGACTCGATCTCCTTCTCGTCCCCGGCGATGGCGGTCAGCTCCGCCTTTTCGGCCTGGGACAGGGCGGGGGAGTCCAGCCATTGCGCGTAAGTCTGTTTGTAGTCCATTGAAATCGTCCTCCTTATATAAGATCAAAATGCGAAGTTGCCGTCCACAAAGACAGGGATTTCCCGCCCGTCATGGGTGACGCCCACGATGGACAGGTCGGCGGTGCCCACCATGAAGTCCACATGGGTGATGGAGCGGTTGAGGCCCGCCGCCTTCTGCTCCTCCGGGGACATATCCTCGCCGCCCCGGACACAGCTGGGGTACGCCTCGCCGAAGGCCAGATGGCAGGAGGCGTTTTCGTCGAACAGGGTCTCGTAGAACAAGATCCCGGTATTGCGGATGGGGGAATCGTAGGGCACCAGGGCCACCTCACCCAGGTAGTGGGCGCCCTCGTCGGTGTCGATGGTCCGGCGCAGGTATTCCTCCCCCACCCCGGCGTGTACGTCCACGATGCGGCCGCCCTTGAAGTCCAGGTAGAAGTCCTTCACCAGATTGCCGTCCATGGCCAGGGGCAGGGCGGCGTATGCCCGGCCGTCCACCCCATCCCAGCGGGGGGCGGTGAAGATCTCCTCGGTGGGGATGTTGGCCACGAATTCCACGCCCCCCGGCGTGGCGTCGCTGCCCCCGGCCCACACATGGTCCTCCGGCAGGCGGATGGTCAGGTCGGTGCCCAGGGAATTGGTGTAGCGCAGGGTCTGGAATTGGTACTCGTTGAGCGCCTTGGCCCGGCGGGCGGTGGCGGCGATGTGCTCCTTCCAGCGCTCCACGGCCTTTCCGTCCCCGGTGATGCGGCACACGGAGAAGATGGCGTCCCACAGCGCGTCCACGGCGTCCTGGCCCTTTTTGTCCGGGAACGCCTTTTCCGCCCAGGGCCGGGTGGGATAGGAGCCCACGCACCACTGGAACCTGTTGGCGGCCAGCGCGTCGAAGTAGGGCTTCGTGGGGGGGCCGGACGCCTTGCGGCGGGCCTGGATGCGGGCGGGGTCCACGCCGCGCAGCAGCTCCGGGTCGGAGCCCACGATGGACAGCCGGGGGCATTTCTGCTCCAGCATCCAGTCGAACCGGGCCTTCTGGTAGCTGGGATACTCCTGGAACACGGCGGCGTCCGCCCGGAGGAAACGCTCCCGGGTGTTGAGGTCGTCGCTGTAGTTGACCACCACGTCCCGGGCCCCGCAGTCGTAGCAGGCGGACACGCACAGCCGGGTCAGGGCGGCGTATTCGATGCTGCTCTCGATACTGGGGGTCTGCCCCGGCTGGACGTTCAGCCCCACCTCCACCAGCAGGCGGGCGTATTCGTTCAGCTTTGCTTCAAGATCCTTGACCATTTGCTTCGTCTCCTATTCTGTTCAGGGAGGGATGCCCCGCCTTTTCCGCACAGGTCAGGCCGCAGGGCCCTGGCGGTCCTGCGATCCTGTGCTGGGCAGTTTGCTGGAAAATTCCGGCTGGTCCACGGCCAGATATGGAAATTATACCATATCGGATCGGAGAACACAATTCCATTTGCATTTTTTTCTGCGGGGAGATATAATAGCTTATCCTTGATGAAGTAAAGAGGGAAAGTCTATGCTGACCACCGTGATCCCCCAGGGGTATGCCCCCCTGCTGAACCTGTACGACACCCAGAAGGCCATCGGCCTTTTGAAGCGGCTCTTCGAGGACGATCTGGGCGGGGCGCTGAACCTGCGCCGGGTGTCCGCCCCCCTGTTCGTGGAGGCGTCCACCGGTCTGAACGACGACCTCAACGGGGTGGAGCGGGCGGTGTCCTTCGACGTGCCCGACGCGGGGCGGGACGCCCAGGTGGTCCACTCCCTGGCCAAGTGGAAGCGGCTGGCCCTCCACCGCTACCAGTTCTCGGTGGGGGAGGGGCTGTACACCGACATGAACGCCATCCGCCGGGACGAGGAGCTGGACAATCTCCACTCCGTCTACGTGGACCAGTGGGACTGGGAGAAGGTGATCGCCCCCCGGGACCGGAACGCGGACTACTTAAAGGGCGTGGTGAACACCATCGTCAACGCCCTGGCCGACACCCAGGCCACCCTGCGCTCGGTGTACCCCCAGCTCACTCCCCTGCCCCTCATCGAGCGGGCGGTGTCCTTCGTCACCGCCCAGGAGCTGGAGGACCGCTGGCCCGAGCTATCCCCCAAGGAGCGGGAGGACCGGTGGGTCAAGGACCACCCCACCACCTTCCTCATGGGCATCGGCGGGGCGCTGAAGTCGGGCAGGCCCCACGACGGCCGGGCCCCGGACTACGACGACTGGGCGCTGAACGGGGATATCCTGGTGTGGAACGCCCTGCTGGGCCGGTCCTTTGAGATCTCGTCCATGGGCATCCGGGTGAGCCCGGAGTCCCTTGACCGCCAGCTGACCGTCGCCGGGTGCGACCACCGGCGGGAGCTGCCCTTCCACCGCGCCCTGCTGGCGGGGGAGCTGCCCCTCACCATCGGCGGCGGCATCGGCCAGAGCCGGGTGTCCATGTACCTGCTGGGCAAGGCCCACATCGGTGAGGTGCAGGCGTCCATCTGGGACCCCCGGACCATCGAGGCGTGCCGGGAGGCGGGGGTCATCCTGCTGTGAGAGGAGGAAATGAGTCGATGAACGAGCGCAAAGGCGATCTCAACGGCGGGGCTGTGGCAAAGGCGGGCATCTCCTTTGGAAGCGCCCTGGCCATGGTGATCAGCTACACCACCTGGCACTCGGTGGGCTGGGCCATCGTCCACGGGCTGATGAGCTGGGTGTACGTGATCTATTTCATGCTGCGGTATTGACGAAAGGGCCCCGCTCCGTGTGAGCGGGGCCCTTTCGCGCCATCGTCACGGGAGGCCGTCGGCCTCCAGGTGGTATCCCAGCCGCCGCACCGCCTCGATGCGCACGTTGGAGCCGATGCTGGCCAGCTTTTTGCGCAGGAACCCCACATATACCTCCACGTGGTTCTCCACCGCGTTGGAGTCGAACCCCCACACCCGGGCCAGGATCGTCTCCTTGGGCAGGTTGCGGCCCTTGGCCCCCATGAGGCAGCGCATCACGTCGAACTCCCGGGCGGACAGCCGCACCCACCTGTCCCCGCAGGCCAGGGTGGAGCCGTCCAGGTCCAGCGCCGTGTTGCCGAAGGTGAGCTGGTCCACCTGCCCGCCCTGGCGGCGGAGGAGGGCCCCCACGCAGGCCAGCAGCTCCCGGGTGTCGAAGGGCTTGGTGAGGTAGTAGTCCGCCCCGGCGTTGAGCCCCTCCACCCGGTCGTCCAGCTCCCCCCGGGCGGTGAGCATGAGGATGGGGGCGGCGCACTTCCGGGCCCGGATCTGCCGGGCCGCCTGCCTGCCGTCCAGCTTGGGGAGCATCACGTCCAGGATGATGAGGTCGTACACCCCCAGCAGGGCGTGCTCCACCCCGGTCTCGCCGTCATAGGCGGCTTCGGTCTGATAGCCCCGGCCCTCCAGCAAAGCCCGGAGGGAGTCGGACAGGGGCCGGTCGTCCTCCACGATGAGGATCTTCATGCAGGGGGCCTCCTTTGCGGCAGATCACGGCCGGGCCAGGCCGGCGCACAGCCGGTACAGCGTGGTCACCCCCGCGCCGGTGGCCCCGGCGCACTGGTATTCCCGGCGGGGCCGGTCCACCCAGGCGGTGCCCGCGATGTCCACGTGGACCCAGGGGGTGTCCCCGGCGAAGGCCCCCACGAACAGCCCGGCGGTGATGGCCCCGCAGCCGTCGCTGGACTGATTGCACAGGTCGGCCACCGGGCTGTCGATCATCTTCCTGTACTCCGGGAAGGTGGGGAAGCGCCAATACTGCTCGCCGGCCTGGGCGGCGGCGCGCAGAAAGGCGGCGCACAGCTCGTCGCTGTTGGAGACCAGCCCGGCGGTGAGGTGGCCCAGGGCGGCCACGCAGGCCCCGGTGAGGGTGGCCACGTCCACCACCTGGGCGGCGTTCTCCTTCTCGATAGCGTAGGTGACGGCGTCGGCCAAAACGAGCCGCCCCTCCGCGTCGGTGTTGTTGATCTGGATGGTCCTGCCGGACATGGAGCGCACCACGTCTCCCGCCACCATGCTGTCCGGGGAGAGGCGGTTCTCCACCGCCGGGATCACCGCCGTCACGTTCACCGGGACCTTGTTCTCCGCCAGGGCCAGCACCGCGGCGCACACCGCCGCCGCCCCCGCCATGTCCGAGCGCATGGTCTTGATCCCCGCGCCGGATTTCAGGTTATAGCCGCCGGTGTCGAAGCACACCCCCTTGCCCACCAGGGCCATGGGGGCGGCGTCCGCCGCTCCGCCCTTCCAGCGCAGCACGATGAGCCGGGGCGGGTGGGCGGCGCTGTCCCCCACGGCGTGGAAAGCCCCCATGCCCAGGGCCCGGGTCCGGCTCTCGTCCAGGATCTCCGCCTCCACGCCCGCCCTCTGGGCGGCTTGGGCCATGGCCTGGGCCATCATGTCCGGGGTGAGCAGGTTGCCCGGCCGGTTGGTCAGGTCCCGGGCGAAGCACACCGCCCGGGTCACCGCGTCCGTCTCCCTGAGGACCGCTTCGGCGTCCATGCCCTCGGTCCCGGCCACGTAGAGGGCGAAGGGCCTGTCCTCCCGCTCTTTCCAGCTCTCCTGCTGGTAGCAGGCCAGCTCCGCCCCCTGGACCGCGGCGGCCAGGCCGTCCGCGCCCAGCGCCTGTTTTATCCCGGTCACGTCCAGCAGCAGGGACTGGGCCCCCAGCTCCCGGACGGTCCTCACCGCCTTGGCGGCGCCCCGGCGGGCGGTCTCCGCCGTGGCGTCTGCGCCCAGGTTCATCACCAGGGCGCGGTCCGGCCCCACCGCCCGCAGGGACATGGGGGCGGAGTCCCCGCCGCGCTCCATGACGAACCGCCAGTCGGCGCTCTCCTGCGCCCAGATCTTTACCATATCGTTTCCATCTCCTCAGTATGGGTCGAAGCGGACCCTCATTCCAGGCCATTCTACCGTCTTTTGTCCCGGTTGGCAAGGCTTTGTTGACAGAAAGGCTGGAAAAATATATAATAGCCCCAAAAGGAAGGGGTGGACGGCATGGCGAAGGTGCTTTTGGAGGTGTGCTGCGGCAGCGCGGACGACGCGATCGAGGCATACAAAGCCGGGGCGGACCGGGTGGAGCTGAACTGCGATCTGTTCCACGGCGGGCTGACTCCCAGCCTGGGCTCCCTGCTGGTGGCCAAGCGGGAGACGGGGATGAAGATCGTGGCCATGGTGCGCCCCCGGGGCGGGGGGTTCTGCTACACCCCGGCGGAGTTCGCCGCGGCCCTGGAGGACGCCAGGCTGCTGCTGGAGCACGGGGCGGACGGGCTGGCCTTCGGCGTCCTCCACGAGGACGGCACGGTGGACGTGGAGCGCACCGGGGCGCTGGCCCGGCTGGCCCGGGACGCGGGGCGGGAGGCGGTGTTCCACCGGGCCATCGACGTGGTCCCCGACTGGCGGGAGGCCCTGGACCGGCTGATCGACCTGGGGATCCACCGGGTGCTCACCAGCGGGCAGGAGCCCAGCGCCCTGCTGGGGGCGGACACGATCCGGGAGATGGCGGAGCGGGCCGCCGGGCGGATCGAGATCCTACCGGGCGGGGGGATCGACAGCCGGAACCTGGAGCGGGTGGTCCAAAGCACCGGCTGTTCCCAGCTGCACATGTCCGGGCACACCGCCCGCGCCGACCGCTCCGCCCAAAACGACCGGGCCATCCACTACGGCGGCGCGCTCTATCCCCCGGAGGACCGCTATCAGGTGGTGGACCGGGCGTATATCGCCGGCATCGCCGGCCGCCTGCGGGGCTGAGAGGCCGTGCGGGAGCTTGTTTAGGAGGGAGACCGCATGAACATCCACGAGTCCGCCGAAAACTATCTGGAGGCGATCCTGGCCCTGGGGGAGAAGGGCCCCGTGCGCTCCATCGACGTGGCCCAGCACCTGGGCTTCTCCAAGCCCAGCGTCAGCCGGGCCATGAGCCTGCTTCGGGAGGGGGGGTTCGTGGTGATGGACCAGGGGGGGCTGCTCACCCTCACCGACCAGGGGCTGGAGATCGCACGGCGCATCTATGAGCGCCACCTGCTCCTCACCCGCTGGCTGATCCACCTGGGGGTGGCGGAGGACGTGGCCGCCCGGGACGCCTGCCTGATCGAGCACGATCTGAGCGTGGAGTCCTTCGACGCCCTCCGGGACCACATCAGCCGGGACCTGGGGGAGCTGTGAGCCGAAAAGAGGACGGACGCCGCGAAACGCGGCGTCCGTCCTCTTTTTTCCGAAGGGTTCAGCGCAGGAGGGAGCTCACGTCCTCCATCCCCCGCTGGATGAGGAATTTGGCCCGGGGAGACAGCCGCAGCACCTCCCGGATATCCATCACCAGCGACCCGGCCTCATCGGTGTCCCGCACCACGCTGAACTGCCGGTGGACGTTGTACATGCCGCCGAAGCTCTGGGCCAGCTGGCCGTACATGGCGCCATAGGCCCCTTGGAGCCGGGTGACCCACTTGCGGTCGGCGGTGAGCACCTCCAGCGCGGCCCGGGCGGCGTCCCTGGTGGACACGTCCAGCCCGTCCAGCCGCAGGGCCCGGGCGGTGACCCGGAACCGGGGCAGGGTGACACTGCTCTCCCCCACCTGGAGGGAGAGGCCCCGCTGGGTCCACAGCTTGGCCGAGCCCAGGTCCAGCCCCGGGTCCACCTGGACCTTGCCGCAGTTGCCGAACAGGCACCCGCCGATGCCGCCGTCGGGGCCGCCCCCCTGGGCCTTGGCCACCTTGGCGGAGCCGGTGATGGCGATATCGCCGCAGGCCCCTTGTATCCCCGCGCCGATGGCGGCGGCGCAGCAGGAGGCCAGGGCCGTCACCGTGCCGCCCTGGATGCGGATGTCGCCCACCGCCGCGCCCAGCGCCCCGCCGATGCCCGCCCCGCCGCCGGAGCCGGTGGCGGTGACGATGCCCCCCCGGATGAAGATGGAGCCGGTCTGGCCGGTGGCCGCGCCGCTGTCCCGGCCGATCCCCGCGCCCCCCGCCCCGCCGGTGGCGGTGAGGATGCCGTCGGGGAGCCCCCGGTCCCCTGGGGCCAGGTCGATGGTCAGCGAGGAGCCCTCCCCCAGGGAGACGCCCGCGCAGCCCGGGCCGCTCTCGAAGATGTTGTCGGTCCCCCGCCGCAGCAGCAGGGTGACGGCGTTCCCCCGGCCCAGGTCGAAGGCCCGGCCCAGATCCACCCGGCACTCCACCCCGTCCAGGGTCAGCTCCAGCTTTCCGATGTGGTTGGCCAGCGCGATACGCCCGCTGAAGGGGAGCTGGTCGGCGTCAGTCCCCGCGCCGCCGGAGACGGCGGTGACCTGGCTGGTGAGGATGGTGAGGGTGTGGCTCTCCTCCTCATACCGCCAGTCCACCCCCGGCTCGCCGCCGGTGATGGTGAAGGGGTTGGGATAGCGGACGATCTCCTGGAACGCGCCCCGGCCCTGGTCCCAGCGCACATAGACGTAGCGGACCTGGGGGCGGCCCGCCTTGTCCCGCCCCCGGAACACCAGGGTGTGGGCGGGGCGGTCCTGGGGGGTGCCCCTCAGCAGCCACAGCCGGATCGGGTCTGGCTGGTCCTGGGGCAGGGCCAGCCGCCCGTGCCTGCCGTCCACCCCCAAGGAGGTGAGGGCGCTCCACTGGGGGAGCAGGGCCTTCCACACCACGTCGAAGGAGGCCAGCGGCCTGCCCTGGGCGTCCTGGACGGCCACCCCCTGGGCCGCCAGCAGGGAGACGGGGCCGTCCACCACCACCTGCGCCCCCTGGGCGGCGTCCAGCTCCACCGCGCCCTCCGTGAGGCGCAGAACGCCGGAGCCGTCCCCCCGGAGCAGCCCGATCCGCAGCAGCCCGCCGCCGTCCACGGTGAGCACCCCGTCCTGCCCCAGCTCCAGCTGGGCCAGCTGGACGGTCCCGGCAGCGGTCAGGCGGGCCTGGGGGCCCTGGACGGACAGCAGGGGAGAGGAGATCTGCTGGAGCGTCACCGCCCCCGGCCCGGCCAGCCGCAGGGCGGGGGCCTCCTGCCCCAGCCCCCGGAGGGTCAGCTCCGCCGCGCCGCCCAGGGTGAGGGCGCGGCCCTCCGTGTCCAATGCCGCGCCGGACAGGTCCCGGCCCGAGACCTGGACCGTCCCCAGCAGCGCGGCCTGCTGGGGCGCGGGGGCGAGGGCGCCCTCCTGCGAGGAGGCGGCCCCGTCCAGCAGAGCGTCCAGCAGCCCGCCCCCGGCCCCGCCCAGGGCGTCCAGCAGGCCCATGAGCAGCTCCAGGTCCCCGCCGCCGGCCAGCAGGGGGCCCATGGCGGCCAGCTCGTCCCCGCCGGACAGCAGAAGACCGGTCAAAAGCGCCTCCAGCCCCGGGGCGGTGCCGCCGGAGAACTGGGCCTGGAAGTCCTCCAGGCTGGTGAACATGCCGCCGGTGAGCAGCTCCACCGCCTCGTCGGGGGAGAGGCCCTGGGCCACCGTCTCCAAAAACTGCTGGAGCCCCTGGGCCGCCTGTTCCGGGTCCACCGGGCCGGAGGGGGCCCCCCCGGCGATCACCGCCCCCAGATAGAGGGCGGCCAGATAGCCCCCGGCGGGGCTGCTGTCCAAAGGGAGCCTGCCCAGAGCCGCCAACAGCTCCGGCCCGGTGGCCGAGCCGTCCACCCCCAGGGCGGCCAGCAGGGCGTTCTTGTCCGGGGGGTCGGCCAGCCCCTGGAGCAGCCAGTTGGGCAGGCTGTGCACTCCGTCCTGCTTGGCGGACAGGCCGTCCATCACCGCGTCCACCAGGGCGTCCAGCCCGTCCAGGCCGTCCCCGTCCTGGAACAGCCCCGCCTTGACCCCCGCCTGGGCCACCCGGTCGATCTCACCCCGCAGCCGCTCCAGCTCGTCCTGGAGGGCGGCGCGGTCCACCACCTCGTCCCCCGACGAGCGTTTGGCCAGCTCCTCCATGCGCTCCAGGCTGTCGCCCACCTCGGCCAGGGACGCCTCGCCGGACTGGAGGGCCCTGCGGCCCTCCCGGACGTGGCGCTGCGCCTGGTCCACCCGGGCCATCAGCTGCCGCAGCGTCTCCGACACGGTGGCCGCCGTCCGGCCGGGGGCGGGCTGGGTCTTGGCCGCGGCGGTCTGTTTCTCCGCCTTGGCCGTCCCCTGATACCGGGGCACGGATATGTTCTTGTTCCTGCGCACACTCAGCTCACCCATCTCATGGGCCTCCCTTCGCCGGGCCGCGTCCGCCGCCCTTCTTTTTATGATATATCGTCCCGTTGGGGGAAAAACATAAGACTGGTGGGAGCGGGGGAAGATCGGCCTTGACAGGGGTGGCGGATCGTGCTATGGTAAGATACAGACTGGCGGTATGTTTGGAGAGGGGGCGGCGCCGTGGGCCGGAACAAGTACCCGGAGCTCACCGTGCAGAAGATCCTGGACACGGCGGAGCGGCTGTTCATCGAAAAGGGCTACGACCGGGCGTCCCTCCAGAACATCATAGACGCCACCGGACTGTCCAAAGGGGCCATCTACCACCATTTTGCCTCCAAGGAGGACATCTTTTTCGCCGTATGCGACCGGATCGGCCAGCGCAACCGGGATGTGCTGGCCCGGGTCCGGGACGACCCGGACCTGAACGGTCTGGAAAAGGTGCAGACTATCTTCAAGACCTCCCTTCAGCCGGAGCGGCAGGAAAAAATGTTCTCCATGATGCCCTACCTGCTGGACAACCCCAAATTCTTGGCCGCCGAGATGCAGGACATTTTTTCCGAGGTGGTGCCCGAGTTCGGGGAGCCCATCCTCCGCCAGGGCATGGCGGACGGCTCCATCCCCGCGAACCACCCCAAGGAATTGGCTGAGGTCATATTGTTATTGTCCGACATCTGGATCAACCCCGTCCTCCGGCCGACCACGCCGGAGGAGCTCCGGGCCCGGTGCGCGGTGTACGGCCAGATCTTGCGCTGCTTTGGGCTGGATGGGCTCATCGATGGGGATGTGGTCGAGACCCTGGTGGGATATGGGGATCTGACCCGCCACCCGTCCCCGGAGGGGGAACAACAGAGCTGAAAAGGAGCCGCCCGATGGGGTGCTTCTTTTTGGAAATATAAAGACCGACGGTCGGTCTATAAAAGGAGAGTCTCATGATGAAACAAACACAAGCGCCCCTGTTTCGCCGGGATTTTGCCCTGGTGGTCATCGGGCAGATCGTCTCTCTGTTTGGCAACGCCATCCTGCGCTTTGCCCTGCCTCTGTACCTCCTGCGGGAGACAGGCTCCGCCGCCCTGTTCGGGGCGGTGGGGGCGGCGGCCTTCGTCCCGGCGGTGCTGTGCTCCCCCATCGGCGGGGTGGTGGCGGACCGGGTGAACAAGCGGAACATCATGGTGTGCCTGGACTTTGCCACGGCGGGGCTGGTGCTGGCCTTCGCCCTGCTGCTGGGCCGGGTCCCGCTGGTGCCGCTGATGGTGGGCTGCCTCATGCTGCTGTACGGCATCGCCGGGGCCTACCAGCCCGCCGTCCAGGCCAGCATCCCCCTGCTGGCAGGGCCGGAGCGGCTCACCAGCGCCAACGCGGTGATCAACATGGTGGGCACCCTGTCCAGCCTGCTGGGGCCGGTGATCGGCGGCGTGCTCTTCGGGGCCTTCGGCATCCGGCCCATCCTGTGGGTGAGCGTGGGCTGCTTCTTCCTGTCCGCGGTGATGGAGCTGTTCATCCGCATCCCCCACGCGCCTCGCCCGGCGGCGGGAGGAGTGCTGGTCACTGTGGGGCGGGACCTGGGGGAGAGCTGGCGGTTCGTCCGCCGGGAGAAGCCGGTGTTCCTGCGGGTGATGGCGGTGCTGTCCCTGTTCAACCTGGTGCTGTCCGCCGCCCTCATCGTGGGCATCCCGGTGGCGGTGGTCCAGGTGCTGGGGATGAGCGACCTCCACCTGGGGATCGCCCAGGCGGCCATGGGGCTGGGGGGCCTGCTGGGGGGCGTGGTGACAGCCCTTCTGGGAGAGCGGCTGAAGCTCCGCCGGGGAGCCGTCATCCTGCTGGCGGCCAGCCTGACGGCGGCGGGGATGGGGGCGGCCCTGCTGCCCGGAGTGGACCCCGCCGCCGGCTACTGGGGGGTGACGGGCATGAGCTTTGCCGTCATGGTGCTGTCCACCCTGCTGACGGTGACCCTCATCGCCGCCGCCCAGCGGCAGACGCCATCCGAGCTGCTGGGCAAGGTGATGGCCCTCATCATGGCGGTGGCCAACTGCGCCTCCCCCCTGGGCCAGGCGGTCTATGGGGCGCTGTTCGAGAGCTGTCCCCCCTGGGCGGTGCTGCTGGGGGCGGCGGGGGCCGCCGGGCTCACCGCCCTCTGGTCCCGGCGGGTGTTTTTGGAGCTGGATCCGGCCGGGGAGGGGGCCTGAAGGGTGCGCATGGGGCAAAATACCGTATCACTGCCCGGGCTCACGGCGAAAAAACAGCGATCTGAGGTGCGGCGGCACTTGAGAAATGGGAACAGGTGTGGTACAATATGAAATCGATGTTATTCTGAAATCGGAATAATATTGATTATTCCGATTCTCTGATTATTC
>CAJUPU010000047.1:12855-12998 GCA_910588495.1 uncultured Oscillospiraceae bacterium | reverse complement strand
ACTACGTCCGCTCCCTTGCTCCTCCTCTCCCCACAAAGCCTGAGGGACGGCTTTGTGGGGACCCCGGCGGCCTACGGCCGCTCAAAGCCGCAAAGTCCGCTCAACTCCGTTTCCGCCTAACGGCGAAAACTACGTCCGCTCCC
>CAJUPU010000047.1:0-12755 GCA_910588495.1 uncultured Oscillospiraceae bacterium | reverse complement strand
TTGCTCCTCCTCTCCCCACAAAGCCTGAGGGACGGCTTTGGGGGACCCCGGCGGCCTGGGGCCGCTCAAAGCCGCAAAGTCCGCTTCGTTCCGCTTCCGCCTGGGGGCGAAAGCTCCGTGCGCTGCCTTGCTCTGCCCCTCCCACAAAGCCCGAGGGTCGGCTTTGCGGGAGGATAACCTAAAAACTGCGTCAGATCTTCTCCGGCGCGGGATAATCCACGCCCTGGGTGTCCACGGTGACCTTCTTCATCCGCTGGTCCTTTTTGGGCCGGTCGTTCCAGTCCCGCTTGGCGGACACGATGGCGTCCGCCGTCTCCATGCCCTCGATCACCTTGCCGAAGGCGGCGTAGCCGCCGTCCAGGTGGGGCGCGTCGGCCACCATCACGAAGAACTGGCTGCCCGCCGAGTCGGGGTCCATGGTCCGGGCCATGGACAGCACGCCCCGGGTGTGGAGCAGCTCGTTCTTCACGCCGTTCTGGGCAAATTCCCCCTTGATGGAGTAGCCCGGGCCGCCGGTGCCGGCGCCGTCCGGGTCGCCCCCCTGGATCATGAAGCCGGGGATCACCCGGTGGAAGATCAGCCCGTCATAGAACCCGGACCGGGCCAGGGAAATAAAGTTGTTCACTGTGTTGGGCGCGACGGCGGGGTACAGCTCCGCCTTCATCACGCCGCCGTCCTCCATCTCGATGGTGACGATGGGATCGCTCACGATCATCAGCCCTTTCTTTTTTCAGTAGCGGCCCCGGGAGGCCCGGTCCATCTCCCGCTTGGCGTCCCGCTGGGCGGCGGCCTCCCGCTTGTCGTAGAGCTTCTTGCCCTTTGCCAGGGCCAGCTCCACCTTCACCCTGGGGCCGGAGAAATACAGCGAGAGCGGGATCAGCGAGTAGCCGTCCTGCTGTACCCTGGCCTGGAGCTTGCGGATCTCCCGGCGGTGGAGCAGCAGCCTCCGGGTGCGCCGGGGGTCCTTATTGAAGATATTGCCCTTCTCATAGGGGGAGATGTGCATCCCGTGGAGGAACATCTCCCCGTCCTTCACCGCGCAGAAGGAGTCCCGCAGGTTCACCGCCCCCAGCCGGATGGATTTGACCTCCGTTCCGGCCAGCTCGATGCCCGCCTCGTACTTGTCCTCGATGAAATAGTCGTGGAACGCCTTCCGGTTGGAGGCGATCTGCTTGGTGGACTGCTTGGCCATCGGGCGTCCCCCCTTTCGTGCCGTGGTAGTATCATAGCATACCACGCCGCCCCCGCGAACGCAAGGGGAAATTCCCGTTTTTCACATTACATTTATATTACAGCCCGCCGTTTTCCCCGCGCGGGCGGCCCTCCGGTTTCAGATATGTTCATCACAATTCCAACCGCATATAGATGACTTCTTGAAATCCCGCCGAGCGGGAATTGAAGCCTTTAGGATTTCTGCCGTATTCAACGAACCCGGCTTTTTTATACATGGACAGTGCGCTCACATTGTCGGCGACCACGGTCAGCTCGAGCTGGACATATCCCGCGGCCTTTGCGCATTCGATGCAGGCCGCAGTCAATGCCTGGCCAATCCCCAGCCCCCAAGATCCTTTCGCGATGCTGATACCCAATTCGGCACGATGCCGTATCTTATATTTGTCCCCCACCGCTTCGATCCCGGCGGTCCCCACAACGACGCCATCGACTACGGCGACCAGTTCGACCTCATGTTCGCTTTCAGCTCTCTCTTTCAGGAACCGGCTTTCCTGCATGACATCGAAGCTGTTTTCGTCCGGATAGCTCAGTAAATGATCGGTCTCTCCATGCGTCAGATTGAAGTTGTCGAATACCGCCTGCCCATCCTCTTCCGTCCCATTTCTCAAGCAGCACTCGACACCGTTTTTTAACATTATGACTTTATGATATTTCATTGCCGATACCTCGCAAATTGTTTATTTGTCGAGCCTATCATAACACAGCCCCCCGCCTGTTTCAATGTGCTTTTATGGAAACGGCCGAAGTCATATCCCAGCAGCACCTTCCTCAAAAAGAGACCTGTAAAATCCGCTCTTGTTTTTATAAGAGGAATAGCATATAATATCAGAGTTTCAAGCCTGTGAAGGGAGGTCGGCCCATGGACGCACGGCCCATCGGGGTATTCGACTCCGGCCTGGGGGGGCTCACCGCCCTGCGGGAGCTGGCCCGGCTGATGCCGGAGGAGGACCTGGTCTATTTCGGCGACACCAGCCGGGTGCCCTACGGGAGCCGGTCGAAGGAGACCCTGGTGAAATACGCCCGGCAGGACGCGGCCTTCCTGCGCACCTTCGACCCAAAGGCCATCGTCATCGCCTGCGGCACCGTGTCCACCACCGCCCTGGACGTGCTCCAGGCGGAGAGCGGCATCCCCATCTTCGGCGTGGTGGAGAGCGCCGCCCAGGCCGCCGCCCAGCTCACCAAAAACGGCCGGGTGGGCCTGATCGGCACCCACGCCTCCATCCGCTCGGGGGCCTATGAGCGCGCGCTGGAGCGGCTGCGCCCCGGGGTCCGGGTCACCGCCAGGGCCTGCCCCCTGCTGGTCCCCCTGGTGGAGAACGGCCGCTCCCAGCCCGGCGACATCGTGGCCGAGACGGTGGCGGCGGAGTACTTAGCCCCCGTGAAGGCGGCGGGGGTGGACGCCCTGATCCTGGGCTGCACCCACTACCCCCTGATGAAGGCCGTGATCGGCGCCTATATGGGCCCGGGCGTGGCCCTGGTGGACGTGGGGGAGCAGTGCGCCCGGTGGGTGCGCAGGCAGCTGGAGCTGGACGGCCTGCGCAACGGCCGGCCCGGCGCGGGGCGGCACCGCTACTATGTCAGCGACAGCACCGAGGACTTCTCCGCCCTGGCCTCCGTCTTTCTGGGGGAGGACGTGCGCGGCGGGGTGGAGCAGATCGACATCACCGCATATTAACAAGGAGCTTTCCGCCCGCTTCCGCCCTGGGGGCGGGGGACGGGCGGATCGAGAGGACTATCATGACAGACAATGTGATCATATCCATCAAAGGAAAGCAGCTGTACGCCGAGAGCGGCCCCGACGAGATGGAGCTGGTGACCTCCGGGGTGCTCAAGCGGGACAGCCGGGGGGGCTTCCTGGTCTCCTATCAGGAGAGCGAGCTGACCGGCTTGGAGGGCACCACCACCAAGCTCCACGTCCACGGGGGCCGGGTGACCCTGCTGCGGGAGGGGGGCGTCAACTCCCAGATGGTGTTCGAGGAGGGGCGCCGCCACCTGTCCATGTATGAAACGCCCTACGGCGAGCTGTCCATCGGGGTGAACACCAAGCGGATGCGCTCCACCCTGGGGGAGGCGGGGGGCGATCTGGAGATCGACTACGCCATCGAGATCGACAACCTGCTGGCGGGGCACAACCTGTTCCGCATGAACGTGAAGAAAGATCCGGCCAGGCCCCAGCGGGGGCGGGCCGAGAAAAGGAGAGCTGACTATGCCGAATCTGATCCAGGCCGCCCGTGACCAGGTGGCCCAGCTGACCCAGGCCGCCTATGAGAAGGCCGCCGCCCAGGGGCTGCTCCCGGCGGGGCAGGAGATCCGCGGCACCGTGGAGGTGCCCAAGGACAGCCGGAACGGGGACTTCGCCTCCTCCTTCGCCATGGCGGGGGCCAAGGCCCTGCACATGGCCCCCCGGCAGATCGCCCAGATCGTGCTGGACCACCTGGAGCTGGAGGGCACCCTGTTCCAGCGCTCCGAGATCGCCGGGCCGGGGTTCCTCAACTTCTTCTACGCCCCCCGGTGGTATGGGGAGGTGCTGGGGGCCGTGGAGGCGGACCCGGAGGGCTACGGCGCCTGTGACGAGGGCGGGGGCCGGCGGGTGATGGTGGAGTTCGTGTCCGCCAACCCCACCGGGCCCATGCACATGGGCAACGCCCGGGGGGGCGTGCTGGGGGACACCCTGGCCAACGTGCTCGCCCGGGCGGGCTGGAGCGCCTGGAAGGAGTTCTATGTCAACGACGCGGGCAACCAGATCCAAAAATTCGCTTTGTCCATCCACGCCCGGTATATGCAGATCCTCCTGGGGGAGGAGGGCTTCCCCTTCCCCGAGGACGGCTACCAGGGGGAGGACATCCGGGAGCTGGCCCAGGCGTTCTACGAGGTCCACAAGGACGCCTACCGGGATGCCCCCGAGGACAAGTGGATGGCCGACATGAGCGCCTTCGGCCTGGAGCGCAACATCCCCAAGATGAAGGAGGATCTGCGCAAGTACGGCATCGAGTACGACCAGTGGTTCTTCGAGTCGGAGCTCCACGACTCCGGCTATGTGGCCCAGACGGTGGACCTGCTCACCCAGAAGGGCTGGACCTATGAGAAGGACGGGGCTTTGTGGCTGGACACCACCCGGCTGCTCAAGGAGAAATACATCCGGGAGGGCAAGACCCGGGAGCAGGCGGACAAGCTGGAGCTGAAGGACGACGTGCTGCGCCGGGCCAACGGGTTCTACACCTATTTCGCCGCCGACATCGCCTACCACCGGAACAAGTTCGAGGAGCGGGGCTTCGACAAGGTGATCAACGTGTGGGGGGCGGACCACCACGGCCACGTGGCCCGGCTCCAGGCGGCGCTGGACGGGCTGGGGCTGGACGGCTCCCACCGGCTGACCATCGTGCTGATGCAGCTGGTGAACCTGCTCCAGGACGGCAAGCCGGTGCGCATGTCCAAGCGGACGGGCAAGGCCATCGCCCTCCACGACCTGCTGGACGAGATCTCGGTGGACGCCGCCCGGTACTACTTCAACAACCGCTCCGCCACCAGCCCCCTGGACTTCGACCTGGACCTGGCCGTCCGCCAGGACAGCGACAACCCGGTGTACTATGTCCAGTACGCCCACGCCCGGATCTGCTCGCTGATCGAGCGCATGAGGGAGGCCGGGGCCCAGGTGTGCCCCGCCCGGGAGGTGGACGCCTGCGCCCTGGCCCGGCCCGAGGAGCTGGCCCTGGTCAAGACCCTGGCCCAGTACCCGGAGGAGGTCCGGCTGGCCGCCCGGGACTTCGACCCCAGCCGGATCAACCGCTACCTCACCACCCTGGCCGGGGACTTCCACCGCTTCTACAACGCCTGCCGCTGCATGGTGGACGACCCCTGCATCCAGGCCGCCCGGCTCAAGCTGGCCGACACCGTCCGGCTGGTGCTGGCCAACGGGCTGGGGCTGCTGGGCGTGAACGCGCCCAACAAGATGTGAGGCCCGGGCGCGGGCCCGGGAGGCGGCAGGGGACGCCCTGCCGGGGGCGGTACTTTCTCTCATGTGAGAGAAAGTACCCAAAGAGAACATTCAAGGGGGAAACCAAAATGGTTTCCCCCTTGAAAATCCCCCGGTCGAAGGGCCGCCGCTTTCGACCGGCAGTCAGATCCGGCTATCGCGGGCGTCGAATGCGGCTCACTTCGTTTTCCGGCCCACACCGGGCCTGCCTGGGCATTGGACCGTAACGCTGACGGCTCTCCTAAAAGCGCCTTCGTGGGCAAATGGTATGTTGTGTGCGAGGATCGTCACGCTAACCCATCAAAGAAAGCGTCGAAACTCACGTTGAAGATCTGTTTCAATGCCACCAATTCGCTTACCTTGATGTTCAGCCGGTTCGTCTCGATCTTTGCATAACTGCTTTTGGAGATCTTCAGTCCCATCAACTGCATTTTTGCCACCGTCTGGTCTTGTGTCAGCTTAACGCCCTGCCGCAGGGCGCTTATTTTATGCCCAATATCCATATCTGGTCTCAGCTTTTGCACTGTCATCACCATGAATTTCGCAATAAAGAAGTTTGATCTTGCGAGATCTGTGGACGGCCCTGACACGTAAAAGGCCGGGCCGATCGCCGCCCACGGTCAGGGGAGGAGCTGGTCGAAGGGAACGTTCAAGATATCCCGAAAAGCCTTGAGTTCCGCCACGTAGATGTGCCGCTGGCCCACCTCGATCTTTGCAACGGCGCTTCTGGTCAGGCGGTCACAGCCGCTGACTTGGAGCTGGGCGGATAACTGCTCCTGGGTCAATCCGCACGCCTCCCGCGCGGCACGGATCTGCTGCCCGACCGCATAGTCGTAGGAATAGTCCATGCCGCACCCCCTTAGCACCTGTATCAGAGCAGATCTAAGCTTGATGATACCCTGATCTTGTGCTATACTTGCACTAGCAATAGTGCAATCGTGGATCTAAGGGGGAAAAAATATGAAATTTTTGAAACCGGGACCTGACCCAAAAGCTCCTTATCAAGAGATGTATGTGACGCTGTTCAAAGCGGTGACGGCGGCGCTGTGCATGATGGAGGACGGGGAGATCATGAAAGCCCGGGCGATGCTCGTCCGGGCCCAGCAAAAGGCGGAGGATCTGTATATCGAAGCGGACTAAAGGGCCGGGCCGATCGGCGCGGAACTCAGGCGCAGTCGGTGGACCCTGCCTATTTTCAGTGTCTGAACACGAGCGGCAGCGCCAATAGGGGGGGACCAGCCGCAAGGCCGCGAGCGCCGGGAGGGTATCCACCCGGCCATCGTACCGAGCTCTCCCGTAAACAGGGGGTCCTTAGGGGGAAGCCCGCCTGTGGACGCGGCCCGCCCTTTGGGCCGTGTTCACCGGGGCGGGCTTCCCCCTAAGCATTCTCTTTGGGTACTTTCTCTCATGTGAGAGAAAGTACCCCGCCGGAGGCGGCCCTCCACCCTGGGGGAAGCGGGGCTTCGGAGAAAGTAACGCCCGCCCCCGTTCCGCCCGAGGGCGGGTCACAGATCGAGCATGACCCGCTCGATACCGTTCACGGCCTCCTCCACGAGGCCGTCCACATCCAGCGCCTTCTCGGCCTCCTCCAGCTCCTCCGGTCTGGGCTTGGTCCGGGGGTGCTTGGGGGTGAACACGGTACAGCAGTCCTCATAGGGCAGGATAGAGGTCTCGAAGGTGCCGATCTTCCGGGAGATCCGGACGATCTCCTCCTTGTCCATCCCCACCAGGGGCCGCAGGACGGGCATGGAGCACACCGCGTCGGTGCACACCATGGCGTCCAGGGTCTGGCTGGCCACCTGGCCCACCGACTCGCCGGTGACCAGGGCGTGGATGCCGTGCATCGAGGCCACCCGGCAGGCGATCCGCATCATGAAGCGGCGCATGAGGATGGTGAACAACTCCTCGGGGCAGGAGCGGCGCAGCTCCTCCTGGATCTTGGTGAAGGGCACCACGTGGACGCACTGCTTGCCCGTGTAGGGCACCAGCAGACGGGCCAGGTCCAGCACTTTCTCCTTGGCCTCCGGCGAGGTATAGGGGTAAGAGTAATAGTGGATCATGTCCACGATGACCCCCCGCTTGGCGATCATCCAGGAGGCCACGGGGGAGTCGATCCCCCCGGACAGCAGGGACAGCGCCCGCCCCCCCATGCCCACAGGCAGGCCCCCCGCCCCCGGCTCCGGGTCGGCGTGGAGGTAGGCGTCGAAGTCCCGGACCTCCACATGGACGGTGAGCTCCGGGTGGTGCATGTCCGCCGTCAGGTGGGGGAAGCGGTCGTGGAGCTCCCCCCCCACATACTGGGACAGCTGGATGGAGGTCATGGGGAAGCTCTTGTCCGCCCGCTTGGACTCCACCTTGAAGGACCGGGCGGCGGACAGCTTGTCCCCCAGGTAGTCCATGGCGCAGGCCACGATGGCGTCCTTGTCCTTGGGGCAGGCCCTGGCCCGGCACACTCCCACCGCCCCGAACAGCTTGCCCATGGCCGCCCAGGCGCCCTCGAAGTCGGCGTTTTCGTCCAGGGGCTCCACGTAGGTGGTGGACTGGCGGGTGTACACCTTGAAGGATCCGTACTTTTTCAGCCGCCGCTTGGCGTTGCCCATCAGCTTTTCCTCAAAGCCCCGGCGGTTCAGGCCCTTGAGCACCATCTCTCCCTGCTTGAGCAGGATGATCTCATGCATATGCTTCCCTTGCTTTCCATGTTTTGTCCCCCTATTTTACAGGGACAGGCATTCGGTGTCAAGAGCGCAGGAACGGGAAAAACTCTTGCCCGCCGGGACGGAATGTGTTAAAATTTGAGAAGTGCGTATTTACACGAGCGAGAGGGGGAAGGGGCCGTACCAGAGACGCGCCCCGAAATTTTATGCCCAGCAAAAGTGGCTTCGACAATCAGAAATATGTGGAGACCCAGTCCGCCCGCATCCGGGAGCGCATCGGCCAGTTCGGCGGCAAGCTGTATCTGGAGTTCGGCGGCAAGCTGTTCGACGACTACCACGCCGCCCGGGTGCTCCCCGGCTTCGCCCCGGACAGCAAGATCCGGATGCTGCTGGAGCTGCGTGACAGCGTGGAGATCGTGGTGGTCATCAACGCCGCCGACATCGAGCAGAACAAGGTCCGGGGGGACCTGGGCATCACCTATGACGAGGACGTTCTGCGCCTCATCGACACCTTCCGGGGGGAAGGGCTGTACGTGGGCAGCGTGGCCATCACCCAGTACGCCGGACAGAGCGCGGCGGACCTGTTCAAGCGCCGCCTGGAGGACCTGGGGGTGAAGGTGTGGCTCCACTACCCCATCCCCGGCTACCCCCACGACGTGGGGCGGATCATGTCCGACCAGGGCTTCGGCAGGAACGACTATATCGAGACCACCAAGCCCCTGGTGGTGGTCACCGCCCCCGGCCCCGGCTCGGGCAAGATGGCCACCTGCCTGTCCCAGCTCTACCACCACCACATCCGGGGGGTGCGGGCGGGCTATGCCAAGTTCGAGACCTTCCCCGTCTGGGACCTGCCGCTGAAGCACCCGGTGAACCTGGCCTATGAGGCGGCCACGGCGGACCTGAACGACGTGAACATGATAGACCCCTTCCACCTCTCGGCCTACGGGGAGACCACGGTGAACTACAACCGGGACGTGGAGGTGTTCCCGGTGCTCCAGGCCATGTTCGAGGAGATCATGGGGGAGAGCCCCTACCGCTCCCCCACCGACATGGGGGTGAACATGGCGGGCAGGTGCATCGCCGACGACGAGGCCGTGTGCGCCGCGGCCAGGCAGGAGATCGTCCGGCGGTACTACGCCGCGCTGTGCGACCGCCGCCGGGGCCAGGGCAGCGACGAGATCGTGTACAAGCTGGAGCTGCTGATGAAGCAGGCCCACGCGGGGCCCGAGCTGCGGCCGGTGATCCAGGCCGCGGAGGACAAGGCGGAGCAGACCGGGGAGCCCGCCGCCGCCATCCAGCTCCCCGGCGGGCAGATCGCGGTGGGCAAGACCTCGGAGCTGATGGGGGCGGCGGCGTCCGCCCTGCTCAACGCGCTGAAGGCCCTGGCGGGCATCGACCGGAAGGCCCACCTCATCTCCCGGGAGGCCATCGAGCCCATCCAGGCCCTGAAGATCGGCCACCTGGGCAGCCGCAACCCCCGGCTGCACAGCGATGAGGTGCTGATCGCCCTGGCCATCTCCACCGCCACCGTCCCTCTGGCCGCCCGGGCCCTGGACAGCCTGGACAGGCTGCGGGACTGCGAGGCCCATTCCTCGGTGATCCTCACCGCCGCCGACAGTGGGACGTACGCCAAGCTGGGGCTTCGCCTCACCTGCGCCCCCCGGTATCAGGGCAGCCAGCTCTATCACAAGTGACCGGGCGGAAAATTCGGGCTTGCAATCTGCCCGTCCATGTGGTATCATATCTGTTACCTGTGCGGGCCAAGTCCGCCTTTATGAAGCTTATACCGAAAGGATCTGAGTCAAAATGACCACCCCCCAGATCGTGCTGTCCGTCATCTATTTCGTGGTGTCCCTGGCCCTCATCGCCGTGGTGATGCTCCAGTCCGGCAAGAGCGCGGGCCTGTCCGGCGCCATCGCCGGCGGGGCGGACACCTTCCTGTCCAAGAACAAGGCCAAGTCCGCCGACGCCCGGCTGGCCCGGATGACCAAGTGGATCGCCATCGTGTTCATGGTGCTCACCCTGGTGATCTGCCTGCTGCCCGCCGCCCCCGCGGCGTGAGCGGAGAGGACGAAAAGACGAAAAGGATCCCCTGTCCAGCTGGACAGGGGATCTTTTCATGTCCGCAGGTGCCCCGGCGGGCGGTATTGCAGCGCCTCCGCAAGGTGGTGGACCTGGATGTCCCGGGCCCCGTCCAGATCGGCGATGGTCCGGGCCACCCGCAGGATGCGGTCGTACCCCCGGGCCGTCAGCCCCAGCCGGTCGTAGGCCCCCCGGATCAGATGGCGGCAGCTCTCGTCCAGCCCGCAGTGGTCCCGCAGCTCGTGGGGGCCCATCTGGGCGTTGCAGGGGGGGCCGGCCGGGCCGTACCGCTCCGTCTGGACCGCCCGGGCGGCGTTGACCCGCCGGCGGATGGCCTCCGAGCTCTCCGCCGGGGGCGCGTTCCCCGACAGCTCGTCGTAGTCCAGCGGGGGCACGTCCACGCAGATGTCGATCCGGTCCAGCATGGGTCCGGACAGCCGGGACAGGTAGCGCCGCACCGACTGCCCGGTGCAGGTGCACCGGCCGGAGGGGTGGCCGTACCAGCCGCACTTGCAGGGGTTCATGGCGCACACCAGCATAAACCGGCTGGGGTAGGCCACCGAGCCGGACACCCTGGAGATCTGGGCCACGCCGTCCTCCAGGGGCTGGCGCAGCACCTCCAGCACGTCGGCATGGAACTCGGGCAGCTCGTCCAGGAAGAGGACGCCGTTGTGGGCCAGGGAGATCTCGCCGGGCCGGGGGGTGGACCCGCCTCCGGCCATCCCGGCGGCGGAGATGGTGTGGTGGGGGGCGCGGAAGGGGCGGCGGCGGACCATGGGCCGCTCCTTGGTGGTCAGCCCCATGACGGAGTAGATCTCGGTGCAGGCCAGGGCCTCCGCCCTGGTCATGTCGGGGAGGATGCCGGGCAGGCGCTTGGCCATCATGGACTTGCCCGAGCCGGGCGGGCCGGACAGCAGCACGTGGT
Source organism: uncultured Oscillospiraceae bacterium (assembly GCA_910588495.1). GTDB lineage: Bacteria > Bacillota > Clostridia > Oscillospirales > Oscillospiraceae > Enterenecus. Next base: position 1,888 of record CAJUPU010000047.1, on the reverse strand, counting down.
GCCCCCCGGCGGCGGCCACCTCCAGCGCCCGCTTGGCCTGCTCCTGGCCCTTCACCTCGGAGAAGTCCGGGCCCTGGCGGGGGGCCTGCTCCTCCCGCCACGCCGGGGCGGGGGGGATGGGCCGCTCCCCGGACAGGTGCCGGGCCAGCTCGTCCACCGTGTGGACGGGGAGCACCTCCAGCCCGCCCGCCAGGGTGGCTTCGGGGGCGTTGTCGGCGGGGACGAACAGCCGCCGCACCCCCGCGCGCTCCGCCGCCAGCGCCATGGGCAGTGCCCCGGGCACCGGCCGCAGCCGCCCGTCCAGGGACAGCTCGCCCAGGAAGGCGGAGCCCTTCTCCCGCTCCAGGGAGAGCTGGCTCCCGGCGCACAGGATGCCCACCAGGATGGGCAGGTCGTACACCGTGCCCGCCTTGCGCTGTCCGGCGGGGGCCAGATTCACCGTGATCCGGGAGACGGGGAAGTCGAAGCCGCTGGACTTGATGGCGGAGCGGACCCGCTCCCTGGCCTCCTTGACGGCGGCGTCGGGCAGGCCCACCACGTCGAAGGCGGGCAGGCCCCCGGACAGGGCGCACTCGGCGCTCACCAGATAGCCGGCCACCCCGTTCAGCCCCAGGGAGGTCACGCTGCACACCATGGCCCACACCTCTTTTCCACAGCATTTTCCTTACTTTACCACGATCCGCCCCGTTTCGCAAGGCCCGCCGGGGCCGGGGGGCTGGAAGGGGCTGGAAGGCCGGGTCCGTCCGGAAACTTTACCGAAAAATTGAGCATTTTCAATTGCAAAACCGCCCGGGATGTGGTAGACTATTTACCGCGAAACGGAACGGACCGCAGAGGGGACGTTCTCAGAAGCTGTGCCGATCGCCGAAGTGTTCAGATCTGCGCGTCAAAATCGCCGGTGGCAAGGCGAAAGATCGCGGGAATACTTTGTGTATTGCAAGATCTTTCAACGCGGCCAGCGGCGATTTGGGCCGCGGAGCTGGGTGCTGAGGCGATCGGTACGGCTTCTCATAAGTGTAAAGGAGGAAAACGCCTATGGCACGCAAGTTCAAGACCATGGACGGCAACACCGCCGCCGCCCATGTGTCCTACGCATTCACCGAGGTGGCCGGCATCTATCCCATCACGCCGTCCAGCCCCATGGCGGACAATGTGGACCAGTGGGCCGCCGCCGGCCGGAAGAACATCTTCGGCCAGACCGTCAAGGTGGTGGAGATGCAGTCCGAGGCCGGCGCCGCCGGCACCGTCCACGGCTCCCTGGCCGCCGGCGCCCTGACCACCACCTACACCGCCTCCCAGGGCCTGCTGCTGATGATCCCCAACATGTACAAGATCGCCGGCGAGCTGCTTCCCTGCGTGTTCCACGTGTCCGCCCGCACCGTGGCCAGCCACGCGCTGAACATCTTCGGCGACCACTCCGACGTGATGGCCTGCCGCCAGACCGGCTTCGCCATGCTGGCCGAGGGCAATGTCCAGGAGGTCATGGACCTGGCCGCCGTGGCCCATCTGGCCTCCATCGAGGGCCGGGTGCCCTTCCTGAACTTCTTCGACGGCTTCCGCACCTCCCACGAGATCCAGAAGGTGGCCATCTGGGACTATGAGGACCTGGCCGAGATGGTGGACTGGAAGGCCATCGAGGACTTCCGGGCCCGTGCCCTCAACCCCGAGCGCCCCGTCATGCGCGGCTCCCACGAGAACGGCGACATCTTCTTCCAGCACCGCGAGGCCTGCAACAAGTACTACGACGCCATGCCCGAGGTCGTTGAGGAGTATATGGGCAAGATCAACGCCAAGCTGGGCACCAACTACCAGCTGTTCAACTACTACGGCGCCCCCGACGCCGACCGGGTCATCATCGCCATGGGCTCCATCTGCGACGTGGCCGAGG
>CAJUPU010000046.1 GCA_910588495.1 uncultured Oscillospiraceae bacterium | reverse complement strand
AGTCCATCAGGTTTTTCATGATGATGTTCCCCGCGTTCTTGGCCCGGGTGAAGCCCGCCTCCACAGCGGCAAACCCGCACTGCATGAAGAACACCAAAATGGCGCCCACCAGATACCATACTGACATATCCATTGCAATTCCTCCCCCAAGATCAGGTCAGGCCCCGCCCGCTGTGTTTTTCAGGCATGGCCTCTCCCGTGAAACAGGAAAGTCGCCGGGAGCGTTGAAGCTCTCCGGCGCCTTTGCCTGATGGGGGGAGTATAGCTCCATTTTTGCAAGATGTCAACCAACAAAATTCATTTTTGGCGGGAACTACAAATGTTTTTACCCGGAAAACGAAAATCTAAGCGGTTTTTCCTGCGAATTTTTTGGGCGCTCAGTTCAAATTGCTGTAGCCCATCAGGTACTCGTCCGCCTCCCGCGCGGCAGCCCGGCCCTCGGCGATGGCCCACACCACCAAGGACTGCCCCCGGCGCATATCCCCTGCGGCAAACACCTTATCTACCCCTGTGGCGTGGCTGTCCGGGGCGGTGGACACATTGGACCGCCCGTCCCGGCTCAAGCCGAAGGCGTCGGCGGCATAGTCCTCGGGGCCCAGGAAGCCCGCCGCGATGAGCAACAGCTGGCAGGGCAGTTCCTCCTCCGAGCGGGGGACCTGGGCCATGAAGCGCCGCCCGTCCTCCTCCTTCGGCTCCAGGCGGACGGTGACGACGGCGGACAGCGCCCCGGCCTCATCGGTCCGGCACTCCCTCACCGTGGTCTGATATCGCCGGGGGTCGGCCCCAAACAGGGCGGCGGCCTCCTCCTGGCCGTAATCGGTCTTGCACACCCGGGGCCACTGGGGCCAGGGGTTATCCCCGGCCCGCGCCGCCGGGAGCCGAGGCATCATCTCCAGCTGGATGACGGACCGGCACCCCTGGCGGATGGCGGCGCCCACGCAGTCGTTGCCGGTGTCGCCGCCCCCCACGACGACCACATCTTTGCCAGCGGCGTCGATGGGGGCGCCGCCGTCCAGCAGAGCCTTTGTGGCGGCGGTGAGATAGTCCACGGCGAAATACGCGCCCAAGATCCCCTCTGCCGGAGGCAGGGGCCGGGGCTTCTTCGCCCCACAGCACAGGACGACCGCGTCATACTCCTCCAAAAGCGCCTGGGCGGGGAGATCCCGGCCCACGTCACAGCCTGTACGGAACTCCACCCCCTCTGCCGCCATCAGCTCCACCCGGCGCTGAACGATCCGCTTTTCCAGCTTCATGTTGGGGATGCCGTACATCAGCAGCCCCCCCGCCCGGTCGTCCCGCTCAAAGATCGTGACGGAGTGTCCCCGGCGGTTGAGCTGCTGGGCGGCGGCAAGGCCGGCGGGGCCGGACCCCACCACCGCCACCCGCTTTCCCGTGCGGGCCTTGGGCGGCCGGGGCCTTATGGCCCCCGAGGCAAAGCCCGCCTCGATGATGGCCAGCTCGTTTTCCTTCACCGTCACCGGGTCGCCGTTGAGGCCGCAGGTGCACGCCGCCTCGCACAGGGCGGGGCACACCCTCCCGGTAAACTCAGGGAAGCTGTTGGTCTTGGTGAGCCGGGCCAGGGCCTGGTCCGGATTTCCGGTATAGATCAGATCGTTCCACTCCGGCGCCAGATTGTGGAGTGGGCACCCGATGACCATGCCCCCCAGCTCCACCCCGGACTGGCAGAAGGGAACGCCGCACTCCATACATCGGGCCGCCTGACGGCGGCGCTCCTCTTCCGGGAGCATGGCGTGGAACTCGTCCCAGTGGCGGATGCGCTCCAAAGGCGGCTGGCCGGGATCCACCCGGCGGTCAAACTCTAAAAATCCCGTGGGCTTTCCCATCAGTTCGCGCCTCCTGTCGCGGCGTAGAACGCCTCCAGCTCCGCCTCGTCCCGGCCCATGCCCTGCCCCTCGCATTGGGCAATGGCCTCGAGCATTTTGGCGTAATCCCGCGGTAATATCTTTTTGAAATTTGCCGCGCTGTGTTCAAGCTCCGTCAGAATGGTCCGGCCCCTCTCCGAGCCGGTGGCCTGAACATGCTCGGCGATCAGGCCCCGCAGCTCCTCCAGGTCCCGGGTCTCCGTCACCGGCTCCAGGGATACCAGCTCCTTGTTCAGGCGCAGATACAAATCCCGCCGGGGGTCCCAGACGTAGGCCACGCCGCCGCTCATGCCCGCGGCGAAATTTTTGCCCGTCTCCCCCAGCACCACCACCCGGCCCCCGGTCATGTACTCGCAGCCGTGGTCGCCCACGCCCTCCACCACAGCCGCCGCTCCGGAATTGCGCACACAGAACCGCTCTCCGGCCCGGCCCGCGATAAAGGCTTTTCCGGAGGTGGCGCCATACAGGGCCACATTGCCGATGATGATGTTCTCGTCCGCCTTGAATGCGGCTGTTTTGGGCGGGTACACCGCCAGCTTGCCGCCGGACAGCCCCTTGCCGAAGTAGTCGTTGGCGTCCCCTTCCAGCTCCAGGGTGAGGCCCCTGGAAATGAACGCGCCGAAGGACTGGCCCCCGCCGCCGGTACAGTGGACGGTAAAGGTATCCTCCTCCAGCTCCTCCCCGTGAAGGCGGGTCACTTCGGAGCCGAAGATCGTCCCCACAGCCCGGTCGGTGGAGGTCACCTCCAGGGAAAGTCGTTTCTTCTGGCCCTTTTTCAGGGCGCCCCCCATTTTCGCCAGAAGGACCGACTGGTCCACCGTCTTTTCCAGCTCAAAATCGTACACATCGGCGGGGTCAAAGTGAGTCTTGTACCCCTCGCCCACGTAGGGACCGCCCAGGATCGCGGACAGGTCCACGGTGGCGGCCCTGTCGTTGACGGCGTGGTCCCGCATTTTCAGCAGGTCGGTGCGGCCCACCAGCTCCTCCACGGTGCGCACACCCAGCTTCGCCATGTGCTCCCGCAGCTCCTGGGCGATGAAGCGCATGAAGTTCACCACATATTCCGGCTTTCCCTTGAACCGTTTCCGCAGCTGGGGGTTCTGCGTCGCAACCCCCACGGGGCAGGTGTCCCGATCGCACACCCGCATCATGACGCAGCCCAGGGTCACCAGCGGCGCGGTGGCAAAACCGAACTCCTCCGCCCCCAGCATACAGGCGATGGCCACGTCCCGGCCCGTCATCAGCTTTCCGTCGGTCTCCAGCATCACCCGGGAGCGGAGCCCGTTTTGGATGAGGGTCTGGTGGGTCTCGGCAAGCCCCAGCTCCCAGGGCAGACCCGCGTGGTGAATGGAGGTCCGGGGTGCGGCCCCGGTGCCCCCGTCCCAGCCTGAGATGAGCACCACCTGAGCGCCCGCTTTCACTACGCCGGCCGCCACGGTGCCCACGCCCGCCTCGCTGACCAGCTTGACGGAAATGCGGGCCTGACGGTTGGCGTTTTTCAGATCGTAGATCAGCTGGGCCAGGTCCTCAATGGAATAGATATCGTGATGGGGCGGCGGAGAGATCAGGGACACGCCGGGGGTGGAGTAGCGGGTCTTGGCGATCCAGGGGTACACCTTCTTTCCAGGCAGGTGGCCGCCCTCGCCGGGCTTGGCCCCCTGGGCCATTTTGATCTGGATCTCCTGGGCGCTCACCAGGTACTCGCTGGTGACCCCGAACCGGCCCGACGCCACCTGCTTGATGGCGGAGCAGCGGAGGCCGTTTCGCAGCCGCTCGGGCCGCTCGCCCCCCTCGCCGGAGTTGGACCTGCCCCCCAGCAGATTCATGGCCTGGGCCAGACACTCGTGGGCCTCCTGGGAGATGGAGCCGTAGCTCATGGCCCCGGTCTTGAACCGCTTGACGATGGACTCCACGCTCTCCACCTCGTCCAATGGGATGGGGGTGTGCGCATACTTCATCTCCATCAGCCCCCGGAGGGTGTGGGGGGAGCTCTCGTCGTCCACCAGGGCGCTGTATTGCTTGAACAGGCCGTAGTCCCCGGTGCGGGCGGCCTGCTGGAGCAGGTGGATGGCCTGGGGGCTGTACATATGGTCCTCCTGTCCCGAGCGGGCCTTATGAGTTCCCGCCGAGTCCAAGGTGAGGTCCGCCTCCAGCCCCAAGGGGTCGAAAGCCCGCGAATGGTTTCGGTCCACCATGGCCTCGATCTCCTTCAGGCCGATGCCGCCAATGCGGGAGACCGTGTTGGTAAAGTATTCGTCCACCACGTTTTTGGCGATGCCCACCGCCTCGAAGAGTTGGGCGGACTGGTAGGACTGGAGGGTAGACACGCCCATTTTAGAGGCGATCTTCACGATACCTTTCAGGATGGCTTTGTTGTAATCGTCCACCGCCGCCCCGAAGTCCTTGTCCAGCATTCCCTCGTCGATGAGCCGGCCGATGGTCTCCTGGGCCAGATAGGGGTTGACCGCCCGGGCCCCGTAGCCCAGCAGGGCGGCAAAGTGATGCACGTCCCGGGGCTCGCCGGACTCCAGGATGACGGACACCGCCGTGCGCTTTCGGGTGCGCACCAGATGCTGCTCCAGGGCGGACACCGCCAGCAGAGAGGGGATGGCCGCGTGGTTTTCGTCCACCCCCCGGTCAGACAGGATGATGATATTGGCCCCGCCGCGATAGGCCCGGTCGGCGGACAGCTTCATCTGGTCCAGCGCCCGCTTCAGGGGCATATTTTTGAAATACAGCAGGGACACCGTCTCCACGCGGAAGCCGGGCCGGTCCATGTGTTTGATCTTCAGCATATCCACCGAGGTGAGGATGGGGTTGTGGATCTGGAGCACCCGGCAGTTTTCAGCCCGCTCCTCCAGCAGATTGCCGTCATCTCCCACATACACCGCGGTGTCGGTGACGATCTCCTCCCGGATGGCGTCGATGGGCGGGTTGGTCACCTGGGCGAAGCGCTGGCGGAAATAGTCGAACAGCGGCCGGTCCCGGCGGTCCAGCACCGCCAGGGGGATATCCGCCCCCATGGCGGCGGTGGGTTCCGCCCCTGTCCGGGCCATGGGCAGGATGGCGTCTTTGACATCCTCCCAGGTGTAGCCGAACGCCTTCTGCACCTGTGCCAGCCGTTCCGGCGGGCAGGTCTCCACCCGGTGGTTGGGAATAGCCAGGTCCTTCAGCTGAAGCAGCTCCCGGTCCAGCCATTCGCCGTAGGGGCTGCGGGCGGCGCAGCCCTCCTTGAGCTCCTCGTCACCGATGACGCGGCCCTGGACCGTGTCCGCCAGCAGCATTTTCCCCGGCTCCAGCCGGGATTTCTTCAGGATATGGGCAGGGTCGATGTCCAGCACCCCGACCTCGGAGGACAGGATGAGCCGGCCGTCGTCGGTGAGGTAATACCGGGCGGGGCGCAGGCCGTTGCGGTCCAGCACCGCGCCCACCTGGTCGCCGTCGGAGAACAGGATGGCGGCGGGGCCGTCCCAGGGCTCCATCATGGCGGCGTAGTATTGGTACAGGTCCCGGCGGGCACGGGAGAGATTAGGGTCGTTCATCCAGGGCTCCGGGACGCACACCATCACCGCCAAGGGCAGCTCCATGCCGCTCATCACCAGAAATTCCAGGGTGTTGTCCAGCATGGCGGAGTCCGAGCCCCTGGCGTCCACCACTGGGAACACCTTGTCCAGCTCCCCCTCCCACACCGGGGAGGACATGGTCTCCTCCCGGGCCAGCATCCGGTCCGCGTTGCCCCGAATGGTGTTGATCTCCCCGTTGTGGGCGATGAGCCGGTTGGGGTGGGCCCGCTCCCAGGAGGGATCGGTGTTGGTGGAGAACCGGGAATGGACCAGGGCGATGGCGGAGGTATAGTCCTCATCCTGCAGATCCAGGTAGAACTGCCGCAGCTGGCCCACCAGGAACATCCCCTTATACACGATGGTCCTGCTGGACAGGGAGGCCACATAGGTGTCGCCGCTGGACTGCTCAAACTCCCGCCGGGCGATATAGAGGCGGCGGTCGAATTCCAGCCCCTTTGCCAGCCGTTCCGGGCGGCGGACGAAGCCCTGGACGATCCGGGGCATTTTATCCCGTGCCTTCCGCCCCAGCACCTGGGGGCATACCGGCGCCTCCCGCCAGCCGATGAACTCCATCCCCTCCCGCTCTGCGATGAGCTGGAACATCTTCATGGCCTGATTCCGGCGCAGGTCGTCCTGGGGGAAGAAGAACATCCCCACCCCGTAGTCCCGTTCGCCCCCCAGCTCAAAGCCCAGCTCCGCCGCCGCTTTGGAGAAAAAGCCGTGGGAGATCTGCAGCAAAATACCCACGCCGTCGCCGGTCTCGCCCGCGGCGTCCTTTCCCGCCCGGTGCTCCAGCTTTTCCACGATCTTCAGCGCGTCGTCCACCGTCTGATGGGTCTTTCTGCCCTTGATGTCCACAACGGCCCCAATGCCGCAGGCGTCGTGCTCGAACCGGGGGTCGTACAGGGGGGCCATGGGCCCCGTTTCCTTTTCTCTCATAGCGAAAACCTCTTTTCGGGGTCATATGAAGTCAACGGGACGGCCGCCCAATGAGCGCCGTCCCGTTCTGTCAGGCGTCTCTGCCCGGTCAAAATTTCTCCAGCACCTGCCGGGCGGTGTCCGCCAGCCGCGCGCCGTGGTCCATGCTCCGCTTTTGGAGCCACCGATGAGCCTCCGCTTCCGTCATGCCGTCCTGTTCCATCAGCAACGCTTTGGCCCGCGCCACCAGCTCCTTTTCCTCCTGGCTGCGCCGGGCGGGGGCCTGACTGGTCTGAGCCAGCTGGGCCAGCATCCGCACCGAGGCCAGCAGCGACCCCCGGCCCACCGGGGCAGGCAGCTTGAATATCCCCGGCGCGGCGCACAGCTCCAACTGGGCCTGGGGGGCCACCATCAGCATGGCGCACCGCTGGGGCAGGTCGAAATACAGCGTCTCACAGCTTTCGTCCGTCAGCTTGAAGCCGCACACCACCAGGTCCAGCCGCAGTTTGGCCACCGTCCGCTTCACCTGGGCGGCGCTGCGGCAGGTGAGGCAGGAAAATTCTCCGGTGCTCTCCAGCGCCTCCCGGAGCCGGTCGCAGTTGGACTGGCGCTCAAAGGCCACCACGATCTGCCGCATGGCCCTCACCTCGCTTCCGGGAAATTCAGTAGTTCATCATGTATTTGTCCCGCTCCCAGCTGGAAACGCGGGTGCGGTACTCGTCCCACTCCGCCTCTTTTCCGGCGATGTACTGGCTGGAAACGTGCTGGCCCAGGGTGTCCATCACCAGCTTGTCCTTCTTCATGGCGATGAGGGCCTCCTCCAGGGAGCCGGGCAGGGCCTCGATGCCCTTGGCCTGCCGTTCCGCCGGAGACATGGCGAAGATGTTCTCGGTGATCTCCTCCGGCGGGGTCATCCCCTTCTCGATGCCGTCCAGCCCCGCCGCCAGGCAGACGGCCAAAGACAGGTAGGGGTTGCAGGCCGGGTCGGGGCAGCGCAGCTCCACCCGGGTGGCCTGTCCCCGGGCGGCGGGGATGCGGATGAGGGCGGAACGGTTGGAGGCGGACCAGGCCAGATAGCAGGGAGCCTCGTAGCCGGGGACCAACCGTTTGTAGGAGTTGACCAGGGGGTTGGTGACGGCGGCCATGCCCTTCATGTGGGCCAGTATCCCCGCGATGAAAGCATACGCCTCCCTGGACAGGCCCTTGGGACCGTTCTCATCGAAGAACACGTTTTTCCCGTCCCGGAACAGGGACATGTTGGTGTGCATTCCCGAGCCGTTGATGCCGAAGATGGGCTTGGGCATGAAGGTGGCGTGGAGCCCATTCTTCTGGGCCAGGGTCTTTACAGCCAGCTTGAAGGTCATGATCTTGTCGGCGCACTGGAGGGCGGGGGCGTACTTGAAGTCGATCTCGTGCTGGCCCTGGGCCACCTCGTGGTGGCTGGCCTCAATTTCATAGCCCATCTCCTCCAGCGCCAGGCAGATCTCCCGCCGGGTGGACTCCCCGTGATCCAGAGGGCCCAGGTCGAAATAACCCGCCTCATCGTTGGTGCGGGTGGTGGGCTTGCCCTCCTCGTCGGTCTGGAACAGGAAGAACTCCGCCTCGGGGCCCACATTGAAGGTATCGTAGCCCATGGCCTTCGCTTTCTCCAGCACCCGCTCCAGCACCCCCCGGGGGTCGCCCACAAAGGGAGTGCCGTCCGGGTTGTGCACGTCGCAGATCAGCCGGGCCACCTTGCCGTGCTGGGGCCGCCAGGGGAAGATGACAAAGCTGTCCAGGTCGGGCCAGAGATACTGGTCCGACTCGTTGATGCGGACAAACCCCTCGATGGAGGAGCCATCGATCATGATCTGGTTGTCCACGGCCTTCTCGATCTGGGAGGCGGTGATGGCCACGTTTTTCAGCTGGCCAAAGATGTCGGTGAACTGCATTCGGATGAATTTTACATCCTCCTCTTTCACCATTCGAATGATATCCTCTCTGCTGCAGCCCATAAATGAGATCCCCTTTCTGTTTCCCCGCGAAATAGAAATCGGCGCTCCTCCCCCTTCCGGGTCGGAACGCCGTTGTTCACGCCTGAACTATGGCCAGTATAGCCGGTAGAAGCAGGAAAGTCAAGACAATATTTGCAATCTAAATATATTTTATTGCATATTACAAGGATGTGGCACAACAGCACCCCCCTTTATATGCAAGTTTAATATTTTAATCTTGCAGTTTTGAAGGCGAACCAATTGACAGCGGAATGCGATGGGAATATAATGGAACACAACAGATCCGACGGAGGGAGTGCATATCATGTGCGGGATCGTAGGCTTTACCGGGCGGCGGCGGGCCGCCCCCATTTTGCTGGACGGGCTGGCCAAGCTGGAATACCGGGGCTATGACTCGGCGGGCCTGGCCGTCCGGGACGGTGATGAGCCGGCCCAGGTGGTGAAGGCCGTGGGCAAGCTGCGCAATCTGGCTGAGAAAACAGACGGCGGCGCGGCCCTTGCCGGCTGCTGCGGCATTGGACACACCCGCTGGGCCACCCACGGCGCTCCCAGCCTCATCAACGCCCACCCCCACGTCAGCGGCAGCGGTGTGAGCTCCGGCTCCGACGCGGTGGAGTCTCAGGTGGTGGGGGTCCACAACGGGATCATCGAGAACTGCTCCGAGCTGAAAGCCAAGCTGGAACGCCACGGCTACACCTTTTATTCAGACACCGACACCGAAACGGCGGTGAAGCTGGTGGACTACTACTACAAAAAATACAAGCTGGGCCCTGTGGACGCCCTCACCCGGGCCATGGTGCGGATACAGGGGTCCTATGCCCTGGCGCTGATGTTTCAGGACTATCCCGGCGAGATCTTCGCCGCGCGGAAGGACTCACCCATGATCCTCGGCGTGGCGGAGGGGGAGACCTATCTGGCCTCCGATGTGCCCGCCATCCTGAACGACACGCGAAATGTATACTACATCGGCAATCAGCAGGCGGCAAGACTCAGCCCGGGGGAGATCCATTTTTACGACCTCAATGGAGACGAGGTGGAGCTCCCCCTGACCGAGATCACCTGGGACGCCCAGGCGGCGGAAAAGGGCGGATACCAGCACTTCATGCTCAAAGAGATCCATGAGCAGCCCGCCGCCGTGCGGGACACCCTGAACAGTCTGCTGAAGGACGGGCGGATCGACCTGTCCGGGGCGGGGCTGACGGAGGAGGTCCTCCAGTCCATCTCGTCCATCCATATCGCGGCCTGCGGCTCCGCCTGGCATGTGGGGGTGGCGGCCCAGTACGTCCTGGAGGAGCTGGCGGAGGTCCCCGTCCGGGTGGAGCTGGCCTCCGAGTTTCGCTACCGCAGACTGCTGCTGGACGAGAACGCCTTAGTCATCGTCATCTCCCAGTCCGGGGAGACAGCGGACACGTTGGCCGCCCTGCGGGAGGCGAAGCGGCGGGGGGCGCGGACGCTGGCGGTGGTAAACGTGGTAGGCTCCACCATCGCCCGGGAGTCGGACAGTGTGCTCTACACCCTGGCGGGGCCGGAGATCGCCGTGGCCACCACCAAAGCCTACAGTGCCCAGCTCATGGCCATGTACGCCCTGGCGGTGCAGCTGGCCCAGGTGCGGGGGAAATTCACGGAGGACGAGTATACGGGATACATTGAAGAGCTGGCCGCCCTGCCGGACAAGATCGCCCGCGTGCTGGAGGACAAGGGCCGCATCCAGTGGTTCGCCGCCAAGTTCGCCAACGCCCGGGACATCTTCTTCCTGGGCCGGGGAGCGGATTACGCCGCCAGCCTGGAGGGCAGCCTGAAAATGAAGGAGATCAGCTATATCCACAGCGAGGCCTACGCCGCGGGGGAGCTGAAGCACGGCACCATCAGCCTGGTGGAGAACAACACCCTGGTGATCGGCGTGCTCACCCAGAGCGATCTGTACGAGAAAACCATCAGCAATATGGCGGAGTGCAAGGCCCGGGGGGGGTACCTTATGGGGCTGACCTGTTATGGGCACTACAGCATAGAGGACACGGCGGATTTCACCGTCTACATCCCTAAAACGGCCCCTTGCTTCACCGGACTGCTGGCGATAGTCCCCCTCCAGCTACTGGGGTACTACACCAGCGTGGCCCGGGGATTGGACGTGGATAAGCCCAGGAATCTGGCGAAAAGCGTCACGGTAGAGTAGGCCGATGGAGAGTGGCCATAACGATTTTGGCTGAAACCCCATGATTCTGTTTGGGCAAAGCTGTTCAACCGACTCAAAATCAGTGCAACAGATATTTTTCTTGTTTTGAGAATACTCGGTTTTTGCGAAAAAGTTATCTATCTCTGCCCCAGAAAAACAGAAGCGTCAGAAGAAAGCACTTTCTTCTGACGCTTCTGTTTTCGTTTGGCCCGTACTGCCTTACTGTCCCGCTTCACTTTGCATCCTTGTGGGGTGTAGCCGTTTTGGTTGCCGCATTTTGTTATGCTCTGGACGGTGATCTTGTTGTTGTCCTTATGCGGGGTAGCCCTTCTGGTGGAGCCGTTTTTATTCTTCATCATCAGGCGAATTATCGTCGAAAGAAAACTCATTCAACTCAGGATAGTCAAGGAACTCTGAGAGCGTCATGTTGAAAGTCAGAGCAATTTTGTGCAGCGTTTGAATACCGGGATTCCTGGACGCACCGTGCATGATGTTGTCGATCGTGGATTGCCTGACGTTGCTCATCCTCGCCAGCTTATTGATGGAGAACCCACGTTCCTTGCACAGCCCCGCCAGGCTGGGATAGGAACGGGTGGCGGACACCCGTTGAACTCCGCCAGCAACCTGACGTCCTCGTGGAGAGCATCTGCCTTGAGCTGCGGCGCGGCGGCCATGGCCTTGGTGTATTCATAGACCTCCCGGCTCAGCCTGAACGTGAGATCGTAGACGCTCTCCGCCTCCGGGCCACGCTCCACGTCGGCGTTGAAGGTAACGGTGCCGCGGGGCATGACCAGCACAGCCGCCCGTCTGTCCGCCAACACCGGCAGGCGCTCCTTCTCCACCGGCCCGGTGTCGATGCCCTCCCGCTTCAGGCGGCGGGCCAATTCAAGGAAAAACTTGTCGTTCATCGCTCTGCTTCCTTTCCATTTTGATGTGTAGGTTCAGCCCATGCCGCCCAGCACCAGGCCGCTGTCTTGCTCCGGCCTCTGTTTCTGAGCCTGGTTCAGCTCTTGCTGGCGCAGATCGAAGCAGGTCAGGTATGCCTGATAGTCCCCGCGTACCGGGTTGCAGCGCAGGCAGTAGCGGTACCGTTCCGTCTCCAGCACGAAGCCGTAGTTCTGGGCGGCGATGCCGCCCGCGATCTCGCCGCCGTTGAGATGGCACAGGCGGAGCATGGTGGAAAAGTCTTTCAGCACGCCCCGGCGCAGCTGATCCACCACCTGGCCCAGCTCATCCTTGAACTCCGGGGTGTTCAGCCCCTCCGGACCCTGCGGCCACCAGGTGTGCCAGAACTCGTCGCCATCGCGCCCAAGGTCGATGCGAAGGTGGCCGATCGCTGCCAGCTCCTCGTCTTTCCCGGGCGGCAGGGCGTAAAAAAGCCCCGCTTCATCGGGCGAAGCGGGGCGCATTTCAAACTTGATGGGGTTGTCCGGTACATCCAGCCCGTACTCCTCGCAGAACGTCTCCAGGTCCATGGTTTCGCCGTGGAGGAGATAGTCCCCCTTGCCGATCCGTCTGGCCTTGGTGGCGGGCCGCTTCAGCGGCTTGGGGGAGAGGACTGTGCCGCTGTGGTCATAGCTGGTGTAGTCCACCAGTGCGGCGTGGGCGCCGGGGTCGCTGCCCGTCCCCCGCATATCGTAGCAATACCACCCGTCCGGCACCGTTTCCCGGGGGATCAGCCAGTTGGTGGCGAGCACGGGTTTGCCGAACAGTTGGGCGTGCTGCATTTCATCCCTGAACATATCAACTGTCATTGTATCGCTCCTTTTCTGTTGCGGTTGGCGGTTTTCAGTACATCGTTTGGCCCTGCTCTGCCTGCTGAGGCCAGGGGGCGCTGAGGCGCTTGACCGACCCATAAGAGGTTTCCCGAACGCCGTCCTGCTCCATCTCCGATCGGCCCAGGGTATCAAAATCGGTAAAGCCGTCCAGTATTTCCAGAAGTTCATCCCCCGCTCCCGCGTAACGCAGGGCTTCCATGCCATACTCCCTTTCGCTGTCCTCCACCAGTTCATAATCGTCAAGATACATTGCGGTGATGTTGGCATCAGAGAAGGAGTTGGGCGCCTCTATCTCCAAGACCGCGCCGAACACCTTCAATTCCCGATCCGTCATTTCCCGAACACATTTGGCCAAGATATGGGCATCATGCAGCGTAATGGAATCCATATCAAGCAGATCGGCCCAGGGATAGCCGATCTCCACATCCACAATGGCAGCACTGTCCAAGCTGTCCAGATCCAGCACCCTTTTTGCCTGCTCCAGATCATCCTGAAAGGCGGGCAGATCCAGGCAGATGGAGCCGGTGGGGGAGGTCAGGGTGAGCGAGAATTTGGACTTGGGTTCCACGGCCTGTTCCTGCTCGACCATCCGGCGCTTCACATAGCCGTTGGGCGTGTACGCCCCGCCGTGGCTGGCGTAATGCTCTGCACCGATCCCAGCGTAGTCCAAGTAGGGCCGCACCGCCTCGGGGAACTCCACCCCGGCCTGTCCATGCTCCACCAGCCAGCCGCCCAGCTCCTTGTCTGAGGTGACACCCTCGATGAACTCGTACTGGCCCAGGTTGGAGGCAATGCGGAGGACATCATCCAGGCCGTTGACGCTCTCAGCGTCCAGCGCACCGGCAAAAATGTTCTGTTCTTCTGAGCTCATGCCGTCCACCAGCTCCGCCAGTTCATTCAGCTTACGGATATCGACGGCATCCTCCACATCCGCACAGCTGATGTATTGAGTGAGGTTTGGAACCAGGGCGGAGGTGCCTGCGATCCTGGCAGGATCGTTGCTGGCGCAGTATTCGTCAAGCTCACGAAGCATAGGCCATACTATGTCCGGCTCAGCAGGAAAGGGGATACGGACTTCAGGATCCTGCGCTCCCCTGGAAATGAAGATATCCATCACGCCATCCCTCCCATTTCTTGCTCCTGTTGGTACTGCTCCGCGGGATTCTCCATCATCAACTCCTCCAGTGTCAGGCTGCCGTGGTAGGCCACGTAACCCAGTTCGGTGAGGGCGCTGTCCGCCTCCGGTCTGTCCGATTTGGGAACGAAGTCAAACTGGTCCAGGTTTTCCGCCAGCTGGCACACCTCGCTGGCACACTCAGGCCGGGCCAGCAGAACCACCGCGTCCAGCTTTTCCCTTTGCTCCGCGTTCAGGGGCGCAATGGCCCGGCACAGCGCGTTGAGCTCGTCAAGACCATCGCGGGTCAGGCTGATCACCGAAGACACCTGTTGGGGCAGGCTGTCCATGGTGACCTCCATATGAAAGCCCTGACCGCCGCTTCCTGCCCGCTCCAGCGTCCGCTGGACCTGCTTGTCCGAACAGGGAAGACAGAGGAATCCCGCAGCCGTGCCATCCTGCCCGGCCTTGATCTCGATTCCCAACTGGGGCAACCCATAGAGATATGCCGGGAAATACCGTCCATCGTAGAGCGGCTCCAGCTTCATGCCGTTGTCGTACACGACGCCATAGGGGGTGACCACCCCAATGCCTCTTTGGATCAGGTCGAGAGCCACTGTCCGGCCACCTACCCGTTCGATCATCTCCATCGACATTGAATCACCGCAGACCGTCAAGGCATGGTCTTTGCCGATGCGTTCCAGGTCAGTAAAATCGGTGATCACGGTTGCCTGCTGGCAGCAGAAGGTGAGGTTGATGAAGTCTTTGATGTCGGACAGGCACAGCTTGGAGGCCATGGCCTGGAATTTTTCGATTTCACCCTGGCAGAAGCTGTCCAACCGTTTGGCCAGGTAGTCCAGCTCGTCCACATTGACGGTTTGGGTCACCAGCTGGTCGAGAATGGGGTACGAACCGTCCAGCCCGTCCACCCGGCAGTCCTGGGCGGTGGGAGAGCCGATGTCCATGTCCTCCAGCAGGGCGATGGTGTGGTCGTACTCGCTGTCGGGGATCGGGAAGGGAACGGTGACCTGCCCGTATCCCGGCTTGTTGTTTCTGAGGATCGCTTTGAAGATCATGTTCGCCACTCCTTTAGAGAAAATAAAAAAGGCCGTGATTCTTCGGATGAAAAATCACGGCCTTGCGAGAGCTTCATTTGGCGGTTTCTGTTACGGGATTTGAGGTTATGACCATTGTTGATATTGTATTAAATTTATAAAAAAGTCTTGAAATCTCATGATTTCAAGACTTTTGGTGGACTCGAAGGGGATCGAACCCTCGACCTCCGCGTTGCGAACGCGGCGCTCTCCCAGCTGAGCTACGAGCCCATGTTCGATTTTTGGAACGTCCGTTTCTGCTTCCCGTTCACCCGAAACTCACAGATTTTTGCGTTG
>CAJUPU010000045.1 GCA_910588495.1 uncultured Oscillospiraceae bacterium | reverse complement strand
CCCAAAACGCATTCGCCGCCGAAGGCCACGGACAACACTTTATGATTGACGCGCAATGGCCGGACCGGAGCCTCCGTCGGAAAGTGGTCCAGCAGCAGGCCGGACATCTGGCCGTCCAAGGCCGCCACCAGGATCTCCTTTCGGTCCTGCTGCCGGGCGTCCCGGCACACCCGGTCCAGGCGCCGCAGGTCCATGTCCACGGCGATGACCAGGGGGTTGCCGTCCACCTGGCCGTCCGCCTCCGGGATGCGGCCGTCCTCTGGCGTCCAACGCGCCCCAAAGGCGGCCCGGGCGATTTTGGCCCGGTAGTCCGGCTGACGCATGATGGCCAGTTGGAGCGCCCCGGTGTCGTCGCAGGACAGGAGGCAGGCCGGGATGCCCAGCTGGGGATATGCCTGGCTGTAGTCCACAAAGCCCTTTTTCCCGTTGCGCTGGGTGGGGGTGGCCCGGGACAGGATGGCGTAGACGGAGCGGTAGCTCTCCCCCGCCAGAAGGAGGGCCTGGGGAGTGTCCAGCCGTTCGCTGAACACCGAGGCCAGGTTGTGGAGGTGGGAAAGCTCGTTGTTCATAAAAAAGCCGGGGCTGTTTTCCCCCACATACTGGACCATATAGGCGGTGTCACCCCAGTGGCCAAAGCCGGCGCAGCCCGCGGCGTTCATCAGGTTCCCGCCGCCGGAGCGAAGGGCGAAGGCCGGGAGGAATACCGGCTGATGTTTGAGGCGTTCTACCTTGTCGAAGGCGGGTTCAATTCCTGCGCCCAGACAGGTGAATAGGATAGAACCTACCTCTAGCCGGCGGCGAAGGATGGGACTTTTAGCGTAGGGCCTTTTTGATGGGGGCTGATAGGGGAGGTCATGGGCGGACAGAAATTGATAGCCCTCCGGGGAGGGCATAAAGTATTCGTCGTTCCGGGAGAAGGCCAGCAGTCCCAGCGAGGCCAGCAGCTCGGCTTCCCGGTAAAGTTGTTTCAGCGGGGACAGCGCCCGCAACGAGGCCAGGGGCAGCCATTGATAGGCCCCAGCCAGACGCAGCAGGCCAAAATCCCTGCGGTCGTACAGCATGGGAGACACCTCCTTCAATTTGAAACTGGAATGTAACCGAAGGTGACATAGGAGGGTTACATTTTTTCAATGTAACCGAACATTCGGTGGGAAAAAACGTTGAAATTGCAGGGAAAAATGAGGCTGACCTTCGGTTACATCGGGGTATCCCTGTAACCGAAGGTCAGTGGAAGATTTGTACCGCCATTGTAACCGATGGTCGGGGGTTTTGCGGGGTGTTTGTAACTGAAGGTGAGGGTATGATTTGCGCCTCCAACGTAACCGAAGGTCAGCGGGAAAAGGAGTAGCAGTCGGCGCGCATGGAGAAAAAGTCCCCCGCCTCGCTGAGTGGGAGCACATAGATGTGGCACGACCTCGCCCCGGAGAACCGCTGGGAGAGCAGGCACACGCTGAGGGTGAACTGGTCGTCGTCCTCCACCAGCCTGCCCTTGATAGCGTTGGACACGGCCTTGAAGCCCTTGTTGTCCTGGTCGAACACGTTGCGGGATTCCAGGTCACAGAATTCCTCGATGACCAGCAGCGCCCGGTCCAGCATGGGCAGCTTTCCCTGGGACCGCTCGTGCCGGTCCAACAGGCGGGTGATGGTGTCCGTCAGCCAGACGGGGGAGGAAAAGCGGCAGTGGGGCAGCAGGGTGTTCAGCTCGATCAGCAGCCAGCCGAACTCGTTCACGCTGATGCTCCCGGCCACATCCAGCGGAGGCAGGACGGGCTTGCGGCCAATGGTGAGCAGCTCGGGCAGGCAGGACTCGCACAGGGCGCGCATCTCCACCGTGCCTTGTTCCAGGTTGGCGGCGGTCTGTTCCAGGGCTTTAACCATGGCCTCCGGGGGACTGGACGGCTCTCCCAGCAGGGCGGCGGCCTGACCGCTGGCCTTGTATGCCTCGAAGGTGATGCCCTGGATTTGTTGGAGCATCTCTTTGATCGTCTGCATAAAATTTGCTCCTTCACTTGTTTTCTTTTGAAAAATCGTTTACAATATATTCGTGAACAATGTTGGAATGGAGGGATCGTCATGTCAGGACAGGTTTATACCCGAGAGGAAATTATCGAAGTTGTTCTTCCTCTCCTGAAAAAATATAATGCGGAGAGCGCCGTCCTGTTTGGTTCTTACGCCCGGCAGGAGGCTGACGCCAGTTCGGACATAGATCTGGTTGTGATTGGCGGTCCCCATTTTGACCCCACCGATATATTTTGCATGGCGGATGACTTATACCGGGCCACAGGGAAAAAAGTTGACGTCTATGAGCTGCGTGAGCTAAACGCCGGGACGGAATTTTATGACACGGTATTCTCAGAGGGGGTGCGGATCGCATGAAATACAGCGACGCGCAGCGTCTGGAAAAAATTCGCACAACCACCAAAAAACTTTTAGACTACCTTGCCCAATCTGAGGTCACGCGGGAAATGGTCTTGGAGCAGGAACCCATTCGATGGACCATCACCACGCCGCTCTACAATATTGGGGAGCAAGCGTACAATTTATCCGACCCGTTCAAAACGGCCCATTCCGATATTCCATGGGCTAAAATATCAGGGCTGCGGCATCGGCTGGTACATGACTATGACAATACCAATTGGAGCCTGATTTGCACCATCATTTTTGAAGTGCTCCCTGATTTTCTAACGTCTGTAGAGGCCATAAACCTGTCAGAAAATGAATAGCGGCGCGGGCGGGGACATCCCCGCCCGCTTTTCCTGTCACCCCTCCTGTCTCAGGCGTGCCCGCAGGTCGGTGGGCGAGGTGGTAATGGCCTCATACTCCTTGGGTGAAACGTGGATGGCGATGGGCACATGGTTGTGGCCGATGCAAAGCAGCCCCTCGCCCCGGCGGAACCGGGTGATCATCCGCGTCTCCTCCTCCGTGAGGGCCAGCTTCTCCTGGACCAGCCGGGCCTCCTGTTCCTCCATCTGCATGATGAATTTGACGCGGCAGCTGTCCAGGATGCCCTTGCCGTACTTGCCCCCGTCCAGGGCCATCATGTCCGCCATGCCCTGGGAGGTGACCCCGGCGATGCCGCCCTGAGAGCGGATCAGCTTTACCATCTGCATGGTGTAGTCCGCCGCCAGAGGGTTGGAGTTGGCGCCCAGCAGCTTCCACAGCTCATCGGACAGCAGCGCTGTGCCCACGTCGCCGTTCTGCACGATCACATCCGTGGCGAAGCCGGTGGCGGCATAGACGGCGGCCAGCTGGAGGTCATCGGGCAGGCCGGTGAGGTCGATGACGATGTAGGGGTTGTCCGTGTCCACGTTGGTCCGCCCGCCCATGGAGGCGGCGGAGCCAGTCACATAGCGGGTGAGTACCACGGCCAGGTGGCGGGTCTCCGGGCGCTCCATCAGCAGGTCGTACCAGTCCTTCACCACGGGCATCTCTTTCAGCGTTTTGCCATCCTCCTCAAACAGGCTTGCGTTGTCGAAAGTGATTCCGAAGCGGCCGTAGCACTCGATGAGGGAGGAGTCGATGTAGCTTCGGTCCTCCTCGGTGAGTCCCCGCTTTTGCAGGGAGTACCACACCGACAGCCAGGACACCTTCTCAGCCAGCAGGGAATCCCGGCGGGTTTGCCCGCCGCAGACACCGACACTGAACCGGCGGATCTCCATGAGCCCGATGCAGTCCGGGGAGGAGGGCCCCAGCTTGATGAACTGACCGCCCATGGCCTCGCAGAGGGGGCGGTACTCGTGGCCCTTCTCCGGCACAACGCAGATGATTTTTCGGCCCTGTTCCCGCAGACGTTTGGCGGCGCACTGAAGCAGCGTGGATTTGCCTACGCCACTGGAGCCAAAAGCGGCAAAGTTGCCGTTGGTGTATTTGTAGTCGTCGAAAAGGTCCATGAACACCGGGGAGCGGTTGTAGAGGTTCAGCCCCAGGAAGATACCCCCCGCGTCGCTCAGCTCGTAGGAGGCGAAGGGAAAGGCCCCGGCCACCCCCTGGGTGAGGGCGTTGCGGCGGCTTTTGCGCTCGATATCCGGGTCCGAGATCAGCAGGGGCAGGAAGGACAAAAACGCCTGTTCATGCTTGAACTCGCACCGCTTGGCCAGCATATCCGACGCCACGCACAGGGTCTCCAGGTCGGTGAGGCGCTGTTCCAGGGTGTCCGGGTCGTCCGCCACCACCTCGATCAACGTGTGCATATAATAGAAGTCCTCGCCCTCCCGGTTCATGCCCTCCTTCAGATAAGTCCCGGCGTAGATGGCGTCGCCCAGCTCCTCGAAGTCCTGGCGGGTGTCCCCCACATCCCGCATCCGGGAGCGGTTCACCATGGTGGCCTGGGAGATGGAGCTTACCGTCTTTTCCCGGGGCTGGCGGCGGAGCTGAAAGCTGAGACTCACCCCCTCCCCGGCCTCGATGAGGGGCGTCAGCCAGCCCTTGCCCACCACCGTGGCGTAGCCGTAGCCCGCGATGTAGAGGTAGGCGTGGTACACCCCGTCCAGCAGCAGGTAGTCCGGGGAATGGCTGTCGATGGAGGAGGGAGAGATGAGGTCCGGGATGGTGGTGGCCCCGGCCTCCAGCACGTTGACACCGCCGGGGAGTGTCTTTTTCCCAAACCGTTTCTTTCGCTTTTTCCCCGGCACAACGGCGGCGGGGGCTTCGATCTTCTGCAGCGCGGTTTCGTCAAAGACACCGTGGACCGTCCCCAGCATGTCAAAGGCCCCCTCCGGCAGCCGGATATGCTGGGAGGTGTGCTTGTTCAGCAGGCCGTAGAGCAGTTCCAAAATGAAGTTGTCCTCGTATTCCGGCTCCAGCACCGCCACCCCGCAGCGATCCAGATACCGCCGGGCCACCTCCGCCTTCTCATTGAGCAGGGCGGCGATGGCGCCGGGGGTGTTGTCCGCAGCCTTCATGCTGGGGTCATAGGAGAAAGACAGGAAGAAACGGTGGGTGATGGCCTCCCGCTCCACCAGCTGGGGGACGTAGGCCATGCTCTCCTCGATCATCTCCCGGCACCGCTCGTTCCGCTCCCGCTCCAGCGCCCCGCGCAGCATCTTCATGTAGCTGTTCAAATCGAATTTTTGGGTGAGAACGTTGATCTGGAGGTTGGACGGGGCGATCTTCAGATAGGCGGCCAGGTCGGCGATGGCCGAGCCCTTTTCCAGCTCCGACATGGTGTAGAAGTTGACGGGCAGCAGCTCCACGATCTTGATGAACCGCTTGTCCCGGGTGAGCACCACGCCTTTGATGATGTCCTTGACGGGGAGCCACGCCTGGACGCTCCCAGCGTAGGCCCCGCCCCGGTCACTGACGCCGGTCACGCCGCCGCCGAAGATAAGCTCTTTCAAATTCATGTTCATTTACCTCTCCTCGATAAGTCATGACCCGGCGCCTTTGCCGCCAGATCCACCATATCCGCAAATAGCGGGTCAGGCTGTCGTCCTTCAGGCCGATGAGGGCAAAGCCCACCGTCGGCACCAGAAGGAACAGGGACACGATGATCTTCCAGGTGATCTCCAGCGGCAGGCAGAAGGCGCAGAAGGCCAGCACCGGCAGGC
Organism: uncultured Oscillospiraceae bacterium; assembly: GCA_910588495.1. Classification (GTDB taxonomy): domain Bacteria; phylum Bacillota; class Clostridia; order Oscillospirales; family Oscillospiraceae; genus Enterenecus. The sequence goes on along the minus strand of CAJUPU010000045.1, from coordinate 10,445 downwards.
CCACCAGCACCGCCTCGATGGCGTTGCGGATCTCGAACGGCCCGAACAGCTTTCCCGCGTCGGTGTAGTTCGCGGGAATGTAGTAGGTCTCAGATTCCATATTCATCCCCCTCCGTGGGTTGGAACAGGCCGCCGCACCCGGCCAGCTCCGTTTCCAGAGCGTCCAGCCGGGCGCGGCGGCGGTCAATGATCGCGGCAAAGGCACGTTTCAGCCTCTTTTCGTGTCCGGGGGTTTGCCTTTGCGGCTCCAGCTCGATCTTGCTGATGAGCTGGGGGGAGAGGCCGGCGGTGTCCGCCAGCTCAGCCAGGGATATCCCGTAGCGCAGGCGCAGCGCCCGCGCACGGCAGGGGACGTGCTTTTCCATAACAGCCGCCCCCTAATTGGAGAACACCTAGAAGGGTCCGCCCGCGCCGGCCCGGGTGGCGGCCTCATTTGTGATGATGCCCAAGGGCCACTCCTTGCTGCTCCGCTTCACGCTGGCGGGGTCTGCCACCAGCACATTCCCCTCCTCGGTGATGCCCCGCAGGACGATGAAGTGGCCGGTGGTGGTGAAATGTCCGGCGGACATGATGGCGATGACCAGCTTGCCCGACTCCAGGGCCTCCACCAGCTTCTTGCTGTCCTTGCCGATCTTGGTGACGGTGAGGCCGTAGTGCTCACCGCCGTTGGGGATCAGGCTGTGGTAGCTCCCGTTTCCCTCGCAGCGGTAGCCGTTCTGGGCGGACCACTGGGCCACGTCGTAGGGTGTCACCTTGTTGTCCGTCATGGAGGCCACCACGATGGCCAGGGCGGTGGGGCCGCAGCCCTCCCAGCCGATGGTTCCGGTGCGGCCGTAGAGCTTGCTGCCCCACCGGGCATCCGTCTGGTTGTAGTAGACCACGGGGGTGTCGGCGTTGGAAAAGACGATATCGCCGTAATCCGTGTTGTACTTGCCCGGGCCGTCGGTGTCGTCCGGGCTGATGGTCTGGCCGTCCGCCAGCACCGAGTAGAGCAGGGCCGCCCAGTCCTTTTCCTCCTGGCTAAAGCCCAGCTTGTCCATGTAGGCGTCCGGGGTCAGGTCCCGGATGGCGATGTTCAAAATACGGTCCTTGATGGAGGCGGAGTAGGTCAACTTGTCGAACAGCAGCTTTTCTATCGCGGACTCATCCATGGCGTTGAGGTCCTGTTTGTACCGGACGGAGCCAATGGCGATCAGCCAGTAATTGTTGACGTTGCCAAGGGTTTTGTTTACCTCATAATCCTCATAGTCCGGCACATTGTCCGTCATGAAGTCCGGGAGGATGCTGTCCACCAGCTTGTCGATGATGGACTGATTTTTCCCGTCGATGCCCTGGTAGATGGCCTCCAACTCGCGGGCCGACGCCGTGAAGTCTATGATATCGGGGGTGGTGGCGCTGTCGAATCCAAACAGGATGTTGGGCAGGGCGGTGAATATCAGCAGGGGTCCCAGAATGATGACGAACAGGAGGATCACACCCCCCTTGACGATCTCTGGGAAAAATGACTTTACCGCTTCGGCGGCGGCGCCGTACAGCCCGCCATAGGCCGCGCCCCGTGCAATATTGGCCACTCCGGCGGCGGCCCTGACCGTGTTTTCCGTACCATTTGACTGATTATCCAAGACTGGACCCTCCTTTCTTTCGCCTGGTGCTCTTTTTCTGACCAGTGCCGCCGTTCATGGCCGCCTGATTGGGATTGGATTTGACGCGCTTTGTCCCCTTGCCTGGGCCGGGCTTTGGCTCGGATTTTCCTGCCATACCGGGCGGGGCCCCTCTGCCACCGATGGGAGGCTGGGTAGGAACGGCGCATTTGCGTGTTCCTGCTGTGCCGGACGATGCCGCCCCGCCGCCGACGGGAGGCTGTGCGGGAGCGGAGGTTTTGCGCGTTCCTGCCGTGCCGGACGATGCCGCTCCGCCGCTGACGGGAGGCTGCACGGGTGCGGAGGTCCTGCGTGTCCCTGCCGTACCGGACGGCGGCGCTCCGCCATTGATGGGAGGCTGTGCGGGAACGGAGGTTCTGCCTGTTCCTGCCGTACCGGGCGGGGGCTGTCTGCCGCCGATAGGGGGCTGAGTGGGAACAGAGACTTTGTGTGTTCCTGCCCCATTGACATGGCCCCGCTCATCTTTGCCGGAGCTGCCCACACCGGGCGGCGGAGAAATAATCGGCGTCCCATTTTGCCGGATGGGTTTGGATGCCTGCCCCTGCTGCTGGCTGCTGGTCTGTGTGTTGGAATGGGTAGCCGTGGAGGTCCCAGAAGCTGTCGCGGAGGCGGTATGTACGGTGGCTGTCCGCCTGGAGGCTCCCTTCGGGGCTTGCCCACCGCTGGAGGGAGAGGGGCTGCCGAGTCTGGTGCCGTTCTGTCCTGCCCGGGGGATGGGCGGCCGCTCCGGTTTTTCCTGCTGATGAGATCGAGCGGCGGCGCTACCCGCTGCCTCTGCGGATGCTCCCGCAGGACCAGATGTGCCGGTAGATGAGTGGGACGTATTCTGCCACGCCGTCTTTGTGCCGGGCGGCACGGCGGTCCGCCGTGAACCCTGAGCGGCCGGGCGCTGTGCTTTCGCGCCGCTGCCGGGGACGGGCTGCTGGGTGGGCCCCTGCCCGGAAACTGTCTGTCTCTGCTGATTGGACACGGTAGGATTGGTCACCGAGCTGGAAGTCCCGGTGCTGTTCTGCTGGGCATAGGCCGCCGCGGATTTCGCCGCTCCATTTCCGGGAGCTGTCCCGCCCTGGCTGCTCCCAGCCGTCCCAGAAGTCCCGCCGGCACTGTTTCCTGCTGGCCTGGACGCGCCCGAACCGCCCCCGGAAGGGGGCGTGGGCGGCGGCGCGGGCGGCGGAGTGGAACGGCCCCCAGGCGCGGGGCCGCCGGAGCGCCGGGGGCCAGTGGAGCTGCTTCTTCCTGCCGAGTGCGCTACGGTTTTCGCCACGGTGGAGCCCACGCTCTTGACCACGGCGTAGGCCACCATGCCGGGCAGTCCCCGGCCCAGGCCGTCCCCTGTGATGGCAGGATTCAGCCCCATCCGGGCCACGATGCTGTCCGCCTTTCTGGCCACCCGGGCGATGCCCACGATGAGCAGCATCCAGGGCAGCACCCCCACATCGGAGGGCATATGGCCCATGGCCGAGATGAGCAGCTTCAGAAACACCACATTGAGCACCATCATCAGGCACATGGAGCCGAACATCCGGCACCAGCCCTTGAAGATGTCGGCGGTGCTTTTACTGCCGCCGGTGGCAAAGGCCAGGGGCGAGAGCAGCACCAGCGCCGCCGTCACCACATAGCGTTCCGCGATCTCGAAAAAGAGCTTGACCACCTGCCACATGATGACGAAGTCCACGATGATGACCAGCAGCCAGGAGGCCCCGATGTTGAAATAGTCCTCCTCGGGCAGGCTGATGGTGACGCTGTTGGGGATCTGGAGCAGTCCAATGACGCTGGCCGAGATGCCCAGCCCGATCTCGCAGATCTCCGGGCTGGCCAGCAGCAGAAAGGCGAACACGAAGGTCCGCATAAACAGCAGCTTGGGGTCCTCGCCCTCAAAGCCCAGGCCGGAGGCCATGCTTTTGACCGCCTGGAACACCAGATTACCCAGCAGCAGCGCCCAGCCCGCCGCCACGACGATGGAGAGGATATCCTTTGTCACCGGGGCGGCCCGTTGGAAATAGTCCAGGTCCATGGTGAACACGTCCAGCAGGGAATTGGCTATGTACTGGACGATCTCCAGCGCCAGGCTGTTGAGCCATTGGGCAAAGCCCTTAAAAATGCTTTCAAGAATTTTGGCCGCCCCCTTTCTTTGGCACGGCGGGGCGGTCCGGGCGGACCGCCCCGCGTCGTTTGATAGCTTGGTTACTCAATGGTATTGAGCCCGTTGAACAGAGGCCGGACATAGGCCAGGAACGCCCCAATGCCGTTGATGACGGCCCAGGCGATCCAGATGCGTTTCAGCCAGTCCCAGCTCTGGTCCACCTTATGCTGGTTGTTGGAGATCTTGGCGCCCACCACGGCCACGGCGGACATGAGGCCCGCCAGCACGGTGCTGATCCCGGCGATCTTGTTGTAAACGTCCACGATGATGCGGTTGGCCACCGTCCACATATCATCCACCGCGAAAGCGGGCATGACCATGCAGCCGCACAGCAGCACCATCGTCATGATCTGGACATAGTACCGGGGCAGCTTCGGGCACAGCCGCTCCCAGAAATTTTTGGTTTTCATGGAGTCCTCCTGTTTATGGTGATGTAGTATTGTTTTCCTGCGGAGGATTTTGACGCAGGCGCTCCTCCAGCGCCGCCAATAGTTGAGCGGTCTCCGCGCAGTAGGATGGGTAAGCCCCGGGTACGCAGGCGTGTTCGATGAGGAACGCGACGCGGTCCAGGACGGGCCAGTTGGTTTCTTCACGGGGAATGTCCTCCACCTCCTCAAACATTTGCTTGATTCAAAACACAGTTCCTGCTATAATGAGGAACGGTGATCCAGAATGATACTGACTTGTGACAATTGCGGTTTTATTTTCAGCCAGGCAGAAGAAACGGACCAGTGTCCCGACTGCGGAAAGCATCTGGCCCGCCCCGCCGATGAGGCCGAACAGGAGGAATTTGCGACCCGCATGGCGGAGCTGACCCGGGCGGAACACGCGGACAGGCCCCGGTCCCCAACCTTGGAGGATAGTGAGATCTCCATGCTCAATTCGTTCTCTTTCCGGGTGCCCGCCACGGCCCTGCACATCAACAGCACAATAATCGTGGATGTTGTGGTGGAGTACGGTGAAAACCCCGCCGACCGCACGGAGCTGGCCGGGAACGCCTGGGCCCGTCAGGAGGGCGGGACCACCGGCAGCTTCCTCATGGCGGTCCACCTGCCCATCAAGCAGGGGGAAACGCCCAAAGAGCAGGTAGACCGCATTTTTGCCGCGCTGAACGGCAGCGGCGCCTCTCAATCGCAGCTGTCCCAGTTTATCCTGGAACAGCTTAACCGCAGTGTCTCTCGGTAAAGCATGGGGCGGTCCCCACTGGGACCGCCCCATTGGCTGTTAATAGCCGGTTTTGGGCAGATTGGGCTGCTGGGGTTTCCTGAGCTGGACGATGACCGTCACCCAGGCGGTGTTCCCCGTTTCCCATTGGCTCATATGCTGACCGCCGGCATCGGCCCGGTTGACCACCTGATACCCGTTGGCGAGATTCGCCCGGGTCTGGATGACCACAGTGGGCTTTGTGACGGAGGCGAAGCCGGCGGGCACCTTTCCGAACTCCAGCCGCACGTCCGTGACCACCTCTCCCTGCATGGTGGGGATGGCGGACAGGTCGAAGGCGTAGTTGTTGGTGCTCAGCAGATTCGCCGCCAGAACGCGGTAGTCGTTGTAGTTGGTCTTGTAGGTGATGCGGTAATTGAGGCGGGCATTATAAGTGCCGGTGGTGATGGTTTTGGCGGTGGCGCAGTCCGTGGGGAAGCGGTCGTGCCAGAAGAAATTTTCCAGAGCCACGTTGGAGCTGTTGGCCACCGTCAGGTCATAGCGCATGGAGTCGCCGGCCATGAGCTGTTTATTGCCCGTCTTGGTGATGGTCACCTTCAGATTGGCGGGCTTGTCGTAGTCGGACAGTTTGATGATCTGGCCGGAATATTCCAGCGTTTCGTCATAAGTCTTCCCGCTGAGCTGGTAATAGGCCGGGGCGGTGACCTCCACGATCTTATAGCGGCCCAGGGGGAGAGGTTTGGAAGCCGCCACGCCCCGGGCGTCGGTGGTGATGTAGTCCACCACTTTGCCCGACCGGGCATGGCTGATCTCATAGACCGCACCCTTCAAAGGCTTTCCTGCCGGGTCCCCGGTCACAGGATTGGCCTCAGCGGCGTACTTATAGACCTGGATCTGTCCAGTGATGGGGGTATTGGCCCACTCGATCTCGATACACTTCCCGGGCTGGACGTAGACGGTCTTGTACTGCTTGTCCAGCTCGTAGCCCTCGGCGGCCTCCAGCTCGCGGATGAACAGCTTGCCTTTTCCCTGCACAGTGAGGTCGTCGATGTAGATGTAGCCCTGGTCATCCGTCGTGTATTCGCCGATGGGGTTCTTATTCTGGTCATAAACCAGGAATTTCACCCCGTAAATGCCGTCCTCTGTAACGGAATCAATCTTGTGTATGATGATACCGCTGAACACCTCGTTGGTCACGGTGAGGGTGGTGGTCTTGCCGTCCTGGATGGTGAAATAGTGGGGTGTGGTGTCGATCTTGAAGCCCTCGCCCGCCTCGGTTTCCACGGCGTAGTAATCCCCGGCGTCCAGGTTCAGATGGACCCGGCCGCTGGAATCGGTGGTGATGGTGTCCACCAGCCCGCCGTCCATGCGCCGGATCTCAAAGGTGACGTTGGGGATGCGCTGGGACTTGTCGCTGGCGGACACCTTAATGAGCTCCAGCCCGCCCTCGGCCTTGTTGAAGAAGGTCAGCGTCTGGGCCACGCCGCTCTTGATGAGGATGGACTGAGGCGTGGTGTCCAGCACATAACCGCCCACCGTCTTGGTCTCCTTGGCGGTGATGGTGGTGCCGGGGGTGAGGTTGGTGAGCACGATGCGGCCATTGCGGTCGGTGATATACTCGCCGTTGTTCGGCCCCACGACCTGACCGCTGGAATCGGTGACAAGGAAGGTCACGCCCTGGATGGGGGCGGTGGTGCCGTCCACATACTTCTGGATGGTCAGCGTCTGCTTGGGGGCGTTGTAGAAGGTGAGGGTCTGCATGTCCTGGGGGTTGACCTTCACCGTCTGCGTCTGCGTGGCCGGGTCGATGGTGTAGCCGTCGATGGTGCGGGTCTCCTTGACCACGATGGTGCCGGTGACGCCGGAAATGTGGATCTCCCCATGGGCGTCGGTGGTGTAGAGGCCGTTGCTGCTCAGATGGCCGTTCGCGTTATCGACGTAGCCGCCGCCCGCGTAGGTCAGCTCAAATTCCACACCAGCCAGGGGCTTGCCGGTGGCCTTGTCCAGTTTGCGGATGATCAGTTCCCCGGCCCGCTTGTTCCAGAAGGTGAGGGAGGGAGCGCCCTGGCCCGCCTTGATTTTCACGCTCTTGGGGGTTCCATCGAGCACGAAGCCCTCCACCGTCTTGACCTCCTGGGCGGTGATGGTGGCGCCGGGTTCCAGCCCCTCCACCACGATTTCGCCCTTGGAATCGGTATAGAACGTGCCGTCGCTGGGGCCGACAGGAGCGCCGTTCCCGTCCACCAGCTTGAAGCACACCCCGGCCAACGGCTCGTTGGCGGTGCCCTCGATGTACTTGTGAATGGTCAGGGTCTGCTTGGGTTCATTCTCGAACGTCAGGTCGTTGCCATTGCCGGTGCCCGGATCAGTGTTGGTGCTGCCGCCGGGGTTGGGGGTCGTGGTGCCGGAACTGCCGGTGAGGGTGTTTGCCCCGTTTTTCACGATGATGGTCTGCGGGGTGGTGTTCAGCACATAGCCGGAGGGCACACGGGTCTCCACCACGACCACAGTGCTGTTGGGCACAAGGCCGGTGACGGTGGCGGTGCCGTCCTTCCCGGTGGTGCAGGTAGCCAGGACGTTCCCGTTGCCGTCCTTCACCGCAAAAGAGGTGTTGGGCACGGGCTTCCCCGTCACAGAATCCAGCTTGGTGATGGTGAGGGAGCAGAGAGGCTCGTTGAGGAAGGTGAGGGTCTGCGTGTCCAGGGGGTTGACGGTGACGGTCTGCGTCTGTGTGCCGCTGTCAATGACATAGCCGGGGGCCGCCTTGACCTCCTTTGCCACCACGGTGCCAACGATGCCGGAAATGCGGATCTGGCCCTTATCATCGGTGGTGTAGAGGCCGTTGCTGGACAGGTGGCCGTTGTCATTGTCCACATAGCCGCCGTTGGCGTAGGTGAGCTGGAACTGAGCGCCGGGGATCATCTCGCCGGAAACCTTGTCCTTCTTCTGAATGACCAAAGTGCCCGCTTTTTTGTTCCAAAACGTCAACTGCTGCACCTGACCACCCACGATCTTGATGTCCTGCGGGGTTCCATCGAGCACATAGCCCTCAACGGTCTTGATTTCCCGCACCTTCACGGTGGTGCCCGGTTCGATGCCCTCCAGCACGATCTCCCCGGCCTTATCCGTGTAATACACCCCATCGTCCGGGCCGACCGCCGCGCCGGAACCGTCCACCACCTTGAAGCAGACGCCGGAGAGCGGTTCGTTCTCGGTGCCCTCAATGAACTTGCGGATAATGAGGGTGGTGCCCGGCTCGTTGTCAAAAATCAGGCCGTTAGCAACGCCGGAGCGGACCACGATGTTTTTCGGGGTCTCATCCAGGATGTACCCCACCGGGGCTTTCATTTCCGATACCACGATGGTGGAATTGGGGCCAGCCCGGTGACGGTCACGGTGCCATCGGTGCCGGTGGTGTAGAGGCCGTTGTTGGGGCCGATCACATGGCCGGAGCTGTCCCGAACCAGGAACTCAGCGCCCTTCAGGGGCTTCTTGGTGACGGCATCCCGTTTCAAAATGGTGAGGGTGCAAAGGGGATCGTCATAGAACCGAACCGTCTGCGTGTCCCCGGCGTTCACCACCACCGTCTGCGGGGTGGGGTCCTTGCGGTAGTTGTCCGGGGCGCGTTCCTCGGACACGACGTAGGTGCCGGGGAGCAGCTTGGACAGCACGATCTGCCCATTTTGGTCGGTGGTATAGAGGCCGTTGGAGGAAGTCAGGCCCTCATTATCCGGCGTCAGCTCCCCGTTGGCGGTCATGATTTTGAACTGAGCGCCAGCCAGGGGCTGTTTGGTCACTTTATCGTATTTTTCAACGATAAGGCCCCCCTTGCGGGTGTTTTTGATCACGACGGTCTGGGTGTCCCCGCCCTGCCCAATGACCACATTGGTGGAGGGGGTGTCGATCACATACCCTCCGTCCGGCGCTTTGATCTCGGAAATGACATAGGCACCGGGAGCGAGGTTGGAAATGCGGATCTCCCCCTGGCTGTCGGTGGTGAAAATGCCGTTGGAAGTGAGGGAGGACGTGCCGATCACACCGTCCAGCCCCACCTTGCAGCCCGCAGCCGTCGTAATTCTGAACTCCGCGCCGGAAAGGGGCGCGTTGGTCTGGCTGTCCCGCTTCTGGATGATCAGTTTTCCCTTGGGCTGGTTCTTCATGAACACGGACATGGTGCGGCCTTCCTTGATTTGGACGGTGACGCTCTGTGTGTCCTTGATGAACCCCGGAGGGGCGATGACCTCAGTGACGATCACGCTGGAGCCAGGCTTCAGGCCGTCGATCAGCACCTCGCCGTTCTCATCGCTTCTGAAAATGCCGTTGGAGTCCCCGATGAGGGTGCCGTCGGCGTAGGTCACCTTGAACTCCGCGTTCTGGAGGGTGACGGAGGGATTTGTGGCGCACACCTTCCGGATCAGGAGGGAGCCGTTGGGGTTCTTTAGCTGCTTGCGGTCGCAGAGTATCATGTTGTTAGACAGGGCGTTTAAGCCGTAGTACAAAGCCGCGCCCGTCTGGAAAAGCTCCTGTGTGATAAAGGGGATAAAGATAGCGGTGCTTGACGTGGTAAGCCCTCTTTGAATGGGGATAAGGTTCTCCCCAAGCGGTACAGAGGACATAAGCCCCGCTTCCTGTTGGTAGTCAAGGCGGGTTAAGGCGCAGTTGTTCTTCTGTGCTATGCCCGCCGCCGCGAATACGTCATTTTCCAGTTTCCTTTTTGTGTCTGCCATGTTCACCACAAGGAACGTCAAGAGGAACATTCTTTCATTCCGGCTCTGCAAGTCCTGTAAGAGGTTCTTCGCTTCGCTGCCGAAAGTGGCAAGGTCGGACGGGATTATATCCATGTCGTAGCCGCTGCGTACCGCTTTTTTCTGTTCCTCGATTTTCATTTTGTCAAGGTCGGTGATTTTCCGCTTGATTGTCTTTATGGCTTCGGTCTGGTCGATACTGTGGATATGCAGATTGACGATAACGCCCGTTTCCAAGTCCAGAATGTCGGATAAGATACGGTCGTTTAATTCCGGCGCAAGGATTTCAAGGAATGAAACCGCGCCGATTTTGCGCCCCATGCGGAAATACCGCCCCTCGCCAAAACGGAAAGAGGACGGGGCGATAAAGTCCTTTGTGGAAAGCCCGGACGGGGCAAGCCATGAAAAATCAAAGGAAAACTGCCCGCCCTCCGGGTGGAAAATGCCATGCAGCATTTTAAGGCGTTCATAGCCTGTCATGGGGCGGGCAGACACGCCCAAGAGCTTAAAGTTGTTCAGTACGTCCGTTTCGATACGGGCAAGGCGGGATTTCGCCGCGCCCAGACTGTCGGCTTCAATGGCAAAGGTGATGTATTTTGCCTTGACAAGCCCGTTGTTTCCCTTTGCAAGCTGGTTTTTCAGCATATCCCGGTATTCTGTGCGGATAGAATTGAAAGCGTCCTCCTGTGCCGGGATATTGACCGCCTTTTCCGCTTCGCCGCGCTGCGTCCC
>CAJUPU010000044.1 GCA_910588495.1 uncultured Oscillospiraceae bacterium | reverse complement strand
CTTCTTCAGCATGGACACCAAGACCGCCGCCGCCAACAGCCTGTATATCATCCTGTTCAGCCAGCTGGCCAGCCTCATCACCACCCTGGCCACCCGCACCGTGCCCCCCTTCCGCTGGCCGGTGCTGCTGGTGATGGTGGCCGGAGGCATCGGCGGCGGCATGGCGGGCCGCGTGCTCAACAAGCGGATGGACAACAGGCTGGTGGAGCGGCTGTTCATCGGCCTGATGGGCCTCATCGTGGCCATCTGCGTGTATAATGTGTGGCGGGGCCTGGGCGGCGCGGGCTGAGGCGCCCCTGTCAACGAGCGGAGCTCCAGGCCGGCGGCCGATCGGCAAAGGGAAGAAATATATCCCTTGAAAAACCGATCGTAAACTGCTATAATCACAACAAGATATTGACAGCTATCGGGAGTTGTGGTAGGCTTTGCTACCGATCCCCATGAAGGAACCGCTGGATCGAGGATCAAAAAGCATACCGGCGCGGCCGCCGGTATGCTTTTGCGCATCAGCATGAGAGGAGGCCGGGCCATGGAGCGGGAGATCGTCACCAGCAGGGCAAATCCGCTGCTGGCCCGGGTGCGGAAGCTGAACAGCCGCCGGGCTTTCCGCCGGGCGGAGGGGGCCTTTGCCGCCGAGGGCCCGAAGCTGCTGGCGGAGGCCCTGCGCTGGGGCGGGGAACTGGAGGCGGTGATCTGCGCCTCCGGCGTGTCTCTGCCCGCCCTGCCCGCCCAGGCGCGGGTGGTGGAGGTGCCGGACAGCCTGCTGGAGTCCATCGCGGACACGGAGAGCCCCCAGGGCGTGGTATTCATCTGCAAGGGGACCGCGCTGGCCATGCCGGACCGGCTGGCGGGGAGCCGCTATCTGCTGCTGGACGGGGTGCAGGATCCGGGCAATGTGGGCACCATCTGGCGCACCGCCGATGCCTTTGGGGCGGACGGGCTGATCTTGTGCAATGGCTGCGCCGACCCCTGGAACCCCAAAACGGTGCGGGCCACCATGGGGGCGGTATTCCGCCTGCCCGGATACGAGTGCGCGCTGGGGACGGCGGCGGAGCGGCTGGCCCAGGCGGGCATCCCGCTGTATGCCGCGGCCCTGCGGGAGGACACCGTGGATGTGCGGTCGATCTCGCTGGAGCGGGCGGCGGTGGTCATCGGCAGCGAGGGCCGGGGCGCGTCCCAGGAGGCCCTGGACCGGTGCCGGAGGACCGTCAAGATCCCCATGCGGGAGCGGTGCGAGTCGCTGAACGCGGCGGCGGCCGCATCGGTGGTGCTGTGGGAGATGGCCCGAAACGACTGAGAACAGGCAGGGAGGAGGCTCGGCATGTCGAATCTGAAGCATTGGATCTGGCTCACCCTCCGCAAGGGGCTGGCGGGCCAAGGCGCCGTGCGGGTGCTGGAGCATTTCGGTACGCCGGAGCTGGCCCACGCCGCCGATGAGGAGGCGTACCGCATGGTGGGCGGCCTGCCGGACACCGCGATCCGCTCCCTGATGAACAAATCCTTGGACCAGGCCGACGTGGTGCTGGGGGATTGCGAGCGGTACGGCATCCAGCTGCTCACCCTTCAGGACTCCCTCTATCCCGAGCGGCTGAAGGCCATCGCCCAGCCGCCCATGGTGCTGTATTGGAAGGGACGGCAGTTCGCCTTCGACAACGAGGCGGCTGTCGGCATGGTGGGGGCCAGACAGGCCACCCCCTACGGCGTCCAGGCGGCCATGAAGCTGTCCGCCGACCTGACCCGGAAGGGCGCGCTGGTGATCACCGGCATGGCCCAGGGCATCGACGTCTCCGCGGTGCGGGGGGCGCTGAAGGTGGGCGGGCCGGTGGTGTCCGTGCTGGCGGGCGGCATCGACCGGGTGTACCCCTCCTACCACAAGGACCTCTATGAGGACGTGGCGGCGGTGGGGGCGCTGGTCTCCGAGTACCCGCCGGGGACGGACCACATCGGCACCCACTTCCCGATCCGCAACCGCATCATCAGCGGCCTGTCCGTGGGCGTCATCGCCGTGGAGAGCGCCCGGGCCAGCGGTACGCTGCTCACCGTCAACCACGCCCTGGAGCAGGACCGGGAGGTGTTTGCCGTCCCCGGCCCCATCGACGCGCCCCAGAGCGAGGGCACCAACCGCCTGATCCAAGAGGGCTGCGCCAAGCTCATCATGGAGGCGGACGACGTTTTGTGCGAATTTGTGGACAAGTTCCCGGGCAAGCTTCGGCTGGGCCGGGGTGCGTCCCTGCCGCCGGAGGCGGCGGAGCAGCGGCTGGACGCCTCCGCCGTCCCGCCCCCGCCGGAGCCCCGGGGGGCGCGGGGAAAGCCCGCCAAAGAGGACAGGGACGATCAGGTATATCTCCGCTGGGCGGATTGTAAAGATAAGCTGACGGACGATCAGCGCTCGGTGCTGCTGGCCCTGGGAGAGGGCGCGGCTCAGACCGACGAGCTGGTGGAGCGCGCCCAGATCCCGGCCCGGCGGGTGCTGTCCGCCCTCACCGTGCTGCAGATCCAGGGCTACGTGGCCGAGGAGAGCGGAAAACGGTTCCGGGCCGCCGTCAAATTGAAAATGGAGTAGTTGAGGAACATGGCAAACACAAATCTGGTCATCGTGGAGTCGCCCGCCAAGGCAAAGACCATCGGAAAATATCTGGGCCCCGGTTTCGAGGTCAAGGCGTCCATGGGCCATATCCGGGACCTGCCCAAGAGCAAGCTGGGAGTGGACGTGTCCACCTTCGAGCCGGACTATGAGAACATCAAGGACAAGGCGGACGTGATAAAGGACCTGCGCAAGTCCGCCAAGGCCAGCGACAAGATCTATCTGGCCACCGACCCGGACCGGGAGGGCGAGGCCATCTCCTGGCACCTCCAGAGCGTGCTGGGGGTGCCCAGGGAAAAGACCTGCCGGGTGACCTTCAACGAGATCACCCAGAAGGTGGTCCGGGACTCCATCGCCAACCCCCGGGACATCGACCAGGACCTGGTGGACGCCCAGCAGGCCCGGCGGGTGCTGGACCGCATCGTGGGCTATCAGCTCTCGCCCCTGCTGTGGAAGAAGATCCGCCGGGGGCTGTCCGCCGGGCGGGTGCAGTCGGTGGCCACCCGGCTGGCGGTGGAGCGGGAGGAGGAGATCCGGGCCTTCACCCCCCAGGAGTACTGGTCCATCACCGCCGACCTGTCCCGGATCGCCCCCAACCTGGGGGGCTTCCAGGCGGAGTTCTACGGCCGGGAGAAGCGGATGGAGCTGAACTGCGAGGAGCAGGTCCAGGATATCGTGAAAGCTGTAAAGGATTCTCCCTTTATAGTGTCCGGCGTGAAGCGGCAGGATAAGCACCGCTCCCCTGCGCCCCCCTTCACCACCTCCACCCTCCAGCAGGAGGCGTCCCGGAAGCTGAACATGATCCCCAAGCGCACCATGTCCATCGCCCAGCAGCTCTACGAGGGCATCGACATCCAGGGCGTGGGCACCGTGGGCCTGATCACCTATATGCGTACCGACTCCCTGCGGCTGTCCGAGGAGGCGCTGGCGGCGGCCAAGACCTTCATCCAGAGCCGCTACGGGAAGCAATATTACCCGGAAAAGACCCGCCGGTTCAAGTCCAAGGGCTCCGCCCAGGACGCCCACGAGGCCATCCGGCCCTCCGACGTGACCCTGACCCCGGAGGACCTGAAAAAGAGCCTCACCGCCGACCAGTACCGGCTGTACAAGCTGATCTGGAGCCGTTTTCTGGCCTGTCAGATGGCGGGGGCGGTGTACGACAGCGTCACCATTGAAACGGAATCGGCGGGCTACCGCTTCCGGGCCAGCCACTCCTCTGTGAAGTTCAACGGCTTTACAGCTGTTTACGAGGAGAGCCGGGACGAGGATGAGGAGGCGCCCCAGTCGCCCTTGCCCGACCTGAAGGAGGGGGAGGCCCTGAAGCTCAACGGCCTGACCCCCGGCCAGCACTTCACCCAGCCCCCGGCCCGGTTCACCGAGGCCACCCTCATCAAGGCCCTGGAGGAGAAGGGGGTGGGCCGTCCGTCCACCTACGCCCCCACCATCTCCACCATCACCGACCGGCAGTACGTGGTGAAGGAGGGCAAATACCTGCGCCCCACCCCCCTGGGCGAGGTGGTCACGGGGTTGATGAAAGAGAAATTCCCCGACATCGTGGACACCGCTTTCACCGCCCAGATGGAGAGCCGCCTGGACAAGGTGGAGGCGGGGGAGGCCCAGTGGAAGCAGGTGCTGGGCGAGTTCTACACCGGCTTCGACGCGGAGCTGAAAAAGGCGGAGTCCGAGCTGGACGGCGAGCGCATCAAGGTGCCCGACGAGGAATCCGACGAGGTGTGCGACCTGTGCGGTCGGAAAATGGTGGTGAAGATGGGCCGGTTCGGGCGGTTTTTGGCCTGCCCCGGCTGGCCGGAGTGCACCTTCACCAAGCCGCTGGTGGTGGAAATGCCCGGCAGGTGCCCCAAGTGCGGGGGCCGTCTGGTGAAGCGCACCGGCGTGAGCAAAAAGACCAACAAGCAGTACACCTACTACTGCTGCGAGCACCTGAACAGCAAGGTGGAGGCCAAGCGGTGCGACTTCATGACCTGGGACGTGCCGGTGAAGGACAACTGCCCCATCTGCGGCCAGACCATGTTCAAGCTGTCCGGCCGGGGGTTCAAGCGGCCGTTCTGCATCAACGAGGGGTGTTCCAATTTCCTGCCCGAGGACAAGCGGGGCGGCTTCAAGAAAAAGACGGAGGCCTCCGCCGAGGGGGAGAGCGCCGGGTCCGCAGAAGAGAAGCCCGCCGCCAAAAAAGCCGCCCCCAAAAAGGCCGCGGCGAAAAAGACCGCGTCCTCCGCCAAGACCACGGCGGCGAAAAAGACCGCGTCCTCCACCAAGACCACGGCGGCGAAAAAGGCCACCGCCAAGAAAACCACGGCTAAAAAGACGACAGCGGCCAAAAAGACCGCCAAAAAGGCGGCGGAGTGAGCGGAAGGACCATGGATATGAATGTTACCGTCATCGGCGCGGGGCTGGCCGGGTGCGAAGCCGCCTGGCAGCTGGCCCAGCGGGGGATCTCCGTCACCCTTCGGGAGATGAAGCCGGAAAAAATGACCCCCGCCCACCACAGTTCCGGCTTCGCCGAGCTGGTGTGCTCCAACTCCCTGCGCTCCGACCAGCTGGAGAACGCCGTGGGCCTGCTGAAAGAGGAGCTGCGGCGGTGCGGTTCCCTGATCCTGCGCTGTGCCGACGAGACAAGGGTGGAGGCGGGGGGCGCCCTGGCCGTGGATCGGGAGGGCTTTTCCGCCGCCGTCACCGCCGCGGTCCGCGCCCACCCCAACATCACGGTGGCGGAGGGGGAGGTCACCGCCATCCCCGATGGGGAGGTGGTGGTCGCCTCCGGGCCGCTGACCTCGGACGCTCTGTCCGCCGCCATCGCCGGGCTGTTCCCGGAGAACAGCTATCTCAACTTTTTCGACGCGGCCGCCCCCATCGTCACCTATGAGAGCATCGACATGGACCGCGCCTGGTTCGCCTCCCGCTACGACCGGGGGACGGCGGACTATATCAACTGCGCTTTGTCTGAGGAGGAATACCTGGCCTTCTGGAAGGAGCTGTGCGCCGCCCAGGAGGCGGAGGTCCACGGCTTCGAGGACAAGCACGTGTTCGAGGGCTGTATGCCGGTGGAGGTGATGGCCCGGCGGGGGGTGCAGACCCTGGCCTTTGGGCCCCTGAAGCCCAAGGGCCTGACCGACCCGCGCACGGGCCGGGAGCCTTACGCCGTGGTGCAGCTGCGCCGGGATGACGCGGCGGGGACGCTGTATAATCTGGTGGGCTTCCAGACCCATCTGAAGTGGGGGGAGCAGAAGCGGGTGTTCTCCATGATCCCGGCGCTGGCCCAGGCGGAATACGTGCGCTATGGGGTGATGCACCGCAACACCTATCTGGACTCCCCCCGGCTGCTGGACCGCTATTACCGGGTGCGGGGGCGGGAGCGCGTGAGCTTTGCCGGGCAGATCACCGGGGTGGAGGGCTATGTGGAGTCCACCGCGTCGGGATTTTTGGCGGGAGTGGAGCTGGCGAGGCGCCTGCTGGGGCGGGAGCCGCTGGACTTCCCCCGGGAGACCGCCATCGGGGCGC
Organism: uncultured Oscillospiraceae bacterium; assembly: GCA_910588495.1. Lineage (GTDB taxonomy): Bacteria > Bacillota > Clostridia > Oscillospirales > Oscillospiraceae > Enterenecus. The sequence continues at coordinate 15,077 of CAJUPU010000044.1, read as the reverse complement.
TGGCCTGGTATGTCAGCAGTGAGAGCGTCACCGATTTCCAGCCCATGAACATCAACTTCGGCATCATGCCCCCCCTGGACCACAAGGTCAAGGGGAAGCGGAACAAGAACGCGGAGCTTTCCCGGCGGTCGCTGGCGATCGTCGATGGGCTGAGAGAGAGACTATAAGAGAGGGAGGCCGACGGTATGCGCATCATCGTAGACGCCATGGGCGGCGACAACGCTCCCCAGGCACCGGTACAGGGCGCTTTGCGGGCGATCGAGGAATATGGGGTGGACGTGGTCCTGGTGGGCCGGGGCGAGGACATTTTGGAGGCCCTCCAGAAGGAGGGGGTGGCCGAGCTGCCCCCGGGGCTGTCCATCTCCCACGCCGGGCAGGTGGTGGACATGTGCGACAACCCCGCCACCGCGTTCAAGGAGAAGAAGGACTCCTCGCTGACGGTGGGCCTCAACCTGCTGAAGAGCGGGGAGGGGGACGCTTTCGTGTCCGCCGGATCCACCGGGGCGCTGCTGTCCGGGGCCACACTGCTGGTGAAGCGCATCAAGGGCATACGCCGGGCGGCCATGGCCCCAGTGGTGCCCACGGGAAACGGCGGCTCGGTGCTCATCGACTGCGGGGCCACCGCCGAGGGCACGCCGGAGTTCCTGCTCCAGTTCGCCTTCATGGGCAGCTATTACGCGGAGCGGGTGCTGGGCCGGCCGGAGCCCAAGGTTGGGCTGCTGAACATCGGCTCGGAGCCGTCCAAGGGGACGGACCTCCAGCGGGAGGCGTACAAGCTGCTCCAAAAGGCCAAGGAGGAGGGCCGGATCGACTTCGTGGGCAATGTGGAGGCCCGGGAGGCGGTGGAGGGCGCCGTGGACGTGATCGTGGCGGACGGCTACTCCGGCAACATCTTTTTGAAGGCGGTGGAGGGCGCGGGGCTGTTCCTCACCCGGGAGATGAAGAAGATGTTCACCAAGAGCGTCAAGACGAAGCTGGCCGCCCTGCTGATGAAGGCCGGTCTGCGGGACTTCAAGAAGCTGCTGGACTCCAACGAGGTGGGGGGGACGGCGCTGGTGGGCATCTCCAAGCCGGTGATCAAGGCCCACGGGTCCTCCAACGGCTACGCCATCAAGAACGCCATCCGCCAGGCGGTGGAGTTCAGCCGCTCCGGCATCATCGAGGACATCGCGGAAAACGTGGAGCATATGCGCCTGGCCGTCCGTCCCGTCCCATCTGACGGAGGCGCGGGGCAAGACGACAAAAAAATTGTCAAAAATACTATTGACAGCCAGCCGTAAAGCCCCTATTATGAGGGAGACTAAAGCAACATAAAAGGAGCTGCTGGAAGATGTTTGACAAACTGTGTAAGCTGATTGCCGAGCAATTCGGCGTAGACCCCGAGAGCGTCACCGCCGATTCCGCCTTCGTGGACGATCTGGGGGCGGACTCCGTGGACTTGATGGATCTGTCCATGGCGCTGGAGGAGGAATTCGGCATGGAGGAGATGGACAGCGAGGACATCGAGTCCATCATCACAGTGGGCGACCTGTACAAGTACATGCAGGAGCATCTGGATATCTGAGCTTACGATCTTGAGAGGAAAAGTCCCGCCGAGGCGGGGCTTTTTCCGTGGTGGAGGATGTATATGAACGAGCTGGAAGAGAAGCTGGGCTACCGCTTCAAGGACCGGGGCCTGCTGGAGCACGCCATGACCCACAGCTCCTACGCCAACGAGCACCGGGGGGCGGGGCTGACCAGCAACGAGCGGCTGGAGTTTTTGGGCGACTCGGTGCTGGGGGTGGTGGTGGCGGACTACCTGTTCCACCAGCACCCGGACATGCCCGAGGGGGAGCTGACCCGGACCCGGGCCGCCCTGGTGTGCGAGGGGAGCCTCCACGAGGCGGCCAAGGGGCTGGACCTGGGCCGTTATCTCCGGCTGGGCAAGGGGGAGGACGCCGGGGGAGGCCGAAAGCGGCCGTCCATCCTGGCGGACGCCACCGAGGCCATGCTGGCCGCCGTCTACCTGGACGGGGGGATGGCGGCGGTGCGGCCCATCATCCGCTCGCTGATCCTGGACAAGGAGCGGGAGAAGGCCGCCGACCGGGACTACAAGACCGCCCTCCAGGAGCTGGTCCAGCGCACGCCGGGGGCGGCGGTGAGCTATGCCCTGGTGCGGGAGAGCGGCCCCGACCACTGCCGCAGCTTCGAGATGGAGGCGTCGGTGGAGGGGAAAGTGATCGGGACCGGCGCGGGGCGGACCAAGAAGGAGGCCGAGCAGATGGCGGCCAAGGCGGCGCTGGAAAAGCTGAACGGGTGAGCTGAGGAGACTGCGATTTGGATAAGGCCGAACTGCAAGAACGTATGCGGAAGCTTTTGCAAAGGCAGCGGATGTGCTTGACCATTCAAAAGCTGCTCATTGTGTTGGCAATTGTGTTTTATCAATGCGCAATCGTATTGCTGCCCGCCCATGTGGTGCTTGTCATAGTCTGCGGCGGGATCTTGTCCAATCAGGCGACTTCACTTGCCAGGGGAAAATATCCCGATGTTCCTCTGCGGGCGTGCCGCATTGGTAAAGGAGAGGGTTGGGACCCATACATCATGGAAGAAGCCAAACGGCTCGATGACGCATTGACGGTCAAGCTGTTGAAATTCAACCGTTGGACGATTTATCATGTTGTGGTCGGGGTGTTGGGTAATGTACTGATGTGGTTTCTCTCAGCCACCCTTGTTTTTTGAGAAAAAATTTGCTATAATATCCCTGTTATGGAAGGGAGGGGCGCCATGGAAGCCCCCATCTACCACCTAGACAAGGTGGTGAAGGCCAAGCAGGAGGACCTGGAGGACTTCGACGGCCCCCTGGACCTGATCCTCCACCTGCTGAGCAAGAACAAGATCGAGATCCGGGACATCCAGATCTCCGACCTGCTGGACCAGTACCTGGCTTGGATGGCCCGGCGGGAGGAGATGGATCTGGAGGTGGCCAGCGAGTTCGTCACCATGGCTGCCCATCTGGTGTACATCAAGACCCGGATGCTGCTGTCCATCGACGATGAGGTGGCCCTGAGCGAGATGGAAGAACTGATGGCCGCCCTGGAGGAGCACAGGAGCCAAGAGACCTATGTGAAGATCAAGGACGTGACGGAAGAGCTGGGCGGCCGGTATGAGTTCGGCCGGGACTATCTGCCCAAGCGGCCCGAGCCGGTGAAGGCGGAAAACGCTTACCAATACGTCCATGACAAGGCGGATATCTTGACTGCCATCCGCTCAGTGCTGGCCAGGACGGACAGCAGGCTGCCTCCCCTGGCGGAGGCGTTCGAGGGCATCGTGGGCCGGGAGCCCTATCCGGTGGCGGACAAGGCCCGGGCCATTTTGGATAAGCTGATCCAGTTCGGAGTGGCCCGGTTCAAGGCGCTGTTCAAGACCAGCCGCAGCCGGTCGGAGGTGGTGGCCACGTTCTTGGCGATCTTGGAGCTGTGCAAGGCCAACCGCATCCATCTGGCGGGGACGGCGGAGGATTGCACCGTCACCAGCACGGTGGACGGCCTGCCGGAGGATGTGGATGTGACGGTAGAAAGCTATTGAAAACGCCCCGCAGAGCCGGCCTTTGGCCTGACGGGGAGCGGCGAGGGTGCGGGCGCGGTTCTCGCCGCAGGCGGAAACGCGGCCGAGCGGACTTTGCCCCGGTGAGAGGAGGGATGCCCCAAATGGAACTGAAAGAGGTTGAGAGCGCCATCGAGGGCATCCTGTTCGCGGCGGGCGACCCCATGAGCGTGGAGCGGCTGTGCCTCACCCTGGGGCAGGACCGGGAGACGGTGGACAGTGTGTGCCAGCGCCTGGCGGACAACTACAGCTATGAGCGCCGGGGCATCCGGCTGGTGAGGATGGAGAACAACTGGCAGATGTGCTCCGCGCCGGAGCAGGCGGGGCACATCCGCAAGGCGCTGGAGAACCGAAAGCCCGCCAAGCTGTCCCAGCCCGCCCTGGAGGTACTGGCCATCATTGCCTACTTTCAGCCGGTGACCCGGGCCTATATCGAGCAGATCCGGGGGGTGGACAGCTCCTACACCGTGGGTCTGCTGCTGGAGCGGGGGCTCATCCGGGAGGCGGGCCGTCTGGCGGTGCCGGGACGCCCCATGCAGTTCCGCACCACGAAAAATTTCCTGCGCTCCTTTGGGCTGGCCTCGCTGGAGGATCTGCCCGATCTGGCCTCCGCCAGCCAGGAGGATCTCCAGCTCACCATGGAGATGGAGTCCGCCCTGCGCCGCCTGCGCGAAGCTGAGGTGGAGGGCGGAGCGGCCCCTGAGTCGGACGGGGAGGAAGAGACATGACCTTCTTGAAGGTCCTGCTGGTCATTCTGGCGGTTTTGTGGCTCGTTTCCCTGATCCGCGTCGGCGGGCGGGTGAGCTATGGGCAGGCAGGGCTGTTCGCCGCCGCTCTGGCCGGGCCCTTCAAGATCCAGGTCCTGCCTCTCAGGCCGAAGAAGGAGAAAAAGCCGGGAAAGGCGAAGAAGCCAAAAAAGAAAAAGCCGCCTGTGGCGGAGGAGCACAAAAAGGAGCCGGAGGAGGGCCGGCCCGGCACGCTGTCCCGGCTGATGGAGTTGTTGCCGGTGGTGGGGCAGGTCTGCGGCGCGCTGAAGCGGAAGATCCGCATCGACGATCTGGAGCTGGAGCTGATCTGGGGCGGCACGGACCCAGCCGCCGCGGCCCTGGGGTATGGGCGGGCCAACGCTGCGCTGGGTATGCTCTGGCCCGTTTTGGACAATAATTTCAAGGTGAAGCGTCATTCCTTTCAGGTCGGCCTGGACTACGGCCGCACGGAGCCTGCGGCGGAGGTCCGGGCGGCGGTGACGATCACCGTGGGCCAGATCGTCACGCTGGGCGTGCGTTACGGGATCAAGGCTCTGGTCACTTGGATCAGGAGCGGGAAGGGCCCGAGAAAAAAACAGGAGGCAATGAGTCATGAGTGAGAACAACCATCCCATCAACGAAGTGCTCCAGACCACCATGAGCAAGGTCAAGGAGATGGTGGACGCCAACACAGTGGTGGGCCAGCCCATCACCACCCAGGACGGGGTGACCCTGATCCCGGTGTCCCGGCTGTCCTTCGGCTTTGCCACCGGCGGGTCCGATTTCGGCAAGGTGCAGCCCAAGGGCTTCGGCGGCGGTTCGGGGGCGGGAGTCAGCGTGATCCCCATGGCCTTTTTGATCGTGAAGGACGGGAACGTGCGGATGCTGCCGGTGGCGCCTCCTCCGGGGGACACCATCAGCCGGGTAGTGGATCTGGTGCCCGACATGTTCGACCGGGTCACCGGCTATATCGACAAAAAGAGCGCCGGGGAGACCGGGGAAGAGGTCCTGTGACCCCATGCCCGGATAAGGCCGGGCGGTCAAGGTCATACTACTCCCATCTGACCATTCAGATGGGAGTGACCTTTTTATGAAAAAAGCGGTTGCCGCGCTGGCCCTTCTGGCGGTGTGCGTTTTGGCCTGTCCGCCGGTCCGGGCGGTGGGCACCCACGCCTCTTGCGCCATCCTCATGGACGCGGAGAGCGGCCGGGTGCTTTTTGAGCAGGACATCCACCGGCCCCGGCTCATCGCCAGCATCACCAAGCTGCTCACCGCTCTGGTGGCGGTGGAGCAGGCGGAGGATCTGGACGAGATGGTGAGCGTCAAGGGAGAGTGGCTGGGCAGCGAGGGCTCGTCGATCTACCTGAAGGCGGGGGAGGAGATCTCCCTGCGGGGGCTGCTGTACGGGTTGCTGCTCCAGTCGGGGAACGACGCGGCCATGGCCATCGCCTGCCACACGGCGGGGAGCGAGGCGGACTTCGTGGCGCGGATGAATGAAAAGGCGGCCCAGCTGGGGATGGACGACAGCTCCTTCGCCAACCCCAGCGGGCTCAACGACGATGAGCACTACTCCACCGCCTACGACATGGCCCTGCTGGCCCGGGCGTGCCTGGAAAACGAGACCGTGGCGGAGATCTGCGCCACCCGGTCCATCACCATCGGCACCCGCACCTTCGTCAACCACAACAAGCTGCTCTACCGCTATGAGGGCTGCGTGGGGATGAAGACCGGGTTCACGGAAAAAGCGGGCCGGACGCTGGTGTCCGCCGCCACCCGGGACGGCCAGACCCTGATCTGCGTCACCCTCAACGACGGGGACGATTGGAACGACCACTGCAAGCTGCTGGACTACGGCTTTCAGACCTATCCCCGGCGGGTGCTGTGCCGGGCGGGGGAGGTGCTGGGCTCGGTGGCGGTGGGAGGGAGCCTGATCCCCACCATGGCGGCGGTGACTCAGGGCGAGCTGGGTCACCCCTTTGCCCAGGGGGAGGAGCCGGAGATGGAGATCGAGCTGCTGCGCTGTCCCTCGGCCCCCATCGACCCGCAGGTGCAGCTTGGTGAGGCGCGGTGGCTGCTGGACGGCCGGGTGATCGCCCGGATGCCGCTGATGAGCCAGGGCAGCGCGGAGCTGGACGCGCGGGAGCCCTTGGATCTCTGGCAAAAGCTGTGGGCGGGACTGAGCGGTCCGGCCCGGCGCTGAGGAGAGGGGAAGGACACGATGGAGGAACGGCTGCAAAAGCTGCTGTCGGCGGCGGGGGTGTGCTCCCGCCGCCGGGCGGAGGCGTACATACAGGCGGGGCGGGTGACGGTGAACGGCCGGACGGCGGAGCTGGGCGACAAGGCGGATCCGGACCGGGACAGGGTGGAGGTAGACGGCGCGGTCCTGTCCGCCCCGGCGGGCCACACCTACCTGTTGCTGAACAAGCCCCGGGGCTATGTGACTACCCTGTCCGACGAGAAGGGGCGCAGGACGGTGGCCCAGCTGACGGCGGACTGCCCCGCCCGGGTGTGGCCGGTGGGGCGGCTGGATATGGACTCGGAGGGGCTGCTGCTGCTCACCGACGACGGGGCGCTGACCCAGCGGCTCACCCATCCCTCCCACCAGGTGGAAAAGGAGTACCGGGTGTGGGTGTCCGGCGACATCGGCCGGGCCCTGCCCATCCTGTCCGCCCCGGTGGAGGACGATGGGGAGATCCTCACCGCCGACCGGGTGGAGCGGACGGGGGAGCGCACCCTCTGCGTGGTCATCCACCAGGGGAAGAACCGGCAGGTGCGCCGGATGTGCGCCGCCGCCGGGTTGAAGGTGGAGCGCCTCCGGCGGGTGCGGGAGGGAGCGGTCCTGCTGGGCGGCCTGGAGCCGGGGCGGTGGCGCGCCCTCACAGAGGCGGAATTGAACAGTTTGCAGGATCGGACGTGAAAACTTGCAAAACCCCTTGCTTTTTCAGCCGCAAGACGGTATGATACGTCTATTGGATTTGGGACCCACAGTCCCCTGAGCAAAGAGAAAGAGCAGAGGCGATTCGAGATGAGCCGTGATATCCTGACCGTCATCCAGAGCAGGATGGGCACTTTTTCCAAGGGGCAGAAGCGGATCGGCCGCTTCATCCTGGACAATTACGACAAGGCGGCCTTCATGACCGCCGCCCGGCTGGGCCAGGCCGTGGACATCAGCGAGTCCACGGTGGTCCGCTTTGCCGCCGAACTGGGCTATGACGGATACCCCGCCATGCAGAAGGCCATGCAGGAGATGATACGGGGCAAGCTCACCACGGTGCAGCGTATCGAGGTGTCCTACGACCGGCTGGGGTCCCAGCACGTGCTGGACAAGGTGGTGCAGTCGGACATCGAGAAGCTGCGCATGACCCTGAGCGAGCTGAACCGGCAGGACTTCGAGGGGGCGGTGGACGCCATCGTGTCCGCCCGGCGGATCTATGTGCTGGGGGTGCGCTCGTCGGCGGCGCTGTCCGACTTCCTCACCTTCTATTTCAAGCTGATCTTTGACAATGTGACCCAGGTGCAGACCAGCCTGGCCAGCGAGATGTTCGAGCAGATGCTCCGGGTGGGGGAGGGCGATGTGGTCATCGGCATCAGCTTTCCCCGGTACTCCACCCGGTCCGTCCGGGCCATGGAGTTCGCCCGGGATCAGGGGGCCACGGTGGTGGCCGTCACCGACAGCGAGATGTCGCCGCTGTACGACACCTCCAACTACCGGCTTCTGGCCAAGAGCGATATGGCCTCCTTCGCCGACTCACTGGTGGCGCCGCTGTCCATCATCAACGCGCTGATCGTGGCGGTGGGGCGGAAAAAGACCGCCGAGGTCACCGCCACCTTTGAGAAGCTGGAGCGGATCTGGGACGAATATCAGGTGTATGAAAAGGTGGAGTATGAGGACAAATAAGGTTGTGGTGGCCGGCGGCGGCGCGGCGGGCATGATGGCCGCCATCACCGCCGCCCGTGCCGGGGCAGAGGTGCTGGTGCTGGAGCCAAACGAGAAGGTGGGGCGGAAGCTGTACATCACCGGGAAGGGCCGGTGCAATGTCACCAACCACTGCGGCCGGGACCAGCTGATGGCCGCTGTTCCCCGTAATGGAAAATTCCTTTACAGCGCCTTCGACCGCTTTGGTCCGGCGGATACCATGGCCTTTTTTGAGGGCTTGGGGGTCAAGCTGAAAACGGAGCGGGGGAACCGGGTGTTCCCCGTTTCCGACAGGGCCGCCGACATCGTGGACGCCCTTTTTTTCGAGCTGCGCCGCCTGGGGGTGGAGGTCCGGCGGGACCGGGCCTCCGGCCTGGCGGTGCGGGACGGACGGCTTGCCGCCGTGGACACAGAGCGGGGCGGAAGGGTCGATGAGTGTAAGGTGCTGATACTTGCCACCGGGGGCGCCTCCTATCCCCGCACCGGCTCCACCGGGGACGGCTACGCCCTGGCCCGGTGGGCGGGGCACACCATCGTCCCCATCCGTGGCTCGCTGGTGCCGCTGGAGTCGGAGGACCCCTGCTGCGCCAAGCTCCAGGGGCTGTCCCTGCGCAATGTGGAGCTGCGGGTCAAAAACGAGAGAGGAAAGACCGTGTTCCGGGAGCAGGGGGAGCTGCTGTTCACCCACTTCGGGCTGTCCGGGCCGCTGGTGCTGTCCGCTTCCGCCCACATGGATTTTACCAGATCACAGTACACCGCCCACATCGACCTGAAGCCCGCCCTGGAGGAGGGGAAGCTGGACGCCCGCCTCCTGCGGGACTTCGGGGAGCGCTCCAACCAGGACTACGCCAACGCGCTGAGGGGGCTGGCGCCCCGGTCCATGGTGCCGGTGCTGGTGGAGCGCACCGGCATCCCGGCGGACATCAAGGTCCGCGATATCCGCAGGGAGCAGCGGCGCAGGCTGCTGGAGACGCTGAAGGACTTCACGATCGGGCTGTCCGGGCCCCGCCCGGTGGAGGAGGCGGTGGTCACCTCCGGCGGCGTGGCGGTGGGTGAGGTGGACCCCAAGACCATGGAGTCCAAAAAGGCCAGGGGGCTGTTCATCGCCGGGGAGCTGCTGGATGTGGACGGCTACACCGGGGGCTTCAACCTCCAGATCGCGTGGTCCACCGGCTATGCCGCCGGGCTGGCCGCGGCGGCGCGGGCCGCTGATATATAAAGGAAGGGGCATTGCTATGGAACATCGCAGCATCGCCATCGACGGGCCCTCCGGCGCGGGCAAATCCACCCTGGCCAAGCGGCTGGCCCAGGAGCTGGGCGTTTTCTATGTGGACACCGGGGCCATCTACCGCACCGTGGGGCTGGCCGCCCGCCGCCGGGGGATCGATCCCGGGGACGGGCAGGCGGTGGAGGCCATGCTGCCCCAGCTGACCATCACCATGGGCTATGGAGCGGACGGCCTCCAGCGGATGTTCCTGGACGGGGAGGACGTGACCGGGGCGATCCGGGAGAACGAGATCTCCGCCTGCGCCTCCAAGGCGGCGGCGATCCCGGCGGTGCGCGGGTTTTTGATGGAGATGCAGCGCCGGGCCGCCCGGGAGCACGATGTGATCATGGACGGCCGGGACATCGGGACGGTGGTGCTGCCCGGCGCCGGTCTGAAGATCTTTCTCACCGCCGCCCCGGAGGAGCGGGCCCGGCGCCGCTGCCGGGAGCTGCTGGAGCGGGGAGAGAGGGCCGACTTCGACCAGGTCCTGAGGGAGGTCATAGAGCGGGACCGCCGGGACACAGAGCGGGAGGCCGCCCCCCTGCGCCAGGGGGAGGACGCGGTGCTGGCGGACACCACCGGCCTGGACCTGGAGGGGAGCTTCCAGCTGCTGCTGGGGCTCGTCCGGGAGCGGCTGGGCGGCAAGGAGGAGCAAGCGTGAGGAACAAGGTGTATTCGGTGATCTACCCCCTCATCTGGATCTTTATGAGGCTGTTCCACCCCTGGCGGGCGGTGGGCGTGGACAACATCCCCGAGGGGCAGGCGGTGATCTGCGGCAACCACACCACCCTGGGCGACCCGCTGTATGTGGTGTGCGCCATGGGGGGGAGGCGTCAGACCCATGTGATGGCCAAAGCGGAGGTCATGAAATGGCCGGTGGTGGGCTTCCTGCTGAAAAAGGCGGGGATCATCGGCGTCAACCGGGGCAAGTCGGACATGGCCGCGGTGAAAGAGTGCCTTCGGGTGCTGCGCGGCGGGGAGAAACTGCTCATGTTCCCCGAGGGGACCCGGGTGAAGGAGGGGGAGGCGTCCGAGGCCCAGACCGGCGCGGCCATGCTGGCCACCCGCACGGGCGCGCCCCTGGTCCCCGTGTACATCCAGCCCAAAAAGCGGCGGTTCCGCAAGACCGCCGTGGTGTTCGGCCGGCCCTACTACCCGGAGTTCGAGGGCCGCAAGCCCTCCGCCGAGGACTACCAGCGCATCGCCGACAATCTGCTGGACCGGGTCAGGGCGCTGGGGGAGCAGGTGGGATGATCGTCAGGGTGGCCAAGAGCGCCGGGTTCTGCTATGGGGTGCGCCGGGCGGTGGAGCTGGCGGAGCGGTCCGCCGCCCAGGGGCCGGTGTACCTGCTGGGCCACATCACCCACAACGACCATGTGATCGGGCGGCTGGAGGAGATGGGGGCGGCGACCATCTCCGCCCCGGAGGAGGCCCCCCGGGGGTCCACCGTGCTCATCCGGGCCCACGGCGAGCCGGACAGCACCTATCAGGCCCTGGAGGCCAGGGGGTGCCGGGTGCTGGACGCCACCTGTCCCAACGTGGCCCGCATCCACGACATCGTCCGAACGGCGGAGGAGCGGGGGAGGCTCCCCGTCATCGTGGGCGAGGCCGACCACCCGGAGATCTTGGGCATACTGGGGTGCACCCGCCGCGGGATGGTGGTCTCCGGCTGGGGTGAGCTGGAACAAATCATGAAAAAAGTGCCGGATTTTCCCGGTATGCCCCTGACATTCGTGTCCCAAACCACGGCGATTTTGTCAAAGTGGGAAAAAATCGTGGAAAACACAAAAAAAGTGTGTACAAACGCGGAATTTTTTGATACAATATGTAATGCTACGTCCAGGCGGCAGTCGGAGGCCCTGGAATTGGCCGGTCAGTGCGGGGCTATGATCGTCATCGGCGATCAGAAGAGCTCCAACACCAGAAAGCTCACCCAGCTGTGCGCATCCCGCTGTCCCATCGTGGTGCAGGCGGAGGGGGCGGGCGGCCTCGACCGGGAACAGTTTGGCCGGACCGGCACGCTTGGGATCACTGCCGGCGCATCTACGCCGGAGTGGATAATAAAGGAGGTCAGCAACAAAATGAGCGATGAAATCATGGAGATTGAACAGTCCTTCGCGGAGATGCTGGAGGAGTCGTTCAAAATTTTGAATACGGGGGATCGGGTCATTGGAACAGTCGCAGCCATCACGCCCACTGAGGTGCAGGTGGAGCTGGGCGTCAAATATCCCGGCACCATCCCCCTGTCCGAGCTGAGCGACGATCCCGACGTGAAGGTGGAGGACCTGGCCAAGGTGGGCGAGGAGATCGAGGCCATCGTCATGCTGGTCAGCGACCGGGACTGCGTGGTCAAGCTGTCCAAGAAGCGCCTGGACGCCGACAAGAACTGGGAGACCGTGGAGAGCAAGGACGTTCTGGAGGGCATCATCACCGAGGAGAACAAGGGCGGCCTGGTGGCCAGCGTCAAGGGCATCCGGGTGTTCATCCCCGCCTCCCAGTCCGGCAAGCCCCGGGGCGCCGACCTGTCCGAGATGGTCAAGACCCGGGTGCAGCTGCGCATCACCGAGGTGAACCGCGCCCGCCGCCGGGTGGTGGGCTCCATCCGCGCCGTGGCGGCCGAGGCCCGGGCCGCGGCCGCCGCCGCCATCTGGGACAACATCGAGGTGGGCAAGCGCTACAGCGGCACCGTCAAGAGCCTCACCTCCTACGGCGCTTTCGTGGACATCGGCGGCGTGGACGGCATGGTCCACATCTCCGAGCTGTCCTGGTCCCGGATCAAGACCCCCTCCGAGGTGGTCTCTGTGGGCGACCCCATCGAGGTGTACGTCATCTCCTTCGACCCGGAGAAGAAGAAGATCTCCCTGGGCGTGAAGGATCACAGCCAGGAGCCCTGGACCGTGTTCACCGACAAGTACGCCGTGGGCGATGTGGCCCCCGTGCGGGTGGTCAAGCTGATGACTTTCGGCGCCTTTGCCGAGATCGTTCCCGGCGTGGACGGCCTGATCCATATCTCCCAGCTGGCCGATCACCGGGTGGAGAAGCCCGGCGACGTGGTGAGCGAGGGCGAGACTGTGGACGCTAAGATCACCGCCATCGATGAGGAGAACAAGAAGGTCTCCCTGTCCATCCGCGCCCTGCTGGAGTCCGCCCCGGAGGACGGCGAGTACGAGGAGCCGGTGGAGGAGTAAGCCAAAGCTAAGTCTGAAAAGGCTGCCGCGCCTGCGGCAGCCTTTTTCGATCGGAGGTGGAACATGATGAGACCTGACGTTGTGATCGTCCCCTGCGCCGACTATTCGGAGGGGGAGGCCAAAGGGGCGTTGGAACGGGTGCTGGCCCCCCTGGGCGGGCTGGACTGGGTGCGCCCGGGGATGAAGATCGCCATCAAAGTGAACCTGGTCACCTTTGCGAAGCCGGAAAAGGCCGCCACCACCCACCCCGGCCTGCTGTGCCCCCTGGTGGGGCTGCTGGCGGAGCGGGGAGCGGACGTGGTGGTGGGGGACAGTCCCGGCGGGCTGTTCAACGCGGGCTACGTGAACCGAGTGTACGCCGCCACCGGGATGAAGGCGGTGGAGCAGTATGGCGGGCGGCTGAACCAGGACTTCACCGAGAGGGAGGCCAAGTTCCCCGAGGGGAAGGTGTGCCGCCAGTTCCGCTACACCGCGTGGCTGGACGGGGCGGACGCCGTCATCGATCTCTGCAAGCTCAAGACCCACGGCATGATGGCCATGACCTGCGGGGCAAAGAACATGTTCGGGGCCATCCCCGGCACGGTGAAGCCGGAATACCATTTCCGCTACCCGGACCCCAGGGATTTCGCCCGGATGATCGTGGATCTGGACGAGTACTTCAAGCCCCGGCTCACCCTGGTGGACGCGGTGGAGTGCATGGAGGGCAACGGCCCCAGCGGCGGAACGCCCCGGCACATGGGGGCGCTGCTGGCGGCGGAGAGCCCCCATAAGGTGGATCTGCTGTGCGCGTCGCTCATCGGCCTGAAGCGGGAAGAGGTGCCCACCCTGGAGGCGGCGCTGGAGCGGGGGCTGATCCCCCCCTCGGCGGAGGAGCTGAAGGTGGAGGGAGACCCCGCCGCCTTTGCCATCCCGGATTTCCAGCTGATCGGGACGGGCAACAGCCACCTGTTCACCGGGAACGGCAGGAGCCTGTTCGGCAGGCTGGAGGGGGTGGTCTTGAGCCGGGCCCTGGCCCAGCGCCCCCAGGTCAAGGGCGCCAAATGCGTGGGGTGCGGCGTGTGCCGGAAGGTGTGCCCGGCCAACGCCATCACCATGGGGAAGGGCAGGCCCCGCATCGACCGGAAAAAATGCATCCGCTGCTTCTGCTGCCAGGAGTTCTGCCCGGAGAGCGCCATGGTGGTCCATCGCACTGCCATCGCCCGGCTGCTGGACCGGTGAGGCATTTGTCCGGCAGGAAAAGTGGATCTTGAGCAAAGGCAGTAAAGACGGGCGGGTCCTCTCCGGACCCGCCCGTTTCCTATGGAGTGAGGAAGAGCTTCAACAGCCAGGGGACGAATCCCGGCGCTTCCGCGCAGGCGGCGTCGATGGCGGCCCTGGCGGCGTCCAGGTCCGCGCCCTTCAGGCCCTCTAAGGGGACGAGGATGGTCTTGGCGGCTCCGTCCACATCCATTCCCACGGCCAGCTGCCCGGCCACCGCCGCGCCGCCCACAGCTACCTCGGAGGCCACCGCCGCGCCCCCGGCGGCGTAGGTGCCCAGAGACATGCCGCCGATCGCCAGCCAGCCCATGGCGATGCCGCCCCAGGCCAGAAGGCCGACGGCGATCCCGCCGATGGACACCGCGCCCAGCGACACCGCTCCCAGGGCCAGCAGAAGGCCCAGGCTCACACAGCCCAGCGAGAACAGCCCGAAGGCCACGCCGCCCAATGCCACCGCGCCGGTGGCGATGCTGCCGATGGCCACGATCCCCCGGGCCCAGGCGTTGCGGCCCAGATTGACGTGGACCAGAGGCAGGCCAAACAGAGTACGCTTGCTCTTGTACTCGTAGTGCCAGCGGTCCGGACCCTCGTGGTAGTAGTTGTTGACGATGGTGGGAGCGGGGGAGGGTGGGGGAGAGGGTTCCTTTCCCGTCACCAGAAAGTCCAGGGATACCTTGAAATAGTTGGCCAGGGACACCAGGTTGTCCATATCCGGGCGGGACAGGCCCGCCTCCCATTTTTGCACCGCCTGCCGGGTGACGCCCAGAAGGTTTGCCAGCTCCTCCTGGGAAAGCCCTGCCTGGCGGCGCAGGTCAAATAAACGGTCGCGAAGATTCATGATGCATTACCTCCAAAGTAATACTGTCCGGCGCCTTTGGACAGGATCATTTTAGCAAAAAACGGCGGACATGGCAACCAAAAAGGGAATACAATTTGACAACCACAGGTTGCGGAGCCGTCGTGAGCAGCGCGGATGGACCGAAGCGAGGGGAGAAGCCCGGCCGCCGCGCAGCGGAGGCGGGTTTTGTCCGAGTCGGCGGGAAGCCGCGCGTCGCGAACAGGCGCGGCACGACTACTATAGGTTGCGGAGCCGTTGTGAGCAGCGCGGATGGACCAGAGCG
>CAJUPU010000043.1 GCA_910588495.1 uncultured Oscillospiraceae bacterium | reverse complement strand
GACGCGGTGCCCTACATCTGGAAGGAGCTGGGCACCGACTGCCGCAACCTGCCCCAGGTCCACACCATCGTGCGCATGATGCGGATGATCGGGGAGATCGTGTGCCCCAGCGTGATCCTGCTGGGGGAGGTGGTGATGGAGCCGGTGAAGGTGGTGCCCTACTTCGGCACGGTGGAGAAGCCGGAGTGCCACCTGCTCTACAACGTGACCACCATGTGCACCACCTGGCACACGGTGGCCACAAAGGACACCCGCCTGCTGCGCCGCCAGCTGGACGCGGTCAACGCCCTGCCCAAGCAGTACGTGTTCCTCAACTACCTGCGCTGCCACGACGACATCGGCTGGGGGCTGGACTACGATACGCTGAAGCTGTGGGGGATCGCCGAGGTGCCCCACAAGAAATTCCTCAGCGACTGGTTCCAGGGCCTTGTCCCGGACAGCGTCAGCCGGGGGGAGCTGTACAACGCCGACCCGGCCAGCGGCGACGCCCGCCAGTGCGGCACCACAGCCAGCCTGTGCGGCGTGGAGAAGGCGGGCTTCGAGGGGGACGCGGAGGCCATGGAGCGGGCGGTGCGGTTCGACATCACCCTCCACGCCATGGTGTTTTTGCAGACGGGGCTTCCCCTGCTGTACAGCGGGGACGAGCTGGCCCAGGTGAACGACTACAGCTATAAAGACGATCCCAACAAGGCGGAGGACAGCCGCTACCTCCACCGGGGGAGGATGCGGTGGGAGCTGGCGGACCACGCGGGGGACCCCTCCACCCCCGAGGGGCGGGTGTTCCAGGGGCTGAGGACCCTGGGAGAGCTGCGCCGGACCCACCGGGCCTTCGGCGCGGAGGCGGACGTGTGGACGCTGGACACCGGGGACGATGGGGTGCTGGCCATCGGGCGGTATTTTGAGGGGCAGAAGATCGTCGGCGTGTTCAACTTCACCCCGGAGGACAGGACCGTCACCTTCCCCTGGGACCCGGGGGAGTTTACCGATTTGTTCACCGGGGGAAAATATGTGTTGGAGGGCTTGCGTATCCCGCCCTATGGATGTTATTATATGGAACAGGAACAGAGCCGGACCAGCGCCGAGGCGGAGCCCGCCGACGCGTGACAAACAAAAAGAAAGGACCGATCGATCATGAAGCAGTTCACCTACACCATCACCGACCCTGTGGGCATCCACGCCCGTCCCGCCGGGCTGCTGGTCAAGGCCGTCAAGGCCCTGGACAGCGCCGTCACCATCGCCAAGGCCGACGGCAAGTCCGCCGGTGGCGCCAAGCTCATGGCCCTCATGGGCCTGGGCATCAAGCAGGGGGACACCGTCACCGTCACCGTGGAGGGGGCCAACGAGGAGGCCGACTGCGCCGCCCTGGAGCAGTTTTTCAAGGACAACCTGTGACGTGAAAGCCCCCGCCGCCGGCGGGGGCTTTCCTTCGCGTTTTAGGATTTGTATTCAGTGTTTGGGCTTTGGTTTGAAGAGCATGGCCACCACCACGCCCAGGAAGATGGCGGCGGCGATCCCCCCGGCGGTGGAGGTGACGCCGCCGGTGAGGGCCCCCAGCAGGCCCTTTTCCGCCACCGCCTCCTTCACGCCCTTGGCCAGGCTGTAGCCGAAGCCGGTGAGGGGCACCGTGGCCCCCGCCCCGGCCCAGTCCGCCAGGGGGCCGTACACCCCCACCGCCCCCAGTATCACCCCGGATACCACGTAGGCCACCAGGATCCGGGCGGGGGTGAGCTTGGTCTTGTCGATGAGCACCTGGCCGACGACGCAGAACAGGCCGCCCACCAGAAAGGCTTTCAGATAGTCCATCAGTTGCCTCCTTCCAGCGCGATGGCGTGGCACACGCCGGGGATCGACTCCCCCTGCATGGTGGCGGTGGGGGAGTGGAGCGCCCCGGTGGGGCAGAACAAGATCCGCTTCCACCGCCCCGCCAGCAGCCCCGGCAGCAGATAGCCGCACAGCACCGAGGCCGAGCAGCCGCACCCGGACGCCCCGGCGTGGACGTCCTGCTCCTCCCGGTCGAAGAGCAGCAGGCCGCAGTCGTTGTAGTTGGCCAGCTCCACCCCGTCCTGGGCGAAGAAGTCGCACACGATCTCGTGGCCCAGCTTGCCCAGGTCCCCGGTGACGATGAGGTCGTAGTAGCCGGGGTCCAGGGCGGTGTCCTCGAAGTGGGCCTTCAGCGTGGAATACGCCGCGGGCGCCATGGCGGCCCCCATGTTGTTGGCGTCCTTGATGCCCTTGTCCACCACCTTGCCCACCGTCACCCGGGCCACCCGGGGGCCGGGGCGCACCTGGTTGGTGACGATCACCGCCCCGGAGGCGGTGGCCGTCCACTGGGCGGTGGGGGTGCGCTGGGAGCCGTACTCCAGGGGGGTGCGGTACTGCCGCTCCGCCGAGCAGAAGTGGGAGGAGGTGACGGCGGCGGCGTATCTGCCGTACCCGCCGCTGAGCAGCAGGGAGGCCAGGGCCAGGCTCTCCCCCATGGTGGAGCAGGCCCCGTACAGCCCGAAGAAGGGGATGGCGGCGGCGCGGGCGGCGTAGCCCGAGCCGATGCACTGGTTGAGCAGGTCGCCGGCCAGCAGCAGGTCCAGGTCCGGGGAGCGCAGCCCCGCCCGCTTCAGCGCCGCGTCCAGGGCCAGCTGCTGCATGGCGGACTCGGACTGCTCCCAGGTCTTGGCCCCGAAGGTATCATCGTCGCAGGTGTGGTCGAAGTGCCGCCCCAGGGGGCCCTGGCGCTCCTTCTTGCCCGCGGCGGAGCCGTGGCCGATGATGACGGGGGGCGACCCGGGCTGGAAGGTCTGCTTCCCCAGCTTGTGATTTTCCATGGGATCGACTTCCTTTCGTAGACGCACAGGATCTGCCGCTAGTTTGCGTCAAAAGGAGGCGATCCATACACCCGGGGCGGTCTGAGAAGCTGTACCGATCGCTGAAGTATTCAGATTCGCGCGCTAAAATTGCCGGTGGCAAGGCGAATGATCGCGGGAATACTTTGTGTATTTCAAGATCTTTCAACGCGGCCAACGGCAATTTTGGCCGTAAAGCTGGGTGCTGAGGCGATCGGTACAGCTTCTGAGGGCAAAAAACGCTTTGCCACTGGAAAAGTCGGGCGGCGCGTGGTATAATAGAAATAATAAACGCAGCTCCCGCCCCATGGGCGGGAGCTGGATCATGAACGATCGGGAGGGACGGACCATGCCGGAGGAAACGCGCGCCATCGGATACATCTGCCCAGTGTGCGGCCAGGCGGTGATCGCGTCCCGCACCGCGTTTCAGCTTGCCGCCGGGGACAGCGTCCTGCCCTGCCCCTGCGGCAAGTCGGAGCTCCGCTTCCACCAGCTGGGGGACCGCTGCGAGGTGACGGTGCCCTGCCTGTTCTGCGCCCGGGACCACACGGCGGTGTGCGCCAACGAGGCGATGCTGGGCAGGGAGCTGCTGGCCCTGTCCTGCCCGGCGTCGGGGCTGGGCGTGTGCCAGATCGGCCGGGAGGACCGGGTGTTCCAGGCCATGGAGAAGCTGGAGGCGGCGGTGGACAAGCTGCGCATGGACGACCAGGCGGACCGGCGGGGGGCCTTCCTCAACGAGACGGTGATGGCCGAGGTGCTGGGCGAGCTGAAGGACATCGCCGCCCGGGGCGGGGTGCGGTGCGCCTGCGGCTCGGCGGACTACGGGGCGAAGGTGGGTTATTCCGCGGTGGACCTGGTGTGCGCCGCCTGCGGGGCGGCCCTGCGGCTGGGCGCCGCCACCCCCGACGACCTGGCCGACCTGTGCGCCAGAGACACTTTGATCATCCCAGGAAAGAAGGATCGATGAATTGAGCACGGTATATGAGATGGACTTCCGGGTGGACTCCCGGGACGTGGACCTGTTCGGCCACTGCCGCCCGTCGGCGGTGCTGGGGGTTTTGCAGGAGGCGGCCACCCAGGCGGCGCTGGCGCTGGGGGTGTCCGGGCCGGAGATCAAGGAAAAGTACAACTGCCTGTGGATGGTCACCCGCAACTGGGTGGAGCTGGACGCCCCCCTGCGGTGGAACGACCTGATCCATGTGAAGACCTGGCACCGGGGGGCGTCGGGGGCGTCCTCCTACCGGGATTTCGACCTGTTCCAGGAGGACAGGCCCATCGGCCAGGGCACCTCGGTGTGGGTGATGGTGGACGCCCAGGCCCGGACGCTGTTCCGCATGAGGGATCTGACCGAGTTCCGGGGCACCGATGGAGGGACGCTGTCCAAGTCCATCAAGCTGCGCCGCCCGGCCATGCCGGAGACCTTCGACGGCCGGGCCCGGCGGGAGCTGGGCTATTCCGACACCGATATCAACGGCCATGTGAACAACGCCCACTATGCCGACTTCGCCTGCGACAGCCTCCACCTGGAGCGGCTGGGCCGGGGAAAGTTCGTGCGCTCCTTCCAGATCGACTACCTCAGCGAGTGCCGGGCGGGGGAGGCCCTCTGGGTGGACACCGCCGTCCGGGGGGACGCGCTGTTCGCCCAGGGCCGGGGAGAGGACGGGGAGGAGCGGTTCGATTTCACCCTGAAGCTGGAGGATCTGCCTTGAATTGGAGATCTCGGCCCGTCCCGCCGGAAGATTTAATCCTTTTGTAACAAATGGGCGCGAACTTTTGTAACGACTGACCGTTATCCTAATACTTGCAAGAGATGCTTTTCTTTTTCATTCTATCCTCCATCCTTTGAGCCGGGGCGAAAGCCCCGGCTCGCCTTTTTTATGGGCCCCGCCTCCCCTTGGTCCGGCTGAAGTCCCACGCCTCCCGGAGCCAGCCCAGCAGCTCTTCGTCCAGCTCCTCCTCCGCCGTGACGGCCACATGGTGGGTCCACCGGCCGGGATAGGGTTGCACAGCCACGGCGATCCGGGGGGAGCTCTCCCGGCGGCCCAGGCCGAAGGAGACCACGATCCCGGCGTCCCGCTTCCGCTTGGGCAGGGAGGCCATGGCGAAGAGGCGGGCGGCGTAAAAGCCGATCTGGCTCTTCTGCACCTTCACCGATACCTCCGGGAAGGCGTCGATCTGGGCGGCCAGGGCCTGGTACAGCGAGAGCGCCTCCGGCCTGCCGTCGAAAAAGAACAGCATGTCGCTTTGATAGTGTTCCGGCGTATGCATGACGATCCCCTCCTTTATGGTATCCATCATACCACGAAGGAGGGGATCTGAAAAGGGCGGGAGGGTCACGGAAACAGGAAGATCTCCTCGATGGGAGCGCCCACCGCCCGGGAGAGGTCCACCGCCAGCTTGAGGGAGGGGTTGTACTGGGCCTTCTCCAGGCGCATGATCGTCTCCCGGCGCACCCCCACCTGCTGGGCCAGCTGCTCCTGAGTCAGCTCCTTGCGCTGGCGGTATTGTTTCAGCCTGCACTCGAAGTCCGGCATGGGTCACGCCTCCCCGCCTTCGTCCAGCTGGTCCGCCCGGTCATAGCGGTAGAGCAGGTATTCGCTGAGGAACAGGTCCAGCGCCACCGTCAGCGAGAGCACGATCAGCACGGCGATCAGCGTATGCTCCAGGTTCCCTTGTATGGCCCCCCGGGCCACCACCAGCAGGGTCACGAACAGGGCGGCCATGGTGACCCGGTGGGCGGCCAGCTCGGCCCGGAGCTTGTTTTCCACATACCGCTCGTCCATGAGAGTGTTGGACATCTTTCCCTCATAGAAGAAGCCGAAAAAGCCGAAGAACAGGAAAAAGATGAAGGGATATACCTGATGGAAGGCGTTGTAGGTCCAAAAGCCCGCGAAACCGAGGAGCCCAAAGACACCCAGCAGGCCCAGCCTGGGGTCCAGCTTCCGGGTGGTCCGGGTCTCCGCCAGCCGCCGTTTGTTGGCGACGATGGCCCAGATCAGCAGCGCCCCCAGATAGAGCACATACAGATTGAACAAGATCAGGGCGATCAGCATGGGCAGGTCTTTGGACAGGAACTCGTAGGCCCCAAAGTCCATGGGGGCCACCAGCCGCCAGTCGTTGAAGGTGATGGCGTACCAGCTGGCCCCAGCCAGCAGCAGGACCACCAGCACGCCAAGGATGATCGTAGATCTTACGCTCGGTCTTTTCATGATACGTTCCTCCCCAATGGATAGGATATATTTATCTCGAGATATATTTCTCTCTTGATGGGATAAATATATCACTTCCTTCCGGCGCTGTCAAGAGGAAAGTTATAAATATATCGCATCTCGCGGCGGACGCGAAAGGACCCCCGGGCCATGGCCCGGAGGTCCTGCAATGTTCTTGCCGGGGCGTTCAGCCCGGCTTGGCGGGGATGTACCGCGCCGCGATGGCGTTCATCTGCTCCCACTGGGCCTCCATGTCGGACACCAGCTTGAACTGGGTCCGGGCCCGGTCCAGGTTCTGCCCCGGGCGGCTGATGTGGAAATAGCCGTCCCCCTCCAGGTGGTCGGTGAGGAAGCGCATCCCGCACTCCAGGGTCATCAGCTTGGCCCCCCAGGGCAGGTAGCGGATCTCGGCCTCGGTGAGGGCGTCCCCCGCCGCCCCCAGGAAGGCGGCGGTGTAGACGGCGTACAGATCGAGGTCGAAGTTCACCTTGCTCAGGTCGGGCTCGTCCTCAGCGCTGTGGTTGGCGCCGAAGCGGATAGAGTCGCCGAAGTCGTTGATGGACAGCCCGGGCATGACGGTGTCCAGGTCGATCACGCAGACGGCCTCCCCGGTGCGTTCGTCCATGAGCACGTTGTTCAGCTTGGTGTCGTTGTGGGTCACCCGCAGGGGCAGCATCCCGTCCCGCTGGGCCTGGAGGGCGGCGGAGCAGTCCCCCTCCCGGGCCAGCACGAAGCCGATGTCGGCCTGGCAGTCCTTGGCCCGGCCCAGAGGGTCGGCGGCCACGGCCTCTTTGAACTTGCGCAGCCGGTCCTCGGTGTCGTGGAAGCGGGGGATGGTCTCGAAGAGGGTGTGGGCGGGGAAGTCCCGCAGCAGCCGCTGGAACCGGCCGAAGGCCCGGCCGGAGGCGGCGAACAGCGCGGGGGTCTCCGCCGCCTGGTAGCACACGGTGCCCTCCACGAAGGGGAACACCCGCCACACGCCCCCATCGCTGTCGGTGAAACTGTCCTCCCCCCTGCGGGTGCGGACCACCCGCAGGGTCTCCCGGCTGGGGTCGCCCCCCTGGCGGGCGATCTCCCGGGCCAGGTAGTCGGTGATGTTGACCACGTTCCGGGTCAGCTTGTCCGGCTCCTTGAAGGCGGCGGTGCTCAGCCGCTGGAGGATGAAGCGCCCCTTGCCCGCGTCCACCAGGAAGGTGTCGTTGATGTGGCCCTCGCCAAAGCGGAGGGCGCCCTGCGCCGGGCCGCCGAAGTCGAAGGCCGCCAGGGCCTGGGATAGGGTGTGCTCTGCCTGCTGTGCCATGGTGCATCCTCCCGCATACCGGGGCGAGCCCGGCTTATTTTTTTCTCAGGACTTGTAGCCGTTGGGGTTGCCGGACTGCCATTTGTAGGACGAGGCGCACATCTCGTCGATGCCCAGCTGGGCCTCCCAGCCCAGTTCCTCCCGGGCCTTCACCGGGTCGGCGTAGCACGCGGCGATGTCGCCGGGGCGGCGGGGCTCGATGACATAGGGCAGGGTCTTGCCGCAGGCCTTCTCGTAGGCGTGGAGCACGTCCAGCACGGAATAGCCTTTGCCGGTGCCCAGATTGCACACGAACAGGCCGCACTTGCTCTCCAGCTTCTTCAGCGCCGCCACATGGCCGCGGGCCAGGTCCACCACGTGGATATAGTCCCGCACGCCGGTGCCGTCGGGGGTGGGGTAGTCGTCGCCGAACACATGGAGCTTCTCCAGCTGGCCCACCGCCACCTTGGCGATATAGGGCACCAGGTTGTTGGGGATGCCGTTGGGATCCTCCCCCATGAGACCGGAGGCGTGGGCGCCGATGGGGTTGAAGTAGCGCAGAAGGGCCACGTTCAGCTCGGGGTCGGCGGCGCAGATGTCCATGAGCATCTTCTCCTGGAACAGCTTGGAGGTGCCGTAGGGGTTGGTGGTGCCGCCGGTGGGGAAGTCCTCCCGGATGGGGACGGTGGCGGGGTCGCCGTACACCGTGGCGGAGGAGGAGAACACGAAGTTCTTCACCCCGTGGCGGCGCATGGCCTGGAGGAGGTACAGGGTGCTGATCAGGTTGTTGGAGTAGTACTCCAGGGGCTTGGCCACGCTCTCGCCCACCGCCTTCAGCCCGGCGAAATGGATCACCGCGTCGATGTCCGGGTGCTGGGCGAACAGGGCCTCCACCTCTTCCTCACGGCACAGCTCGGCCTTGACGAAGGGGACCTTTTTGCCGGTGATCTTCTCCACACGGACCAGGGCCTCCTCACAGGAGTTGTACAGATTGTCGGCCACCACGATGTCGTAGCCGGCGTCGAGAAGCTCCACGCAGGTGTGGCTGCCGATATAACCGGCGCCGCCGCAGACCAGGATAGACATAAAGACGCGCTCCCTTTCCAAAATAAGATCGTGGGACGGCCCGGGGCTTTTGCCGGACCGCCCCTATTATACCCCATTTCCCCTGGGGATGGGAAGAGCGATCTTGTTAAAATTTTGTGGATAATTGCGCTTTTCCGCTTGAAGGTCACTGGGTGTCCAGGGGAACCCGGTGCTTTGGGGCGGGGAAGGCGGCGTCCAGCCGGGCCAGGTCCTCTTTCGTGAGGCGGATGTCCGCCGCCCCGGCGTTGTCCAGCGCGTGGGCCGCGTTGGAGGAGCGGGGGATGGGCACCACCCCGGGCCGGGCGAGCAGGAAGGCCAGCAGCACCTGGGCGGGGGAGGCGTCGTGGGCCCGGGCGGTGTCGGCGACGGCGGGGCTCTCCAGCAGGCCCCGGCGCAGGCTCCCCCCCTGGGCCAGGGGGCAGTAGGCCATGACGGAGATGTCCCGCTCTTGCAGGGCGGGGAGCAGGTCGAACTCGATGCCCCGGCTGCCCAGGTGGTAGAGCACCTGGTCGGTGACGCAGTTTTTGCCGCCGGGGACGGCGGCCAGCTCGTCCATATCGTCCAGGTCCAGGTTGGACACCCCCCAGGCCCGGATCAGCCCGTCCTCCCTCAGCTTTTCCATACATTCCGCCGTCTCCGCCAGGGGGACGGACCCCCGCCAGTGGAGCAGGTAGAGGTCCAGATAGTCGGTCTCCAGCCGCTTGAGGGACTGCCGGCAGCTGTGGAAGATGTTCTTCCGCCCGGCGTTGTGGGGGTAGACCTTGCTCACCAGGTACAGCTTCTCCCGGTCATAGCCCCGGATGGCCTGGCTCAGCAGCCGCTCCGCCGCCCCCTCGCCGTACATCTCGGCGGTGTCCAGCAGGGTCATGCCCCGGTCGATCCCCGCCCGGAGGGCGGACAGCTCCTGCTGGAAGGTGTCGGGGCGGTTGCCCAGATACCAGGTGCCCTGGCCGATGGGCCCGGCGGGGACGCCGCTTTGGGTGATGAATTCCATAGGAAACGCCTCTCTTTCCAAAGTAGATGGGACGATCGATCCGTCTGAGTGGAGCTTACCACGATCCGGCGGAGAACGCAACCGCGGCCTTCCGGCGGGGCGGAGGGGACTATGCAGGAAATTCCATGATATGCAATGAAAGATCGCACAAACTGAAATTATCACGGATGCGCAAAAAACCGGGGGGAGATCTTAGTGATTCTGCGCCTTGCGGAGGGGCGGGGGACCGCCTATAATGGGGGCAGTTGAAAGCCTGATCACAGTTTTCACACAATCTGATTTGGAGGTAACGATTTATGAAGATCGGACTCATCGGCCTGGGCATCATGGGCAAGCCCATGGCGAAGAACATCCTCAAGGGGGGCTACACCGACCTGCTGGTCAGCGATCTGAACAAGGCCGCTGTGGACGAGGTGGTGGCCGCGGGCGCCAAGGCCGCCAGCAACCAGGAGATCGGCGAGAGCTGCGACGTGGTGCTGACCATGCTGCCCAACTCCCCCCACGTGAAGGCCGTCATGCTGGGCGAGGGCGGGGTGGCCTCCTTCATGAAGTCCGGCGCCACCTTCATCGATATGAGCTCCATCAACCCCGTGGCCTCCAAGGAGATCGCCGCCGAGCTGGCCAAGAAGGACATCGAGATGCTGGACGCCCCCGTGTCCGGCGGCGAGCCCAAGGCCATCGACGGCACCCTGTCCTTCATGGTGGGCGGCAAGCAGGAGGTGTTCGACAAGTTCAAGCCCCTGCTGGACACCATGGGCGGCTCTGTGGTCCGCTGCGGCGACGTGGGCGCGGGGAACACCACCAAGCTGGCCAACCAGATCATCGTGGCCTGCAACATCCAGGCCCTGGCCGAGGCCCTGACCCTGGCCCAGAAGGCGGGAGTGGACCCCCAGCTGGTGTTCGAGGCCATCCGGGGCGGCCTGGCGGGCTCCACCGTCATGAACGCCAAGGCTCCCATGATGATCGAGGGCAACGACAAGCCCGGCTTCAAGATCGACCTGCACATCAAGGACCTGAACAACGCCCTGGACTGCGCCCACAGCGTGGGCTCCCCGGTGCCCATGACCGCCCAGGTCCAGGAGATCCTCCAGTGGATGCACAACCACGAGGGCGGGCAGAAGGACCACTCCGCCATCGCCCAGTACTACGAGTACCTCACCGGCATCCAGATCGGCCGCTGACCTGCTCTTCCCCAGGTCGGGCACGATAAAGGACCGGCTCCCGCCGCAGGGCGGGAGCCGGTCCTTTTTACAGAGGATGGGCCCGCCCCGCCGGTCCGGGCCGGGCGGGGCGGTATCAGATCTAGGTGATGGGCGCGGGGTTGAAGATACACATGTCGTTGTGGAAACCGTACTGGTCGGACCAGGGCTGTTTGGTCCCGCCGGCCACGTCCAGGATGAAGTGGAAGATCTCCATGCCCACCTCGGCGATGGTCTTTTCCCCGGTGGCCACGGCCCCGGCGGAGATGTCGATCATGTCGAACCAGTGGTCCTTCATCTCGTTGCGGGAGCACACCTTGATGACGGGGGCGATGTCCAGGCCGTAGGGGGTGCCCCGGCCGGTCATGAACACCTGGAGGCCGATGCCGCTGGCCACCTGGGAGGGGCCGCACACGATGTCGCTGGCGGGGGTGGCGGCGAAGATCAGGCCGTGTTTCGTGGGCTTCTCTGCGGGGGAGAGCACTTCCACGATGGGGCTGGTGCCGCTCTTGGCGATGGAGCCCATGGCCTTCTCCACGATGTTGGCAAGGCCGCCCTTTTTGTTGCCCGGGGTGGGGTTGGCGTCCCGGTCCACGCCCCCCGCGTCCAGGTAGGCGTCGTACCAGCGCATTTCCGCCGCCAGCTTGTCCCGCACTTCGGGACTGACGCACCGGGCGGCCAGCATGTGCACCCCGTCCCGGACCTCAGTGACCTCGCTGAACATCACCGTGGCCCCGCCCCGCACCAGCATGTCGGCGGCGTAGCCCGCGCTGGGGTTGGCGGTGACGCCGGAGAAGGCGTCGGAGCCGCCGCACTGCATCCCGATCAGCAGCTGGGACAGGGGCAGCTCCTCCCGACGGCGCTGGTTGAGCTTTTGCAGCTTCTTGTCCGCCATGGCCAGGATGGCGTCCATCATGGCGTCGTGGCCGGGGCAGTCCTGGAGGGTGAGCACGTTGTCCGGGGTGACGTCCTCCGGGGGCAGCACCATGTCGAAGGTGAGCTTCTCGCAGCCCAGCCCCACCACCATGACCTCGCCGCCGAAGTTGGGGTGGCGGATCACGTTGGTCACCGCCTGGATGGGGATATGGGCCTCCCGGGCCTTG
Organism: uncultured Oscillospiraceae bacterium; assembly: GCA_910588495.1. Lineage (GTDB taxonomy): Bacteria > Bacillota > Clostridia > Oscillospirales > Oscillospiraceae > Enterenecus. Next base: position 11,596 of record CAJUPU010000043.1, on the reverse strand, counting down.
ATGGCCACGCCGCAGCCGTAGGGGTGGGTGACGGCCACCACCCCGTCCACGTTGGGATACTGGGGCAGCAGCTCTTTTTTGATGCGCTCCACCGCCGCCTTCACCACACCGGCGGCGCACTGTACCGTGGTGACGATGCCCAACAGGTTCCGGGTGCCCGCGGGGCCGGTCTTGTTGCGGTAGCCCATCCAGGTGGTCCGGGGGGGCTGGGGCAGGTCCTCGGTTTTTACCAGATTGGTGCCCCAGGGCATGTCGTCAACGGAAGGGCTCTGGGGCAGGGTGAGCATGTGCTCGTTGATCCAGCTTCCGGCGGGGATATCGCTCTTGGCGTAGCCCAGCACCACGCCGTAGCGAACGATCTCGCCCCCGGCGGGGATATCCGTCAGGGCGATCTTGTGGGCCTGGGGGATGGGGTCCAGGGCAGTGAGGCCGGGCAGGACCTGGGCCCCGGCGGGCAGGTCGTGGACCGCCACAGCCACGTTGTCCGCCTCCTTGATGCGGATGACAGTCGTCATAGGGGTTCCTCCTCTATCCTATTATCGTATCCTTTATCATAAGGAGATCCCCGCCCCGGCGCAAGGCGCGAAAGGACCAAAGAATGGGGGCCTGGTTTGGAGGGATCTCCGAAATTTCACATTTGGAAAGGAACATTTCACTTTTTTGCGCCGGGATGGCGGCGGGACGTTGACAGGAAGGGGCCGGGCCGTGTAGAATAAAGAAAAAAGAAAGGGATGTTTCATCGTGGCGAATGTGGCGTTTCTGGTCCCCTATCCGGAGATGTGCGACCTGGTGTGGTCTGAGCTGGGGGAGGGCACCGGGCATATCACGCCGGTGTGCGTGGAATACGTGCCCACCCCCCAGGTGCGGGGCCGGGTGCGGGAGCTGGAGAAGCAGGGGTGCGACCTGATCGTGGCCCGGGGGGTCCACGCCAGCATCGCCCGGCAGTCGGTGAAGATCCCAGTGACCGAGATCCGCCTGGCCACCCAGGAGCTGGGGGCCATCCTGCTGGAGCTGAAGGCGGAGCTGGGCTGCGGGCGGCCCGTCCTGGGGCTGATCGGCTTCTCCAACATGTTCGGCTCCACCGACCGGTTCAACGAGCTGTTCCAGGTGGACCTGCGCACCTATATGGTGATGGACAGCGAGGAGATGTCGGGGGCGGTGGCCCAGGCGGCGGCGGAGGGCTGTCAGGGGGTGGTGGGCGGCGACGCGGTGTGCCGGGAGGCCAAGCGCCGGGGCCTGCCCAGCCGGTTCTTCTACTCCAGCGGGGAGGGGGTGCGCCGGTCCATCGAGATCGCCTCCCACGTGTGCTACGCCATCGACCTGGAGAAGAGCGCCAGCGCCGAGATGGAGACCATGCTGGCCTACACCTTCAGCGGCATCATCCAGGCCGACCGCAGCGGCATCGTGCGCCGGGTGAACCGGGCGGGGAGCAGCCTGCTGGAGCGGCGGCCCGACGAGGTGATCGGCCGGCAGGCCACCGAGGTGCTGCCTGACCTGCCCGCCAAGACCCTGGAGAGCGTGCTCACCGACGGGGTGGAGATCCAGTCCACCGTGCTGAACATCAAGCAGAAAACGGTGCTGGTGAACATCGTCCCCGTCCGGGTGGACGGGGAGATCTCCGGCGCGCTGTTCACCATCCAGGAGGGCAAGCGGATCATCGAGATGGACAGCAAGCTGCGCTGGGAGCTGCACCAGCGGGGGTACATCGCCAAGCATACCTTTGACAAGATGGTGGCCAACGGCAAGGAGATGAAGGACTGCCTGGCCCTGGCCCGCCGGGTGGCCCAGTACTCCGCCCCCATCCTGCTGCTGGGGGAGCCGGGGGTGGGCAAGGGCTTTCTGGCCCAGTGCGTCCACAACGACAGCGTGCGCCGGGGCGGGGCCTTCGTCCCCCTGGACTGCAGTGCCTGGCAGCCCGACACCCTGGACAACATGCTCTTCGGCAACTGGTCCATCCAGAAGGGCAGCCCCGCCTGCATGGCAGAGCAGGCCCAGGACGGCACCCTCTACCTCAGCCATGTGGAGGCCCTGCCCATGGAGACCCAGTACAAGCTGCTCAGTCTGATCCGGGGCCGGTTCCTCCACAACGGCCCCAACCGCCCGGCCAGCGCCGATGTGCGGGTGATCGCCTCCACCGACGTGAACCTGGCCGCCCGGGTGGAACGGGGGGAGTTCCGCCGGGATCTGTACTACGCTTTGAACGTGCTCAGTCTGGAGCTGCCCCCTCTGCGCCGCCGGAGGGAGGACGCGGTGGGCTGGTTCGACCAGTACCTGAACAGCTGGCAGGAGAAGTTCAAGCGCTACTTCCACCCCACCCAGGGGGCCTATAAGTTCATCGAGAGCTACGACTGGCCGGGCAATCTGGACCAGATGGACAGCCTGTGCGAGCGGGTGGTGCTGCTGGCGGAGAAGCGGAGCATCGACGAGACCTTCCTGCGGCGTCAGCTGGAGCAGGTCACCCCCAACCTTCTGCCCGGGACGGACAAGGTGGTGCTCTATAAGGATCAGAAGGCGGTGGAGCTGGCGGAGCTGCTGCGCCGGAACAACGGGAACCGGGAGAAGGTGGCCGCCGAGCTGGGTATCAGCAAGACCACGCTGTGGCGAAGGATGAAAAAATATGGAATAGAAAAAGATTTCTCCTATTGATATGGGAGAGGAGAAGATCCCCGGGGCCGCGCGGCCCCGGGGATCTTTGATCTCAAGTGAAAGAAACGTGAAATAACAGGGTGCAAAAAGTGAAATACTAGGGTCCTATCCAAAATTCGGCCCTCCGGTTTTGGTGTTTTGCGAATTGTAACGGCGGACAAGATAGGGTATGATGACCTTGCAAACAGTTCAGGACCACCTGGACACAGATCATATCGAAAAGGGGAAGAAAACATGAAAAAGAGACTGCTCGCGCTCCTGCTGGCCGGTGCTATGTGCGTTGGCCTGGCCGCCTGCGGCAACGCCGACAAGCCCTCCGACAGCTCCAAGGCCCCCGAGGGGACCGCCTCCACCGCGCCCGAGGACGGCGGCAAAGAGCTGACCATCGAGGAGGTCTGGCCCTCCGGCACCACCGTTTACATCGATGTCCCCGCCAAGGCTGGCGGCGGCACCGATCTGTACGTCCGCTACACCACCGCCGCTCTGGGCGAGATCTGCCAGGGGGTCAACTTCGTGGTCACAAACTACGATACCGCCGAGGTGGGTGCTGAGCACACCAAAAACGCCAAGCCCGACGGGCTGACCCTCACCGCCACCGCCTGCACCAGCATGGACAACTACCTGTCCGGTGCCTCCAACGTCAACCCCTTTGAGGACTACGTGGTGGTGGGCAAGCTGAACGACGGCGGCCCCCAGGCCATCATCGCCAAGCCTGGCGCCCCCTATCACAACTTGAAGGAGCTGGGTGACTACATCAAGGACCATCCCGGCGAGTTGGTGGTGGGCTGCGCCTTGGGCGGCACCTCCCAGATCATCCTGCGCAGCATCATCGATTCCCTGGGCGAGGGCTACGGCGACATGGTGAACTACGTGCAGTGCTCCTCCGAGGCCGACAAGCTGACCCAGACCGCCTCCGGCTCCATCGACATCGCCAACTGCTCCATCCCCAACGCCCAGGCCTATGAGGCCGACGGCAAGCTGACCATCCTGGGCACCGTGGGTCCCAAGGTGTCCACCCTGGAAGCCATGAGTGAGCTGGTGGGTCTGGATCTGCCCGACACCTTCAAGACCACCATGGAGCAGGGCATCGACTTCTCCTGGGACGCGGGCTACTACCTGGTGGCGCCTGCCGGCACCCCCGACAACATCTGCCAGGCCATCAACTCCGCCCTGGTCCAGCTGAAGGACAACAAGTCCTTCCAGGACGGCATGAACACCATGGCTACCTTCTTGAACACCCCCGACCTGGCCACCAGCCGCGCCGACTATGAGAAGGAGTGGAAGTTCCAGATCGAGTGCGTGGACTCCCTGGGCCTGCTGGCCCGGGATGTGAAGTGAATCCTAGGCGCTGACAGCTTTGCAAAACAGGGCCCGGCCGGTTACGGGCCGGGCCCTGTTCACAACTTTGGAAAAGAATAGAGGTAGGCTTATGAAAAAGATCAACCGTACCTACATCATGGGCGCTGTGTGTCTGGCGCTGTCGGCTTTTATCGCCTGGCAGACCACCACGATCCCCGAGCGGCTGGTATCCAACGAGCCTGGTCCCAAAATGTTCCCCTTCATCGCCGCCGGAGGCATCGCCGTGTTTGCCATCTTGTCCATGATCTTTGACGCCCCCAAGGAGGACAAGGAGGATCCCAAGCCCTATCTGGACAAGGCCGGCTGGATCCGTATGGGCATCATCATGGCGGAGGCCGTGCTGTTCACCATCGGTATGGAGTTCATCGGTTTCTGGATCACCGCCATGGTCGGCACCTTCGTGTTCCTGTGGACCCTGAAGGGAGAGAAGAAGGTCAACTTCATCGTGGCCATCCTGTTCTCCGTGGGGCTGGCCTCCCTGGGATATTTCGGCTTTACCCGGGGCTTCGTGATCCCGCTGCCCAAGGGCGTGCTCTGGGAGAGCCTGGGCATCCCCATGCCCTAACAAAGGAGGTACGATGATATGGAAGCTTATATGACCGCGTTGAGCACGCTGCTCCAGCCCGCCAACTTTCTGATGATGTATCTTTGCTGCGTCATCGGCTGTGTCCTGGGCGCCATCCCCGGCCTGTCCGGCGGCCTGGGCATCACCCTGATCCTTCCCATGACCTTTGCGCTGAACACCGAGCTCAGCTTTGCCATGCTGCTGGGCATGTACGTGGGCGGCGTGTCCGGCTCTTTCGTGGCCGCCGTGCTGGTGGGCATCCCCGGCTCCGCCGCCTCCATCGGCACCTGCTATGACGGCTATCCCATGACCAAAAACGGCAAGGCGGCCAAGGCGCTGTCCATCGGCATCATCGGCTCCTTCATCGGCACCGCCGTGTCCATCATAGTGGCTATGCTGTGCTCCGGCGCCATCGCCGACGTGGCCCTGATGCTGGGCCCCTGGGAGTACTTCTCCCTGTGCCTAATGGCCATCACCATGGTGGTGGGCCTGTCCAACGGCTCCATCTATAAGGGGCTGATGGCCGCCTTCATCGGCCTGTGGTTCTCCACGGTGGGGGCCGACATGGTCACCAATCAGCTGCGCTTCACCTTTGGCAACACCAACCTGTACGGCGGCATCAACATGGTGTGTATGCTCATGGGCACCTTCGCCCTTCAGCAGGTGGCCACCAGCTACGCCAAGGGTCAGCAGGAAATGCCCGAGGTGGACACCTCCTCCCTGGGCGGCTTCGGCCTCACCCTGAAGGATTTCGCCGACAATGCCCGCACCATCATCGTCTCCCTGCTGATCGGTCTGGGCATCGGCTTCCTGCCCGGCATGGGCTCCGGCATCTCCAACCTCATCGCCTACGGCCAGGCCAAGAAGATGGATAAGCACCCGGAGCTGTTCGGCACCGGTTACGACCCGGGCATCTGGGCCACCGAGGTGGCCAACAACGCCGGCGTGGGCGGCGCCCTCATCCCTATGATCTCCCTGGGCATCCCCGGCGACGGCACCACCGTGCTGCTGCTGTCCGCCATGACCATCCACGGCCTCCAGGCGGGCCCCATGTTCATCCAGCAGAATCCCGTGCTGGCCGACCTCATCTTCCTGGCTGTGCTCATCTCCGCCATCCTCATCGTGATCACGGAGCTGCTCACCAAGCGGTGGTTCCCCTACCTGCTGAAGGCCCCGTATCACTATCTGTACAGCGCCATCCTGATGATCTGCTTCATGGGCGCGTTCTCCTCCTCCACCTCCATGTTCAGCGTGTACCTGGTGCTGGGCTTCGGCCTGCTGGGCGTCGTGATGGATATGTTCAAGATCCCCATGACCCCGCTGATGCTGGCCTTCATCCTGGGCGGAAAGATCGAGAGCTATTTCCGCATGGGCTGCTCCTACGCCAAGGGCGACCTGACCTCCTTTATCACCCGTCCCATCTCGCTGATCTTCATCCTCATCGCAGTGTGGAGCGTGGTGGGTCCCATCATCACCAAGCAGATCAAGAAGCGCAGATCCGCGAAAGTCCAGTAAGGGGGCATCTGAAATGTCTTTGACAGAACAGCAGCGGCAGGAGCAGCTGGACGTGATCCGGCGCACCGGCGGGAACCGGGAGGTCATGCTCAGCCAGCGGGTGATCCCCGACAGCTATGTGGCCTATTCCAAATTGGTGGAGCGGGAGGAGCAGACCTTGACCCTCCCCGGCGCAGCGGTGCCTGTACGCCTGATCGTGTCCAAAGCACTGGACCGGAAGCCTGGCTGCTCCCTCCATGTGAATTTCCATGGCGGCGGGTTCATCCTGCCCCAGAACGGGGACGACGATCTGTATTGCGCCCGGATCGCCGCGGGCATCCACGGCATCGTGGTGGATGTGGATTATGCCACCAGCGACAAGCACCCCTTCCCCGCAGCCTATGACCAGAGCTATGCGGCGGTACGTTGGGCCTTCGAACAGTGCGCCAAATGGGGGGGCGATCCCAGGCGGGTGTCCACAGGCGGCCACAGCGCGGGCGGGAACCTGGCCGCAGTGGTGTCCATGAAAGCGGCCCGCACCGGGGATTTCAAATTGTGTATGCAGATTTTAGACTACGCCGCCACCGATAACTATATGTCCCTTGTGGCGGAGGGGCAGGAGCGCAGCAAGGCGTTTTCGCTGCTGTACGCCGATGGGGACGTGGAGCGGCTGAAAACCCCGGCGGTCTCCCCCATCTTCGCCTCTCCCGATGATCTGAAAGACCAGCCTTTCACCCTGATCGTGGAGGCGGGAAAATGTCCCTTCCAGGATGTGAACCGGCGGTATGGAGAGAAGCTGGTCCAGGCCGGGAATCAGGTGAAGCGGGTCGGATTCCCGGAAAGCCGCCATGGTTTTTCCGTGCGGATGTTGGACCAGTGGCAAGAGGCTCAGCAGACTATCGTGGATGCCATCAATGCCTGTCCCCCTGTGGAATGAGTCGATGGACCGAACGGCTGTTGAATAACTAGGATAGAAGGTTTGATAGATATGCGTCACATCATCGATCCGGGCCAGGAGCGCCGGAGCATCAACTTTATCGACAATATCTGCTACTCCCGCGTGAAGGACCTGGAGGGAAAGCCTCTGGATCTGCACCTGTCCCTCATGGCCCAGAACGGCAACAGCGAGATGCGCCTGGCCAGCGGCGCGGACGACGAGGTGAGCACCGGAAAGCAGCCCCTCATCGTGTGGATCAACGGCGCGGGCTGGCGGGGGTGCGACAAGAACCTGATGGCCGCTGAGATGCAGTTTCTGGCGGAAGCGGGCTACGCCGTGGCCTGCATCTACTACCGCAGCAGCGCCCAGGGGCACTTCCCCGACCAGCTCATCGACTGCAAGACGGCGGTGCGCTTCCTGCGCGCCCACGCGGAGGAGTACGGCATCGACCCCGCCCGGGTGGGCGCCATCGGCCGGTCCGCCGGGGGCCACCTGTCCGCCTGGATGGCTATGAACACCGACGGCTATGATACGGAGGAGTGGGGCGATCGTCTCAGCGAGGTCCAGGCGGCGGTGGACATGTTCGGCCCGGTGGATATCCGCCGGTGCAATGAGGTCGAGGTGGAGCGCTTCAAGGACCCCGCCCACCGCTGGCACAGCCTGGGGGAGACCCACGGCGGCGCCCTGCTGGGGGGCGACGAGGCCACCATGCTGGAGCGCAGCGATGCCGCCAGCCCCATCTTCTCCATGAGCGAGAAGATGTGCCCCATCACCATCCTCCACGGCGACCAGGACCCCCTGGTGCCGGTGGAGATCAGCGAGGATTTCTACCGCCGGATTGTGGAGGCGGGCTTCGAGGACCGGGCGGATCTGTACATCGTGAAGAACGGCGGCCACGGCACCCGGGAGCTGTTCCAACCCATGACCAAGAAGGTCATCCTGGACTTTTTCGACAAGAACCTGAAGGGGGACAAAAAATGACCGCGAAACAGAGCTATGAGGCGTATCTGGCCCGGCGGGAGGCACTGAAGGCGGACCCCATGTCCGGCATCTGGCTGGACCAGGAATCCCGGTACGTCCACCCCTTCCGGCTGTACGGCGATATCTGGTATGTGGGGGACAACTGGGTGTGCGTCCACCTCATCGACACCGGGGACGGGCTGCTGCTCATCGACTCGGGCAACTGCGGCGCCGCCGCCATGCTGGTCAACGCCATCTGGGAGGCGGGCTTCAAGCCCTCCGACGTGAAGTGGATCGTCCACTCCCACGGCCACCTGGACCACATCGGAGCAGCCGGCTTCTTCAAGCGGATGTTTGGGACCAAGCTGTATCTGGGGGCTCCCGACGCCAAAATGTACCGGGAGCGGCCGGAGCTGTCCTTCATCCAGGACACCCACGACGACTGCGACGGGCTGTTCGTCCCCGACGGCCAGATCGAGGACGGCGACGTGCTCACCTTCGGCAAGGTGACCATGACCTTCCGCCTGGTGCCCGGCCACACCGAGGGCTGCATCGCCATCTTCTTCGGCATGGACGGCCCCCAGGGGGTGAAGCGGTGCGGCTACTACGGCGGCTTCGGCTTCAATACCCTGCAAAAAGACTACCTCATCGAGAACGGCGACCCGAAATTCGCCATGCGTCAGACCTATCTTGATTCCCTGGCCAAGGTCCGGGACGAGAAGGTGGAGGTCTTTTTGGGCAACCACTGCATCAACAACGACACCCTGGGCCGCCGAAAAAAGCAGCAGGCTGACCCAGACGGCCCCAACCCCTTTGTGGACGACAGGGCCTGGGGGGCCTATCTGGACGAGAAGCGGGACGCTCTTTTGGCCTTCATGGCGGACCCGGAAAACAACTGACACCCCACACAGGAGGCGCTTATGAGAGCAGCGGCACAGGCCCGGCAGGAGCTGGAGGAACTGAGGAAGCGGACCCAGATCGTCTGCGCGGTCCACGCGGTGGGATACGCCCTGGCCGCCGCCCTGGCGGCGGTGGGGCAGTTCGTGCCCGGAGCCATCCTGGCCGGGGCCAACCTGTTGGCTTATCTGTTGTTCCTGCGCCGGAGGATCGGCGCCTACAGCGAAGGGGCGGCCCGGGAGAACATCCTGTGCGGCCTGTGCGCCCCCCTGGAGGAGGCGCGGTACACCGGGCGGTCCGGGCTCACCGCGGAGCAGTTCCAGGAGCTGGGGCTGCTGCCCATGATGGAGCGGGGCCGGGACCTGCTGGTGCGGGCGGCCTTCTCCGGAACGGGCTTCGGCCTGGAGCTGGCGGGCTGCGAGATCACCCTCCACTACGCCGCGCCGGGGGCCGGGAGCAAGGAACAGTACCGCTTCCTCAGCGGCACCCTGCTCACCGCCGCCCCCCGGACCGGGGCGTGGAGCGGCGACTGGCTGCTGCTGCGCCGGGGCCTGCTGGACCAGGGGGCCCAGAGCGCGTTCCTGGAGCAGCGGGGCTACGCCCCGGCCGCCTGCCCGGAGGAGAAGCTGGACAGCCGCTTCCAGCTCTACGCAGGGGACGGGGCCCGGGAGCTGCCCCGGTGGCTGGCCAGGCGCCTGGGGCGCCTGGCGGAGCAGTCCGACCGCCTGGGGGCAGTCCGGCTGGCGGAGGACCGGGCGGCGCTCTACCTGGAAAACCGCTTCTACACCGGCCGCACCAGGATCCGGGACCTGCCCAACGAGAAGTGGCTGGCCCATTGTCCCCTGCCCGAGCGGGATGGGGCCTGGGAGCTGTTTCGGAGCCTGGGCGCGGGGGAACGCCCATAAAGACCGCCCGGACAGGGCGGAACGGACCATCTTATGTAAGAAGGGAAGAAGAAACATGTATAGACCTTACGGCATCATCCCGCCGATCATCACGCCGTTCAACGCGGACGGCAGCGTCAACTATGAGTCCCTGGCCCAGATGAGCAAGTTCCTGCTGGACAGCGGCGTCCACGGCCTGTTCCCCTTCGGCACCACCGGCGAGTTCTACGCGGTGGACGACGGGGAGTTCGTCAAGGCCCTGGAGACCGTCCGGGACGCGGCAAAGGGCCGCAGGGATCGCTACGGTGAGCCGGTGCAGCTGCTGGCCGGGTGCAGCCACATCACCACCCGGGGGGTCATCCACCTGGCCAAGCTGGTGGAGCAGGTGGGGGGCTACGACGCCATCTCCGTGCTCACCCCCATGTTCGTCAGCCAGACCCAGGATGAGCTGTATACTTACTACCGTACCATCGCGGAGAACACCTCCCTGCCCGTGATCATGTATAACAACAAGCCCAAGACCAACGTGACCATCGCCCCCGGCACCGTGGCCCGGCTGGCCAAGGACTGCCCCAACATCATCGGCGTGAAGGACTCCACCGGCGATATGACCAACTGCGAGGAGTACCTGCGCCTCACCGTCCCCTACCGGGACCGCTTCAACGTGATGATGGGCCGGGACACCATGATCACCGCCGGGCTGGTGTACGGCTGTTCCGGCGCGGTGGCCAGCTGCGCCAACGTGGCCCCCCGGCTGGTGGCCGACATCTACGACAAGTTCCGGGACGGCGATCTGGCCGGCTCCCTGGAGGCCCAGTACCGCCTGGCCCCCCTGCGCATCGCCACCGGCATGGGCACCTTCCCCGAGGTGATCAAGGAGGGCCTGGTCCTCCAGGGCATCCCCGTGGGCAAGTGCCTGGATCCCATCCAGGAGCTCACCTCCGCCGAGAAGGACAAACTGCGCCAGGTGCTGGCCGACATGGGCCTCATCTGAGCGGCCCGCTGAAAAGGAGAGTGCTGAACATGATCCCCACTGTCGCGAAAATGGAAGTGTTCCCTGTGGCCGGCCACGACTGCATGGAGCTGAACCTGTCCGGGGCCCATGCCCCCTACTTCACCCGCAATATCGTCATCCTCACCGACTCCAACGGCGTGGAGGGGGTGGGCGAGGTCCCCGGCGGCGAGAAGATCGCCCAGGCCCTGGAGGATGTGAAGGCCCTGGTGGTAGGCACCCGCATCGCCGACTACAAGCAGACCCTGAACAAGGTCCGCGCCTGGCTCAGCGAGAACATCAAGGACGATGTGCGGGGCCTACAGACCTTCGATCTGCGCACCGGGGTCCACGTGGTCACCGCCATCGAGGCCCCTCTGCTGGACCTGATGGGCAAGTTTTTGGACGTGCCCGCCGCCGCCCTCATGGGGGACGGCGTCCAGCGGGACCGGGTGCGGTTCCTCAGCTACCTGTTCTATGTGGGCGACCGGAAAAAGACCGACCTGGAGTACGAGGAGGAGCCGGACTCCGACTGCGACTGGTACCGCCTGCGCCACGAGGAGGCCATGACCCCCGAGGCCATCGTGGCCCTGGCGAAGGCCACCCACGAGAAGTACGGCTTCGAGGACTTCAAGCTCAAGGGCGGCGTGCTCTCCCCCTGGGAGGAGCTGAAGGCTGTCCAGGCCATCAAGGCGGCCTTCCCCGAGGCCCGGGTGGACCTGGATCCCAACGGCTGCTGGAGCCTGAAGGAGGCCCTGGAGGTGGCCCCCGAGCTGAAGAAGGTGCTGGCCTACTGCGAGGATCCCTGCGGCGCGGAGGACGGCTTCTCCGGCCGGGAGGTGATGGCGGAGTTCCGCAAGGCC
>CAJUPU010000042.1 GCA_910588495.1 uncultured Oscillospiraceae bacterium | reverse complement strand
CCCTATTTTATCACATTTCCCATCTTGTGGGGCGATTAAATCAGCGGTTCCCTAAGAGAATATAGGGGTCAGGTGCGGACAAGCTCCAAAAAGCCGTCGGTGTAGAACAGCTCTCCGCCGGTGGACACCCACATGGCCTGGGCTTCGCAGCGCCGGGCCAGGGCCTCCCCCTCCTCCCGGGGCAGGAGGAACAGGGCGGTGGACAGCCCGTCGGCCAGCCCCGAGTCGGGGCACACCACGGTGACCGCCCGCCACAGGGTCCCCGGGGAGAGGGTCTCCGGGTCGATGATGTGGTGGTAGCGCGCGCCGTCTACGGTGTAGTAGCGCTGGTAGTCGCCGCTGCTCACCACGGACTGCCGGTCGATGTACAGCGTGTGCAGGTAGTCCTGCCTGCCGCCGTCGGGCCGCTGCACCCCCACCACCCAGGGGGCGTCCCCCTCCGGCTTGGGGCCGGTGGCGCGGACGTTGCCGCCCACGCTCACCAGCAGCCCCGCCGGGGCGGAGCGGCAGGCCCGCTCCACCGCGTAGCCCTTGGCCACCGCCCCCACGTCCAGCCGGGCGAGGGGGTCGGTGAGGCGGACGGTGGACGCCTCCCGGTCCAGCTCCAGCAGGGAGAAGCCGGTATGCTCCGCCGCCGCCTCCAGCGCCGCCCGGTCAGGCAGGGCGGCGTGCTCCGGATCGTCCACCCCCGCGCTCCGGGCCTCATGCCACAGGGAGAGCACGCTGCCCATGGTCACGTCCACCCTTCCCCCGGTGAGCGCCTCCAGCTCCCGGCAGAACAGCAGCAGCTCCACGATCCGGGGGTCCACCGCCACCGGGTCCCCCCCGGCGCGGTCGTTGACGGTCTTGAGGTTGTTCATCCCGTCGTAGTCGTGGTAGATGTCGAACAGCTGGTGGTACTCCAGCAGCTCGTCGTGGAAGGCCTGGGCGGTGGCCTGGAATTCCTCCCGGCTCTCCGCGTAGCCCACGATGGTGGTCACCGTGTCGAACAGGGTGAGAAAGCTGGCCTCGTACCGGTGGAGCTCCGGGCCGGGGGCGGCCTGGGGGGCGCAGCCGCCCAGCAGCAGCGCCGCCGCCAGGGCCAGCGCCAAAACGCGCTGTTTCATATGGGTCCCGCCTTTTGCCACAGGGGCGGGCCCTGGGGCCCGCCCCGTTTTGTCACTTGGAAGCCTTCTCGATGAGGGTCTGGAACTCGCCGATGCCGATGGTGACGCCGGCGGCCAGGTCCGCGTCGGCGGCCTTGCCGTCCTCGCTCACCGCCAGCCCCTTGACCTCGTCCACCGTCTTGCCGGTGACATAGGCGCAGAAGGCGGCGGCCTGCTCGTTCCACTCCTTGCCGATGGAGCTGGCCTGTTTCATGCCGTAGCCGTCGCCCAGCTGGTTCTTGGTCTGGGGGGCGGCGGTCAGGTCGGTGGCGATCTTGCCGGAGGCGTCGAAGTTCACGTTGGCCTGCACCGCGTCGAGATAGCAGCTGGTCACCGTGTCCCCGCTGAAGGTGACCGCGGCGATGGTGGCGTAGGCCTGGGCCAGGCCGTCCTTGCCGTCGGCGGCGTCCTTGCTCTTGCTCATGCTGGTCTGGCTGGCCAGGCCCAGCTTGTCGCCCTTGGAGGCGCCCCTGTGATCGGCGTTGGCGGCGGCGGCCTCGATGCCGTCCACGAAGGAGCCGATGTACAGGGTGACGGAGGCGGCCAGGTCCACGTCGCCGGCCTTGCCGTCCTCGCCCACGGCCATGGTCTTGAGCTCGTCCACGCGCTTGCCCCTGGCGTAGTCCGCCAGGGCGGCCAGCTGCTCGTTCCACTCCCTGCCGATGGAGCTGGCCTTTTTCATGCCGTAGGCGTCGCCCAGCTCATTCTTGCTGGGGAAGGTGGTGGCGGGGTCGGTGGTCAGCGCGCCGGAGGCGTCAAAGCCGATCTTGGCCTGGACCATGTCGATGACGCACTGGTCGATGACGCCGTCGTCCCCCACGGTGACGGCCACCAGCAGGATCTCGCTCTGGGCGGTGCCGTCCTCCCCGGCGGAGGCGTCCTTGCTGCCGCTGATGTCGGGCAGGATGGCCAGGCCGGTCTTGACGGGGACGGCGTCCCCGCCCGCGGGGGCGCTTTCGGCGGGGGCCTGAGAGGCGGCGGGGGTGTTGACGGGCTTGTCCCCCTCGGGGGCCACCACCACGGTGGTGCCGCAGCCCGCCAGGGCGGACAGCATGAGGACGGCGGACAGCAGCAGGGCAGAGATCCGGTTCCTTTTCATGGTTCGATTCCTCCTAAAGTCTCTTGATGGGGCATATCATGCTGCTTCATTTCAAAGTGGATCAAAAATGAGAGCAGAGCACGCAGGATGATGACGGCGCCCAGCACCATCAGCTCGGTCATGTCCCGGACCAGGACGGTCTTGAGGATCTCGGCGGCCATCTTGAACTCCAGGCTCAGGGCCAGCCCGGAGGCCAGCTGGGACTTGACGTCGCCGGGGGAGCGGGTGAACAGCCCCCGGAGATACCGCCCGAAGGCGGATAGGGTGGACACGGCGATCACCAGGATGCCCATCATCTCGCACAGGGGGATGAGCGCCCCCAGCACCGCCTCCACCAGCTGCTCCAGCATGGCACGACCGCCTCCTCTCCTTTTTTCGACCATTCTGATCCCTCTATCTTAATGGCACATAGACAGAGCCTTAATATTTGTTAAGAAGCTGGCAAAGCCCCGCCGGAAGATCCCGGTGGGGCTTTGGGGGAGCGGGCGGGGGGCGGCGCTCAGGCGGGCGGGTCCTCCCCGGCCTTGGGCGGGGCGGGGGGGAAGGAGACCGTGAAGGCGGTGCCCTGCCCGGCGGCGCTGTCCAGGGCGATGGCCCCCTGGTGGGCCTCCACGATCTGCTGCACGATGGCCAGGCCCAGGCCGATGCCCTTGCCCGAGCCCTTGGTGGTGAAGAAGGGGTCGAAGATGTGCGCCTTGACCTCGTCGGGGATGCCCGGGCCGTTGTCCGCCACCCGCAGGGACACCCGCTCCCCGTCCCAGGCGGTGGACACCCGCACCGTCCCGCCCCGCTGGGCCAGGGCCTCGAAGGAGTTGAGCACCAGGTTCAGCGTCAGCTGGAACAGCTGGGTCTCGTCCCCCAGGACCGGGGGGGCCTGGCCGGTCAGGCCGGTCTCCACCCGCACCGTCTTGGGCCGGGCGGGGGCGGCCACCGCCAGCACCTGTTCCGCCAGGGGGGCCAGCCGGACGGGGCGCAGGGCCCCGGGGGTCCCCTTCCGGGACAGGTTGGACAGCCGGGCCACGATCTTTTTGGCCTTCTGGGAGGCGTTGTAGATCTCCAGGGCGTTGTCATAGGACTCGGTGTCCTCCGGGGGGAGCTTTTCCAGGATGAGGATGCTGTAGCCCATGATGGGGGTGAGCAGGTTGTTGAACTCGTGGGCGATGCCGGAGGTGAGGGTGCCGATGGACTCCAGCCGCTGGCGGTGGGCCAGGGCCTGGGTCTGGGCGTTGAGCCGCTCCATGGCCTGGGCCTTCTCCCGGAGGAGGGCCAGCTCCCGCTGGGCCTGCCGGTGGCTCCGGCGGGAGCGCAGGAGGAACACCAGCAGCAGCGCTGCCCCGGCCATGACGGTCACGCCGCACAGCACCATCTGGACCGCGGCGGACTGGTAGGGGCGGATGATCTGGTCGTAGTTCCGGGCCACCCCCACGGTAAAGCAGCCGTTCTCGTTGCCGGGGGCGGGCAGGGCGGCCAGCCGGGCGGTGTAGCGCTCCCCGCCGGACTGGGCCCCGGCCTGGAAGAAGCCGGACAGGGGGCGGCCGCCGCGCTGGGCCTCCAGCATGAGGTAGAGGCTGGCGTGGACGGCGGGGTCCAGCCCCTCCGCCGCGTCCACCCGGATGCCCTGGGGCGTGCGGTGGAAGAAATACCGCTCCTGGGCGTCCAGCAGCAGGATGCGGTCGTGGTCCTCGGCGGCGGTCTGTTCCTCCGCGATGGCGAAAAAGACCTGGCCGTCGATGAGGGCGGCGTAGCCCACCTCCGGCTTGGACTGGACCAGGGCCACATAGGGCCGCCCCGCCCCGTCCCGCCACAGCTGGATGTCCACCGCCCCGATCCGGCCCAGCACGGCCAGGGGGGCGTAATCCGTCTCCCCGCTGGTGGACAGCGCCACCTCTCCCCGGCGCAGCGCCAGCATGGACTCCACCATCACCGTCTTGGGCAGGGGGCTCTCCCGCAGGTGGTAGAGCAGGCCGTCCTCCCCGCCGCCGTCGAGATAGGTCCGCTCCGCCGCCAGAAAGCCGGTGCGGCTGGTGATATACTCCAGGTCGGAGCAGTACCAGGCGAAGTGGCCCATGATATTGTTGTCCACCGACTGGGCGGTCTTGGACAGCTGACCGTCCTGCCCCGCCAGCAGGAGCCGCTGGCTCTGGGCGAAGGTCCTGGCCATGGCCAGCAGGCCCAGCAGGATGATGGCCAGGGCCAGCGCGGGGAGGGCGGAGAAGCAGCGGGGGGTGGGGCGGGTCCTTTCCATGGCGGTGCTCACTGCCTTTCCTTTCGAAGCTGTACCGACCGCCTCAGCTTCTTCTAAAGATGGCGGCGCGGCGGGGCTTGCGCCGGGGGCGTGCGGTATGCTATAATCTATCATAGGAGAGCTTACCTGTAAAGGGGTGGAAAAAGTGGCGGACACGGTGCTGATCGTGGACGACGACGAGGCGGTGCTGACCATGCTCCGCAAGGTGATGCGGAGCAGCGGCATCGACTCCGAGGTGGCCCGCAGCGGCAAAGAGGCCATCGAGCTGGCGGGCCGGGGCCGTTACGATCTGATGCTGCTGGACGTGAACATGCCGGGGATGGACGGCTTCGAGGTGATCCAGGCCCTCCGGGGCCGGGGGGTCAAGCTGCCGATCGTCATCGTCAGCGGACGCAAGGAGGACTACGACGCCCTCTACGGGCTGGACATCGGCGCGGACGACTATCTCACCAAGCCCTTCAACCCGGTGACTCTGGGGGCCAAGGTCAAGGCGCTGATCCGCCGCAGCCGGGGCGGGATGAGCGGGTCCAGCGGCGTCATCTCCGCAGGGCCCTTCCGCTACGACACCAGCACCCTGCGGTTCTACAAGGACGGGAGGGAGATCGTGCTGTCCTCCAAGGAAAACGCCATCATGAAGCTGTTTTTGGACAATGTGGACCGGATCTTCACCAAGGACATGATCTACGATATGATCTGGGGCTCGGCCATCGTGGACGAGAACGCCATCATGGTGTATATCAACCGCCTGCGCCAGAAGATCGAGGAGGACCCGGCCAGGCCGGCCCACATCCAGACCGTGCGGGGGCTGGGCTACCGGTTCGTGGTGTGACGGGAGGCCGCTGTGCGTTCGCCCCCGTTTCGCCGGGGATGGAACGGGGGCGGTCTTGACACGGGGGCGCGAGCGGACGATCCGGGCCTGGAAGGGTCGGGGAGCGGCAGGAGGAGGAGACCGTCAGGTCTCCTCCTCCTTTTCCGTCCTCAGGTCGTTTCGTTTGAGCAGGAGGATGTCCTCCTTGCGGTAGCGGCGCATATAGTCCAGCACCCGGTAGCTGAACAGCATACGTTCCCGCAGGCTGGGTTCGTCCAGGCTCTGGCCGATCAGGTCCTCGATCTTGCGGATCTTGTAGAGCATGGTGTTGCGGTGGATGAACAGCCGCTTGGCGGCCAGGGCGGCGTTGCGCTCGCAGCGCAGGTATTCGTAGAGCACGTCGGTGAGGTTGCCGCCGGTGCGCTTGTCGTCCATCACCAGGGAGATGAGGGAGGGGTGGCACAGGTGGACGATGTTCCGGCTGCCCATCTCCTGGCGGAGCATCTGGGCCGCCATCTCCACCACCTGATAGATGCTGTAGTCCTCATAGACATAGATCCGCCTGTCCGGATCCATCATCTGGCCCAGGCGCAGGGCGCTCTTGGTCTGGTGGTATATGGTGGGCATGGACGTGAGGAACTCGGAAAAATTGCCGAAGGCCGCCTTGCCGTCATAGCGCTCCAGCAGCTGGCCGAGGGCTTCCTCATTGTAGCGCAGGCGGTGGCCCTTCTGGGTCTTGCGGATGACCAGCAGGATCTCCCCCCGGTAGGTGGTGATGTCGCTGAAGGGAAAGATGCGGTCCAGCAGGCTGATGATATAATTCCAGGGGATGCTCCCCAGGTCCGGCCCCTCGCCGAAGGAGACCAGCATCAGGTGGTAATACCGGCGCACGGATAACTGGACGTGCTTGAGGCGCTGCTCCAGCTCCTCCGGGTCGGTGAGGCGGAACTCGATCAGATCGGCGATGAGGCTGCCGAAGGCGGCGTTGCTGTGGTATGCCGCGCCCTGGCTGCTGAACATGAACTGGGAGACGTAGTGCGCCACGATCTCCACCAGGTCGAAGCAGTACGGGTCGGGGTCCTCTCCGGCGCGGATGGCCAGCAGGAGCGCGGCCAGCTGGCCCCGGTAGGAGATGTCGTGGATGAGCACGCGGTTGTGCTCCTCGGCGGAGACGAACTCCACGAAGCCCTGCCCCCGGCCCCCCCGCAGGGGCCGCTGGTGGCGGGTGGACTGGACCGTATCGAAGGAGAGATAACCGTTGTCCCGGACCTCGTCGGCCACCCGGTCGGCTACCTGGGGATGATAGACCGCGGCAATGCGCTTATAGCCCGGATCGAGGAGCAGCAGGGTGGCGGGGAGCAGCTCCGACGAGCGCCGGAGCAGCTCCTGGAGGCCGGCGTTGGTATATATCGCCTCCTGCACGTGGGCCTGCCAGGCGGTGAAGCGGGCGAGCTGCTCCTGCAGGCGGTTGTACAAAGCCGTCAGGGACAGGCCGGTCTCGATGAGCGTGACCCCGGGAGGGAGGGGACGCTCCCCCAGGGGAGACTGCCCGGCGCTGGAGACGATCGCGGCCCCCTCCTGGGGGAGGACGCCCGACGACAGGACCTGGGCGGCCTCCTCCGGCGTGCCCAGGTGCAGATGGCCGGGGGACAGGGGCTGCGCGGATGGGTCCAGCAGTCGGATCCCGCCGCCGCACGGGGGGAAGGGACGGCCCCCGCGCAGCCGGACCACCGCGCCGTCCAGCCAGCGAAGCAAGATCGGGAGGGTGAAAGATCCCATGACGGCCTCCTTTTTGGAAAGGGTGTGTGAGGATATCGTCCATTATAAGCCGTCTTTGGACGAAAAGCAAGGGGACCGCGGCCGGGGGATCTGTGCAGCGTGCACATTTTGGCGGAAGAGTTTTGGGCGTGGGATATCTATTTTTTCTCAAATGCGGATGCTATACTGGACCCACCAAGAGCACCAAAGGAACATGGCGGCGGGACGTGCCGCCGGCCGGCGTGGAAAGCGAGGTGGGGCCGGGCAGAGCTGGGTCCGTACGTCCTTATCCAGGGACGATCAAACAGAGAAGGAGAGAATCGCAAATGTTAGCAGCTGTTGGTTTCATCCTGGTCGTCGTCATGGTGGCGATGGTCATCTGGGGCAAGATCGCCCTGCCGCCGATCCTCATCATCCTGCCCACCATCGCCGTCATCATCCTGGGGCTGATGGGCTACCTGGTGCCCCCCAAGGCGGAGGCTCCGGCCCCGATGGATCTGATCATGTGCTTCAAGACCCTCCAGGGCTACCTGGGCACCGGCCTGAGCAGCACCCTGAACACCGCCGCCCTGTTCACCTTCGCCGTGGTGTTCTTCAACGTGCTGGGCGACGCGGGCATGTTCGACCTCATCGTGTCCAAGGCCATGCGGTACATCGGCAACAGCGTCACCATGATCTTGCTGATGACCTGCGTTTTGTGCTCCATCGCCCACCTGGACGGCTCCGGCGCCACCACGTGGCTGATCACCGTGCCCACCATGCTGCCCCTGTTCAAAAAGATGCGGATCAGCCCCATCGTCCTGCTGCTGTACGTGGCCCTGGTGTCCGGCGTGGAGAACATGCTCCCCTGGACCTCCGCCCTGGCCCGGGTGTCCGCCTCCACCGGCGTGGACGCCCGCGAGCTGTGGACGGCCCTGCTGCCCACCCAGATCATAGGCATGGTGCTGCTGTACGCCTCCTGCTTCATCGTGGGCCCCATGCTGAAGAAGCGGGGCTGCGGCATGACCGACGAGGAGTTCGCCGAGGTGAAGTCCGGCATGTTCCAGAACAGCGACCCCGTGCTGAAGGTCGGCCGCGGCGTGCTGTATTTCGACATGGCCTTCCTGGTGCTGCTGGTGGTCTGCCTGCTGATGGGCTGGATCAACACCAACGTGGCCTTCATGATCGGTCTGTCCATCGCCCTGGTGGTCAACTGCAAGGACGCCAAGGAGATGACCGCCCAGATCAAGAAGCACGGCGCCAACGCCCTGAACATGGTCATGATCATCTTCTCCATCGGTATGCTGGTGGGCGTCATGAAGGACTCCGGCATGATGAACGCCATGACCGACACCCTGGTGGGCCTGATGCCCGAGTCCATGGGCACCCACCTGACCTTCATCATCGCCCTGCTGTCCGTGCCCCTGTCCATGGCCGTGGGCTCCGACACCCTGTACATGGTCATGGCCCCCATCTTCGGCAACATGGCCATCGCCTTCGGCGGAACGATGATGGCGGGCGCCGCCGCCTGCGTCATCGGCGCCTGCGTGGCCGTCAACCTGTGCCTGGTGGCCCCCACTCCGTACCTGGCCCTGGGCCTGTGCGGCGTGGAGATGAAGGACAACCTGAAGTACTGCTTCCTCCCCACCTGGGCGCTGGGCATCTTCCTGGCCGTGGTGGCGGCCATCACCGGCGCGTTCCCGTTCTGAGCGGAAGCTTCGATCCCCTCTGCCCGGCCGGACCCCAGGCCCCGCCGGGCAGAGGCGCCACCGCGAAAGGAGATCGGAAGGCATGAACAAAGACGCTGTCAAGCAGATCGTCATATCCCTGGCTATCGCCATATCGGTGGGGATCTTGATGACGCTCCTCAGCGCTGTCCCCCCGTTGTCGCTGCTCTACGGATGGGCGCAGCGCAGCGGCCTGAGATTCGTGTGGTATGGCTCAGTGGCTGGGGTCATAAGCTTTTGCCTGATATTATATCGTTCAAAAAGGAAGTGATCGACCATGAGCATACGCCCCTGCGCACTGGAGAGCGAGGCGTTCCAGGCGCTGAAAGACGTGTATGACCACCGGGAGAAGGCCGCCGCTCAATGGCGGGCCCAGGGCGGAAAGGTGCTGGGCAAGCTGGGCTTCGACGTGCCCGACGAGCTGGCCATCGCGGCGGGGATGCTGCCCGTCCAGATCTATGCCGACCCGGACAGGCCCTTGACCGAGACCGACAAATACCTGGAGCACGCCTTCGAGCCGGTGGTCCGGGCCCAGTTCGAGAAGCTGGTGGACGGCACCTGCGCCGGGCAGATCGACTACCTGGCCATCTCCAACTCCACCGACGTGGTGATCCGGGTGTTCCTCTACCTGCGGGAGCTGAAGCGGGTGGAGCCGGACAGGCCGGTGCCCCCCGTGGCGTTCATCGACTGGCTGTTCACCCGCCACCGCCTGCACCAGGCTCGGGACGAGTTCGTCGTGCGGCTGTTCAAGGAGCAGCTGGAGGAGTGGGCCGGGCGGGAGATCGGCGATGAGGAGATCCGCGCCGCCGGAGCGCTGTGCAATGAGAACCGCCGGGCCCTGCGGGCCATGGCCGCCCTCCGCCATGGGGGGGAGGTGCGGATCGGCGGCAGCGAGGCCCTGGTCATCATGGGCGCGGGGCTGTTCATGGAGAAGCAGGCCCACACCGCCCTGGTGGAGCAGGTGACCCGGGACGCCGGGCGCTGGCCCATCCTCACCGGCCCCCGGGTGTTCTATACCGGCGCCGAGCAGGAGGACACCGGCCTGTACGATAAGATCGAGGCCGCCGGACTGGTGGTGGTGGGCGAGGACACCAACTGGGGCAGCCGCGGCTACGACCGGGACTTCGACCCCAGCCTGCCCGCGATCCGGGCCGTTGTGGACCGCTATCTGCTCCGGGAGCACTCCGCCAAGAAGTCCACCGTGGCCCAGCGGGTGGAGGCCCTGGACCGGGCGGTGGACGCCGCGGGAGCCCGGGGCGTGATCTTCTATACCAACCAGTACGACGAGGTGGCCACCTGGGATATGCCCCGCCAGCGCGCGAGCCTGGAGGCGCGGGGGATCGAGCACGTCACCTTTGGCCAGATGCGCTGGCCGGTGGACCGGAACCGGGAGCTGGAAGAGACGCTGGCCGCCTTCGCGGCCGGGATGAAAGGGGGCGCTGAGTGATGGCAGAGGAGAGGAAGGCGCCCGCCTCCAGATCCGCGGTGGTGAAGAAGCTGAAGGCCACCAAGGCCGCCAGCGTGTATCAGAAGGAATGGTTCTTCTCCATGAAGGAGCGGGTGGAGCGGGAGGGCTGTGATTTCGCCATCCTGAACGCCGACGTGCCCATGGAGATCTTCCGGGCCATGGACATCCCCTTCGTGGTGAACCAGTGGTGGGCGGCCATCTGCGGCGCCAAGCGGATGACCCGCAAGTATTTTGGGCTGATGCAGGACAACGGCTACCGCCCCGACCTGAACAGCTACGACGCCCAGGCCCTGGCGGAGAGCTTCGACCCGGACGACCACAAGCTGGACGCCGAGGGCAACCCCATGGGCCCCTGGGGCGGCCTGCCCAGGCCCACCATCTGCATCACCCGGCTCACCGGCGACGTGCAGAACAAGATCTTCAGCCTGCTGGCGGACAACTATGGGGCGGACCTTTACACCATGGAGAACACCGTGGCCCGGACGGCCCCGCTCAACTGGTACGAGCTGGCGGCGGACCGCTGGGAGGAGATGTACGACACCGACCGGATCGACCTGGCGGTGGAGGAGCTGAAGGAGCTGATTCGCTGGCTGGAGATGAAAACGGGCAGGTTGTTCGACATCAACAAGCTCCAAAGGGTGATGGACCTGGTCAATGAGCAGGAGGGCTATTACAAGAAGATCCGCGATTTGATCGCCTCCTGCCACCCCGTGCCCGTCACCGTGGTGGACACCATCAACGCCGTCATGCAGGCCCAGTGGCAGCGGGGCACCCAGTGGGCGGTGGACCACGCCCGGGGCCTCTATGAGGAGATCCGCGCCCTGGCGGACAGGGGCGAGGCCGCCGTGCCGGGGGAGAAGCTGCGCATGATGTGGCTGGGCCGGGGCATGTGGCAGGACTTCGCCTTCTACCAGCGGTTCGAAGAGAAGTACGGGGCTGTGTTCATGTGGTCCATGTACCTGGCCATGGGGGCCGACGCCTATATCCGCAACCACGTGGAGCAGGACCCCCTGCGGGCCCTGGCCGCCCGGTTCATCGGCATGGAGGACTTCCTCCACATGCCGCCCTGGAACAGCAGCTGGTTCCTCCAGCAGGCCAAGCAGAACGACATCGACGGCGTGGTGTACATGATCCCGGACAACGACATCCAGGCGGTGGAGGGCAGCTACTTCATCAAAAAGAACCTGGAGGAGGCGGGGATACCCGTCCTGGCCTTCCACGCAGATCCGGTCAACCCCAAAAAGTGGAACGCCGAGACCATGACCGGGCTGGTGGAGGAGTTCATCGAACAGCGGGTCATTCCCAGCAAGGAGAAAAAAGGCTGATCGAGAAGGGAGTATGCGGGAAATGAAACGACTTTATGGACGAGTATGCTCATTTGTTCTGTGCCTGGCCGTCCTGGCCTCCGCGCTGGTCGGGCCCGCCTTTGCGGCGGAGCAGTCCCCCAAAGGGTTCCGCGACACAGTGGGCCACTGGAGCGCTGCGGCCGCAGACCGATGGTCCGGCCTGGGCGTGTTCAGCGGTGATGAAAACGGTGATCTTGACCCTGACGGCGAGATGGGGCGGGCGGAATTTGTCGCCGTACTCAGCAGCCTGACGGGCTATGTCGAGGAGGCCGGGACCGGCGCCGCTGAGAAGGTCAGCCGGGAGCGGGCCGCCGTCATGCTGTGCCAGGCGTTTGGCATTGCCGAGCCGGCAGACACGGCCCTCACGTTCAGCGACGCGGACGCGGTCTCCGCCTGGGCGGAGGGCAGTGTAGCCGCCCTGGCCCAGAGGGGCGTGGTGCGCGGAGTGGGCGGCAACAGCTTTGCCCCAAGCCGGAACCTCACCCGGGCGGAAGCCGTGACCATGCTGGACAATCTGGTGGGCGCTTTCGTCGTGGAGAAGGATTCCGCCGTCACCGGTGAGCAGAAAAAGGCCGTCATTGTGGCGGCCGGCGGCGTAAAGCTGGACGGCGTTTCCGCCGCCGAGAGCATTGTCGTAGCACCCTGCGCCGTGGGGGCCACCCTCACCGTCACGGGGAAATCTAAAACCGGTACGATCATCGTCGGCGCCCCGGGCGTAAAGGTCGTGGTGGACAAGGACGCCCAGGTGGGCAAGCTCGTTTCCACCCTTCCCGTTGAGGTGGAGGGCGAGGGCTCCATCGGCGAAAAGGATGTGCCGGCCCCCGTCAACCGGGCAAAGACTCCCCTGGGCACATTTACCGGCCGCCAGGTGGACCGGGACCTGGTCAAGTACACCAACATCCCCTACGCCACCTATGAGCGCTGGCAGCGGCCGGTGCCGGTGACCACCGCCAGCGCGGAGGATTTGGATGCCCGGGATGAGGCCGCCACCGTGACCAACCAATTCCGGGGCGCGTCCGTCAGCGGGGAAGAGGGCACGCTGACCTTGGATATCTATGTGAATCCCACCAGCAGCGCGGCCGATAAGGGCGTACTGGTGTGGAACACCTGCGGAGGCGGGACAGGGAGCAATAGCAATACCTTCGATCCCTCCGCGATCGTCATGGAGAATCCTGATCTGATCGTGGCCGTGGTAAATATTCGCGTGGGCTATTACGGCTCCATCAACCTCCAGTGCTTCTCCGACTACGACAGCTACACCGTCGATGGGAAAAACCCCTATGACGCCAGCAATAACCTCATGCGCCTGGATTACTTGGAGTCTCTGAAATGGGTGCAGGCCAACATCGCAGGCTTCGGCGGCGATCCTCATAACGTCACCATCGGCGGCCAGTCCGCTGGCGCGGCCAACGCCTCCGCCATGCTGCTCATCGAGCAGGCCCATGATTATTTCCAGAAGGTGATCATGGAGAGCGGCGTGGCCATCGACCGTATCTCCGTAATGCCCTTGTCCGAGAGCGAATATGAGGCGGGCCAGTTCCAGAAGTATGCCAAGGGGGCCATGGACGGCAATGCTCCCGTGGCCGCTGAGGAGGCTGACTATGTCACCACGATCGCGGAGGGCTTGA
The DNA here is from genome assembly GCA_910588495.1 of uncultured Oscillospiraceae bacterium. Taxonomy (GTDB): domain Bacteria; phylum Bacillota; class Clostridia; order Oscillospirales; family Oscillospiraceae; genus Enterenecus. The sequence goes on along the minus strand of CAJUPU010000042.1, from coordinate 11,706 downwards.
CACTGGGCGCGGACAGCTTTGCCACCGCCCAGAGCGGCTTGAGCGTGGGTGGCGTGGGGGCCTATCCCAAGGGCTGCCAGGGCAAGACCTTCAGCAATGTGGCCGACGGCGTGGTCATCCCCGTCACCACCGAGGAGCGCTGGGCCGCCATCGAAAAGGCGGCGAAGAAGGGCATCCAGATCCTGGTGGGCACTACCGGCGGCGAGTACGACCGGGACCTGGCCGGCAAGGATGCGGCGGGCGCCAGAGCAGACATCATGTCCGCCAACTGGGGCAAGCTGGCGGAGGCCGACCCCGCCACGAAGCTGCCCACAGTCAACGGCAAGCAGGCCAGTGCCGAAGCCGAGGCCCTGTTCCAGGGGTATGTGGATCGGAGCAAGCGCACCGGCACCGAATACGAGCGGGACGAGGTCACGGCCTACAAGGATTTCAAGAACGACATCAACCAGAAGGTCAGCGCGGTGTTGATCGCCGAGGCATTCGCCCAAAATGGTTCTAATGCCTACCTGTTCTCCTTTGAGTGGTATGCGCCCAACCAGGACGGCATCCGGGCGGGCCACGGCTCCGAAAAAAATGCCCTCTACCCCGGGGCACAGGGCTTCAGCGGCCCGGAGGATCTGGGCAGGGCCATGCGAAAAGCCTGGGCCAGCTTCATCCTGGACGGCGATCCCAATGCGGACAACTCCTATTTTGACGCAGCCAAGGTGGAGTGGAAGCCCTACAGCAAGGATGAGCCCAACACCATGGTGTTCGATGGGGAAATGAGGTGTGTAAAGGGCCAGCGGACGGAGGATGTGGAGTCCCTGATGCCTCTGTTTGAGGAGTACGCCTGCCTGCGCAAGTGAGGACAGCCTAGCAAAAGTCGTCAGTCATCCCGCCGGCGCCGTCATTGGCACGCCGCCGGCGGCCATCAAAATGAAACGGAGGAACAATGTTATGGCTTGTAAAGGACCACTTTCCGGTTACCGCGTATTGGACATGACGCAATTCGAGTCCGGCACCTCCTGCACCGAGACCCTGGCCTGGCTGGGGGCGGAGGTGCTCAAGGTGGAGCGCCCCGGCCGGGGGGAGCTGGGCCGCTACTCCCAGGCGGAGCCCGGCGTGGACACCTACGGATTTTTGGCGATGAACATGAACAAGAAGTCCATCACCTGCAACGCCAAGGCCCCCGAGGGCCTGGAGCTGCTCAAGAGCCTGGTGGCCAAGTGCGACGTGATCGTGGAGAACATGGGCCCCGGCTCCATGGACAACCTGGGGCTGACCTATGAGGCGTGCAGGGAGCTCAACCCCAAGATCGTCTACGCCGGGCTGAAGGGCTTTTCCCAGAAGGGCCCCTATAAGGATTACCCCGCCTTCGACCCCATCGCCACCCACACCGGCGTGATGGTGTCCGCCACCGGCCTGCCCGAGCGGCCCATCAAGTGCGGGATCTCGGTGGCCGACTCGGGCACCGGCCAGATGCTGGCCCTGTCCATCATCGCCGCCCTGCTCCAGCGGGAACGGGAGGGGATCGGCCAGCGGGTGGACGTGGCCATGCAGGACTTCATGATCGGCCTGAGCCGCAGCCAGTGGGAGCCCTACTACAACAACGGCAGGGTGCCCAACCGCCGGGTGGCCAATGGGATGCCCTTGGAGGACGTGGGTCCCTCCGACACCTACCCCTGCAAGCCCTTCGGCCTCAACGACTACGTCCACATCTACTGCTCCCGGGCCCCGGGCAGCAAGCAGTGGGACAACCTGTGCGAGGCCATCGGCCGCCCCGACCTGAAGCAGGACGTGTGCCCCGAGATGGCCACCCCCCGCCTGCGCTTCCAGAACCGGGAGATCTGCGACGGCGCCATCAAGGAGTGGCTGAAGGACCACGACAAGTTCGAGGCCATGGAGATCCTGTGCAAGGCGGATGTGCCCGCCGGCGCCCTGCTCAGTGTGGACGACATCACCAACGATCCCCAGTACTACGCCCCCGACCGCCAGATGATGGTGGAGGTTGACCACCCCCAGCGGGGCAAGGTGAAGCTCCCCGGTTTCGCGCCCAAGATGAGCGCGGTGACGGTGGACTACCAGTCCAGCCCGGAGCTGGGCGGCAGCAACGGCGAGATATACGGCGGCCTGCTGGGGCTGTCCCAGGAGCAGCTGGACGAGCTGAAAAGCAAAAAAGTGATCTGAGCGCAGATCGGACATATGCCTGAGCGCGCCGTGCCGCCTTCCGCTTTCGACGGGAGGCGGCTGCGGCGCGTTGAGGCGCGCCGGAACGGCGGAACAAAAGGAGAGGGGTGCGGCGCGGATGGGGCTGTTTGTGCGCGATCGGGGATTTTACAAGAAGGTACTGGTCATCGGTGGGCCGATCGCCGCCCAGCAGATCATCACGGTGGGCGTGAACATGATGGACACGGTGATGCTGGGCCAGCTCAACGAGACGGCGCTGTCCGCCGCCGCTGCGGCCACCCAGATCCACAGCCTGTTCCAGTTCATGTCCATGGGGATGGGCATGGGGGCCAGCGTGCTCATCGCCCGGTATTGGGGGGCGGGGGACATGCCCAGCCTGCGCAAGGCTTTGAGCCTGATGTACCGCTGCTGCCTGATCATATCCCTGCTGTTCACGGCGGTGGTGGGGCTGACCCCTGCCGGGGTCCTGGCCCTGCTCACCCCCTACCCGAAGGTGGTGGCCGAGGGGGTGCGCTACCTGTACTGGGCGCTGCCCTGCTTTTTCCTGTTCGGGCTGTCCACCACCACCACCATCGTGCTGCGCAACCTCAAGCAGATGCACATCCCCCTCATCGTGTCCGTGGGGGCGTTCTTCATCAATATCTTCTTCAACTGGCTGTTCATCTTCGGCGAGCTGGGCGCCCCCGCCATGGGGGTGGCCGGGGCGGCCCTGGGCACCCTGATCAGCCGGTGCTTCGAGTTCGCCGCCATCTGCGGCTACTTCTTCCTCGTCGAAAAGAAAGCCCGGTTCCGGGTCCGGGATATCCTGGACCCCTGCGGGGACTTGGCGCCGGAGTATCTGCGCATCTCCCTGCCGGTGATGGTCAGCGACACCCTTTTGGGCCTGGGGAACAGCGTGACCATGGCGGTGGTGGGCCATATCGGCGACACGTTCATGTCCGCCTACACCATCACCCATGTGACCCAGCAGATCGCCACCGTGTTCACCAGCGGCCTGGGCCAATCCGCCGTCATCATCACCGGCAACACCCTGGGGGAGGGCGACCCGGACAAAGCCCAGCGCCAGGGCGTCACCTTTACCGCGCTGGGCTTCGCGCTGGGGGCGCTGTGCGGAGGGGCGATCGTCCTGATCAGCCCCCTGGTGGTGGGGAGCTACAAGATCCTGCCCGAGACCCATGCCATCGCCATGGAGCTGATGCGCTCGGTAGGCGTGATCACCATGTTCATGGCCCCCGCCTCCATCCTCACCAAGGGGGTGCTCCGGGGCGGCGGGGACACGCGCTTCCTCATGATCGCCGACGTGGTGTTTTTGTGGGTGGTGAGCGTGCCTCTGGGATATCTGGCGGGCCTGGTGTGGTGCTGGCCCCCCTTCTGGGTGTTTTTGTGCCTGCGGCTGGACCACGTGATCAAGGCCGTCTGGTGTGTGTTCCGCCTGCGGGGCAGAAAGTGGATCAAGAAGATCAAAGCGGCCGGAGAGGGCGTTTGAAGGGAGATTCGGGCCGGGGATACGGCTCGGATCGGGAAATAGGAGGGCCGCGCCCAACGGGCGCGGCCCCCTTGTTTTCTGGGCCGGACCCTGCGCCCCGCCCACAGATCTACAGTTTGTTCATTTTTTGGGATGGTATTTTTCAGCAACGGTTCAGCCTGCTGTGTTAAAGTCCCTCCATGGAAAGGATGTGATGGCGATGACACCATACCGGCACGAGTGGAAGCACGAGATCGATCTGGCCGACCGGCTGGCCCTTCGGGCGCGGCTTGGGGCGGTGTGCCGGGCCGACCTCCACGCCGTGGGCGGGTCGTACCAGATCAGGAGCCTGTACTTCGACGACCGGCGGGACAAGGCCCTCCGGGAGAAGATCGACGGGGTGGACCGCAGGGAAAAATTCCGGATCCGATATTACAACGGCGATCCCTCCTTCATCCGCCTGGAGAAGAAGAGCAAGTGGAACGGACTGGGCGCCAAAGCGACGGCGGAGCTGTCTGCCGGAGAGGTCCAGGCCATCGTGGACGGGGATCTGGCCTGGATGCCGGGCAGCGGCCGCCCCCTGGTCCAGGAGCTGTACCACAAGATGAGGAGCCAGGGCCTGCGGCCCCGCACCATCGTGGACTACACCCGGGAGCCTTTCGTCTATGCTCCGGGGAACGTGCGGGTGACGCTGGACTACGACATCCGCACCGGGCTGGGCTGCGTGGACTTTCTGGACCGGGCGTGCGTGACCGTCCCGGCGGGGGAGGCCGTTACCATCCTGGAGGTGAAGTGGGACGCGTTCCTCCCCGGCGTCATCCGGGACGCGGTGGGGCTCCCCAACCGGCGGGCGGGGGCGTTCTCCAAATACGCCGCCTGCCGCATCTATGGATAAGGAGAGAAGATCATGACATTGCAAGATATTTTCAAATCCAGCTTTCTGGAGAACATCGGCGGCGTCAGCCTGCTGGACATGGCGCTGGCCCTGACGCTGGCCTTCGGCCTGGGGCTGTTCATCCTGCTGGTCCACAAAAAGACCTTTTCCGGTGTGATGTGGTCGTCCAGCTTCGGCGTCACCCTGGTGGCTCTGGCCATGATCACCACCATGACGATCCTGGCCGTCACCAGCAACGTGGTGCTGTCCCTGGGCATGGTGGGCGCGCTGTCCATCGTCCGCTTCCGCGCCGCCATCAAGGAGCCGCTGGACATCGCCTTCCTGTTCTGGTCCATCGCCGTGGGCATCGTGCTGGCGGCGGGGCTGATCCCCCTGGCCGTGGTCGGCAGCCTGGTCATCGGCGGGGTGTTGCTGGTGTTCGTCAACCGGAAGTCCCATGAGAGCCCGTATATCCTGGTGCTCCAGTGCAGGGACCAGGTGGCGGAGGTCCGCTCCAAGGTGTTTCTGGAGGACCACACCCGCCGCTGCGTCACCAAGAGCAAGACCGTCCGGCAGGGGGCGGTGGAACTGGATCTGGAGGTCCGCCTGAAGGACGGCGGCACCGGCTTCGTCAACGACCTGGCCGGGATGGAGGGCGTGGACAGCGCCGTGCTGGTGAGCTACAACGGCGACTACATGGGGTGAGGCCATGTCCACCCACAAACATATCGACCGAATCTGCGCCGTCGCCGCCGGGCTCTGCCTGCTCATCACCGCCCTGTTCATGAACGGCGAGGCACTGGGCATCCGGCCCGCCTCCAAGGCCATGGGCTATGAGTCCAAGCTGTTTGACACGGCAAGGGTACATACCATTGAGATCGTCATGGACGATTGGGAGGGGTTTCTGGAGACCTGCGAGAACGAGGAATACGCCCCCTGCTCGGTGATCGTAGACAACGAGGCGTACAAAAACGTGGGCATCCGGGCCAAGGGGAACACCTCCCTGTCCACGGTGTCCGCCATGGGCAGCGACCGCTACAGCTTCAAGATCGAGTTCGACCAGTACGACGGCGGCAAGACCTATCACGGCCTGGATAAGCTGTGCCTGAACAACCTGATCCAGGACAACACCATGATGAAGGACTACCTGACCTACCGGCTCATGGGGGAGTTCGGGGTGAACGCCCCCCTGTGCAGCTATGTCTGGATCACCGTCAACGGGGAGGACTGGGGGCTGTACCTGGCGGTGGAGGGGGTGGAGGACGCCTTTCTCCAGCGCAATTACGGCCGGGACCACGGTGAGCTGTACAAGCCGGACAGCATGGACTTCGGCGCCGGCCGGGGCAACGGCCGGGACTTCGACATGGACGAGTTCATGGCGGGGGATGAGGACGGGCGGGAGCATGGCCGGGGCGGGGCCGCCCGGCCGCCCGAGGGCTTCTCCCCCGCCGGACAGGAGGGCGGGACGCCGCCGGAGGGCTTCGATCCCTCCTCCTTCGGCGGACGGGGCCCCGGCGGTGAGAACGGCGGCGGAATGCCGGAGGACTTCGACCCCTCCGCGCTGTTTGGGGACGGTCAGGGCGGCGGTCCGGGGGGCGGCTTCGGCGGCATGGGTTCCGGGGACGTGAAGCTGCAATATACGGATGACGATCCGGACAGCTATCCCAATATCTTCGACAGCGCCAAAACGGACATCACCCAGGCGGACCGGACCCGGCTGATCCAGGCGCTGAAGGCCCTGGGCCAGGGGGATGTGGACAGCGCCCTGGATATGGATCAGGTGCTGCGCTATCTCGTGGTCCACAACTTTGTGGTCAACGGGGACAGCTACACCGGCTCCATGGTGCACAACTACTACCTCTATGAGGAGGACGGGCGGCTGTCCATGCTCCCCTGGGACTACAACCTGGCCTTCGGCACTTTCCAGAGCAATGACGCGGGCCAGGCGGTGAACGACCCCATCGACACGCCGCTGTCCGTCACCGGGAGCGGAGACCGGCCCATGGCGGACTGGATACTGGCCAGCGAGGAATATACGGCGCTGTATCACCAATACTTTGAGGAATTTTTGAGCGCCGTGGACCCCGCTGTTATCATCGACGAGGCCCGGGAGCTGATCGACCCCTATGTGGAGCGGGACCCCACCAGCTTCTGCGGCTATGAGGAGTTCGAGGCGGGGGTGGAGGCACTGGAGACCTTCTGCCGGCTGCGGATCCAGAGCGTGTCCGGCCAGCTCTCCGGTGCGATCCCCTCCACGGAAGAGGGGCAGGCGGCGGACGAGAGCGCCCTGGTGGACGCCTCCGGCCTGACGCTGTCCCACATGGGTACCATGGACAGGGGCGGAGGCCGGGGGGACGGGGGAGCTCCAGGCGGTCCCTTCGGCGGCGGAGCCGGTGGATTCGGCGTCCCCGCCTCTGGCCCGGACGGGCAGGCCCCGGGACCGCCCTGAGCACTGCGGCGGCCTCTGGGGAGTCCGCCCAAGCGCCGCGCCGCGGCCCTTGGGGACCGGCCTTGTGTTTCCAGATGGCGCATCCGGGCGCAGGGCCGGTCCCGGCCAAGGGCGGAACGATTGTGCCGTTGACAAACCGGCCGGGATATGATAAAATCAACCTCACATTTGAGCAGGTCCCGATTGGGAGAGATGTCCGAGTGGTTTAAGGAGCCGGTCTTGAAAACCGGTGACCCGCAAGGGCCGTGGGTTCGAATCCCACTCTCTCCGCCAGATCACAATTTCATCATTTCGATGTTTTCGACACGCGGAAGTACCCAAGTGGCCGAAGGGGCTCCCCTGCTAAGGGAGTAGGCGGGTAAAACCGTGCGAGGGTTCAAATCCCTCCTTCCGCGCCAGCGCAAACCCTGGAATCGCAGCGGTTCCAGGGTTTTTTGCCGCCCTTTGACCCTTGCACCGATCCTTACCGGGACCTCTGAGGCCCTGCCCGGCCACCCTGCGGATTGGCCGCTCCACGCGCTGGGCGGACTGGCGGCGCATGGTCTGCCCGCGCTGCCCCCCATGATGGGCCCACACCGGCGTTATGGCGGATCTGACGGGCGCAGGCATGTTGTACGATCAAGGTCTTTCCGACAGCTGTACTGAGATCATGGAGACCGCGTTTTTCTCCGACGAATTGAGAATGAACCCAGCCAGATCGCAGGCATAGAAATTCCCCGCGACCTCCAAGCCCTGTTCCAGGATATAGCGTCTGAGGGCGGCATAGCCCTCTGAAATATCCCAGCGGCCCCGGCAGCAGAGATATAGATAGTGCCCGGCGGGCTTCTCCATGTAATAGGGGAAGTCCGCCTTTTCTTTGATCCGGGTGTAGAGGTGGCTGATGGCCCCCGGTCCGCCCTGCTCCCCCGGCCGGTGGACGGCGCCCAGCTGAAGGTCCGCCTGGATCCTATACCGTCCGCACAGCTGCTGGCACCGCTCCAGCACGGCGATCAGCATCTCGTCCTCGCCGGCCGCCGGGGCCGTCAGACCCTCCAGCTCCTCCACCGGGAGGGCCAGCAGATGCTCTTCCTCAAACCAGGCGGTCTGGGGGACCATGTCGGGAACCGGCCCGAACTCCCAATTGCGCAGGGCGCTGGACAGCACGAAGTCCATGTGCTCCAGCTTCTGCCTCTCCGCCTCCAGGCGGCCCCGCTGCTCCCGAAGCAGCGCCAGCGTCTGGGCGGCGTCCTGGCCCTGGAGACAGCGGCGGACCTGCTCCAGGGGTGTCCCCGTCTGACGGAAGATGGATATGGCGTAAAAGTCGTAGAACTGCTCCACGTCGTAGTAGAAATAGCCGTTGTTCCCCCGGTGGGCCGGGGAGAGGAGGCCGACGTCCTTGTAATGCCGCAGCGTCTCCTTGGTGGTGCCGCATAGGGCGGCGAAGGCCCCCGAGGTCAGCCATCCCTTTTCCCGTTCCATGAGATCTCCTCCAAACTGTGAAAATTCCTCTTGACTGCGTGGCGGCCACACGGTTTATGATACCCTTTGCCGGGAAAGCTGTCAAACATCAAAACCGGGGAACTGCCCTTCCAGGCAGTTCCCCCATAAAGCAGGACCTATTTGCTGAATACTGCTGTCTTTTCATTGACTTTTATCGAAACATAGGAGCATAGGATCAAGATCGCGGCGGCGGTCACATTTCCCCCTATATTTTCCTTGATGACGAAGATCCCGGACAAAGAATTTGCGATGCAGTGAAATAGGACACAAAGCCACACGCTGTTCGTAGTCTTTCTTATGCTCGCCAGGGCAAAGCTCAATCCCAAAACATCGATCCCGAACGCGAGGTAATTCTGCCCATATTGACCGACGCCCTGGATGTAAAACAAGGGCAGGTGCCATAGCCACCAAATGATGCCGACGACGATGGTGGATATGGGGAAGGAATACGTTTTCTCCAATTCCGGCTGAAGGATATAGCGCCAGCCCGCTTCCTCCAGTCCGCCTCCAAAAAGCATCATGGGGATCATGACCACGATCGCGAAGACGGGCGCTCCGCGTTCATACCCGGAGATGAGGCATTTGGGCAAAATGAAGATGACCGCCAGGGCCGCCGCCGTCAGGTAGGACAAAACGGGCTGTCTCAGATCGAAGATATTCTTTGCCCATTCCTTGATATCCGCGGCCTGGCCGCCGCCCCTTGAGGCCAGATAGGACGCGATCGTAGGGGACCACCCGCCGAACAAATACGGCACATACAGCCATTTGTTATCGTTCAGCGAGATCCCGGCAGCACTGAATAGCAGGCAGGTTCCCCAGCCGATCGACATGAGCAGGAAGGTGATGCCCAAATAAGTTCTGCTCAGCTTGCTCATAGCGTTCCTATCCCCCCTGAAAAAGATCTGCCGCTCCAATCATACCCCCGGCCGGGGGCAAATGCAAGCCGGTTTTGTAAAATAATGTTTCACCAGCAGTGCGAAAGGAGAAAACCATGGAAACCAAGCTGGACTCTTACCACCTGCCCGTCACGGGCAGAAATATCCTGCGCTTCGCCTTCCCCACCATCGTCATGACGGTGTTCAACACCTTCTACACCATGGTGGACGGGCTGTTCGTGTCCAACCTGATCGGCATGGAGGCCCTGTCCGCCATCAACCTCACCGCCCCGGCCATCGCCCTGATCACGGCGGTGTCCGGGATGCTGGCCACCGGCGGCAGCGCCGTGGTGATGAAAAAGATGGGGGAGGGCAAGGAACAGGAGGCCCGGCAGGACTTTACCCTGCTGATCCTCGCCAACGCCGTGGTGGGCGCGGTGATGATGGCGCTGGGCTATGCCCTGATGGACGCCCTGCTGGGGGCCATGGGCCTCTCCCCGGCGGTGTTCGGCTACTGCCATACTTATCTGAGCAATTACCTGCTGTTCACCATCCCCATCCTGCTGATGTATAACTTCTCCCTGTACCTGATCGCCGCCGACAAGTCCACCCTGTCCCTGATCTGCACCGTGGCGGGGGGCGTGACCAACATCATCCTGGACTACGCGCTGATCTCCCTATTGGATCTGGGCATCCAGGGCGCGGCCATCGCCACCGGCCTGGGCTACTCCATCACCGCTGTGGTGGGCTTCCTGGTGTTTCGGAAACAGGACAGCCTGCTCCACTTTGAAAAGCCGGTGTTCCGGGGCGGAGTGCTGTTCCAAGCCTCCACCAACGGCATGTCGGAGCTGGCGACCTCCCTGGTGTCCGGCATTACCACGCTGCTGTTCAACCTGGCGATGCTGAAATATGTGGGCGAGGACGGTGTGGCAGCCATCACCATCATCATGTATGTACTTATGTTTGTCAGCGCCCTGTTCATCGGCTACTCCTACGGCGTGGCCCCCATGATCTCCTACTACCACGGGGAGCAGAACCACGAGAAGCTGAAAAAGCTGGTGGGATTCAGCGTCAAATTCATCGTCGGGGCATCCGTCCTCTGTACGGTTATTTCCATTCTGGCGACCGTCCCCCTGGTGGGCATCTTCGCCCGGCCGGACAGCCCGGTCTATGCGCTGGCGGCGACGGGAAACCGGCTGTGCTCCCTGGCCCTGCTGTTCGTGGGGATCAACGTGTTCGCCAGCGGCATGTTCACCGCCCTGTCCAACGGGGTGGTGTCCGCCGCGCTGGCCTTCTCCCGGTCGTTCCTGTTCACCGTCGCCGGTATCCAGATCGTGCCCGTCCTGCTGGGGGGCGTCACCGGCGTGTGGCTGGCGACGCCTGTGGCCGAGCTGCTGGGGGCGGTGATGGCGGCGGCGCTGCTGCTGAGATACCGGAAGCGGTATGGGTATTGACCGGACCAGCTGGAGACATTTCTGCGGCATTTCATGACATCGGGGGTTGTGTTCCTGCCCCGCGTTTGCTAATCTAGAGGTAATAGTCTGCCGTGTCCTCCCCGCCCCCGGCGGGGAAGGATGCGGTACGGGCCCCAAAAAACGTGGTGGTGGATATGATGACATTCGCGATCTGTGACGACGAGCCGCTGATGGCCCAGGAGCTTGCCCGCCGTCTCGCGGACTTCATGAGAGAACGATCCGTGACGGACTACTCGGTCAGCAGCTTTTCCAGCGGCCGCGCCCTGCTGGAGGGGGCGGCCGGATTTGACGCGGTCTTTCTGGACATCCGGATGGAACAGCCGGACGGCATGGAGACGGCCAGGCTGCTGCGTGGGCGGGGAGACCACAGCCTGCTGGTCTTTGTGACGGTGCTGAAGGAGTGCGTATTCGACTGCTTCCAGGTGGAGGCGTTCGACTATCTGCTCAAGCCCGTGGACGGCGCCCGCTTCCGCCGGACCATGGACCGGATCCTCCGCCGCCTGGAACAGAGGACGGCGGAGGGCGTCGCGGTCCGGCGGGGGACGGGCTGCGAGATCGTCCCCTTCTCGGACCTGGTGTACTGCGAGGTGCTGGGCCGGAAGGTCTACCTCCACAAAAGGGACGGGACCGTGATCGACTACTATGACAGGCTGGAGGACCTGGAACGGCGCTTGGACGGGCGCTTTTTCAAGTGCCACCGGAGCTATCTGGTCAATCTGGACTGGGTGCGCGGGTGCCGGGGCGGGCAGGTCCTGCTGTCCCAGGGGGAGCCCATCCCCGCCTCCCGGCTGCGGGAGCGGGAGCTGACCCAGGCCCTTTTGCGCCGTCTGCGGAAGAGGGGCGTCTGACATGGACTATTTCGCGCTGTTTCTGGACAGCCTCTGCCTCCTTGTGGGACATGGGGTGATGCACATGGTCTTTAT
>CAJUPU010000041.1 GCA_910588495.1 uncultured Oscillospiraceae bacterium | reverse complement strand
CTATGCAGATACACTTAAAATTCTTCTGCAAATCTTATTATACGAGGAGTTTTCATCATGGTGAACAAGCTGGAAAAATGCCTGCACCCAATGCTGGCCAAACGGGATCAAAATTGGTTCTGCCGCAGGATCCAAGCCGAGATGAAGCGGCAGGAATTGGGCTTCCTCATTCTCCAGACGCCCTGCAACGTGTTCTACGCCACCGGGTACATGCCCCTGGTGGGCAGCAGCGCCGCCGTGGTCCCCGCGGAGGGCGATGTGCATCTCATCATCAGCACCCTGGAGAGTGCCGACGCCTACGCCTCCACCCAGAATGTGGACGTGCGGGAGTTCATGTCCTGGGTGTTCATCGACAACGGCACGGAGGCCTCCCGCCGGGACAAGGGCGATGTGATGGACCCCGACGCCATCGTCCATATGTGTCTGGACCTGGTCAAAAACACGCCCATGGATGGCAAGGTGGGGGTGGAGCTGGGCAGCATCGGCCACCAGTTTTTCACTAAGCTCACCGGTGGCCTGCCCGAGGGCATGGTGGTGGATGGCTCCACCGTCACCCGCAACTGCCGGGTGGTGAAGTGCCAGTGGGAGATCGACATGCTTCGCCTGGCGGCCCAGGAGGCCGACAAGGCCTGGAGCGCCATGATCCCCCATATCAAGCCGGGTATGCCCGCCTGGAAACTGGATGCCATGTTCGCCTATGAGGCAGGCAAGCTGAATCTGGAGCACGGCACCGCCTCCCGGGGGCACAGCTTCATCCCGGCCGCGGGCCCCTATTTTGGACTGAGCGGGATGCCCCGGGGCTATATCCTCCAGGCAGGCGATGTCATCAAGTTTGACGTGGGCTTCCAGTATCTGGGATATTGGAGCGACATTGCCCGGACCTTCGCCGTGGGCGGCGCCGCGTCCGATGAGGTCCTGGAGATCTACGACACCCTCTACCGGGCCAACCGGCTGGGTGTAAACATGCTCAGACCCGGCGTGCCCATGCGGGATATCTATAACGCCATCCGGGAGGACGTGGAGAAGAGCCGCCTCCTTCCGCAGTACCCCAGAGGGCATATGGGCCACTCCATCGGCAGCGGCTGGGGTCCCGAGGAGTTTCCCACCATCTCCCCGGCCACCGATCATGTGCTGGAGCCCAACATGGTGGTCAGTCTGGAGACGCCCTATTCCGCCACCGGCGGGGCGCCGGTGAAGGGCGGATTCAATCTGGAGGACACCCACCTCATCACCGCTGACGGCCACGAGTCCTTTACCACCGTTCCCGACAATATTTTCTGGAACAGGTGAGGTGAACGCACGCCGTGCAGCGGACAGCCTCCGCGCATTCCGTACCGCTGCGCTATCCCGGCTCTGGTGTGGATCGGTCCTCGCCCCAAAATGCGGGGATCGGGGAAAAGCATGGGCTGGACGCGGGAGCATCTTGTCCAGCTGATCGACCGCGCTTGGCATACTGTCATGTATGTGGGAAAGCGGGAGCGGCATCCCAGCCCTTTAGGTTGGCCTCTCTGACGGATCGTTCAGCAGACCGGTTTTTCGCCCGTTATATCCACATTATTCTGGACATGCTGCCGGCTCCATCATCCGCTTTTCCCATGCAGACAAAAAAGCCCCGCCCGGCGGTACAGCCGGACGGGGCTTTATCTTACCATGGTCGGCGCACGCTCACGCCTTGGTCACTTCTAGCACGGCATCCCCCGCCTGGACGGGGCCGGTGGCGGTCTGCTTCACCCCGGCGAAATCGTCGGAGTTGGTGACGGCGGTGATGATGGTGGTGGGGTGGCCCGCCGCCTTGATGGTCTCCAGGTCCATCACGATCACGGGGTCGCCTGTCTTCACCGCCTGGCCCTCCTTCACCAGCATGGTGAAGCCCTGGCCCTTCATATCAACGGTGTCCACACCACAGTGGACCAGCAGTTCCATGCCGCCGCTCTCCAGGCCCACGGCGTGCAGGGTGTCGGGCACCTGGCTGACGGTGCCGTCCACCGGGGAGAACACCTTGCCGTCCTCCGGCTCGATGCCGCAGCAGAAGCCAACGAAGCCCTGGCTGAAGGCCGGGTCGGGGATGTCGGCCATGGGGATGGCGTTCCCCTTGGCCACCGCGCACACCGTCAGCGTCTCGCCCGCCTTGGCGGCGGGAGCCGCCTCCTCGCCCAGAAGGCCCTTTTTCAGCTTGTCGAAAAATCCCATGACGATCTCCTTTCTAAAAAAACCGTGGGCGGGCCAAACGCCCGCCCACGGCAGAATTTATCTGCGGGAGGAAACCAGCTCCCGCGTGTCGGAGCCTTGCGTTTACAGCATCTTCTTCAGCTCGTCGTACACGAACTGGACCTTCGGGCCGATGATGACCTGGCAGGCGTTCTTGCTGGGACGGATCACGCCCGCCGCGCCCGCGGCCTTGACGGCCTTCTCGTTGATGGCGGTGTAGTCCTTGATCTCGAAGCGCAGGCGGGTGGTGCAGTAGTCCACGCTGGCCACGTTGTCCTTGCCGCCGATGGCCTTCAGCACGCCGTCGGCGATGCCGGTGAAGTCGTTGTTGGCCAGCACGATCTTGGCCTCCTCGGCCTCGGCGTCCTCGTCCTCGTTGCCCGGGGTCTTGAGGTCGAACTTCTTGATGGCGAAGTAGAACACCAGGTAGAACACCACGAGGGCGACCAGGCCGATGGGGATGAGCAGCAGGGTGTTCCGAGCGGCGGGCAGGGAGGCGGAGAAGATCCAGTCGGTGGCGCCGGCGGAGAAGCAGAAGCCCGCCCGGAAGTCCAGAGCCACGGTGACCATGGCGAAGATGGCGTACAGCAGGGCATAGACCACGTACAGCGGGAAGGCCAGGAACATGAAGGAGAACTCGAAGGGCTCGGTGACGCCGCACAGGAACGCGCAGACGGCGGCGGACAGCACGATGCCGATGGCGGCCTTCTTGTTCTTGGCGGCACGGACCATGGCGGCGGCGGCGCCCGCGATGCCGAACATCATGCAGGGGAAGAAGCCGGCCATATACATGCCGATGCTCCAGTTGAGGGTGGTCCCGTCCACCACATCGCCCATCACGCGGCCGGCCCAGAAGTGGGTCAAATCGCCGATGCCCACGGTGTCGAACCAGAACACGTTGTTCAAGGCGTGGTGCAGGCCGGTGGGGATCAGCAGACGGTTCAGGAAGGTGTAGATGCCCACGCCTACGATATCCAGCCCGATGATGGCCTGACCCACAGCGTACAGAGCGCTGAAGATGATGGGCCACGCGAACAGCAGCACCACGGAGGCGGCGATGGACACCACGCCGGTGACGATGGCCACGCAGCGCTTGCCGCTGAAGAAGGCCAGCCAGTCGGGCAGCTGGGTGTTCTTGAACTTGTTGTAGCAGTACGCGCCGATCAGGCCGGCCAGGATGGCGGGGAACACGTTCTCGAACTTCTCGAAGGCCAGCAGCCGCACGCGGTTGATGTCCTCGTTGAGGGACGGCATGATGGTGGTGACCACGCCGGGGGACAGCAGGGACTTCATCATCAGGAAGCTGACCAGGCCGGCCAGGGCGGAGGTGCCGTCCTTATCGTCGGCCATGCCCACGGCCACGCCGATGACGAACAGCCAGTGCATGTTGTCGATCAGGGCGCCGCCGGCCTTGACCAGCAGGAAGCCCACGATGAACGCCGGACCCTCGGTGGGCGCGCCCGGCACGCCCATGACGCCGGGGGCCAGGGCGTAGCCCAGGCCCATCAGGATACCGCAGATGGGAAGGGCGGCCACGGGCAGCATCAGAGATTTGCCCAGTTTCTGTAAGAACTTATACATAACTCAATTCCTCCCTCTTCAAAAAAGAAATTTGGGTCTTTCAAAGGACCTTCGATCCCCGCTGGTCCGGGGATCGAGACCCTGTTAACAGTATGTTAACACATTTTCCAGGGAATGAAAAGAGCTTTCAGTAAAATAATTTAATTTTTCAAAACACACCAATTACTTTAGCGTAAAATTATGCATTTTAGCCAATACGTCCGCCGTTCACAGAGCGGGGCCGCGCGCAGGAAACAGGGCGCGAAAGGCGGCTCTTTTTCCTGTTTAGGCGCTGTTTGGGTATGTCGACAATTTTCAAACAAGCCCTAGTCAGAAAATACCGCGATCGTCGTGAAAGCAATGCCATGTGCGGCATATATGAGCAAGCGGCGGCGGAGCGTTTGACCGTCTCCGCCGCCGCCGGCAGCCACCCATATTGTTTCGCATCCCCCGTCGTTACCGCCCGGCCGGCATCCCCTGCTTCAGATATTTCTTCAATTTGGAGGTGACCGCCTGGATATCGATGGGCTTTGCCAAGTGGTCGTTCATGCCGCACGCCAGGCACCGCTGGATATCCTCTGAAAACGCGTCGGCGGTCATGGCGATGATCGGGATATCCGCGTCCGGCCGCTCCAGCTTCCGGATGGCCGCGGTGGCCTCATAGCCGTCCATGACCGGCATCCGCACATCCATGATGATCGCGTCATAGTACCCGGCCGGAGACCCTTTGAATCGCTCCACGCAGATCTCGCCGTTCTCGGCCCAGTCCAATTCCAGCTCCAGGATGGAGAGCAGTTCCCTTGCCACTTCCCAGTTGAGCTCGTTGTCCTCCGCCAATAGAATGCGTTTTCCGCTCAATACCACGTCACCGGCTCTGTCCGCGCCGTCTGCGGCCTCCGGCGCCGCAGGCGCCGCCGCCCGCTCCAGATTGAGCACAACGTGGAACTCGCTGCCCCGGCCCTGTTCGCTGCGGACGGAGATCGAACCGCCCATGGCGTCCACGATGCACTTGGTGATCGCCATGCCCAGCCCGGAGCCTTCCGTCTTGCGGACCCGGGTGTTGTCCTCCCGGCTGAAAGATTCGAATATCGTTTTCTGATACTCCTTCGACATGCCGATGCCCGTGTCGCTCACCAGGAAATGGGTTCGGACCCGGTGGGCATCCTCCGGCAGAGCCTCCTGGTACACGGTCATTTGGACAGAGCCCTTCTCCGGGGTGAACTTGACGGCGTTCCCCAGCAGATTGATCAGCACCTGATTCAGCCGCACCCCGTCGCAGCACACGTTTTCCGAAAGGATCTCCCGGGCGGATAGGCTGAACTGCTGATCCTTTGCCGCCACCTGGGGCTGTATGATATTGGCGATGCTGTCCATCGTCTCTCTCAGCGACACCGGCTCCACGTTCAGCGTCATTTTGCCGCTCTCGATCTTGGAGATATCCAGCACATCGTTGATCAGCCCCAGCAGATGCTTGCTGGACAGGGCGATCTTGCCCAGGTGGTCCCGAACGCGCTTGGGATCGTCCGCGTTGTCCAACGCCAAAGCGGTCATGCCGATGATGGCGTTCATGGGAGTTCGGATATCATGGCTCATGCTGGACAGGAATTCCTGCTTTGCCGCGTTGGCCTGCTCCGCCTCTTTCCGCGCCTGTTCCGCGGCCCTGCGCGCCGCGTCCATTTCCGCGTTCACGCGCTTCAATTCGGATACCTGGTCTCTGAACAGCTTCAAATACCGGAAGAATAGGTATAGGAGCATGGCGATCACCACGGAGGAGGCGGCGTAGACGATGGTGAGCCAGCGGCTCCCCATGCCCGAGATGGCGTCGTCCAGCCCCTCGAAGGGAAGGACCGTCACCAGATACCACTCGCAGTAGGGGAGGCTGGTGCAGTATATATGGCGGCGCGATCCGCCGTTCTTGGCGATCGTGGAATAGTTCTCCCCGGCGTCCATGGCGGCCCTCAGCTGTTCGATGTAGGCGCCCGCCTCCCCATCCTGGCTGTCAAAGATACTGGCCAGCCTGTCAAAATAGTTTTCGTGGGAATCCC
Organism: uncultured Oscillospiraceae bacterium; assembly: GCA_910588495.1. Lineage (GTDB taxonomy): Bacteria > Bacillota > Clostridia > Oscillospirales > Oscillospiraceae > Enterenecus. The sequence goes on along the minus strand of CAJUPU010000041.1, from coordinate 19,419 downwards.
CCTCGTTGCCCACCACGTAGCTGCCGTCGTTCCGGATCACAAAGGAATAGCTCAGCGACTTGTCCGAATCCAGGAACAGGACCTGGCCCATATATTTGGTGGAGAGGCCCACCACGATCGCCAGACTGCCGCTGCCGTCGGACATGGGATATTCGCAGGGAACGCCGAACAAGATCACACCGTCGCCGCTGCTGCTGGTGGCGGAGGCCGCTTTCCGCTCCCCGTTTTGCAGGCTCTCCAAAAAGGGCCCTGGGTGATTGAGCTCCACGGGGTCGCCGAAGATCATCTCGATCTCCCCGTCGGGCGAGTACAGGGCGGCGCACAAAAAGTGCCTTGCCCTGGCGCCGTATTCGATCTCCGCCCTCGTCCCCCGGTCGGACGGCCCGTCCCCCGCCGCGATGTGGGCGATGGACTCCGCCATGGTCAGGCGGAGCTCGATGATCGTCTCGAAGTGCAGCGACACCTGCTCGTTCATTCCCGCCATATAGGCGGTCCCGATCTCCTCGATCGTGTTTTCGCTCATATCGTGGATGGACAGTCCAAGAAAAGAAAACACGAAAATAGTGAGGCATACGATCACCGCGATACCAATCTTCAGGGAACGCGGCAAAGCCATGTTTTTCATACTTTTTCCATCTCCACAGCTTCTCAGCATTTTCCGGCCGGCCGCCGCGCGTGTCCGGCCCCGTCACCGCCTCAGCCGGCTCATGAGCTGGAACATCCTTTGGACATCCACCGGCTTGGCCAAATGTTCGTTCATTCCAGCGTCCTTTGCCAGCGCGACGTCCTCCGCGAACGCGTTGGCCGACAGCGCTATGATGGGCACGGTCCCCGCGTCCGCCCGGTCCAGGCCGCGGATCACCCGGGCCGCCTCATACCCGCTCATCACCGGCATCATCAGATCCATCAGGATGCAGTCGAATCTCCCCGGGTCGGATGCCTCGAACGCGTCCACAGCGGCTTTGCCGTCGTTGGCGGTCACCACCTGGGCGCCCGCGTCCCGCAGCATGAACTCCACGATCTCACAGTTGATCTCATTATCCTCCACCAAGAGGACGTGCATCCCGGCGATATCCACCCGTTCCTCCCGGACCGCTTCCTCAGCGCGCGGCCCCGGCGCCCGATCCACCCGAAGGGGCAGGGCGATCTGGACCACGCTCCCCTTGCCGGTCCGGCTGTCCACCTCCACCGTCCCCTCCAGCTGGTCCACCAGCCTCTTGACGATGGACATGCCCAGCCCCGTGCCGCTATAGTTGGTCCTGGCGTCCTGGTGCTCCTGGGTGAACGGCTCGAATATGTGCTCTTTGAAATCCTCGCCGATGCCGATCCCAGTGTCCTCGATCACAAAGCGGCAGTCTGCGGTCCCCTCGCGGAAAGCGGTCTCCTCCGCCCGGACGAATACGGAGCCGTGGGGCCGGTTGTATTTGAGGGCGTTGTCGATGACGCTCATCAGGATCTGCTTCAAGTAGAGCGGATCTCCGATCACCCGCCTGTGCCGCAGAGCGGAGGTATCCAGCTCCAGCAGGACGTCCCGTTCCTGCGCCAGCGGGGAGAGGATGGCGATACAGTCCTCCAGTACGGCGCGAAGGTCGAAGGGCTCCTCCTCCGCCGCCGGACGGCTGTTCTCCAGCCTGCTCATCTGGAGGACGTCGTTCACCAGGGACAGCAGGTGCTCCGCCGACACGCGGATCTTCTCCCGGCAGTCCCTCTGCCGCGCCGGGTCGTCCTGGCTTTTTTCCAGGATGGCCAGCATTCCCAAGATCCCGTTGATGGGCGTGCGCAGGTCGTGGGACATATGGGAGAGAAATTCGCTTTTCACCGAATTCGCGTGCCGCACCCGATCCAAAAGCTCCATGATGGACTGTTCCTGCCGTTTCCTGGTCACCATGGTCTCCGTGATGTCCTGATGGTATCCGTTCAGGCAGGCCCCCGGCTTTTGGAACGTCCCGTCCGGCACGCCGCCGCAGCGGACGTAGATCTTGCCCAGCTCCGGATGGTCCCAGGGGTAGATCACCTCGGACCGCCCGGACTTCAAGATCTCCTGCACCGCGTCCTGCACCATCGCCACATAGTCCGGTTCGATGCGCTCGAACCAGTGCCGGTAGCACTCCTCCGGCCCGATGCCGTCCGGCACCCCCAGGAGGATCCGCATGGTCCGATCCGCGTACATCCTGGGCGGACAGCCCTCCTCCAGCTCGATGGTCCAGATCCCGGTCCGGGCCCCCTCCAGGATGCCCTCCAGGCTCTGCCGCCCCTCCAGATAGCTCCGCTTTTGAAGGGCCCGGAACAGGTCGCGGCGCTTCAGGGAGGACACGATGAAATACGCCGCCGTCTGGAGCATGTTCGACGCGTATGCCAGCGATTTCACCGGGGGATTGTCCACGCCGTAAAAGCCGACGATCCGTTCCCCATCGTACAGGGGCACCACCACAAGGGAGTGGATTCCCTGCCGCTCCAGGTTCTCGTACTGAAGCGGATCCGTCTCCCGGATATCCTCCACATTCTTGATGACGATATGCCCGCCAACGCTGAAATTCCGATACCAGCTGGCGCACACCTCGGGCGGGACATTTTGAAGGTTCTCCTGTTCCGGCTCCACCCCGTCGGCCACCCACTCATAGGTGTTGTCGTCGCAGCCGGACTCGTTCTGCTCAAAGATATAGGTCCGCTCCCCGTTCAGCGCCTTGCCCAAGTGCTCCAGCAGCACGACAAGGGACTGATCCGGCGTCTCCTCCAGCAGCGCGGCGCGGAGGCCCTCGTTGATGACGGCCTCCAGATTCTGGACGCTGCGCATACCGCTGTGATGCTCCTGGGCCTCAGCGGTCGCAGCGCCCTCTCCGGCCAGTGAAAGTCTCCCCGCGTGATCCATATGACTGTCCTCCGCTTTCTCCTCGCAGCTCCGCTGCAAAAGTCAGAAAATCCTTGTCATAATACCATGTATGTCCAATCACGTCAATGATGAGAAGCGAAGATCGTGCACAAACAAGACCGTAAGAAGATACCTCCCACCTGTTCGATCCTGTCTGCTCGGGGCGTCTGCGCGCTGGAACGGGCGGCGGCATCCTGGCGCCCGGAGGGCCGCTGCCGCTTCCCGCCGGGGAGAACAGGTCATGGGGGCGCCAGGACCCGGCCCTGCGGCCCGGCCCTTCCGCCGGTGGGGGCCCGGCCCATCGCCCGGCCGGGCGATGGAGCGCGGCTCTTATTTCCAGCAGACAGAGAAGGGACTCCCGCCGGTCATACCGGCGGGAGCCTGTGCTATCTTCCTATTCGGGACGGTGAGATCTGGGGGAAATAGGTGACATTTTCCGCCCGCCCCTGGTAGTTCTGCTCCAGCATGGCCACATGGGACAGGAAATCCCGGTCCGCGAAGTATTTTGCGCCGGTGGGACAGCGCCGCACGCACGCCTGGCATTTGATGCAAATGCCGGCGGCCTCCATGGTCTGCGCGTCGATGCTTCCCATCGGGCACGCCCCGGCGCACGCGCCGCATTGGGTGCACAGGGCCCGGTCGGTCAGGGGGCGCGCTTTTAAGAATTGGGCGGGGGAGCCGTCCTGCCTCAGCGGGACGTAGTATGGACCGACCTCGCCCTGTTCTGGGTCCAGCGGCGGCGGCGGTCCGTCTCCGCTCAGTCTGTCCGCCGCCTGTGCGGAAAACTCCCGCATCTGCTCCCAGTCGGCCTCGTCCGGACGGCCCGTTCCCACTCGATCCGAAAAGGCGTGGCGGCAGGCAAAAGCGGCGGCCCCGATCGGGCGGAAGCCTCCGCAGGCCAGAAGCCGGTTCAGCTCCCACACCGCCCCGCCCGGGCTGCGGTTCCCAAAGACACAGACGGGGATGGCGGGCGCGCCGCCGCCGGCCAGAGCCCGCTCCAGATCGGGCAGCAGCTTGTTCGGTATCCGGCCCGCGTACACGGGGACCGCCGCCAGCACCAGCTCCTCCGCGTGGAACCGGCGGTCCTCTTTCCGGGCCTCCGGCCCGGTGAGGTCAATGGACCGGACCTCCAGCGCCAGCCTCCGGGCCAGCTCCTGCGCCAAAAAATGCGCGATGCGCCCCGTGCCGCCGGTGGGGCTGAAATACAGCGCCGTTATCCGTTGCAATTTCATCGTAGACACCCGATCTTTCTGCCGCCGGGCCCTGTTCACCGCTGCCCGGACGGCGCATCCCTGCGGCCCACGCACACGCCGCTGTCCAGATAGTGCTGGGAATAGAGGCCGATGACCCGCTCCATGGTCCGGAGGGTGACCGCCAGCTCCTCCTCCGTCAGATCTAGGCGGCCGGCGGCCCATTCCGCGTGGCTGTCGTCATAGCGCAGATGGGCCTCGTTCACCTGCCTGCCCAGCTCCGTGAGGGTGAGCAGGTAGCGGCGCTGGTTGCCCTGCTCCCGCTCCCGGCGGATCAGCCCCTTTTTCACCAGCTTGTCCACCGCCACCGAGGTGGCTCCTTTGGTGCGGTACATCCGCTCGGACAGCTCACACTGGCTGATGCCCTCGTGCTCGGCGATGAGCTTCAGCGTGTGGGTCTCGTTGGAGTGGAGGGACACGCCCACATAGGATCTGGGACGCTTTTCGATGGCGGAGACGATCCGCTCCAGGCTGTACATCTGCTCGATCAGGGTGGAGATGCATTCTGGGATAGACATGGCGTGTTCCTCCAAAGCGTTTTGGATGAAAGCCATTCTATCACAGTTTTGCCCCCTTGGCAAGGACAGGCTCCCGGCGCGCACGCGCACCGGGAGCCTGCTGGGAAGGATTCAGCAGCCCTCGTAGCTGATCTCCATGGTGACCTTGCTGCTGCGGACCAGGGCATACAGCACGGATATGCCAAGGATGACCAGGTTGCCCACGATCTCGGCGGTGGAGGAGGTGACCACCAGCAGCACCACCTGGAAGGTGGCGACGGCGGCGCCCAGGACGCTGAAGAAGGTGAGCAGGCCCTTGTCCACGTGGAATTTGGACTTGCTCCAAAACTCGGGCATGACCCTGGGCAGGAACATGGCGGTAAAGCAGGTGATGGCCTTGGTGGCGCTGGACAGGATGACGGTGGAGTTGGACACGATGCTGATATCCAGGCCGGCCAGGATGGGCACGATGCCGATGAGGTAGAACAGCAGCAGGATGTTGACGGGGGTGGCGAACTTGGGGTGGAGCTTGCTGAACACGCGGGGGAGCCAGCCGTCCTTGGCGGCCTGGAGGATCGGGCGGCACATCCAGCCGATGGAGGCGTTCAGGGTGGTGAGCAGGGCGAACATGGCCCCGCCCACGATGAAGAACACATAGACCGGCTTGGGCATGATGGCCTCCGCCACCAGGGCCAGGCTCTTGTTGGCCACGTCGGCCACGGGGAGCACCCCGGCGGCGATGGTGCCCATGATGGCGTAGATCACGGAGATGGAGATGGTGGGCACGATGATGGCGAAGGGGATATCCACGGTGGGCTTTTTGGCCTCGCCGGAGAAGTTGATGACGCACTGGGCGCCCCCCGCGGCGAAGGACAGGTAGGCCGAGGCCATCAGGATGCCGGTGGCGCCCTTGGTCATGAAGTCGGGCGGGGCGAAGTAGCCCGGCTGGACCTTGGTGACGCCGAAGGCGATGAACAGGGCGATAGCGGCGGCCATGACCACGCACATCGCCGTCTGAAGGACGGCGGCCTGCTTGGTGCCCAGGATGTTCATGGCGAACAGGATGGTGAGCACCACCACGGACACCAGCTTGGACGGGACGCTGGGCACCAGGGCCAGCAGATACTCGGTGAAGGAGATGATATACATGGCGATCCCCAGCCCGGTGAACACGTTGATCATGGTGAAGATCCCCGCCAGCCGCTGGCTGCCCAGGGTGGCCACCTGGGTGTACTGCCCGCCCTTGAACCGGGCGGTGCCGCCCACCATGATCTGGGGGATGGCGGTCATCACGCACAGGATGCCCGCGATGATGAAGGCGATGTTCACGCTGCGGCCCGTCATGCCGATGGCGGTGCCCGTCATGGCCATGATGCCCGCGCCGATGATCTGGCCCACCGCCATGGACACCAGATCCATCCTGCTCAGATTGCGCTTCAGCTCTGTGCCGGAAGCAGCTTGCTGTGTACTCATTTCAGTTCCTCCCTTATGGCGTTGATGGTATCTCTCTTCTCAGGTCTTATAGGAGAAACAGCTCGTTCTCCTTGGGAGCGGCCATCATGTTCTCCAAAATGGTCAGCTTCTCCCGCATGGGGGGCAGGGTGATGGCCTTGGCCCCGGTGGGACAGTTATGGATGCACCGGGCGCAGAACAGGCACCGCCAGCCGTCGATCTCGCCGGGATCCAGGGGGTCGATGGCCAGGACGGGGCAGTTTGCCTGGCACAGGCCGCACCGGGTGCACTTGGCCCGGTCGGTCCCCGGGCCCACGGGCAGGTCGGAGCCGGGGGTGTAGGGGAAGCTGCCCTTGACGGCCAGATCCAGGCCCTCCAGGCTGTCCCGCCCGGCCGCCAGGGCGGCGGCCTTTTCCCCCAGCGCCCGGGCCTGGGCCAGGTCGTCCGCGCCGGGGCGGCCCCGGGCCAGGGCCGTGGCCATGCAGTGGTGGGCCGCGAAGGCCCCCGCCGCCACGGGGACGAAGCCGTGTTCCAGGCTCTCGTTCTTCAGCTCCAGCAGGGCGTCGTCATAGGCCCGGTTGCCGTAGGTCACCGCCAGCACTGCGGGGATGCCCTCCGCCTTGACGTAGCGGAAGAATTCCACCATCAGCTTGGGCAGGCGGCCGTAGTACACCGGCAGGGCGATCACCGCCAGGTCCCCGGGCCGGAGGTCCGCCCCGGTCCAGCGGCTGTCAAAAGCGGTGCGGTCCAGATCCAGCCGCTGGGGGAGCCCGGCGCCCTGGGCGATGGCGTCCGCCACCTGCCGGGTGGTCCCGTTGGGGCTGAAGGTCAGCGTTACCACGCGATCTAGTTTCATCTTGCCTTACTCCTTTCCGTCCAGCCAGCCCGCCAGCTGGTCCACCGTGGGCAGGTCGGCCGCCTTGGCGGCGTAATGGGCCTTGAGCACCGTGTTGTCCCGGTCCAGCAAAAAGACGGCGGGGAGCTGGAGCTCCTCTCCCTCGTATCTGCCGTGGACCAGGCCGGCGGCCCGGGCCTGGCCGATCTTCTCCAGCACCCGCAGGTCCGCCATCTTCTCCATGGACAGGGCGGGCGCCACATGGTAGCGGCGGTACAGGGCCTGCTCGGGGTCGCACACGATCTGGAAGGGGAAGTGGTCGGGGCCGATCTGCTCCCGGATGCCCGCCGGATCGCTCTGGAGCACCACCAGCGCCCGGCCCCCCGCCGCCTGGATCTTGCCGTACTCCTGCTTCAGCCGGAGCAGGTCCAGCTGGCAGATGGTGCAGCCGTAGTAGCGCAGGAAGAGCAGGATGGTGGGCTTCCCGCCGTTGTCGGACAGCCTGCCCTCCCCCCAGGGGGTCTGGTAGGTGAAGTCCTCCAGCCGGTCGCCGGGGTGGACCCGGTCCAGGGCCTGGCACATCCGGCGCACCCCCTCCTCCAGCATGGAGCGGGGGCAGGCGGTGTTGATCCGCAGGCGGGTCTCCCCGCCGGGGCCGAAGATGGGGCTGCCCTCCGGGCCGCTCTCGATGAGGATGTCGGCGGTCTTGACCAGGTAGCTGTCCAGGTCCTCCCGGGCGGCGCCCTTCAGGTAGGGGGCCACGTCCACCCAGGCGAAATAGGTGCCCTGGGGGAGGTACATTTTGGCTTTGGGCAGGTGCTGGGCCAGGTAGTCCCGGACAAAGACCAGGTTGTCGTGGAGGTAGCCGTTGAGCTGGTCCAGCCACTCCTCGCCGGTGGCGTAGGCGGCCTGGATGGCGGTGATGGACAGGGGGTTGGGAAGCATCACGCCGCAGTCCCCCTGGACATAGGAGCTCCACAGGGCCTGGAGGTGGGGGTCGTGGATGATGATATTGGAGTAGGCCAGCCCCGCCAGGTTGAAGGTCTTGGACACGGAGGCACAGGTGACGATGCCGTTTTTGCGCTCCGGGAACAGCTTGGCCAGGGGGATGTGTTTCTGGCCGGGGGCGACGATGTCGTGGTGGATCTCGTCGGACACGATCCGCACGCCGTTGTCCAGGCACAGCTGCCCCATCCGCCGCAGCTCCTCCTCGCTCCACACCCGGCCGGAGGGGTTGTGGGGGGAGCACAGCAGGAACAGGGTGGTCTTGGGGTCCTTCACCTTCTTCTCGAAGTCGGCGAAGTCGATCTCATACCCCTCGGCGCCCTCCACCAGCCGGTTCTCCACCGGGACGCGGTGGGTGCACCGGATCTTATTGTAGAAGGGGCGGTAGACGGGGGGCTGGACCAGCACCTGGTCCCCCTCGTGGGTCATGATCTGGATCAGGTAGCGCAGGGCGGGGACGATGCCGTTGCAGTAGAACACATCCTTTGAGTTGACGTACCAGCCGAACCGGTGCTGATACCAGCCGCAGATGCTGCGGAAGAACTCCCCGGTGAGATTGGCGCTGTAGCCGAAGATCTGCCGGTCCACCCGCTTGTGCAGCGCCTCCACCACCCCGTCGGGGCAGGGGAAGTCCATGTCCGCCACCCAGAAGGGCAGGGTGCTGGTCCCCGCGTTGGGATTCTGCACCGGCATGAACTCCCACTTGCCGCAGTTGGTCCCATGCCGGTCCACCAGCTTGTCGAAATCGTAGGCCATTGTTCCTCCTCCTTGTTTAAGCATAGAACAGTTTTAGAACTAAACTATATAGATCATACAAGTCAAACAGAAGATCGTCAATATGCCGGGTCGATTTTTGTAGGATACAGCAGGAGAAATCACAAAAAGGAGATCGCTGTCATCTCCTGGGGGAGAAAATTGGGAGAGGAAGGAGAAAAATGGCTGTTTCAGGAAGCTGGGGCGGTAAAAGCCCCGCCTCCGCGGCGGCGGGCAGGGGGCCGCCGGGGCGGGACGGCTGGGAAAACGCCCCCCGCCGGGCGTCCGGCGGGGGGCGTTTCAAGCGCGGGAGTTATCCGTTCTCGGGGATGGGCGGGGTCCAGTGGTGCTCCTGAAAGATATCAGTGAAGCGGTAGGTGGCCCGGATGGTCCCCTCCAGGGGCACGTCGCCCACGGTGAGGCCGTCCGCCCCCACCGTCACCGGCTCGCCCAGCAGATAGCTGTCCTGGTACTTCCCGCTGTAGCTGTAGTAGTCGCACAGGAATTCCAGGGTGTCGCCGGGCTGGAGCTGGGACTGGCTCTTGGCCACGGTGTCCGTCTCCCCGTCGTGGTAGACCGGGCGCACCCCCGCCACATAGCCCTGGGGCCGCTCATCGTCGAAGGTGAGCAGCAGCTCGGAGCGCACGCCGTTGTGGAGGGCCGGCACCCGGCCCGTGATGGCGTAGTGCTCGCCGTCGTCCACGGTGGCGGTGTGGTAGTAGGCCACCGGCTGGCCGTCGATGGCCAGCCAGCTCCGGGCGGTCTCCCCGCCGCCCAAGAGCCCGCCCGCCTCATCGAAGTCGAACACGTTGTCCAGCCCCAGGTCGATGTAGCCCGCCCCGTCGTCGTAGAACAGGTTGAGCTCCAGGTCCTGGACCAGCGCCCACTGCTCCTCGGTGAGCCGGATGACCGGCACGCCGTCCTCCCCCCGCTGCCACAGCAGGGCCTCGGCGGGGAAGCGGGTGTCCGTCAGGTATTGGATCATATCGGCGTCGCTCAGGGCCCGGTCGCTGAAAAAGCCGGTGTTGCCATCGTCCAGGCCGGAGACGCGGCCGAAGGAGCCGCTCAGCAGCTCGCCCAGCAGGGCGGAGACATCGCCCGAGCCGCCCAGCTGGCCCAGCAGGGCGGGCAGGGGGGAGGCGGTGCCGCCGGAGGCCGCCTGGCCGCCCACCTCCAGGCTGGCGAACTGCCGGATGCACTGGATATAGCCCTTGTCCATGCCGATCTGACCAAATGTGGACGCCGCTTTGTCCACGGCGGAGGACTTGCGGTAGGGGAAGTAGATGGACAGGCCGTATGCGTTGGTCATGTTGGACGAGGTGCGGTTGTACTTCACCGCCCCCAGCAGGGCGGAGGCCAACGCGTCCCCCTCCTTGGTGCCCAGGTTCTTGGCCAGGTGCACCAGGTCCACCTGGTCGATCTTGCTGGACTGGGCGAACTCCCTGGCCCCGTTCCGGGCGGCGGACACGGTCTGGTACTGCTTGTCCCGGAGCAGCTGGGTGGTGGACTGGGAGAACTTGGCCAGCACCGGGGGCAGGGTGGCCTCCAGCTCGGCCAGGTCCACCAGCGACAGGGTGGTGAGCTGGCCCCGGCACTTCTGGGCGCAGGTGTCCACGAAGCTGTCCACGATCTGCCTGCCCAGCTCCACCGTGGGCATGGAGGTGTCCCCGCCCAGGGCGGTGAGCCAGTCGGTGTAGTACCAGCCAACCCCCGGCTCGGTCTCCTCCGAGGCGATGAGGTAGTCGGCGTGCTGGGCCATGGTGAGGGCGGTCTCCGCCGTGGCCATGAGGCAGGCGTCGAAGCCGATGAAGTCGAACTTCACCCCGGCGGCCTCCAGGGCCTGGTCCAGCCCCGCCAGGCTCATGGAGCCGGAGGAGGCGAACTTCTCATCGTAGCCGTAGCCGCTGACCGAGCCCCCGCCGTGGTCCCAGAGGATGAGCCCGTACCGGCTGGCAGGATAGTTTTTGGCGCACCACTGGACATAGTCCGCCAAAACGTCCGGGTCGGTCATGGACACGCTGCCCAGGTCCTTTTTCAGGCAGGACAGCCGGCCGCCCTTCACCTGCCAGATCTGGTTGGTGGAGCTGGACACCAGCTCGTTCCTCCAGCCCTTGCAGCCGCCGGTGTATACCAGCAGATCCAGATCCTCCCCGAACCGGGCGTTGAGCATCTCCTGGAGGTCGGCGGTGCCCATGCCGCTGCGGGACTCCAGGTCGGTGCCGCACATGTACACCATGATGGTGAAGGTGTCCCTGCCGCCGCCCAGGGGCTTGGTGTACTTCTCCCGGGCGGCCTTGGCCACGGTGCTGTCCAGCCGTCCGGTGTTGGCGGGGCTGTCCCAGCCGGAGGACACGCTGCCGCCGCCCAGCCCGGCCAGCAGCTGGCTCCAGTCCGCGCCGCCGCTCTGGCCGGGCTGCTGCTGGGCGGTGGAGGGGGCCTGGGGGGCGGACTGCCCGCCCAAAAAGGCGGTGAGCCCGCCGCCCCCGCCCAGCAGCAGGGCCAGCAGCACCACGATCAGCTTCACCGCGCCGCCCTTGCCTCCGGGGCCTCTGGCCCCGCCGGTGGAGGGCCGGTCCCGGTCCGCGCCGCCGCCGGTGCCGCCCACCGGGCCGGTGCCCAGCCCGTTCCCCCGCTTATGTACTGTTTTGCCGGGACCGGCGACATGCTTCTCCCGGCCCCTGGGTCGGTGGTTTTCCATAGATACGCGCTCCTCTCCTGGTGGGTGGGCCTCAAAGCCCATGTTCTCGTATGATACCACAAGTTCAGGGCCGGTTCAAGGGCGCGGGGGCGCGGACAGGACAAAAAGGCTCCCAGGCCGTGGGCCTGGGAGCCTTTCCGCCCCGAGGGGCGTTATCGATCCAGCGTGCCGATGTACCGGGCCAGCATGGCGGCGGTCTGGGCCCGGGTGGCCGCGCCGCCGGGGGAGAGGGTACCGTCCCCGTGGCCGCCCACGATGCCATTCTCCACGGCCCAGCTCATGGCGTCCAGGGCGTAGCCGCTGATCTGGGGCGCGTCGGTGAAGTGCAGCTCCCTGCGGGTGGCCGCGGGGCTGCCCGCGGCGCGGTACAGCATGGTGACGAACTGCTCCCGGGTGACCTGGCCCTCCGGGTCGGAGCCGTCGCTGATGCCCTGGGACACCGCCCACTCCATGGCCTGGGCGTACCAGGCGCCGCCGCTGGGGGCGGCGGTGTCCACGTCGTTGAGGCGGGCCAGCACCGTCATCACCATGGCGCGGTCCATGGCCTGCTCCGGGGCGAAGGAGGTGGGACCGTCGCCCTGGAACAGCTCCCGGGCGGACACGAAGTCGATCTGGTCCCGGGCCCAGTGGCCGCCCACGTCGGAGAAGTACCTGCTGTTGTCCTTGACGATCACCTGGGCCCCGTCGGGCACCGCCAGGCGCAGGCCGTCCGCCGTGGGCACGCAGGTCTTGACCAGCTCCTGGGAGCCGTCCGGGCGGACGATCGCCGCCACCGCGCCGGGGGCGGGCCGCTCCAGGGGGATATCCACCTTCACCGGCCGGGCGCTGCCCGTGCGGATGGTGACGCTGGCCCCGCCGCTCCAGGTCACCGGCAGGGCGGGGATGGGCAGGGCCACAGCCTGCCCGGAGTCCACCGCCGCCTGGGACACCTGGGCGGGGAGGGTGACCTGGGCCTGGGTCTTACCGTCCCGGTCCGTGGTGGACTGGGCGGTCACCTTGTTGGCCAGGTTCACCGTGGTGGTGCTGGAGCCGTCCTTCAGGGTCACCGTCTTGACGGTGGATCCGTCCGGCTTCTTGACGCTCACCGTGACCGTTCCGGTGGTCCGGTCGGTGCTGGTAGTGGTGGTGGAGCCGTCCGGCCCCTTCTGAGTGGTGGTGGTCGTGTTGCCGGGGGTGCTGGGGTAGTAGGAGCCCCCTCCGCCGCCGGAAGAGCCGCCTCCGGTGGAGCCACTGCCCCCGGTGGAGCCGCCCCCGGTGGAGCCGCCCCCGGTAGAGCCGCCGGTGGCGGGGATCTCCTCAGAGTCCGTCTCCCGGCCGCAGACGGTGCACGCCTTGTGCTTGCGTCCCGGCTGGCTGGAGGTGGCCTCCTGGTCCACGATCCAGTCCCCGGGGGTGTGGAGGGCGTAGCCGTCCTTTTGGCTGTCCTGCGTGATATCGCAGTCCTGAGCGGCGCACTGGTGCCAGTGGTGGGTGTCGCTCTGGGTCCACTGGTCGCTCCAGCTGTGGGTGTGGCCGGGGGCGCCGGGATCGGGATCCGGGGTCTGGGCGGCGGCGACCCGAACGGAATAGGTGGTCTCCTGGCCCTCATAGGCGACGGTGAGGGTGAGGGAGTCCGCCGCCTTGGTGGAGTCGAACCCGGACACCATGTCCGGGGTGACGGATACCGTCTTGCTGGTCCTGTCGGAGTACGCCGCCAGGATGGTGAGGCCGGTGACGTCCAGCGCATCGCCCACCGTGTACTCCGTCTTGTGCCCGGTGCTGTTGACGGAGATGGAGGTGAGGGTGGGATCGGGCTTGGGGGTGGGGGTGGGATCCGGAGTGGAGCTGCCGTCCCCCGTGACGGTCAGGGTGGCGGTGGCGGACAGTGTTTTCCCGCCTGTGATGTCAGAGGGCAGGGAGATCTGTATGGTGTGCTTGCCCGGCTCAAGGGCGGTGACGCAAAATGTGTTGTCGGCCACGTAGGCGGTGAACTCGCCCAGCGTATCTATATAAATAAAGTAATAGTTATCGTCTGGGTCTGTCTGCGGCTTCAGCGCGGTGTTCCAATTCATCGTAACAGTTAACCGCACGTCATCCAAATATGCGGCATCGCCATTGGAACGCGTTGCCTCCATCACAAATTCCGCCTCCTCTCCCGGGGCGGTGGTGGCCGCGGCATCGACGAAACGGAAGGCCGTCACGGGATCCGCGTCCCCGCCGGAGGTCCCGTTGGTGGCCGTCCAATTGCCGCTGCCGTCCCGGTCCAGGGTCATGCCGGGGGCGGAGCTGTGGGGCAGGAGCACGAAGCCGCCATCGGTGGAGGGGGAGCTGGGGGCCTTGATATAGGTCTGGCCCGCGACGGGGGCGGTGGAGGACTGGGAATCATCGTGATTGGTCCCGCCCACGGCCACTTTGGTGGAGCCGGTCACCTGGCCGGTGACGGTCATGGTCTGGGACGCGCCCATGATCAGGATCCCTCCGCCATTGAAGCTGTCCACCTCCGGATCGGACAGGCTGGAGATGTTGAGCTTCGTATCGTTGGCGATGGAGAGGGCCTTTTGGCCGCGAAAACCGCTTCCGGCATTGAGGACGAGGTGGCCGGATCCCACCGACAGGCTGGAGAGGTCCGTCAGCAGCCGGGAGGTCGAGTAGCCATTCCCGCTGACGTCGCGGTAGGCCACATGAGTGTCCGCCGACCCGGCGCCGTGCACATCGGGGACGGCCCCGCTGACGGCGACCTGGCCCGATACGGTGTAGCTGGCGGGATCGGGGATGGTCCTCTTGCCGCTCCCCTTGCCCTCGGGGATCCTCTGCTGGGCTCCGCAGGCGTAAACGGTCCCTAACGCGCTGCTGCTGGCGCTGCCCTCGATATTGATGACGGCGCTGCCCTCAAAAACGTTGGCGGGGGCGTTGGCATTCGGGCCGTTGTTCGCTTCGGTCATGCCGCCCATGGAAAGGTTGCCCGCGTAGATGTTCCCGTGTCCAAAGGGGTCCGCGCTATCCAGGGCGTTGGTGGTCTTCCCTTGGAGGGTGGTAGCCCCGTGGATGTTGATGGTCCCCTCCTTACCGGGAGCGGGGACGGTGAAAGGCTCGTTGTTGCTGTTGATGAGACCGCCGCAGAAGAGGCTGAAGGAGTGATTGGCGCAGGTCACGTTGTCCAGCGTCAGGGTGTGGCCGTTGGCTATGAGCGCGTTGCGGGCAGGCTTATTGAAAGACAGCGCCACGTCGCGGAAGGTGACGTCGGCGTCCAGTATGACACCGGAGACACTCAGCTCGAGGGTCCCACCCTGGATCGTGATGTTTTTGTTGATGACCCAGGGGGCTTCTGTGCCGGAGATTACCCACGCGGTCCCCTCCAACTGGATGACATCGCCGTCGCTCACCTCCTCGAGAAAATCGACGGTAGTGTTTCCATCCTTCTTGTATATTTCGCCGCCATTGGAGACCGTGTGCGTCTGTCCGCCTTCGGCCCGCGCCACGGTGGGAAAGGCGGCGGCCATGACACAAACTGCCAATAGAGCCGCCGCCGGTCGAAACCACATTTTTTTACGCAAAGAAGTTCCTCCTCTTTCTGTCGGGGCCTGGGGCCCGCCGGGTCGGTGGGGGAGCGTCGATCGCCGCACAGGCGGCGCGTTGCCAGTATACCAGACGTTCCCAGGTTTGACAAGCAAAACTTGCGGCTGCTCCCGGCTCTTTTGACACAGGCCCTGGCCTGTCTCAAAAGGGCCGGGAGGGGGTGGACGCTTTTGGCCGTCGATTTGACCCAGCGCGCCCCAGCTGTCCCCCCCAGTGCCGCCAGAGATCCCCAGCCATACCAGGATCTGCATGGGGAAAAGTTGCTGAAAGCGGTAAAGACCTGGCCTTTTGCGGACGATTTGAAAGATATGGAGGCAGGCAGGCCCCGGGCCTGTCCCCTCCGCCGCACCCACACCACCAACAGAAAGGAAGGTCTACACCATGCTGAAACGATCTGCCGCTCTGGCGGCGGCGCTGTGCCTGGCGCTGTCCACCCTCGTGTCCGCCGCGGGCGCGGCCTCCTGCTTCCCCCGCTACACCGGCGCAAGCGGCTCCATCGCCGTGGCGCTGGATGCGCTGGGGGCCGACCCATCCTATGCGAGCCGGGCCGAGATCGCCGCGGCCAATGGCATCGGCGGTTACCGGGGGACCGCCGCCCAGAACACCCGGCTGCTGGAGCTGCTGCGGCAGGGGAAGCTCATCGACCCCGCCGCCGTCAGCCCCTATTTCCCCGCGTACACCGGCGCGTCGCCCTCCATCGCTGCGGCGCTGGACGCGCTTGGGATCGACTCCTCCTACGCGGGCCGGGCCGAGATCGCCGCGGCCAACGGCATGGGCGGCTACCGGGGGACTGCCGCCCAGAACACCCGGCTGCTGGAGCTGCTGAAACAGGGCAGGCTGATCCGGCCGGACAGCGCCGCCTCCGTCGGCGGGCCGGCCGCCGCCAATCTGGGCCAGGTGTCTTTCCTGCGCCAGGACAGGGATACCTGCAAGGCCACCTCCGCGGCCATGGCGGTCAACCTCCTGCTGGGCGTCGACCGGTACGCCACCCGGGACATGATCCACAGCGGCGTGCTGTGCCGGAGCCTGGAGGGGGACCGGTTCACGGCCTCCGACGGCAAGGTCTACCGGACCATCTACAAGACGGACGGCTATGTGGGCAGCCAGAGGGAGCTGAAGGCCGCCGTGGACGCGGCGGTGGACAGCGGTCTGCCCATCGTGGCGGCGGTGAACTCCGCCGTCAGCCGCCACCACTGGATCGTGATCGTGGGCCGGGACAGTCAGGGGAACTACCTAGCGGTGGACCCCGCCCGAAACGGCTCCGGGACCATGGCCTCCCAGGTCAAGTCCATGTCCGCCATGGGCTACTCCTTCGGCCTGGCCGACTACGCCCAGCCCCACTACGGCTACATCAGCTTCCAGCCCGTGTGAGCGGCGCTGGGGCAAAGGCGAAAACAGCGCGCCCCGTGGGGCGCGCTGTTTTCGTGCCGGGGTCAGACGTGATAGCAGCCCCCGCCGATGAACTCCCGCAGCAGGGAGGTCTTGGGGATGTCGTCCGCCGGGATGGGCAGGAAATAGTTGAGGAACTTCAGCAGCCGCTTGGCCTCCACATACTCCTCGCTGTCCCGGGGGACGCCGAAGAGCAGTGGCTGGACATAGGGCTTGAGCAGGGCGGTCTCGTAGATGAGGGACGAGTTGAACACCATGTCCGCGCTGTCCTGGAAGGGGAAGATGTTGTTCTCCTCCCCCCGGCGGACGGAGGGCCACATCTTGATGGTGGCCTGGGCGCTGTAGCCCCGGGTCCGGGCGTCCCGCTCGATGCGCCGCAGCAGGCGGGCGTCGGTGGTGGGGATGCGGTTGTGGTCGTCCACGTTCAGGGTGGTCAGGCAGCTGATGTAGATGCGGTACTTGCTCTCGCGGGGGAGGGAGCGGGTGAACTCGTCGTTGAGGCAGTGGATCCCCTCGATGACCAGCACATCCCCCTCCTTCAGGGTGAGGAAGTTCCCGCCGTACTCCCGCTGGCCCCGCTTGAAGTTGTAGACGGGCATATCCACCGTCTCGCCGTTCAGCAGCCGCATCATGTCGGTGTTGAACTGCTCCACGTCCATGGCGCCCAGGCCCTCGAAGTCGGGCTGGCCATTTTCGTCCAGGGGCGTCTTGTCCCGGTTGACGAAGTAGTTGTCGGTGGCGATGGCGTGGGGGTGCAGGCCGCAGGCGCGCAGCTGGGTGGACAGCCGGTGGGAGAAGGTGGTCTTGCCGGAGGAGGACGGCCCGGCGATCATGATGAAGCGGACCTCCTTCCGGGCGGCGATCTCGGCGGCGATGTCGCCGATCTTCTTCTCCATCATGGCCTCATAGCTGAGCACCAGCGGCGTGGCGCCGCCCCGGGAGATGATGGTGTTCAGCTCCGCCACGTTGGACACGCCCAGCCCCTCGGCCCGGAGGGTGGACTGGTACAGCTCCCGGAACACCTTTCGGGAGGGGCGGAACTCGCCCAGGCGGGCGGGGTCCTTCTGGGTGGGCAGGCGCAGGACGAAGCCGTTCTCGAACAGCTCCAGGCCGAAGCACCGGATGTAGCTGGTGTCGGGCACCATGTAGCCGTAGAAGTAGTTGACGAAGCCGTCCAGCGAGTAGATATTGACGTGGGAGTTGACCCGGAAGCTGAGCAGCTGGGCCTTGTGGATCAGGCCCTGGCGGCGGAACAGCTCCATGGCGTCGTCGGTGCTGGCCGACCGCTTTTCGATGGGCAGGGCCTGGGCGGACAGCTCCCGCATCCGCCCCTCCACCCGGTCCAGCAGGGCCTGGTCCAGGGTGAACGCGCCCCGGGCCAGGATGAAGAGGGCACTGCTCAGGGAGTACTCCACCGACAATCGCTCCACATTGTCCCGGCCCACCACGTCGTGGAAGGCTTTGAGCATGAGGAACACCGCGCTGCGCTCATAGGTCTGCATACCGGGCCGGTCCCGGGCGGTGATCAGGCGCAGGGAGCAGTCCCGGTCCAGGCCCTTGTGGAGCTCGCACAGCCGTCCGTCCCGGCTGACCAGCAGGATGTCGTAGGGGGAGCTGCCCTGAAAGTCCGCCGCGACGGTCCGGTAAGGGGTCCCCAGGGGGTAGGCGCGGCGGACGCCGTCCACCGTGACCTGTATCATTCTGTCGTGTTCCATGGTCTGGTCTCCTTTTCTCAGAAGCTGTGCCGACCGCCTCAGCACCCAGCTCTGCGGCCCAAACTGCCGCCGACAATTTTGGCTCGCATATGTGAATACTTCGGCGATCGGTACAGCTTCTCAAAATGACGCAGGCGCGCGGAGGCGCTCAGCCCTTCAAGCTCTCCGCCCAGGTGGAATACCGGGCCACCTTGTCGGCGCAGTCGGCCTGGCTGGCCCCCTGGGCCAGAATGTACACCTTCACCTTGGGCTCGGTGCCGGAGGGCCGCACGATCACGGAGGTGCCGTCGGCCAGCTCGTAGCGCAGCACGTTGGAGCCGGACAGTTCCATGGCGGTCTTTTCGCCGGTGGCGGCGTCCACCACCGACCCGTCCTTGTAGTCCTTCCAGGTCTTGACGGTCTCGCCGCCGATCTCCTTGGGGGGATCGGTCCGCAGGTTCGCCATCAGCTCGGCCATCTTCTTCAGGCCGTCCAGGCCGGGCATCACCAGGTTCAGGGTGCGCTCGCCGTAGTCGCCGTACTTCTCGTACAGGGCCATGAGGGCGTCGTAGAGGGTCATGCCCTTCCCGGCGTAGTACGCGGCCATCTCGGTCATGGCCACGGCGGCGGTGACGGCGTCCTTGTCCCGGACATAGCTGCCCAGCATGTAGCCGTAGCTCTCCTCATAGGACATGATCACGTTCCCCTCGCCGGAGCTTTCCAGCTGGTCCTTCTTCTGGGCCAGGAACTTGAAGCCGGTGAAGGTGTCGAAGCAGGCGAGGCCGTTGACCTCGGCCACCTTCCGGGCCATCTCGGTGGTGACGATGGTCTTGAGCGCCACGGGGTTGGCGGGCATTTTTCCGGTGCGCCGCTTGGCGCCGATCAGGTAGTCCAAAAGCAGCACGCCGGTCTGGTTGCCGGTGAGCACCTTGAACTCGTCCCCCGCCCGGACCATCAGGCCCACCCGGTCGGCGTCGGGGTCGGAGCCCAGGATGAAGTCGGCGCCCTCCTTGTTGGCCAGCTCCACCGCCAGGGCGAAGCCCTCGGGGTTCTCCGGATTGGGGGAGGCCACGGTGGGGAAATCGCCGTCGATCGCCATCTGCTCGGGGACGCAGATCACGTGCTTCATGCCCAGGCGCTTCAATGCCTCGGGGATCAGCTTGTGGCCGGTGCCGTGGAAGGGGGTGTACACCATCTTGAAGGTGTCCGCCACCGCATCCACCGCCGCCTGGTCGTTGACCTGCTCCATCACGTTTTTCAGGAACTTCTCGTCGGTCTCCTCCCCCATGATGGTGATGAGGCCGTCGGCCACCGCCTTGTCATAGTCGGCGGCGGTCACGTCGAACACGTCGGACTCCCGCATGATCTTGGCCACCTGGTCGGCGTGGTTGGGGGGGAGCTGGGCGCCGTCGGACCAGTACA
>CAJUPU010000040.1 GCA_910588495.1 uncultured Oscillospiraceae bacterium | reverse complement strand
GAATATCCTCCATACTTTCATCCTGGGGGTTGTTTTCGGTAGCCGCTTCTGATATGCTGTCCGTGGTACATATTTGTGAAATGGGCTGTTCCCTGTCTGCGCCAACAGACGGAATCGGGACAGTCCCTTTCGTATTCTGAAAATCCATCAACTGATTAAATACTCCTTTCCGTATTCAATTTATCTGCCATTTCCGTCTGCTTGGACGGAAACAGGTGGGCGTAGCGGTAGGTGATTTCGATATTCTCATGGCCCACCCGGTCAGCAATCGCCACCGCCGAGAAGCCCATGTCAATCAGAAGCGAAATGTGCGAATGTCTGAGGTCGTGGATTCTGATACGCTTCACGCCCGCCGCCTTTGCACCCCTGTCCATCTCATGGTGGAGATGGCATTTTGTAAAGGCAAAGATGCGGTCTTTCTTCTTAATCCCATAGAGCCTCCCCAGATAGTCCTTCATCTCGACACAGAGGAAATTGGGCATCTTGATGGTGCGGTTGCTTTTCTTGGTTTTCGGGGTAGTGATTACATCCTCACCATGAATCCGCTGATAGGACTTGCTGATCTTCACCGTCCCGGCCTCAAAGTTGAAGTCCCCAGGGGTGAGGGCCAGCAACTCCCCCAGCCGCAGACCACACCAGTAAAGCATTTCAAAGGCGTGGTAGGAGAGGGGCCTGTCCCTCATCGTCTCAGCAAATTTCAGATACTCCTCCTTTGTCCAGAATTGCATCTCCGTCCCTTCATCCGTCCCCATGTTCCCGGCGTTGGCGGCGGGGTTGGAGCGCAGCTCATAGAAACGGACAGCGTGGTTAAAGATGGCGCTGAGCTGGGTGTGTACGGTTTTAAGATAGGTCTGAGAGTAGGGTTTACCCCTTTTGTCTCGGCAGGCCAACAGTTCGTTTTGCCATGAAATCACGTCTTTGGTGGTGATTTCGCTGATTTTCCGCTTTCCGAAGTAGGGCAGAATCTTTTTCTGGATGATGTTCTCCTTTGTCAGCCAGGTGTTCTCTTTCAGCCGGGGCCGCACATCCTTGGTGTAAAGCTCCACAAAGGCTTCAAAGGTCATATCCATGTCGGCGGCGGTCTGCATTTGAAAGCTGCGCTCCCAGTCCTGGGCCTCCCGCTTGGTGGGAAAGCCCCGCTTGCACTTCTGCTTACGCTCCCCCGTCCAGTCCCGATACCACGCCATGACGTACCATGTGCCCCGCTTTTCGTCCTTAAATACCGGCATTTTCGTTCACTTCCTTTCCGGCCCCGTAGAGCCGTTCGTTGAAATACTGGCGGTTGACCCGCCCCGCAATGGTGATGAAGCCCTTTCCTTTCAGTTCCTCGTTGAGCTGCCGAATGAGCTTGTAGGCGTAGGGCCTCGACACGCCCAGCTCGTCCGCTACCTCGTCCACCCGGATAAACTTGTTCTCCATGCTGGTTCCTCCTTTCTTGAATAATAACGCTATTTGTTTAGCGTTAGCTTCATTATACTAACTCTATTCCGTTATGTCAAGGCTTTCCAAGAAGAAAATATAAACAAATTTATTTATATTTCGCTTGACAGTTCTAAACATATCTGTTATACTCCAAGTGTCCCCATTACATAGATTGGAGTTGGCAGTTATGGCGATTGGTGAACGTATTCGCTTTTTCCGCAATAAGAAAGGTGTCACGCAGAAGTATCTCGGTCAGGTGGTGGGGTTCCCGGAACGCTCCGCCGATGTGCGTATGGCGCAGTATGAAACCGGGAGCCGCACCCCCAAGGCCGACCTGACCAGGACGCTGGCGGGCTTCTTTGAAGTCTCCACCGATGCCTTGACCGTCCCCGACATAGACAGTGACATTGGCCTCATGCACACCCTCTTTGCCTTGGAGGACATTCGGGGTCTGACCATCGGAGAGATTGACGGCGAAATTTGTTTGAGGCTGGATAAGTCCAGAGGCAAGACCTATGTTGATATGCTTGAAATGCTGTCCGCATGGGCGGAGCAGGCCAAGAAGTTGGAGGCCGGGGAGATTACCAGGGAGGACTATGACCGCTGGCGATACAACTACCCCCAATATGACACCACCCGGAGATGGGTCAAAGTCCCATCCAAGGAATTGAGCGACGCCCTGACAGCAGCCTTCAAAAACAGGCTGGGCAAAGACTGACAGACAGCAAAAAGCCCTTACCGACATTGCCATCGGTAAGGGCTTTCTAATATGGATTTTGCCACCTATAAGCCACAACGGAAAATCTATCATCTGCAATTCACCATGGGATTAGAATAATTACAGAATAATACGGCTTATAGAGGATGTTATCAAATCGTTATCAAAAGAGGGAAATAAAATCCGCAATCCGTTGTGCCGCAATGGTTTCAAGAGTTCGTTGGCTCATTCGGCTGCAATAGTATATGCCCCGCTTGATCAGCGGATAGCCTGGATAGAAATCATTTTGCGCCTCCACGTTGATGATGAGGGCGATCTGCTCCCCGGAGCTGGGGGCTATGGCTCGGAACCGAATGTCATAGGTGACCGACCCCTCGTGCACAGATTTGTCCTCCGTGTCCATTCCACTGATGACTGTGCTGACCTCGTCCGGCAGCACTGGGAGGGCAGAAACCTGGGGCTGGCCTTCTATGTACTTCTCAGCAATGTCATTGACATCGCACTCCTTGTATTCTTCCAGGCAGGACTTCATGATTCGCGCCAGGATCGCCTTTTCAGACAGGACACGCTTGCAGGCGGCATCGTAACCCGCACTGTCATCCGTAGTGTGCAACCCCTGGGCTACTGTAGTTTCCATGTCCAAATCCTCACCTTCGTTCACTTTATTCTATCACAGCTTTGCGGTCACGTCCACAATTTTTTGGGAGGATCTGAGAGGATCTGCGAGTGCTCCCCTCTACCCCATCTCCATCCCGCCCAGGTACTGGGCCTCGGACACGCTGAACTCCACCTCGATCCCATAATCCCGGGTCAAGGTAACAGCCTTGATGAGATAGGACGCAATCATCTTCTTTTCCTCAACTGACGCCGTGTCAAACAGCTCCGCCCAGGACAGCAGCCTTTGGTGGCTTTCCCGGATCTCCTTGGCCGCATACTCCGATTCCGCTGCCTGGTCTTTCAACGCATCGATTTGCTCGGCCAATCCGGCCACTGTTTCCTGCACTGTATCCATACGCCGCTTGATCTGTTCCGGAGAGAACACACACGTGCCTTCAATGGAATCCAGCATGAGGTTCTCCCATTTCGCCAGCTCCCGCAGGGCCTTGGTATGCTCCGCCTGGGCTTTACGCAGCTTCTGCCTGCACTGGGCGGCGGTCTCCTGCACCTGCTGCTGGATCAGCTCACTCTCGTTGACCGCCCTGGCCCGCTCAAAGATATTCCGCAGGAGCGCTTCCACCACCGCGTCTACCCGCTCAGCCCGGTAGGTGGTCGGGCCATTACAGAGGGTTTTGTGCTGGGTCCGATTATAGCATTTGTAGATGGAAACCCGGTCGTTGGGATCGTGGCTCCGGCAGGCGGTAGACGCAAGAATGCGGCCACCACAGTGGCCGCAATACACGTTGCCGGACAGCAGCGCCCGGCCCACGTTTTTCCTTGGGCTGATCCGGGGCGGGCGGCTGACCGTAGTTTGGACGCCGTCTACCAGCACAATTTCCTCTTCCCACCGTGCCGCGCATTTGCGCTCACATTCAGCGGATTGCTGGGATCGGCCTTTCGCCACACGATCATACTGCTCCTGGGAAATGACCTGGAGTTCCGGGATGATTTCAGATCGGGCCTCCCCGCTGCGCAGGATGCCCACATACATGATGTTGCGCAGGATGTTCTGGATGGATGAGTAGTGGAAATGTTCGCCCGTTCGCTCATTTTTGATTCCTTTAGCAATGAGTTCGGAGGAGATGCGCCGCCCGCCATAGCCAAACCGATCCGCCAGGTCGAATATTTCCCGCACCACCATGGCCTCGGTGGGTTCCACCTCAATGTCATAAAGCTCCTTGTTCTTCTTGCCCACCCGCCCATTTTTCACCAGCTTATAACCAAACGGGGCGCTTCCCCCACGGAAGCGCCCCTCCTGTACGATCTGGGCCAGCCTGGTTTTGGTCCGGACGGAGGTTTTGAGGCTCTCCCCCGACGCCTGCCAGTATCGGATGTAGTTCATCAGCTTGTCCACGTGGTTGTCAAACCTCTGCTGACCCTCCTCGGCGCTCCAGACCTCAATGCCGTTTTGAACGAACCACTCCACCACAAAAGGCGTCTCATCCTCCTTCCGGCCCAGGCGGTCGAACATGAACACCAGGAGGATGTCGAATTTGTCCTGCGCCGCATCCCGCTGGATCTCCTGGATAGCGTCCCGATCCTTGGCAGACACCTTGAAACCCGAAATGCCTTTCTCAGAGAATTCACGCGCGATAGTCCATCCCTTCTCTGCGGCAAACTCCCGGCACCGCTGCTTCTGCATCGGGATGTCGTCCTTTTCCACCTGGCCTTTGGTGGAGACCCGGTAAAGACAGTATACCCGTTTACCCATACCGTCCCCTCCCCCATTACACCTTCTGGCTGCGCAGATACGCGGCCTTCAAGATATCCCTGACTACAGCGGCGGCTTCAGTATTCTGCTCAGAAGAAAAAGTAAGGTACACCACCGTACCGTTGACCTCCACGGACGAAGTGCGTCCGGCATATGTGCGCTGCGTATTATCCATCCTGTTCCGCCCCTTTCTGGATTCTTCCTATCGTTTGTTCCAGCTTCGCCAGTGCTTGCGGCGCCTCTCCTGGGAGCATAGACGCCAGAGCTTCCGCGACCTGAAGGTTTTCCAATATGGGGTACAGTTCCCCCAACTGGAGGCCGGTGTCCCGGCTGATCACGATACAGCCGTCGAGGCAGGTGATTTGCAGGTCTGCATCCTGGAGAATGCCGGCCTGCCGCATCAACTCCTCAGGGATCTGAATGACGTTGGTTCTATCTGAGACCGTTTCATCGACTGCGTCAGGCAAAAGCATCAACTCACAGAACGTATTGGACGCGCCATCATGGGTCAGGTATGCCACCTGTACATGATCGCCTGCCTCCAGTCCCATCTTTGTCAAAACCGGGGCTGGGATCTTCATCCCGCCCCGATGATCCACGGTGAATGTCATTTCGAGAATTTGCAATGTTATCCCTCGCTTTCTGTGAAAATTATTTGATTATTCCAATCCTGCGGTGTGGTGAGGCAGACCGCGCCGAGCTTGCCCAGCTCCGGGAGACCCTCTACCATCTGAGGGCTGGGGAGGACAGCGCATCGGTTCTGCCAGCGCAAAGAAATGCGCCGTCCAGCTTGCGCAGGACGAGCTGTCTGCGGAAACGGGGCTGGGATGAAATTAATGGTTTTGTAACACCTTTCCTCGAACTTCTGTAATGAAGCGGGGCTATCATAACACTTGCAAGAGATACTCCTTCTTTTTCATTCTATCCTCCATCCTCATGGAACCGAAGCGGAAACGCTTCGGTTCTCTCTTTATGCGGCAGGCCCCCTCCGGGTGGAGGGGGCCTGCCGTGTTTCATTCGATTTTGGATATCCGCTCCCACTGGAGGACATACCGCTGGTCGATCACCTGGTTGGTGTGGTAGTGGCCCAGGAACCAGAAGGAGAAGCGGCACCGCTGACGCACCGTTTCCAGAAAATCGGTGAGCGGATCCGAAGGGTAGCCAAGATCGATCTTCGGCAGGATGCCACTGGGGGCGCAGTGGGTGAGGACGCAGTCCACCTGCCACCCGGACCGCTCCAGGTTGGTTTTAGCCTCAGCGTACTCTGTCTCGCTGGGCATCTCCTCAGGCCACCACGAGTGTCCCAGCACCCGGAACATGGCGTTCATCCGCCTCATCGTCCAGTAGCGCCGCTCAAAATCCGAAGCGGCTGGGTCAAGGATGCCGTCCTGGATATCGTGGGAGGCGGCTCCGCCCATGGTGAACCAGGTGAGCCCACCGATCTCGAATATCTGGCCCCGCATCAGGTGGAGGACGTGGGGCCGCACCGCATGGACTCTGCCGCCGTGCCACTCCCGCTCAGGATAAGAGTTCAGCAGGCTGAAGTTTTCATGATTTCCATCCACAAACAAGGTGGTAAAGGGCTTGTCCTCCAGCCAGTCCAGCTTGTGTCCGTCCGCCTGCTCCCCGGCCCACACACCGCCGAAATCACCCGCGATGATCATGCAGTCATCCCGACTCATTCCCTTCAAATGAGGAAAATTCTTTGTAGTGAACCGATGAAAATCACCGTGGGTATCGCCTGTGACCCAGATGCTCATCTTGTACCACTCCTTCTATGTCAGTGTAGCAGTACCGATGATACCACAATGCTGGCCCAATAGCCACCCGCCATATCCAACGAATCACTGGGCTTGAACTTGGGCAGATCCTACTGTGTGCTTGCTGCTTGATCTCAGAAAAACAGGGATCACCCATGCGTGGGACAGGTGATCCCCGTGGCATCTGAAATCAAGAAATTACCCGAAGGACGTTGTATCCCTATCCTTCGTCCGCCTGTATTCGACACTACTCCCCCAGGCGTGGGCGGCAGACTGAAACCGCGCTGTGCGCGTCACGGGAATCTCACCCCTCCGAGGATCGCTCCGAGCCGCCCGAGTGGACGGGAGTATCATTGTGTGCTGACGAGGTCGTTGCGAAACAGCTTGTCCGCTGTTTCTGGACGGATGGGTACCGCTCGCCGCCTTATTTGGCCGTCTTTGATGGGGAAACCCCACAGGCGGGTCTTGGCGCACCCTCCAGGATCGCTTGCTCGTCAGGGAACGTATTTCAGTCGCCGGATGTGACCGGGCTGGCCCGGTGTTTTTCAAGGTTCACCGGGGGCAACGGACAACCCCCTATTACAATATAATTTGGTTGGAACCCTCGGCAGCCAGCCGGGGGTTTCGTCCGTCTCGCGCCAAAGCTACAATAAGGGGAGCAACTGGCTGGCCTTAGCCTCCTTGGGCTTTGAAGTCCGACGTAAAGACTGTCAGCCATCCTCTTGTTGCGGCGTTCGGTTTAAGCAGGTTGAGCCTTGAGTTCGTGTCACCCAATAGATTGGATCGGCAGCGAGAAAAGGATGGGTTCCGGTTGCAAATTTTGTACTGGGGGAATGAAAATAAACTGTGTAGGCATTGATGTTTCCAAAGGCAAGAGCATGATCGCCGTCATGCGGCCTTTGGGAGAGATGGTGATCCCACCCTTTGAGGTGGGACACACCGATGTTGAACTGTGCGAACTGTTGCGGTTGCTGAGGGAACTGGATGGCGACACTCGCGTGGTGATGGAGGCCACTGGGAACTACCATTTGCCGGTGGCCAGCTTCCTTTACGATTCCGGATTCTACGTCTCCGTGGTGAACGCCATGCTGGTGCATGGCTACGGGAACAACAGCCTGCGGCGGGCCAAGACCGATAAGAAGGACGCGATCAAGCTGGCAAACTACGGCCTTGACCACTGGCTGGCACTGCCCAGATACATCCCGGAGGATGAAGTGCGGCTGATGCTGAAAACTACATACCGCCAGTATCAGCAATGTGCCAAGGTGCAGACCATGCTCAAAAACAATTTGATTTCCCTGCTCGACACCGCTTTCCCAGACGCAAACCGCTTGTTTTCCAGCCCTGCCAGGGCGGACGGCAGCGAGAAATGGGTGGACTTTGTTGCCGCCTTTTGGCACTGCGAGTGTGTCTGCGGGTTGTCCGAAAAGGCATTTGCAGTCAAATACCATAAGTGGTGCAAGAAGCACGGCTACAACTTCAGCCAGGACAAGGCGCTGGACATCTACGCCTCCGCCTGTGGGCATTTCAGCGTCATGCCTAAGACCGATACGGCCAAGCTCCTGGTGGAACAGGCGGTGTCCCAGCTTCGGGCCGCTTCCGCCGCCCTGGCCACGCTCCGAAATGAAATGCAGTCCCTGGCGGCATCCCTGCCGGAATACCCTGTTGTGATGGGGATGTTCGGAGTTGGCCCGGCCCTCGGCCCCCAGCTCATGGCGGAGATCGGCGATGTGCGCCGCTTCCACTCCAAGAAGGCGCTGGTGGCCTTTGCGGGTATCGACGCTCCGCCGTACCAGTCCGGCCAGATGGAAGTCCGCAGCCGGAGCATCTCCAAGCGTGGCTCCTCCGCTCTGCGCAGGACGCTGTTCCTGGTGATGAGTGCCATCCTCCGCTGTTCTCCTGCCGATGAACCTGTGTATCAGTTCATGGACAAGAAGCGCGCCAAAAGCAAGCCCTACTGCGTCTACATGATGGCCTCCGCCAACAAATTCCTACGCATCTACTACGCCAAAGTGAAGCAGTACCTGGACAGTCTCGAAGCCTAACAGCCAATCCCGAATCCGTTTATCCCAGGCCAGCGCCGAAAATTTTCAATGGCGGTGGCTTGGTTTGCTATACTCTTTTTTCAGATATTAAAATCCACTCCCTTTTCAATTTTAGTCTTGACTTTTGTTAGCAGGTCTACTACGTCAAGGGCGCGATCCCCTATGAGGCCATGTTTCCCTTCGGAAGCGCCGAGGAGGCCGCGGAGCGTCTGGACCTCTGCTACCACGGGAACCGCGCTGTCACGGAACTGCGCCCGGAGACAAAAACGCTGCGGCTTGCCGGCGGCGGAGAGGAGTCCTTTGACAAGATCCTGATCGCCACGGGGGCCAGCGCCATCATGCCCCCCATTCCCGGCCTGGATCTGCCTGGCGTGGTCAAGATGCGCACCGCCCGGGACGCGCTGGAGCTCAAAGCGCTTCTGGACGGCGGGACGGTACATAGCGGGGTCGTGATCGGAGCCTCCTGGGTGGGGATCAAGGTCGTGGAGGATCTGGTGGGGTGCGGGGCGGCCTGCACGCTGGTGGACGGCGCGGACCGCATGTTCAGCACCGCCGTCTTCCCGGATACCGCCCAACGGATCCAGCGGGATCTGGAGGCCAAAGGAGTGGCTGTCCGCTGCGGTCGGATCCTTTCCCACATCGAGCGCCAGGCGGACGGACAGCTTGCCGCCGTAATGAAAAGCGGCGAACGTTTTTCCGCCGACATGGTGGCGGTGTGCATCGGTGTGCGGATGAACGTGGGGTTTTTGAGGGACAGCGGCCTGGCTCTGGCACGGGGCGCCCAGGTGGACCGCAGGATGCGCACCAGCTGCGAAGGGATCTACGCGGCGGGCGACTGCTGCGAGGCCCCGGACATGCAGAGCGGCGTCAACCGGAATATCGGCATATGGGCCAACGCCGTGCGCCAGGGCGCCGTGGCCGGGGCGAACATGGCCGGAGGAACGGCGGAATTTGACGGCAATTTTCTGGTCAACCTGGGCCACTATCTGGGCTACGACTTTATCAGTATGGGCGACAGCTCCTCCTGCACCCAGGCCGACCGGCACTGCCGCTGGGAGACCGGCCGCTATTTCATCGAGGCGTGCCGGGATCCGGAGCGGATCAAATGCATCAACTTGATCGGCGGCGCCGGCTGCGGAGGTGTGATAAAAAGCGCCTTTCTGAAAGCCCTGGCAAGTCCAGGGACCGCTCTGAGCACACAGACGATTTGTCTGCTGAGGCAGGAGGGCTTCCCGGACAGCTTTATCAAATTCTTGGGAGGGAACTGTCTTGACGGAGCATGAGGAAAGATCAAAAGCAAAGATCCCCGGGGAAGATACGGGGATCGAGATCAAGCACTCGCTGTGCGCGATCTGCAGCCCCAGCCATCACTGCGGCCTGGACTGCTATGTGAAGGACGGTAAGATCGTTCGCGTGGAGGGGACGCCGGAGCACCCCTATAACCATGGCAGGCTGTGCACCAAGGGCTCGTCTCAGCGCAATTACATCTACCGGGAGGACCGGATCAAGACCCCCCTGCGCAGGATCGGGGCGCGGGGCGAGGGAAAATTCGAGCCCATCTCCTGGGAGGAGGCCTACCGGATCGTCGCGGAACGGCTTGGGCAGGTCAAAGAGACCTATTCGCCCAACGCGGTGGCTTTTTACAGTGGGTATTCTAAGTGGTACAGGCCCATTTACCAGCGCTTTGCCCATGTGTTCGGCAGTGTGAATTTCGGCACCGACGACAGTGTGTGCGCCGTTTCCATGAAGATGGGCAATAAGGTCACCATGGGCGGCGGCGCCGCGCCGGACATGGCCCACGCCAACACCTTCCTGGGCTGGAACTACGACGGGTATTACTCCCATCACCTGTCTGTGGAGGGGGTGCGCAAGCTCAAGGAGCGGGGCGGCAAGGTGATCATCATCGACATCCGCTGCACCCCCGCGGCCAAGAATCTGGCCGATATTTTCCTCCAGATCGATCCTGGGACCGACGGAGCCCTTGCCCTGGGGATGGCCAAGCTCATCCTGGACAACGGCTGGGCCGACATGGACTATATCGAAAAGTACACCTATGGCTTTGAGCAGTACAAGGAGCTGGTGGATCAATACCCGCTGGATAAGGTCAGCAAGATCACGGGCTTGAAGCCGGAAGATATCTATGAGGCCACCAAGCTGTACGCCACCAACGGCCCGGCTTGCGTCAACTTCTCGGCCTCCGCTCTGGTCCATCGGATCAACGGCTTCAACGCCAACCGCGCGATCTTGTGCCTGATGGCCGTGACCGGGAACTACGACCGTGTGGGCGGAAATTATCCCATTCCCGCCACCTACCTGCGCCAGTCCGCCGGGTTCCACACCCGGGATGAGCAGTTCCGCATCGAAAAATACCCCGGCACGGCAGAGCGGATCGGCGCCCAGCGGTTCCCCCTCTGGAATGCGCATTACGATGAGTTCCAGTCCATGGATCTTCTCCGCCAGCTGGAGGAGGGGACGCCCTATCCCATCAAGGCTATGTTCGCCCTGGGATTCAACGCCAAGATGTTCCCCGAGAGCGACAAGCTCCTTAAGGTGATGGCGGAAAAGCTGGACTTCATTGTGGACGTGGATCTCTTCATGAACATGTCCGCCAATTACGCCGACATCGTGCTGCCCGCCTGCTCCTCTGTGGAGCGCAGTGAACTCAAATGCTACCAGGGCGGCTACCTGGTCTATACGCAGCCCGCCATCGCGCCCCTTTATGAGTCCAAGTCCGACGCGGACATCCTCTGCGAGCTCGCCCGGGCGATGGATCTGGACGACGAGCTGCTCAAGGGCGGCTATGAGGCCTGCGTCGAGTGGATCATCGACGGCTGCGGCCTGACGCTGGCCGATCTGAAGACCAGCTCCCTGCCCATGAAGGTCCCCACCGCCCAGTTGCCGGTCAAACCTGGGAAGTATCTGAAAGAAGGATTCAAGACCCGGACGGGAAAGTTCGAGTTCTACTCCACCGCCATTGCCGCCATCGATCCGAAGTACGGCCTGGATCCGCTGCCCAGCTATGTGGATTCCCTGGCCGACCAGGACGACGAGGAGACTCGGATGGCATACCCCTTCTATTTCTGCACCGGCGCGAGAAAGCCCTACGCCATCCACTCCCGGCTCCACGATACGCCGTGGATCCGCACGCTCCAGCCGGAGCCCACCTGCGAGCTCAGCAAGCAGGACGCCGTCCATATGGATCTGAAAGATGGGGATACTGTGACCATTTCCAGTCCGTATGGCTGTATTGACATGAAGGTGAAGACCACCAGCAAGATCAAGCCCGGTGTGGTGCTGGCGCTTCCCGGCTACACCAAGGCCAACGTGAACGAGCTTTTGGGGCGGGACCACCTGGATCCCTACAGCGGCTTCCCCGGCTACAAGGGGATGCGCTGCAACATCACGAAGCGTCAGGAGGAGAAGGCATGAAACGAGTATTTGTGTTCGACGAGAGCAAGTGCTGCGCCTGCTCTGCCTGCATGATCGGCTGCATGGATCAAAACGATGTGGATCCCGCCGCGGGGGACCCCTGCTTCCGCAGGACTTTTGACGAGGAACTGGATATGGAGGACGGCCGGGTCTACTGCGCCTACCTCTCCGCCGCCTGTATGCACTGCGACGACGCCCCCTGCATCTCCGCCTGCCCCGTGGGCTGCCTGAAAAAGGATCCGGAGACCGGGTTCACGATCTGCGACAACACCAACTGCATCGGCTGCAAGAGCTGCGCCCTGGCCTGCCCCTTCGGGGCCCCCCAATACCGGCCCTCTGACGGGAAGATGGTGAAGTGTGACGGCTGCAACACCCGGGTCAAAAACGGCCTCCAGCCCGCCTGCGTCCGGGCCTGCTCCTTTGGGGCGCTCACCTGTGTGACCGAGGAGGAGTACCAGGCCGCCGGCAGCGGCAAGGCGTGCAGCGCGCTGCTCTCTCAGTACGCCCCCAAAAAGACGATCTAGTTCCCCGTCCCAAACTCTGTGCCCGCGCCCTTGGAGAGGAGCTTGAAAAACTACTACATTATTTGCAAGAGGTGTGTAAAATGACCGAGTATACCAAGGGATTGGCTGAGTTCATCACAAAGCTGGAGTACAAGGATCTGACCCCGGAACAGGTGGAGAAAGCCAAGATGCTCACCCTGCACGTGGCCGGCGCCGCCATGGCAGGGCGCACGCTGCCCACCGCCGTCAGCGCACGCAACACGGCCCACGCCATCACCGGACAGACCTCCGACATGATGTCCACCATGTGGGGCGAGCCTGGCAAGGTGCCCATGCACGGCGCTATCATGGCCAACGCCGTCGCTGCGGACACCCTGGATTGGGAGGACTGCAGCTATACTGGCCATCCCAGCGCCCACCTGATCTCCGTGTCCATGGCCATGACCGAGGCCATGCACAAGAGCGGCAAGGACTTCCTCACTGCGGTGATCGGCGGCTTCGAGGTCTACCAGCGCGTGGCCTGCTATATCCAGCCTCCCCCGGACTATGATACGAGGAAGTATGGCTGGGGTCTGGGCTCCTGGCAGATCTTCGCCGGGTCTCCTCCCGCCGGAAAGCTGCTGGGCTGCAACGAGGAGCAGTTCAACCTCCTCTTCGGCGCCACCGCCTGCTCCACCCCGGTGGTCAACGCCATCCTCGCCCAGCAGGGCTCCGACTTCTACCACCTCCAGTTTGCCCTCACCAGCCTGACCGGCGTGATGCTGGCCGGCATGGCCAAGCGCAACGAGCTGGACAACATCTATAACGTGATGGATGTGGATCCAGACGCCGCTGGACTGCCTGAATCAGCTCAAGCGGGAACACAACTTCACTGCCGACGATATCGAGGAGATCTTCGTCAGCCCGACCTATATGGAGCGGGTGAAGTTCAGCTGGGACGGCTATGCCAGCTGCCGGGACGCCCAGTTCAGCATCCCCTACTGCCTGGCGGCCTATATGCTGCGGGGCGATCCGGGCCCGGGCTGGTACGATTCCTCCCGCCTGAACGACAAGGAGCTGCTGAACCTGGCCTCCAAGGTCAAGTCCGATCCCGACAAGGTCCAGAATCTGTGGGTGGCCTTCAATATGTTCCAGAACGGCTCCTTCCCCACCACCACCATGCGCATCACCCTCAAGGACGGCAAGCAGGTGGAGATCACCCTGCCCTTCCCCAAGGGCCACGCCAAAAACCCCTTCGCCTGGGAGGACGTGGAGCGCACCTTCCAGGTGGGCGCCAAGGCCGTGGGCCTCAGCGCGGAAAAGACCGCCCGGTATATCGAGCTGTGCAAGAAGATCGACCAGCTGGACGATATGGCGGAGCTGGCCGAGTGCCTGTCCCTTTGATAGCATCATAGGAGGAGAGTACTATGTATGGTTGGAAAGCCCGCATCGGGCTCATCAGTCCCATGCCGGGGGAAAACATTGAGCACGCCTTTCACATTTATTCCCCGCCGGGCGTTTCCTTCTCTTCCATGAAGATGGTGTTCCCCGGCCCCACCCCGGAGGGGCTGGCCATCCTCACGGATCAGCTGGAGGAAAACGCGGCAAAGTATAAGGGGAAGGGCCTTGACCTGCTGGTGTTTGGCTGCACCGCCGGGAGCTTTATCAAAGGCGCCGGCTGGGATCGGGAGTGCATCAAGACCATGGAGCGTGCCAGCGGCACCCCGGCCCTCACCACCAGCACAGCCGTGCTGGAGGCCCTCGCGGCACTGGGCGCGAAAAAGACCGCGGTCCTGACCCCTTATCCGGACGCCACCAATATGGCGGAAAAGGAGTTTATGGAGCAGAACGGCTTCCCCGTCACCGCCATCGAGGGCATGGATATGTCCCGCTTTCAAAACATCAACTTCTACCTTGCTGACTACAACTTTCTCTACAGCCACAGCAAGAAAATGGACCGAAAGGGCGCGGATGTGTTCTTCCTGAGCTGCACGGCCCTGGACACCCTGGGGCTGGTCAAGGACCTGGAGGAGGATCTGGGCGTCCCGGTGATCACCAGCCATCAGGCCACGCTGCGGGCTGCCCTGCGCCGCTGCGGCGTGCGGACAAAGCAGCCAGAGCTGGGAACGCTGTTCACCCTGTAAACGTCTTTGCAGCATCAAAGCATTGCTGCAGCCGCCCGGCCGAAGGAACCGGCGCAAAAACGCCGGTTCCTTCGGCTCATCGGGCCGGCACAAAGTGATGCCCGCAAAATATTGGATTTCGAGCCAGACCTGCCTAAACCCGATTGGGAATGGCGGCTGGCCGCGGAGAAACGTTCCGCTGGGGTATGTCTGGAAACGGTCATGCCTTCCATTGAAAAGGAGTTCAATCATAATGAAACGATATTCCCTCAGGACCGTCCTGTTTTTGGCGCTTTGCTGCGATCTGGGGCTGTTTTCCAAACGGCTCATCAGTCCGGCGGCCAATCTGGTGACGGATTCCCTTCACATTCCCGGAGGCGTCGGGACAAGCTTTTCCCTGATGTTTCTGGTGATCGCCGCGATGCTCGCCTCTCAGCCTGGCTGCGCCACCATGATGAGCGTCATCCAGAGCGCCCTGGCCTTGGGGCTGGGCATGGTCGGCAGCATGGGAGCGCTCTCCCCGATCGGATACATACTGCCCGGCGGGACGATCAATCTGCTCCTGCTGGCAACAAAAGGCCTGCGGGACGCCTGCGAGGTGCGGATGGCCTTGGTCAATGCCGCCGCCGCAGTGTGCGCCGCGCTGACGGCCAACTGGATCGTGTTCCGGCTTTGGGGGCCGGCACTGCTGCTGTATGTATGCGTGGCGGCGGTTTCCGGTACGCTGTGCGGACTGCTGGGCGCGGCGGCAGCCCACAGATTGGCGCCGGTGGTGATGGTCAGGCAGGTCCAAAACGCAAGGGCGCAGGTGGAGGGAGCAAAATGAAAAAGAATAGACCGGCGATCCTTTTGCTCGCTGTTTTGCTGGCGGTGACTGCGGCGGCGGCCGGGATCCACCTGAGCACCCGCCAAACGGCTCAAATGGGCACGGTGCTGGTGTAGTACGGGGGGAAGGTAGAGGAGTTGTCCTTGGATCGGGTGGAATTGACGGCGGTGCGCGGCACCGTAATAAACGGGAAGGGCGAGGAGCGCAGGGTGGACGCTCAGGGCGCGCCGCTGTCTGCCGTTCTTGCGGAGGCTGGTATCACATCGTACACACAAACGGCCGTCACAGCGGACGACGAGTACAGTGTCACGGTGACGCAAGAAGAGGCTGCTGCGCCGGATTGGGTGTTCCTGATCGTTCAGGAGGGGGAGCGGACCCAGCTTCTGGTGTTTGGAGATCCCAACAGCAAGCGCAATGTCACCAACGTGATCCGGCTGACTGTGTCATGATTCCTCTATACAGCAAGCGCAACCAGGTATATGCCGCCGTTTACCAGGGCCGGGCCGCAGTGGAGAAGCATTTCGCGGACGCGGGAGATTGGGCGCGGGAGAACGGACTGTACATGGCGCTGGAGGGGATGCTCCCCCTCCCGGAGGTGCTGCACAGCGAGCCGGGCCTGATCGTGACAGCTTATTGTCCGCAGCCCACCCTGATGGCCGTGCTGGAGAAGCAGGAGCGGGACGGCTTTTCCCACCGGCCATGGCGCGCCTTGGCCGAATGGATCCGGCGCTGTCATGACCTGTGCGGATCGCTGCCGGAGGATGGAAATCTGCGCAATTTTCTCTGGGATCCAGCGGGCGGCACAGTGATAGGGCTGGATCTGGAAAGCTTTGGCCCTCTTACACCGGATGCCTGCGGCGCTGGGATCGCCGCCGCGCTGTTGAGCTATTCCCCAACCGGCACCGCGGTAAAAAAGCGGGCCGCGGGGGTGCTGGCGGCGCAGCTGCAAATTCCGGATCGGGCCATCCAAGAGGAGGGAAAACGCCTTCTGGAGCGCCGGCGCGGCGCCTCCTCGAGACCCTTCAGCGCAGTAGTCCTGATGGGAGGGCGTTCCCGGAGGATGGGGAAGGACAAGGCAGGGTCGATCCTGCTGGGGCAGACCTTTCTCCAGCGTCAGGTGGATAAGCTGAAAGCCCTGGGGATCGAGGATATTATGATATCCGGCCCAGGCGGGAGCTCAATTCCAGATGTGCGGGAGCTGGAGGACGAACTTCCGTAGCGAGGCCCGCTGGGTGGGCTGTACACCTGCCTGCACGCCGCTCGGAACAGCCAATGCCTGGTGTTGAGCGTGGATGTGCCGCTGGTTCCAGGCGGGGCGCTGTCCCATCTGTGCCGCCGCCACAGGAAGGGCGTGACTGCGCTGCGGCACAGGGGGAAGACCGAGCCGCTCATTGCTGTGTACGACAGCGGTGTGTCCCAGATCATCCGCCCGCTGATCGAGGATGGCGGAGCGCCAGTCCGCGCCATGGAGGGCAGGATCCCCTGGGATTTTTTTGACTATACAGGGCCGGAGGAGCTGCTTCTCAACTGCAATACGCCAGGGGATCACATCCGGCTGACCGCGACAGCCGGGGTCTATCAAGTGCATGGACTTCCGAATTGAACGGCCCTGCCCGATTTGAACAGACTTCTGCCAGCTGTTCGGGTCGGGCAGGGCTGTTTTGTGCCTTGGCAAGGGCTGAAGGGTTTTCGACTTCAAATCTCATATGTTGCGATTTAGAAGCAAATAGCACAAGATCCCGGGATAAAATGGCGCAAAAGGGTGGAGACCAAGCCTCTGCCGATGCTGCCTGCGTTGGTCCTATGCTTTGACAGTACCATCCCCGCCTGATGATGCCAATAGGAACATCCATTGTTCCAGCGGATGATGTCGCCGCGGTCAAGGCGCTTCTTCGAGAGTATCACGCCATGAAGTAAGAAACATCGATGCACATCTGCCGGTTGAAAAACCAGCTCCGGCAGATTTTCCCCCAGTATTTACCGCTCTTTTCCAAAGTGAATGGGAAAGCTTCCCTGGAGGTACTCTCTCACTATCTCTCGCCTTGGACACTCCCACAAAAAACGGCCCTTGACAAACCGTGCCGGTTCGCCTATACTATCTGTCGTAAAAGGCTGGGAAGGGAAGCAGTATCCCTCTCCCTCCGCTTCAGAGAGCGGTCGGTGGGTGAAAGGCCGCGCGGAGGCAGGGCGAAGTGGTCCCCGAGCCGCGGCGCTGAACGATCTGAGTAAGCGCCGCCGTCCGCCGCGTTAAGGCAAAAGCGAGTGCCCCGACCGGGGAATTCGGGTGGTACCACGGACTTCGTCCGCCCCGAGCCAATTTGGCTCGGGGCGTTTTTATTCGAAGGAGGGAAGGCGATGTATTACCAATTCAAGCTCAACGGCTACACCTATCAGGACCTGCTGGCCCTGTGCCGGGTGGTGTCCAAGCGCTACCGGCGGGCGCGCGTAACGGTCTACCGGGTGGTGATGATGCTGCTGGGACTGGTCATGCTGGCCGTGGGGGCCCTGCTCCTGTGGGCGGAGGGCCCCACCGTCTTGGATGCCGCGCTGATCGGGCTGGGACTGCTCTATCTGGGCCTGTCCGTTTTTTACTACCGGTTCACCGCCTGGCGCAGCAGCCGGATGCAGATCAGGGATCTGGGCGAGGTCACCGTCACCCTGGACGACGCCGGGGTGCGGGAGCGGAGCAGGAAAGGAGAGAGCTTCTACCCCTATTCCAGCTTCATCAGCTGCTTCCACAGCCGGGGGCGGTACTTCCTCTTTGTGGACAAAAAGCACGCCGTCATCCTGCCCGAGCAGGCCATCGCCGTGGGCGATCCCGCCGCCCTGGGGGCCAAGCTGTCGGAGAAGTTCGGCGGCGCCATCCCAGAAGTTTGATCGAGAACACCAAGAAAGGAATGTGATCTGGATATGAACAAGGAACTGCCCAAGGTCTACGAGCCCCAGGAGGTGGAGGGCCGCATCTACGCCGCCTGGGAGGAAAACGGCTGCTTCCGGGGCATCCGGGACCCCGAGAAGAAGCCCTTCACCATCGTCATGCCCCCCCCCAACGTCACCGGCCAGCTCCATATCGGCCACGCCATGGACGACGCCGTCCAGGACATGCTCATCCGCTACAAGCGGATGCAGGGCTATGCCGCTTTGTACCTGCCCGGCACCGACCACGCGGGCATCGCCACCCAGGTGAAGGTGGAGGAGGAGCTGCGCAACACCGAGGGCCTCAGCCGCCACGACCTGGGCCGGGAGAAGTTTTTGGAGCGGGTGTGGGAGTGGAAGCACAAGTACGGCGGCCGCATCGTGACCCAGCAGAAGAAGCTGGGCATCTCCTGCGACTGGGAGCGCTCCCGCTTCACCATGGACGAGGGGCTGTCCAAGGCGGTGCGCCATGTGTTCGTCTCCCTGTATGAGAAGGGGCTGATCTACAAGGGCTCCCGCATCGTCAACTGGTGCCCCCACTGCGTCACCGCCCTGAGCGACGTGGAGGTGGAGTATCAGGACAAGCCCGGAAACCTCTGGCACCTGAAATACCCCATCGTGGGCGAGCCGGGGCGGTATGTCATCGTGGCCACCACCCGGCCGGAGACCATGCTGGGCGACACCGGCGTGGCCGTCCACCCCGGCGATGAACGGTACAAGGACCTGGTGGGCAAAAAGGTGCTGCTGCCTCTGATGGACCGGGAGATCCCCATCGTGGCCGACGAGTACGTGGACCTGGAGTTCGGCACCGGCTGCGTGAAGATGACCCCCGCCCACGACCCCAACGACTTCGAGGTGGGCCTGCGCCACAGCCTGGACACCATCCGGGTGCTGGACGACCACGGCGTAGTCAACGAGAACGGCGGCAAATATCAAGGGATGGACCGCTACGAGGCCCGGAAGGCCGTGGTGGCCGACCTGGAGTCCCTGGGCCTGCTGGAGAAGGTGGAGCCCCACCAGCACAATGTGGGCACCTGCTCCCGCTGTCACAGCGACGTGGAGCCCATCATCTCCGCCCAGTGGTTCGTGAAGATGGAGCCCCTGGCCAAGGAGGCCCTGCGGGTGGTCAACGAGGGGGAGATCAAGTTCGTCCCCGAGCGCTTCGCCAAGACCTATACCAACTGGATGGAGAACGTCCACGACTGGTGTGTCTCCCGGCAGCTGTGGTGGGGCCACCAGATCCCCGTGTGGTACTGCGCGGACTGCGGCAAGATGACCGTGGCCGAGGAGGACCCCGCCGCCTGCGCCCACTGCGGCTCCAAGGACATCACCCGGGACCCGGACGTGCTGGACACCTGGTTCTCCTCCGCCCTGTGGCCCTTCTCCACCCTGGGCTGGCCCGGGGACGCCGAGGATTTCAACTACTTCTACCCCACCGACGTGCTGGTCACCGCCTACGACATCATCTTTTTCTGGGTGTCCCGGATGATCTTCTCCGGCTGTGAGCACACCGGCAAGCCCCCCTTCCACACGGTGCTGATCCACGGCCTGGTCCGGGACGACAAGGGGCGCAAGATGTCCAAGTCCCTGGGCAACGGCATCGACCCCCTGGAGATGGCGGAGAAATACGGCGCGGACGCCCTGCGCTTCAACCTGATCACCGGCAACGCCCCCGGCAACGACACCCGCTTCTTCGTGGAGAAGTGCGAGGCCATGCGCAACTTCGCCAACAAGATCTGGAACGCCAGCCGGTTCGTGTTGATGAACCTGACCATCGACCGGTGCGCCCTGCCGGACAAGCTGGAGCAGGAGGACAAATGGATCTTGTCCCGCCTCAACCAGGTGGTCAAGGAAGTCACCGAGAACAT
The DNA here is from genome assembly GCA_910588495.1 of uncultured Oscillospiraceae bacterium. Classification (GTDB taxonomy): domain Bacteria; phylum Bacillota; class Clostridia; order Oscillospirales; family Oscillospiraceae; genus Enterenecus. The sequence continues at coordinate 5,833 of CAJUPU010000040.1, read as the reverse complement.
GGACGCCTATGAGCTGGGGGTGGCCTCCGCCAAGGTGTACGACTTCATCTGGAGCGACTACTGCGATTGGTATATCGAGCTGACCAAGGCCCGCTTGCAGGGCGAGGACCAGCAGGCCAAGATCCAGGCCCAGCAGGTGCTGGTGTACGTCCTCACCGAGACGCTGAAGCTCCTCCACCCCTTCATGCCCTTCCTCACCGAGGAGATCTGGCAGGCCCTGCCCCGGGAGGAGGGCTGTCAGGCCCGGTTCCTCATGCTGGACCGCTGGCCGGAGCACAGCGCAGCCATGGACTTCCCGGAGGCGGAGAGCGCCATGGAGTCCGTCATGGACGCGATCCGGGCCATCCGCGCCCGGCGGGCGGAGATGAACGTGCCCCCCTCCAAGAAGGCGGCCCTCACCATCGTCACCCCCAAGGAGGAGGTGTTCCGCGCGGGCAGGGGCTATCTGACCCGGCTGGCCTGGGCCTCCTCCGTGGAGATCCGCCCGGACGAGCCCGCCGATCTCACCGGCCTGGTGGCCGACGTGACCCACGACGCCAAGATCTATATGCCCCTGGCGGAGCTGGTGGACATCGAAAAGGAAAAGGCCCGGCTCACCAAGGACCTGGGCAAGAAGCAGGGCGAGCTGAAGGGGCTGGAGGGCAAGCTGTCCAACCCCGGCTTCCTGAACAAGGCCCCCGCCGACGTGGTGGCCGCGGAGAAGGAACGGGCCGAAAAGCTCAAGACCCTCATCGCCAAGATCGAGGAGCAGCTGAAAGCCATGTGAACCAGACCGGCACAGGGCGCAGGACCGCCCGGCGCCCCCATCCCCAGAGGTCATTTGTAAATTTTTCCAACGTTCATTGTCCCTTCGGCAAATTGTGACCACATCGATCCATTATAATGAGCGCGATACGGGAGATCTCCCGTACCGCGCTCATTTTGTTTTCCAAAGAGGAGGACAAGCCATGCCCATCACCGTCACCAGCCGGGACAGCGCGCTGACCATCGCCCTGTCCGGCGAGATCGACCACCATGCCGCCCGGGAGCTGATGGCCCAGCTGGACCAGGCCATCGCCGAACGCCTGCCCGCCCAGCTGGTGCTGGACCTGTCCGGCGTCACCTTCATGGACAGCTCGGGAATCGCGGTGCTGCTGCGCTCCCTGCGCCAGATGGGGCACACCGGCGGCTCCCTGCGGGCGGTGAACATCCCCGCCCAGGCCAGAAAAGTGCTGGATGCCGCCGGAATCGGACGGCTCATTTCCTTAGATTGAGGAGGGCTACATAGGATGAAAGCGATCGACCAGGTGAACGTCACCTTCTCCTCCCGCTCCGCCAACGAGGGCTTCGCCCGGGCGGTGGCGGCCTGCTTTGCCGCCCAGCTGGACCCCACCCTGGACGAGGTGGCGGACATCAAGACCGCCGTGTCCGAGGCGGTGACCAACGCCATCGTCCACGCCTACCCCGACCGGCTGGGGCAGATCGCCATGCGCCTGCGGCTGCTGGACGGCGGGGTGCTGGACATCCAGGTGAAGGACTCCGGGGTGGGCATCCCCGACGTGGACCAGGCCCGGACCCCCCTGTTCACCACCGGCGGCGAGGAGCGCTCCGGCATGGGCTTCACCATCATGGAGAGCTTCATGGACGGCCTGAAGGTGCGCTCCGCCCCCGGCAAGGGCACCACCGTCACCATGCGCAAGCGCATCGCCCGCCGGGCGGGCGCGCCCCGGTGAGGGGCCTAGACGCTCCCGCCCTGCTGGAGGCGGCCCAGGCCGGCGACAACGACGCCTGCGAGCGGCTCCTTCTGGACAACAGCGGCCTGATCTGGTCGGTGGCCCGGCGGTACTACGGCCGGGGGGTGGACCCGGAGGACCTGTATCAGCTGGGCTGTCTGGGGTTCTTAAAGGCCATCCGGGGGTTCGACACCGCCTACGGCACCCAGTTCTCCACCTACGCCGTGCCCAAGATCGCCGGGGAGATCCGGCGGTTCCTGCGGGACGACGGAGCGGTGAAGGTGAGCCGGGGCACCAAGGAGCGGGCCATGGCCCTGCGCCAGCGGCGGCTGGAGCTGACCCAGAAGCTGGGCCGGGAGCCCACGGTGGGGGAGCTGGCCCAGGCCACGGGGCTGGAGCCGGAGGACATCGCCGCCGCCGACAACGCCATGCTGTCGGTGGCCTCCCTCCAGGGGGAGAGCGGCGAGGACGGGTTCTCTTTGGAGACGGTGCTGGGGGACGAGGGCATCGAGGAGGCGCTGGTGGAAAAGCTCACCCTGCGCCAGGCCATCGACCAGCTCCCCGAGCGGGAGCGGATGGTGATCCTGCTGCGGTTCTACAAGAACCTGACCCAGGACCGGGTGTCCAAGGTGCTGGGGGTGAGCCAGGTGCAGGTGTCCCGCATCGAGCGCCGGGCGGTGGCAAAGCTGCGGGAGGCGCTGACGGAATAAAGCCCGGACGGGGGTTTGCGCTCCGTCCGGGCTTATTCTTAGTATTAGATACCGTATTTTTTCAGGTCCACCCGATAATTTAAAACTTCCACGCCATCCTGCTCCAACCGCTTCTTTTGCTGTTCAATCCCCCCAAAGGCATAGCCCACAGCTAAACGGCCCGTGCTGTTCACCACCTTGTAGCAAGGGTATTTATCTCCGTCAGGATTTTGATGAAGAATATTGCCCACTGGTTGAGCCCAGTGCTTGTTTCCCAAATACTGGGCAATCTGCCCATAGGTCACCACTTTTCCTTTGGGAATCGCCTGCAAATATTCGTAGACCTTCTGTGCATCCAGTTTCATACCGATTTCACCTCTCACTGGGGCTTAAAGCTGTCCTTCAAGCTCACCGAGCGGTCGAACACCAGCTGTCCCGGCCTAGAATCCTTGGAATCCACGCAGAAATACCCCTGCCGCAGGAACTGGAACCGCTCCGACGGCTGGGCGTGGGCCAGCCCCGCCTCCACCTTGCACCCGGTGAGCACCTCCAGGGAATTGGGGTTCAGGCACTCCAGGAAGTCCTTGCCCGCGGCGTCCGGGTCCGGATCGGAGAACAGGTCGTCGTACAGCCGGACCTCCGCGTCCACGGCGGTGGCGGCGTCCACCCAGTGGATGGTGGCCCCCTTCACCTTCCGGCCGTCGGCGGGGTTGCCCCCCCGGCTGTCCGGGTCGTACTCGGCGGCGATCTGGGTGATATTGCCCTGCTCGTCGGTCTCGTAGCCCACGCACTTGATGAGGTAGGCCCCCTTCAAACGGCACTCCGGCCCGTTGGGGTAGAGCCGCTTGAACTTGGGCACGGGCTCGGGCAGGAAGTCCTCCGCCTCCACCCACAGCTCCCGGGAGAAGGTGACGGCGTGGGTGCCCTCCTCGGGATGGAGGGGGTTGTTCTCCACCTCGAAGGTCTCGGACTGCCCCGCGGGATAGTTGGCGATCACCAGCTTCACCGGCCGCAGCACCGCCATCACCCGCCGGGCGGTCTCGTTCAGGTCCTCCCGGAGGCAGTGCTCCAAAAAGGCGTATTCGATGGTGTTGTCTGACTTGGTCACCCCCACCCGGTCGCAGAAATTGCGGATGGAGCGAGGGGTATAGCCCCGGCGGCGCAGGCCGCACAGGGTGGGCATACGGGGATCGTCCCAGCCGGACACCCGGCCCTCCTCCACCAGCTGGCGCAGCTTCCGCTTGGACATGACGGTGTGGTCGATGCCCAGCCGGGAGAACTCGATCTGCCGGGGCTTGTGGTAGGGGATGGACACGTGCTCCGCCACCCAGTCGTACAGGGGCCGGTGGTTCTCGAACTCCAGGGAGCACAGGGAGTGGGTGATGCCCTCCAGGGCGTCCTCGATGGGGTGGGCGAAGTCGTACATGGGGTAGATGCACCACTTGTCCCCCTGGCGGTGGTGGTGGGCGTGGTTGATGCGGTAGATCACCGGGTCACGCATGTTGAAATTGCCGCTGGCCAGGTCGATCTTGGCCCGCAGGGTGTATCTCCCATTCTCGAACTCCCCGTTCTTCATCCGCGCAAAGAGGTCCAGGGACTCCTCCACCGGCCGGTCCCGCCAGGGAGAGGTGGCGGGCACGCCGATGGTGCCCCGGTGCTCCTTGAACTCCTCCGGGGACAGCTCGCACACATAGGCCAGCCCCTTTTCGATCAGCTCCACCGCGTACTCGTACATCTGGGGGAAGTAGTCGGAGGCGTAGAAAAACCGATCTCCCCAGTCGAAGCCCAGCCAGTGGATGTCCTCCTGGATGGCCTCCACGTACTCCACGTCCTCCTTGGCGGGATTGGTGTCGTCCATGCGGAGATTGCACAGGCCACCGTACTTCTCCGCGGTGCCGAAGTCGATGGTCAGCGCCTTGCAGTGGCCGATGTGGAGATAGCCGTTGGGCTCAGGGGGAAAGCGGGTGTGGACAGTCATGCCCTGGTACTGCCCGCCCTGAGCGATGTCCTCGTCGATGAAGTCGTGGATAAAGTTCTGGCTCATGGATGCGTTCAGCTCTTCTGCCATGTCTGTCACTCCTCGGTAAAAATAAAGTTGGGCTTTGGACGCTCCAAAGCCCAATCATTATATCCGTTTTTCCCGGGAAAAGCAACTGTGGATTTGCTCAGATCACGGCTGCTCCCCGCTCCCCCCATGATCCTCACAGGCGGGATGGAGGGACACGGGCCACTCATAGCCCAGATCCGTCAGCTCCCCGTCGGTGTACAGCAGCCGCTCCGGCCCTCCCCCCTCCCCGTCCGGATCCTCTCCGGCGGGCCGAAGCCCTTGGGGAAGCAGGTGGCGGTAGCCCTCGGGGGTGGACACGATGAGCCACAGCCCCGATGAGCCGTTCACGGGCTGTACCTCGATCTCGCACTGGCGGCACAGGTGCTCCATGGCCATGAGCAGGCCGAAGTCGGACGTCTCCCCCCCGGACAGCGCGTCCAGGGCCAGCCGGGAACCGTCCGGGTCCCAGCCCCCCGCAGTGGCCCGGAGGATCGCCGCCAGCTCCTCCACGGTGTAGCCCTCCCCGGCGGGGGGCGTGGCCTCCAGCAGGGCGGCGGCCGCCGTCTCCAGCTGCTGGGCGTACTCCCGTTCCTCCTCCGCCGCGCCGGCGGGCAGGTCCAGCTCCACCTCCACCACCCGCCGGGTGCCCGCCCTGGGGTATAGGGAGACCGTGGCGCCGGTGGGACCGTGGTGCCGGAACAGCTCCGGACAGCTCAGGCACGCCAGCTCCAAAAGCTCCTCCACCAGCTCCTTGTCGCCGGAGAAGTAGGAGGCCAGAAAGGCGGCGCGCCCCTCCTGCCCGGTGGCCAGCTGCCTCAGCTCCTGGCGCACGCCGGACAGGCCCAGGACCTCCCGAAGGGCGTTCACCTCCTGGGCGGTGCGGGAGTAGGTGATGCGCAGGTCCACCTCGTAATAGGTGAGGATGCGGGTGACGTCATAGCTCAGGTCCCGCACGGAGTAGGCTCCCAGGGGGTCGCCGTACATCACCTCGTTCCGGGCGTTGGCCAGGTCGCCCTCCACGTCCCCGGTGTAGTTGTAGAGGCGGATGGCCCCCCCCGCCCGGTGGCCGTTGACGAAGTAGAGCATGGCGTTCACCAGCCCCTGGTAGCTCTCCGCCCGGAGGACGGACTCGTCCTCGGTGACGGCATAGTCCACATGGGTGGTGACGGTCTCGTGGCCCCGCTCCAGCATGGCCGCGCAGCCGGGGAGGAGCAGGAACGTGCACGCGATCAAAGCCAAAAGCCGTTTTTTCACTGGATACGCCTCCTCTCCGTCGTTGTCATGCTGCGCCTGTTCGCGACGCGCGGCTTCCCTCCGACTCGGGGAAAATCCATCCGGGCCGTTGGCCCTCCTTGGGCTTTTCCCCTCGCTCCAGTCCATCCGCG
>CAJUPU010000039.1 GCA_910588495.1 uncultured Oscillospiraceae bacterium | reverse complement strand
ACCGCAGATATCGCCAAAGTCTTTTCGCCCCACAGCGGCGAACTGAAAGGGGCTTAACAAGATTTCCTCGGACGCCCGCCAGATCCGCATCTTCGACAGCGTGAAGGCCATCCTGGTCCTGTCCGCCCATTGGGACAAGTACCTCCATCCCGGCCTGTATCTTCGGGCCGAGAAGGACCAGGATGTCCGGGGCGTGAAGTCATCCACAATGAAGATCTCGCCGGTGCCGCCGGATCTCATCAGAACGGTATCAAGAAGGAGACCGTCGATGGGAAAGGGTATTATGTGTGGTCTGCGGCTGTTCCGCCCGCTGCTCCGACATCTCACAGCTCGAGAGCAAACGATTTTTGATTTGCGGCCACTCCGAGATCTTATCCTTGTAAAAGCGGCACCCCCGCCTCCGCTGGGGTGGGCAGCGCGGGCCTTCCATTTATCATAAAGCGGCCGCTGGTTCAGCGGACGCTTCTGATTTTTATTTCTAATAGGCGGTGTCGTCTTCTGTCGCCCCGAGCTCAATTATCAAGCCCCCATCCTCCGGACTTTTGGCCTGCGGCAGCTTCCGGGTGGCCTTGAAGCTGTCCGCCTTCACCCGAAAGACCTCCGCCACAGCCAAATACGCATCCGTGTAGACATACCCGTCCCGGCCAGTCTGATGGCGCATGATATGCTCAAAACCTTGGCGGCGCTGCTCCATGTCCTGGGCAAACTCCGCCTTGCCTTCCCCGATGAGAGCGGAAAAGGCCCGGCTGTACCTGTTGGCCACATTACCCTTGCCGATCAGCTCCCCTTCGATATCCATTTCAAAACTGATCTTAGGATTTTCCCGCAGAGCGTGGTTTTTTGTCCCCCGCAGGCCGCAGTGGAAATACAGCACCAAACCTTCCTCATCCCAGCGATAGCCAAACACCATCGGGATGATATAAGGACGGCCGGAGGCGACCATGGCGATCCTGCACGTCTTGCAGGTGCGGAGGATCCATTCGATATCCTCCCGCTCTGTCAGGACTAAGCTCTGCTTTAACATGATCTCACCCTTTCTGTTCCTGCCCCGCGCTTTCCTTGACAAACTGGGCAAACTGGCGCAGCGGGCCGCCATATCCTCGGGCCACAAAAAGCGCCCTGGACGCCCCCATCCAATTTTCCATCCGCAGGAATTTTATGCCGGGTATGGGCTGCTTGTCGTAAAACATCTGGGGCAGCACGCCCGCCCCCTTTGCCACCATGCGGTAGATATAGTCCTTGTTGAGAAAATTCTCCGCCGAGGTCTCATAATCTTCTGCGTTTGCCCCAAACCCTGCAAAGAAACCGGCCGGTTCATTCTCGCCCCATCGGTCAAAAATGAAACAGTGGTAACGCAGTTCCTCCAGCGTCACCGACTCCTTTCGGGCTATCGTATCTTTTTCGCTGATCCCGACCCACATCTCCCTGCTCTCCGCCAAGGCGGTAATCGTCAACTGGTCTTCCCCGCACTTGCTGGCAAACAGTTTTGTCCAGTAGTCCCCGAATGCCGCGCCCTCTGGGACGCAGATAAACGCGCAGTCCAGCACACCTTCCGACAATAAGCGCATGATCTCCGCCTGGGACTTGATGATCGTAGTCATGCGTACATGCGGGTGCAGGGCAAAGAAGTCGGACATCAAGCGTCCCGCCCCCAAGTCGCCCAGCATTACGGACACGCCCACAGCAATGCTGTCCTCGTTCAGGTTCAGATAGGCCTTGGCTTGATTGAGCATGGAGGCGCGGGTGTTCAGCATCTGCTGGAAAAGCGGCATCAGCGCCTCTCCCTGGCTGGTGAGAACGATGGAATTTTTACGGGTCATTCGCCGGAAGAGCTTCAGATCCAGCTCGTTTTCCACATTGGCCACCCGTTTAGACAAGAGGGAGACGTGAATTTTGCTCTCCTTAGCGGCCTCATTATATCCGCCGTACAGATTGACCAGAGAAATGGCCTCCAATTCGCTCCAATTCATCCGATCACCCCGTTTTCAGCGGCGTAGGCCCGTACATATTGGATCAGGCTTCTCACTGCGGGCAAGGAACAGTATTTGGGATAGATAAAAATCGCGCTGGAGGATACGCGGGAATCTATCACCGGCAAAAAGCGCACGCCGGGCGAAACATCGGGCGGAATACAGGCGGTGGGCAGGACGCCCCCGCCCGCAGCCACAAAGCTGTTTACCATGTCCTTATTGATAAAATCCATCCGGACGATCTTTATTGGGTCGTACCACGCAGCCTTCTGGTCAAAGAAGAACCGCAGCGAGCCCTGTGTCAGATCCTCATGGGCCGAAAGATCGTTGAACACAAATGTGCTCTGACAGATCTCCGCGATGGCCACCGCCCGCTGGCCGGCCAGCGGATGGTTTTGGCTCAACCCGACGCTGATGGTCTCCCGCCGCATGATGGGGATATGGGCGATCTCAAAGCTGAGCAAAATGTCCAACATATCGTTGCGCACCTGCTCATTTCCCACCAGGAATACGAACGCGCAGTCCAGCCTCCGCTCCTGGACCATGGCGAGCAACTCATTGCGGTCGCGCAGCACGTGATCGATCCGCACAGACGGATTATCGTTTTTAAAGCGGGCCAATATCTCTGCCTCACCCAGAGTCCCTATCAACGGGGGATAGCCCACCGTGAGCCTTACTTCACTTTCATTGTGGATGCTGCCCGCGTAAGCTTCCACCCGGTTGTGGAGCGACACGATTTTCTGAATATATGGGAGCATCAGCTCTCCAAACTCGGTCAATGCCGCCTGGGTCCCTTTGCCGCGGACAAAAATGGGTGCGCCAAGCTCCTCCTCCACCTTGTTCACCCGCTTGGAAATGGTGGAGGGGGATTGATTGGTCTGACATGCCGCCTCAGTCCAGCCGCTGTGCTGCCGGACCGCCAAAATGGCCTCGTAGTTTTCGATTTTCACATTCAGTACCCTCATATCGGAAAAAAGGCATCCGGCGAAGGAGCAAGCCTATAGACCCAGCTCCTTCGCCGGTATTTTGCTATGCGGAAGCTCCCTGTCCCGGCCTGGTCAAGGCATGTCCCACGGGAAATCGTCTACTCCATGAAGGATCGCACTTGGGGGTCGAATTTACTCAGCCCCGTGTCAAAAAACCGCTCCTTCCACTGTCCCACTGGGCAGTACAGCAGACAGCGCTCACACAGATACCTGGGATAGTGATCCACCGACAGGCCGCTGATGGGCTTTTGGGCGAAAGCCTCCCGCAGCTCCTCGTCCGTAGGGTCATTCCCCTGGATGAGGTCCGGCACAGGGACCCGGCCCTGAAATTCTTTGCGGTAGGCCGTGGAGGCCACGACGCAGCTGTTCACCTTCAGCTCCGCCACCTCCACCTCCCTGCCGCCTGCGGCCTTCACCGCGGCGCGGCCGCTGCCCGGCGCCGGGATGGCACAGGTGGGACACAGCTTGACACACACGCCGCACGTTTCCGGATCGCACAGCTTGGGGCCGGCGTAAGGCTCGTCGTACTCCAGCTCCATTGTGGTGATCACCGCACACAGCAGCTGCCTGGGACCGTATTCCCGCGTCAGGAACCGATTGCTCCAGCCGAATTCACCAATTCCTGCCGCCATCGCCGCCTTAAAAACGTCCAGCGGCATTCCCTGCCGGTAGGGATCGGTGAATATAGGAGCGGGCACATTGTCCCACACCGTGCTCTGCTGCACCCCGAAGGGCACCGGCGCGGCGATGGCGCCAAACATATCTTCCAGATATTGCGCGATATTATACGCATCGTTCACCAGCAGGAAGTTGGGGGCCAAGTCGTGGCCATAGGCGGCGTAGGCGCTCTGAGCCACGATCTTTTTCTCCTCCAGCGTGCGGAACCCGGCCTGTGTCACTCCGTCGGCCAAAGCCCGGCCAAACACGATGACACTCTTTGCCCCGGGGAGCAGGTCGCCAGGGCGGTGGCCCTCCGGCTCGCCGTCCAGGGCCTGAGCGGGGGCCACACCCACCAGGTCCATATCACAGTCGTTTCTGATATAGTTTTTCAGTTTCTCGGTCAAGTTCATTTTGTTTTCACCTCGATCGCCCTCAAAGGACGCCATTTGCCCGGTCCACCCGGAGGAGCATGAACCCCAGGGTCTCTCCTTTCGACTGGCCGCCCGGTCCGTCAATCTCCACAGCCTCCACGCGGCCCCAGCGCTCCTCGGCGCACCAGTCGGTCACATACATCTCCGGCCCCACGCTTTTGATCCAGCCCGTATGGTCCAGCTTATAGAATACGTTGGCTCCGGCATTGGGGATCACGCTGCCGTTGGCGTCCAGCACGACCTTGCCGTCTGTGCCCAACGTCTTGGTCTGCACCACTTTATAGATATGCTCGCCCCGGTACTCCCGGTGGACCTCGGGGTGGAACCCCGTATGGATCACAATTTTTTTCATCGCGCCAATCCCCCCGCGTCAAACTTGGACAGCCCCGTGTCAAAGAACCGCTCTTTCCAACCGCCCAGCGGACAATAGAGCATACATTTGCCGCAGTAATGCTTGGGATAGTGGTCCAGGGAATGATGGCTGATGGGCTTTTTGGCATACGCCTCTGCCAGCTCCCCATCGCTGGGATCGTCGGAGGAGATCAAGTCGGGCAGTGTTCCCTTCACCGCGAATTCTCCCCGGAAGCCCAGGGACGCGACGGCGCAGGCGTTGGAATTGATGTGGGCCATTTTCACCGTATTGCCCGCCACGGACACCACATCAGCCTCTCCACCTGCCGGGGGGATGGCATGCGTCGGACAGATCCTGCCGCACACGCCGCACGTCTCCGGGTCACACAGCCGGGGCCCGCCGTAGGGCCAGTCACGATCCAGCTCCATGCTGGTGACGACCAGGCCAACCACCTGCCGCGGCCCGTTCTTTTCTGTCACCAGCATGTTGTTCCACGCCAGGTCCCCCAGCCCGGCCGCATAGGCTGCCCGCTCCGGATGCAGAATATAGGCGTTTTTTTTGGGCCCGATGAACACGGGCAAAGGTACATTCACCGGCGTCACGTTCTGCATGGGCCCGGAAGGCACCGGCATGGCGGTATAGCCAAAAGTCATCTCAATGAACTGCGCAATGTTGAACTGCATGAAGAACACATTCATGTTAGGCGTCAGGTCGCTGCCGTAGGCTGCGTAAATGCTGTGAGCGTCCGCGTTGCCGTCCTCCCTGCTGCGGAAGGCAGCCTGGATCACCCCGTCGGGGATGCGCCGTGTGAACACGATCACGCTTTTCGCGCCGGGGAGGATATCCTCCGGGCGGTGTCCTTCCGGCTCTCCGGCAAGAGCGGACGCGGGGGCTATGCCCACGCTGTCCATTCTGCAATCGCTGAGGATGTAGTTTTTGATCGTCTCTGTCGCGCTCATATTGGCTCCTCGCTTTACTTGTCGTTGTCATCAATGTACTTGTCGATGTCCACGCCAGACAGCCCGGTCTCCCGAAAGCGTTCTCTCCAATCTCCCACCGGGCAGTAAGTCAGGCAGTTGCCGCATTTCCAGGTGGGGTTATGCTGGTGGAAATTCTGGCGGGGATGACCGGCATAGTACTTGTTGATTCCGCCCAGCTCCTCATCCAGCGGGTCGTCCATCTCGATGGGGATGATGTCGCCGCCGCTCTCGTTGTACTCGGCGTGCGTTCCGTGACACATCAGGCGGCACTTGGCCCAGTTGATCTGGCTGTAGCTCACCTCTTTGCCCCCGGAGCACACAATGCGGCCCTCTCCCTCCACATAGGGGGGGATCGCCCCAGTGGGGCACATCTTCTCACAGATGTGGCACCTTTCCGGCTCGCACAGACGGGGGCCGCCGTACATGGGGTCAGGGGTCAATTCCGCCGTGGTCAACACCGCACCGAAGCGGTTTCGGGGGCCGAACTCCGGCGTCAGCACCAGGGAGCTCCAGCCAAACTCCCCCAGTCCGGCCGCGTAAGCGCAGTGGCGCATACTCAGCATTTTGGCCCCGTGGGTGGGTCCGGCGGTGTTTGGCATGGCGGCGCAGCCCGTCACCTTCTCCACAAAGCGGGAGATTTTGTAATTGGCCCAAAGCAGATTGTAATTGGGCGCGCCCACATAGCCATAGGCGCCATACACGCCGTGAATGTCGTAGTTTCCGTCTTCAAACGTACGGTGAGCGGCGCTGACGGCGCCGTCCGGCAGGCACACGCAGAAAGCGATCACAGACTTGCAGCCGGGCAGAAGATCCGTGGGGTGCATCCCCTCGGGAGATTCGTTGAACCGGTCGATGCCGGCAATGCCGACCTTCGCCATTCGGGCCTCGGTCAAGGCGAAGTTTTTGATTTGCTGGGTGACATTGGAAACTCTCATGACAGTTACCTCTTTTTCCGATACGATTATTGAACAGGCGGCAAGCTGGAGGGCGGAGGACCGCCGCCCCAGTCTGCCCGGAAGCTCTCCGGCCAAATGATACGCCTATTTTTACCACAGGCCGAAGGTGCAGCTCAAGGGGACCCAGATCGCCGTGATGACCGAGATGAACAGACAGATGGGCACAGTGGCTTTTATCTGGGTGCCCACCGAGTAATAGCCATAATTGTAGGCCATCAGGGGGAGCGTGTCGATGGGGATCATGAAAGCACACAGCCCGCAGTACAGCAGCGGCACCACCGCCACCACCGGGTTGAGCCCAAAGCCCAGGCAGATGGCGATCAGCGGCACAGACAGCTGATTGGTGAGGGAGTTTCCGATGGGCATGAGCAGCAGGAGCAGCCAAGCCACCAGTGTGATGGCCAGGGCCAGGACATAGGGGTTGATTTGGCCCACGTTGAGGCTCGCCACGGTCTCCGCCAGGAAGGCCACCACGCCATTGGCCGCCAGCCTGCCGGACAGGGTGGTCAGCGCGCCGAACACGATGAACATGCTCCAGTTGACGTTTTTGAAAAAGTCCGGGATGGTCATGACGCCCAGGCCCGGGCATACGAACAGGAACAGGCCGGTCATGGCCACAATGGTGGTGTTCAGGTATGGGAACCACGTGGAGAGGATCCACAGTGTAAACATGCCTCCACAGATGAGGCAGGTCTTGATCTCGGGGATGGACCACTTCGCGTCTATCTCAAGGCTGTTCAGGTAGCCTTCGATCTCCCCGGCGGACAGCTGCGCCGGTCTATATGCCTTGGAGAGGAAGAACCAGGCGAACAGGATGGTCAGAATACCCAGCGGCGCGCCGATCACCATCCAGGCCAGGAAGGTGATATTGATGTTGGCCGCAGACTGAAGCCGCTCCATCACCATCACGTTGATGGCCGCGCCGGCTGGGGTGATCACGCCGCCGGCCATCCCCGCGATGGGCACGCCCAAAATAAACGCGCAGGCGGTGCGTGTGCGCTCCTTCCCCTCGGGAAACAGCTTGACAAATTGGTCGGCCAGGGGCAGGAACGCCGCCACGACCGGAAGGTTGCTCATGATGGAGGACACGATGCCGCACACCAGCATGATGGCCAACAGCACGCCGGTGGTGGTCTTGCCAAAGGTCCTGATGACCCAGCGCATCATCCGTTTCGCCACGGGCGTGGTGGTGATGGCGGCGGTGATGCCAAAGGACGCGAAGATAAAGAAGGTGGTGGGGTTGGCAAAGCCGGCCAGGGACTCGCCGACGTTGGTGCACACGCCGGTGAAGTAGAGCATGGGCACCAGCAGGATGCCGATGGTGGCCACGGGAAAGGTCCGGCAGATCAGCAGACAGATGGTGGCCACCAGTACACCGATCGTGTTGATCCCAGCCCGGGTCAGAGACTCGGACGCGGGGATAAGGTACATGACGAATAGGGCCGCGACGGCCAGGATCGATCCAACCAGCTGCGTTTTGTTGAAGAGCACCGATTTCCCGGAGTTCTTCTGCTCGGTAGACATACTTACTCATCCTTTCTCTTTTTCCAGAAGGTGGGCCCAAACAACGACGATCCTTCGACTCTCCTCGTGGTCATTTAGCAATATAGCAAAATGACTGGAAAACCTCAATTCTATTTTTAGTGCACTTTTTCCAAACGGGAAAATGCCGTCCCGCCCAATGCCGGATCGCTCCGTTCACGCCGCCGCCCCTAAAACACACTGCGAACAGCCCGGCCCGGGTATTTTCAATTGGATGGAGCCACCCCTCTGGGGCGTTCCAGCGCTTGTATATCCAAAACGGAAACGCTCGCGTCAATTTGGAATTGAACCTTCAAGGCCGTTTTACTATAATTTTGATTGCGGAAGCAGGCCGACTATTTTGGAAGGTGTGATTGCAATGCGCGAACGCCGCGTCCCGGACCTCGCCGCTCTGGATGGATTGCTCCGGGAATATGACAGTGATTCCAGCAATTTGATCGCGATCCTTCAGCAAACCCAGGAAATCTATGGATATCTGCCTGAGGAAGCTCTGTATCGGATCGCCAGCGCCACCGGCTGCCCGGCTGCGGCGGTGTTTGGCGTATCCACCTTCTACTCCCAGTTTCGCATGACCCCAGTGGGAAAATACCTCATCCTGCTGTGCAAGGGCACCGCCTGCTATGTCGGCGGCGCCGACCCCATCGAGGCAGCCATCCGAAACTATCTGGACATACCTCAGGGCGGCACTACGAAAGACGGGCTGTTTACCTTGGAGGGCGTCGCCTGCATCGGCTGCTGTTGTCTGGCCCCGGCCATGATGGTAAACGGCCGGACATACGGCCACCTCACCCCGAACTACGCTCTGAGCGTCCTGAGGGAGCTGAGGGCAAAGGAAGAGAGCGCATGAAAAGCGTAGTCGTGGGCCAGGGCAGCTGCGGCTTGGCCGCCGGCGCCGGGAGGGTCTTTGCCGCCCTTCAGGACCTCCAGCCCAAAAACAGCTTCAGGCTGCGGGCCGCGGGCTGCCTGGGCATGTGCTATCTGGAGCCCATCGTGGACCTGTATGACGGCGGCGGGCTGGTCCGCCGCCTGGTCCGCGTCAAAGCAGAACACGCCGCCGCCATTGCCGCCGCCGTTTCCAGCGGCCGGTGGGAGGACGTAGATCATCTGGCCATTTCCCAGGAGGACGCCGGCGTTCTGGCCCGCCAGACCCGCATTGCCCTGCGCAATTGCGGCCTGACAGACCCCACCGACATCGGCGATCATATCGCTCGGGGCGGCTATGCGGCGGCCCGCCGCGCCCTCACTGGGCTGACGCCGGAAGAGGTCGTGGCCGAGGTGCGGACATCTGGGCTTGCGGGGCGGGGCGGAGCGGGCTTTCCCACCTGGTCCAAATGGTCCGCCGCCCGCGCCGCGCCGGGGACGGTCAAGTATTTCATCTGCAATGGAGATGAGGGAGACCCCGGCGCTTTCATGGACCGTGCCCTGCTGGAGAGCGACCCGCACAGTGTCCTGGAGGGGATGCTCATCGGAGCCTACGCCATCGGGGCGGCCGAACTCATCGTCTATGTCCGGGCGGAGTATCCCCTGGCGGTATTGCGGCTGCGCCGCGCCGTCGAACAGGCCCAGGAGCGCGGATTTTTTGGTGACCGCGCCATGGGTTCCAGCTTTTCCTGCCGCATCCACGTCCACACCGGGGCGGGGGCCTTTGTCTGCGGGGAGGAAACCGCCCTCATCACCTCCCTGGAGGGCCGCCGGGGGATGCCCGCCCCGCGCCCTCCATATCCGGTCCAGCGGGGGTATAAGGGACAGCCCACCTGCATCAACAACGTGGAGACCCTAGCAAATCTCCCCTGGATATTCCAAAACGGCGGGGCCGCCTTCGCCGCCATCGGAACACGGACCAGCACGGGCACCAAAGTATTCGCTTTGGCGGGCCAGGTCCGCCGGGGCGGCTTAGTGGAAGTGCCCATGGGCACTCCCTTGCGGGAGATCGTCTTTGGGCTGGGGGGCGGGACGCGCGGCGGCGCCCCCCTCAAGGCTGTTCAGCTGGGCGGCCCCTCCGGCGGCTGTCTGCCCGAATCCATGCTGGACACTCCAGTGGACTACCAGGCCCTGGCCTCCACAGGGGCCATGATGGGCTCCGGCGGCCTCGTGGTCATGGATGCCTCCACCTGCATGGCAGAGATGGCCCGCTTTTTTCTCCGCTTCATTGCCGCGGAAAGCTGCGGGAAATGCGCACCTTGCCGTATCGGCACCCGTCGGGCCGAGGAGATCCTCACCCGCATCGTCGGCGGAGAGGGCAGGGCGGGTGACGCCGCCCTGCTGGAGGAGCTGTCCCTGGCCGTACAGGACGGTGCGCTTTGCGGCCTGGGCAGGACCGCCCTTAATCCGGTGCTCACTGCACTGCGCTACTTCAGGGATGAGATCGAGGCCCACATCCGGGACAAGTCCTGCCCCGCCGGCCGCTGCCCCGCCCTGCGCACCTATTACATCATTCCCAAGCTGTGCCGGAATTGCCGGCTGTGCCTCAAAAGCTGTCCGGTCAACTGCATCCGCCGCGTCCCAGGCAAAACCTTTGTCATCGACCAGACTGCCTGCATCAAATGTGACGCCTGTATTTCTTACTGCCCCTTCGACGCCATCGTGGTCCTGCAAGGAGGTGCGCCCGATGTCTGAAACGCTCTGCCTCACCATCAATGGCCGGGAGGTTTTGGGAAAAACCGGCAATACCATTTTACAGGTGGCCTTGGACAACGGCATCCACATCCCCCACCTGTGCGGGCAGACGTGCCTGGAACCCTTCGGGGCCTGCGGGCTCTGCCTGGTGGAGCCAGAGGGCGGCGGGCGGCTGCTGCGCGCCTGCTCCACACCCGTTGGCGAAGGCATGACCGTGGACAGCGAAACTTTGCGGGTCCGTCGGGCCAGACGGATGGCCTTGGAGCTGCTGCTCAGCGACCATGATGGAGACTGCGTCGGCCCCTGCGCCCTGGCCTGCCCCGCCCATGTGGACTGTCAGGGCTTCCTCCGCGCCGTCGCTCATGGTGACTTGCGGCAGGCCGCCGCCGTTCTTTTGGACCGTCTCCCCCTGCCCGCTTCCACTGGAAGGGTATGCACCCACCCCTGCGAGGCGGCTTGCCGCCGCCGGCTTGTGGAGGCCCCGTTGTCTATCGCCGGTCTTCAGGTCTTTGCAGCCGAGGCAAATTTGCGCGCGCCTCAGCCCGTCCGCCCTCGGGTCAGCCCGGCGACAGGCCGTTCTGTGGCGGTGGTAGGCGGCGGGCCCTGCGGGCTGTCCGCGGCCTGCTTTTTGGCGCGTATGGGCCACTTGGTCACCCTGTTCGATGCCCTGCCCCAAATGGGCGGGACACTGCGCACCGCCGTCTCCTCTGCCCGCCTTCCCCAGGATGTTCTGGACCTTGAGATCGCTGAGATCGAGGCGCTGGGCGTTCAGTTTGTCCCCGGCCACCGGATTTCGAGCGGCCAGGAACTCTCTGACCTCCAGTCAGGATATGACGCTGTGCTCCTGGCCATCGGGGCCGGAACGGCGGCTTCCGGAATCGCTGACGGGCTGCTCCCGCCCCGGGATACCGCCGCCCGCCGGGTCGGCCCGGACATCCTTCCAGAACTGCCGCGGACCACCGCAGGCCGTTTCGCGGTGGAACCCAGCTCTTACCGTGTTTCCCTGGAGGGGGTGTTCGCGGCTGGCGATGCCGCTGGGCGCGGCGTGAGCCATGCCGCCGCCGCCATTGGGCAGGCAGCCGCCGCCTCTGCCGCCATTGACGCGTTTCTGCGGGGCGTCTCCCCACCTCGGCCCGCCGCTCCCCGCTCTCGCCGTTCGGTGTCCTCCGGTGGCCTCCAAACCGTGGAACACAGGCCGAGGGCGAACTGCCCAGCCGACGGCTTTTCTCCTGAAGCGGCCCAAGCGGAAGCGTTACGATGCCTGTCGTGCGGCTGCTCTGCCTATCCAAGCTGCGGCCTGCTCCACGAGCTTGACGCCGAGCAGATCCGTCTGGGCCGACTGGGCGACCCACCTCAGAGGGACGGCCCGCAGCCCCGCCCCGGCGCCGTTCTGTACGACCGGAGCAAGTGCATATTGTGCGGACAATGCGTCCGCGTTTGCCATGAGCAGGCCAAACAGGATCTGCTTGACTTTGCCGCCCGGGGTTTTGACACCTCGATTCGCGCCGTTCCCTCCTATCCCGGTCAGGAAGCCGTCTGCCAGAGCTGCCGCCGTTGTGTAGAGATATGTCCCACAGGCGCGCTCCGTCCGGCTCCCGAGGGCGGCCCTTAGGCGCATTGGCGAAATGTCCGGCGGCGGGGGATATTTCCGTCAGACGAAGCCAGTTTGACGCAGAAATACTTGGCATAGCTATTGCCGACCGGCAAAGTATGGGGGAGGGCGGCCAGCCATTGGGGAGGGCGGACAATTTTCAAACAAGCCCTTGTACAGATCATCACACTAAGGAGGTAATTCTATTGAACATGGATTTCAGCGCATTAAAGTATTGCAAGGTAATTACCGAAAAGGATCCCCGGCTGGACATCCCCGGCTTTGCCCACGAGATCCCGCTTCAGCTGGACGGTATCCGCAAGGATATCATGTTTCTCGATGAAAAGATCGCGCCCGGTTTTTTCCTCAACGAATATATGTGGCATATGCCTGGGCAGGCGATCCCGCAGAGAGATGCCGACCTCGCCCTGGCCGCCCCCCATGTGAGCAGCTATGACAAGGTGATCTCGTTTGTCGGAACAAATCCAGATAACCTGTATGACCTGTGCGGCGAAGTGGAGATTCTGCTTGAGAACCATCGTTTCGTGCTGGACCGCCACTTCGCGGTGTACATCCCCGCGGGCATGTGCCACTCCGTCACCGTGAGGCGGGTAGACCGCCCCATCTGGCAGTATGTTTTGGGGCACGGGAAGAGATTTGACGCCACCCCATGCGAGATCCCTGGATCCGGCTCAGGCCGCGACCTGGCCAAGCTCTTCGCCTACAGTTATGGTCAGGGCTTTGAACTTCCCGACTACCGGAAAGGGGGCGGCCCGCGGGACGAGCCCGGCCGGCATGACCACATCACCCTGATGGACGAAGAGATGGTTCCCGGCGCCGAATTTTACATCGAGGCCTCCTGGATGGGCACCGCCCCCCGCAAGCCCCTTCCCCCCGACGTGAAGATCCCCGGTCCCAAACGGCATATCCACCCCTTCCCGGAACTGATCACCTATTTCGGGACCAACTGGGACGACCCCTATGACCTGCAGGGCCACGTCTACCTGACGTTGGAGGATCAGCCCTTCGACATCACAAAGAGCTTTGTGGCCTATATTCCCGAGGATGTGCCCCATTGCCCGCTGTACCTGGAAGAAAAGCTGGACCACCGGATCGTCCACTTTACCGCCGGACCCGCCAAGAAATATATTTAGGGGAAGAGGCGATAAACGCTCATAAAACGCAACAGCGCATTGGGCCACTCCGCCGCCATCGCCGCCGCCCGGGCGGGCTGCAAGAATATCGTGCTCATAGAGCGGTAGGGCTATTCCGGCAGCGATGTCACCGGGGCTTCCGCCAGTGGTGAGTCCTTGCTCCAACGCAAACAAAAAACCGGGGCCGGGCACTTACCTTTTTGTGTTAGAAGGATACCCTGCCCGTGGAGAAGGTACGACTGGCGAAGATCATCACCGGCACCTACAACGCCGCTGGCAGCTACAAGATCGTTTAAGAAACGGTTCAGGGTGCGGGATGGAGGGCGTATCCACGTCTTTTCCAACAGCGGGACAGCCCACAATCACACCATCCGCTATATGGACGACAGTTATAATTGAACTGCTTGACGAGTGGGGCCATCTTTTCAAGCCCAAGCACCACGACCGGGGCGATGCCCGATAAAAGGACATTTGAAATAAAACCAGCAAAAACGGCTTCCAGTGAATGAACTGGAGGCCGTTTTTCATTTGTGGGAGCATGATTGTAGATGAAACTTCTACTGGGCGGCTCCCCCTGTACCCATTGGAGTATCGCGCAGACCCGGAACTGGGAAACACAGCCGGTGGGCTTGGGCCGGGAGCTGTTTCGCAACTACCTGATTGCCAGAGAACGATACGGGCCGGACTTCTATTTATACGAGAACAACAAGAGCGTGGCCCCGGCGATATAGGCACAAATCACAATGGAGCTGGGCGTGGAACCCATTTTGATAAACTCTGCCCTTGTGTCCACTCAAAGCCGTCAGCGGCTCTACTGGACGAACATCCCCGGGGAGGGGACGAAACACCTTTGGAAAGCATGGCGACTATCTGAAGCTGGGCGACCGCTATTGCCGGATGCTGTTCCTGACAGACCACGCCGACTATATCCAGGACGCGATCGTGGTGGACTGGACCGATCTGAACCATAACATGATGCTGTCCATCCACATTCTCAACGTGCCCACCGACGAGGACATGCGGGAGGTGGAGACCCGCTCAAGTGACCACTGTAGTGGTGGATGGACAAAAGGTATTGAAGTGGGTTGACGAGAACCATCTAAGGGCGTATTCAACATCTTCCCAGCCTGGGCCCGCCACTTGAACATTTACATGACTTTCATCTGACAGGACACGCCGGCCCTTGCGGGCGGTGAAAACAGGGGTCAGGGGTCAAAGGCCGGAGCCTTTGACCTACGTTGGTCCCAAATCTGCTGTAATAAAATTCCCCCCACGATGAGGACCAGCGCCACGATCATGTGTGCCCGGGGTTTCTCCTTGAGCAGCACGGCGGATACGGCCAAGGACAAAAAGGGCGTCAGATAGGCTAGATTGGCGATTGCCGCCGTGTTTTCCGCTCCATTCAGGGCGAGGGCCCAGAGCAGGTAGCCCGCCGCGTTGCAGGCCGATCCAAGCCATAAAAGGCCCAGCCACTGCATCCCCGTGATGGGCGTCCAAGTCTCTGTGATCAGGCCGGCGGCCAGCGCACACACGCCCGTGGTCAGCCAGACGGTCATCATGGTGACCGTCTGGTCCTTGCCCGCCTTTTTGTTCAGCACGGAGAACAGGCCGTAGCAGGCCGCAGCAGCCACGCAACTGAGCATTCCAGAGGTCCGGTTCCCGCTGCCCGACCCGCCGCCGATGGAGAGGACCACGATACCGGCGAAAGAGCAAAGCATGGCTGCCGCTTTTATGGGGGTCATCCGTTCCTTCAAGATCACGCTGGAGAAAATCACCAGCATGATGGGCCACAGATAGTTCAGGATGCATGCCTCCTGGGAGCTCAACTGCGACAGCCCGTAATAGTACAGCGCGGAATACAGGAACAGCCCGACAAAGCCAAGGACCGCCACGGTCATATAGTCCCGGAGCGGCCAGCGCCTCATGGCCTGTGCCCTGCCGCGCAGGTTGATGGCCAGCAGGAGCAGGAAGGCAAAAAAACTGCTGACAGCCAGCGCCTCCAGGCTGGGGAGGCCGGTCAGGAGGAGCTTTACCACCGCCGCCATGGTGGACCAGATCAGGATGGCTGAAGCCGCGTACAGATAGTTCCGTTTCATAAAAGTTCACCTCTGCGGAGCGTTGTCTCAGGCCGCGAAGCGGCAAAGGGAGAGGGCGGACCGCCCAAGACTGTCCGCCCTCCTTCAGAAGAGGTCACAGCAGGTCGGAGGTCTCCGTCCTGCCACCCACCACAACGTGGTGAATGTGGATATCCTCATCAAACACCAGCAGATCCGCAGCTTTCCCCACCCGGATGGAGCCCGTTCTGCCGCCGATCCCCATCAACTCCGCCGGGGTGAGGGAGGCCATGCGGACCACATCCTCCAGCGGCGCACCCGTCAGCCTCCGGAAGGTCCGCACCAGCATGTCCGTGGTGGCGACACTCCCGGCAAAGGCGCTACGGTCGGGCAGCTTTGCCACACCGTCCTCCTTGATGCACCGGAGGCCCCCCAGATCGTACTCCCCGTCGGGCATACCTGCCGCCAGGATGCTGTCGGTGACCAGGCAGACACGGTGGGGCCGCTTGCACTTGTATATCAGCTGGAGCAGCTCTGCGGGCAAGTGGCTCCCGTCGGTGATGGCCTCCACATACAAATCGTCCAGGAGATAGCCGGCCTCGATGGCCCCGGCGTAGCGGTAAGCGTTTTTCCGGCGCACAGTGGTCATGCAGGAGTAGAAATGGGTCAGGCAAGACAGCCCCAGGTCGTGGGCGTGGCGCACCTGGGCGAAGCTGGCGTCCGAGTGGGCCAGGCTCGTGATAATGCCCCGCCGGTGGAGGACCTCCAGGAACCGGTCCGCCCCCTCCAGCTCCACCGCGAAGGACCAGCGGCGGATGCGGTCTGTCCGGCGCAGTACCTCCTCATACTCTTCCGGCTGGGGACAGCGCAGGTACTCCGGGTTCTGCGCGCCGGCCTGGGCCGCCGCGAAATAGGGACCCTCCAGGTGGAGGCCCAGGATGTGGGGGCACCCCGGTCGCTCCAGCTCCACCCGGTTGAACATCTCCACAAATTCCAGCAGCTGTTCCCGGCTGCCGGTGATGGTGGTGGGCACGATGCTGGTGGTCCCGTGCAGCATATGGCACCGGCTGGCCCCGTAGACGGCCTCCTCCGAGTCCATGAAGTCATATCCGCCGGCCCCGTGTACGTGGATGTCGATGAAGCCGGGAGAGAGGTACATCCCGCCGCAGTCGATCTCCCGGTCTGCGGACGCCCGCGCACCCTCCGGGAGAATGGCCGTGATGGTCCCGTCCTGGGTCACCAGCCCGCCGGCGCGGACCGCGTCCGGGAGCACCAGCCTGGCGTTGTGGTAGCAGGTGATCATCCGCGCTCACCTACAGGCAGCGCACCGCGCTGCGGAAGCGTTGGATGAACTGGTTGTTCCATTCGTCCCCGCCGGTGCAGTTCCCGCTGCGCCAGACGGGCGGGTTCACCCCGTCCTCCACCAGCATGTTGATGGCCTCTACCACCATGGCGTTGAGCACATAGGCGTTGGCGAAGGTACTCAGCGCGCCGATCTTCTGCTCAAAGCCGGGCAGTTCCAGCACCGCGTCGCCCACCTTCACCTTGCAGTCGATCGTGTAGTCCACCACGTCCTGGAGGTTTTTCTTGGAGGGGTGCCGGGCCACATGGTCCGGCGGGGTGTTCCTGGCGTGCTCGTGGGAGCAAATGCCGATGACAGTGGCGCCATTCTCCTTTGCCGTGAGGGCCGCGTCAATGGTGGCGGAGTTGATGCCGTAGGCGTTGACCACGATCAGCAGGTCGCCCTTGCCGATGCCGTAGTCGTTGACCACGATCCTGCCGTAACCGGGCAGGCGCTCCACCTGCATGGACTTCATGGCCCCTCCGTTGAGCATGGTCTCCTGGTTCAGGATGGCGGAGACGTGCATCAGCCCGCCGGCACGGAAAAAGACCTCCATGGCGGCCAGATTGGAGTGGCCGCCAGGGCCCCATATGTGGATCAGGCGGTCCTCCTTCACCTGGTCGGCCACAACGCGGGCGCATTGGAGGATACGCTCCTTCTCGTTTTCGTGGATATCGGTGATGATCCCGATGACCTCTTTGTAATAGGCGTCCATTACACTGCCCTGCCGCATGATAAAACCCGTCCTTTCTAATTTTTGATGGTTTCCCGCAATTTGCGGAAGCGATCCCGGATGAGCTGCTCGATCTCAATGGAATAGGTGCCAGCCAGGCCGAAATACGGCGCGGACTCGTCCGGCTCATACCCGCCCTCCACAATTTCCTTGGCGGTGCTGATATAGCCGATCATGCCGTTGGTGTAGGCGGCGCAGACCGCCTCCGGGTCCAGCTCCCGGGCATAGGCGGCATAGGCCTGGACCACCTCGCCGTTGAAGGTGTAGATGGTGCAGCCGGAGCCGTAGCGGATCTGCATGATTTCCAGGACCTCGCTGGCCGGGTTGCCCCGCCTCAGCACGGTCTGGGCCCAGGAACGCTGGAAATCCGTTCCCGTGCGGGTGAGCTCCTCCAATTCCTCCCGGGTCCTGGTGTTCACCAGGGGGAGGCGCAGCTTTTCCACGGCCACCCGCAGCCCGTCTTTCACTGGGATGGCAGGGCCCTCCATGGTGCGCCGGCATGTGTTCGCAAAAATCTCCGCGAATTGGAGCACCTTGTCATACTGGGCGGGGACAAACTCCGTCCCGCATACGCTGTTGGGCCGCAGGTCTCCGGTACAGCCCTGCATGAACAGGGCCACGCTGTCCGGATAGGCCTCGTCCAGCATCCGCAGCGTCACGCCGGGATAGTCCGGGTGGAGCTCATAATTGTTGGCCAGGTTGGCGTGGCAGGCGTAGTGGACCATGAGCCCGCGCACAACGCCGTCCCCGTCCCGCATGGCCAGAACGGTCAGGTTCCGGTCCGCGGGCACCTCATAGTTGGGGGCCATGCGCACCTTGCCGTCCTCGTTGACCCGGCGGAACACGTTCTGCCGGCACAGGCCGTTGTAGCGGACCATAGTGACCTCCCGCAGGCAGGACAAGGCCGTCTCCACAGCCTGGCACACCTTTTCCATCACAAAGCTGGTGTAGGCGGGGCTCTCCACGGCGGGGGGGATCTGCATCTCGTCATGGCCCACGATGGGGCCGGAGTGGTTGTGGGAGGCCAGGAATACCAGCTGGTTCTCCTTCAGACCGAATTTTTCCCGCAGCGTGTTTCGGGCCTCTGCCACCACCAGGTTGTCCCACTGGACGATGTCGGCGTAGATGTACGCCACCGTTTGCTCCTGGTGGCGGTGGATGTGCACGCGCACGAAAATGTCCTCGCTGATCTTCTCACAGGGCCTGGTCCGGGAGGCGTACCCCCCCTGCCAGACCCCCACCGGAGGCGTAATGCATACTTTGGCGACACCTAAAAGCATATGATTCCTTCCTTCCTATGGCTTTGATGCCCCCTGCGGGGGAATTATCCTTTGATCGCGCCCTGGGATACTCCGGCGGCGAACTGCTTCTGGAACAGGGCAAAAATGATCAGCACGGGCACCACGCTGGTGATCATCCCGGCGAACAGCACCGTCCAGGCGGAGGAGTACTCCGCGGCCTGGCTGAGATAGAACAGGCCGATGGGCAGCGTGTAGATGTCACGGTTGTTCAGGAAAATCAGCGCCAGCAGAAATTCGTTCCAAATGTTCAAAATGTTGTTGATTGTCACCGCCAGCATGGCCGGGCCGGTCAGCGGCAGCATGATGCGGGCGAAGACGTGGAAGGGGGCGGCACCGTCGATCACCGCAGCCTCCTCCAGGTCGAAGGGCAGGCCCTTATAGAAGCTGGTCAGCACGAAGATGCTGAAGGGCAGCTGCTTGGTGACATAGACGATGATCAGCCCGTTCAGGTTGTTGAGCAGGTTCAGGCGGTTGAGCAGGTCGAACAGGGGGATGGCGATGACAAAAGAGGGCAGCATCATGCCCACCATGATGAGCGACGTGACGAAATTTTTCATCCGGAAGCTGACGCGGCCCAGTATATAGGCCGCCATGCTGGCCAAGATAATGGTGATGGCCACCGTCATTCCCGTGACATAGACGCTGTTGAGGGTATAGGTTCCGATCCTGCCGATGCTCCACGCGTCCGCGTAGTTCTGCCAGAGCGGCTTCTCCGGCAGGGCCCACAGGCTGCTGGTGAAGATCTCCGCGTTCCCTTTCAGAGAGCCAGAGAACAGCAGCAGGAAGGAGAGAATGTTGAACGCGCAGTGAAGAAGCAGGACGGCGTAAATGAAAGCCATGCCCTTTGACAGCCGCCGGTGTCTGATCGTATGCGTATGTTTCATTTGATCCTCCTCTGGTCGGCCGCGGGCTCAGTATTCGATGGGTTCCGCTTTGATGAACCGGTTTCCGAAGACGCTGATGAACAGGATGATGACCGCCATGACGATGGCCATGGCACACCCATAGCTGAACATCCGGCCCTCGAAGGCCACCTTGTAGAGATAGGTGCCCATCAGCTCCGTGGAGCCGTAGGGCCCGCCCTGAGTCATCGCGAACACCACCGGGAACTGCTGCATGGACCCGATGAAAGACAGGATCAGCAGGGTGCTGAGGACCTCCCAGAGCAGGGGCAGGGTGATGCGAAAAAATATTTTCATCTCGCCCGCCCCGTCCAGCCGGGCCGCCTCCAGCAGCTCGGGCGGGATGCGGTCCAGGCCGGAGATGATCATGATGACCCATGTGGCGACACCGTGCCAAATGGACATCATGATGACGGCTACCAAGGCGGTGGACGAATTGCCCAGCCACGCCTGGGCAAGCGAGTCCAGACCCATGGCCCGCAAAACGGTGTTCAGCATGCCCATGTTGGGGTCGTAGATATACCATTTCCACAACACGGCGGCCACCACCACGGAGAGGGTCACCGGCATGAAGATGCAGAACTGGATGACCATCTTGCCCCGCTTCACCCGCTGCAAGGCCACCGCCAGGAACGTGGCGACGGGGAACAAGATGGCGCTGGAGACGAAAAAGTAGGCGAAGGTATGGCCGATGGTGGAGCGGAAAGTGGGGTCCGTCAGGAGACGCTTATAATTCTGCACGCCATGGAACCCCGATGTGCGGAAGGTGCCCTGCCAGTCCAGGAAGGACAGCTGGACCGTCTGGATCGTAGGCCAGATGAAAAAGACGACGATCAATACCACGGTGGGCAGCAAAAAGGGGAGGATCAGTTTTTTTCTGGCAGCCATAGAGTCCCTCCAATCTGAGATAATCTGACCGCGGCGTTTCAGAAGCATGGGGACACGCCGCGCGCGAAGCGGCGGGAGCGAGGGAGGGGCGGACAGCGCGCCTGCCCTGGCCCACCCCCCTGCCTGTGCCGCCGGTTATTTGAAGGCCTGCATCGCCTGGTCCACGCCCGCAATGAACTGCTCCGGGGTGTACTCACCCATGAACAGCTTGGCCACCTCGTTATAGTAGGCGGTGTTCCGGTCAGACTCGAACTCCATGCTGAAGTGTCGCACACGCATGGGGCCGGCGTTGGCAATCGTTTCATCCAGACCGAAGGTCCCCGCGGGGGCGGGCACGCCCTTGACCGCAGAAATCAGCCCCGTCTCCTGGGCGCGCCTGGTCTGGACCTCAGCGCTGGTGAAGAGCTTGACGAAGGCCAGCACGGCATCCAGGTTCTTGGAGTCCTTATTGATGCTCATGATGTTGCTGTGGCTAAGGATCTCTGTCTGGTCACCCTCGCCAGTGGACACGGAGGGGAAGGCGCAGAAACCCAGTTGGAAGTCAGCAGGGATGGAGTCGGCCATTTCGGAGGACAACCAGGTGCCCATGCAGATCATGCCGGCCTTGCCCTGGAAGAACTGCATCTGGGCGGCGGTGAAGTCCGTGCCCTCGAAGCCCTTGAGCAGGTAGCCGTTGTCCACCAGGGTCTTCACCTTTTCGGCGGCCCGCAGCAGGCCAGGGATCTCGCTCATGTTGCCGTCACGGATGGCGTTATAGGCGGTGGTGTAGCCCACCTCGCGGGTCATGAGATAGTCCAGCCAAGTGCCCATATAGGGGGTGTAGGTGCCGGTGATGGCGATGGGGTCGATGCCGTTAGCCTTCAGCGTCTCACAGGCGGCCAGCAGGTCGTCCCAGGTCTTAGGGGGATCGATGCCAAATTGATCAAAATAGGCCTTGTTGTAATATAGGCCCAGCACATGGGTGTCGGTGACCACGCCGTAGGTCTTGCCGTCCATGGTGGTCACGGCGGAGACGGACTCCTGGAAAGAGTCCCGCCATTCGGGGTCCGCATCCAGGTAAGGCGTCAGGTCCAGCAGGTGCTCGGCGAACTCATAGGTGGACGGCACCTGGGCGTTGAAATCATAGTAATCGGTGTCGGGGGGATTGCCGGCCCTCCAGCGCTGCTCGATGAAGGGGCGGGCCTTCGTGTTGACGAAGGTATAGGTGATCTGCAAATCCGGGTTTTCCATGATCAGCTGGTCGCCCACGCCGGTGATGAAGTCGTAACCGGAGGTCCCCTCCGCCAGCATGACCCCAATCTCAATGGAACCGGACAGTTTTTCTGTGCCCTCCGCGCTGGGGGGAGTGCTGGCGCCGCCGGACTTGCTGGGGACACTGCTGGCGTCCCCGGCGGGCGTTCCGCCGCAACCGGACAATAGCATACACAGGGCAAGGAGCAGAGCGGTCAATTTCATCTTTTTCATATTAGCCTCCTATTCTTGTATATAGTAATCGTTTACTGTCCTATGGTGAAACTATTGTACCCAACTTCCTGGAAACAAATCGTTCAAGGCCTCCCCCGTGGCAGGAAGTCCCGCGCACTGTCCAGGTCCAGATAGAGGATGGCGCTGGCGTGCCGGCGCAGAATGCTGGCCGGGCAGTCCTCCCCGATCTGGCCCGACAGCATCCGCCCCACTGCGGCGGTCTTGGTCCGTCCGGGCACCATACAGAAGATCTGATTGGCAGACAACAGGGCGGGGATGGTCAGGGTATAGGCTCGCTCCGGCACATCCTCCAAAGTGGGGAAGCATTTGTCGTGTACCTGCTGCATCCGGCAGGCCCGCTCCAGCTCCACCACTTTGACCGCGGCACTGTCGTTGAAGTCCGCCACGGAGGGGTCGTTGAAGGCGATATGCCCGTTCTCCCCCACCCCCATGAAGATGAGGTCCACCGGGTGGTCCCGGAGCAGCTGGGCGTACCGCCCGCACTCCCTATCCGCGTCTTCCGCCGCGCCGTTCAGGCGAAAGACGGCTTTGAAGGGAAGCCGCTCAAACACCCTCTTGTTGAGGAAGTTGGTGAACGACCCCTCCTGGCCCACCGCCAGGCCCACATACTCGTCCATGTGGAAAGCGTTTACCCTGCCCCAGTCGATGTCCCCTTCCGCGCAGAGGGCGCGGAGGAATTCCGACTGGGAAGGCGCCGCGGCAAAGATCAGGTTGACCTCCTCGCGCTCCGCCAGAAGCCCACGGATGGCTTGCGCCGCTTCCTGGGCCGCGCTGCGTCCCATTTCATCACGGTCCGGATAGACGCGCACGTCCAGCTGGTCGATCCAGGTTTGTGTTACAGGCATCAGCAGTCCCCCTCCATATCATCATTCAAATTTTTAACGGACTTTCGTTCTATCAACTGTGGGTGCAGGTTGATCCGGCAGTTTGCCATGTTTGTGCCCATGATCTTGTCCAGGATGATCCGGGTGGCCATGGCGCCCGTATCGAAAGCGGGCTGGGATACCGTTGTCAGGGGCGGCGTGGTGTATTCTGTGGTGATGATGTTGTCGAAACCCATCACGGATACGTCCTCTGGAATCCTCACGCCGTCCGCAGCCAGCTGGCTCATCACGCCGATGGCAGTGACGTCGTTGTAGACGAAGGCCGCCGTGGGGAGGGGAGAGAGCCGCAGAAACTCTCGGGCTAGCAGTCGGCCGTTTTCATACTCCCAGGTCTTGTAGTCCTCCACCTGCACGTCGGTGGAGATCAGTTCACAGTAGGCTTGGCCGGGCCACTGATGGACGGCCCGCTGGCACCCCCGGTAAAGGGCAGACCGGCTGGCCCGGTTCTCCAGGGGCGCCGTAAGGAAGGCGATACGGCGGTGACCGTGCTTCAGCAGATAGTCTACAGCCAGGAAGCCGCCGCTTTCAAAGTCAAAGGAAACGTAATCGCAGGTATCCAGCGTGGCCTCCTGGTCAAACAGCACCACATGTTTGTGCAGGCGCAGGGCCGCCTGGAGCTCCTTGGCGCTCTTGTGGATGGAGGACAGGATGAGTCCCTCCACGCATTTCCTGCGGAGCAGCTCGATGCTCCCGATCTCCCGGGCGCTGTCGTTGTTGGAGCTGCAGAAAATGGGGTTATAGCCCTCCTTCCGGCACACGGACTCGATGCCAGAGATCATTTGCATGTAAAACGGGTTGGTGAAGTTGGGGATGATCACGCCGATATCCTGGCTCTTCCCAATCTTCAAAGACTGCCCGATGGCGTTGGGGACGTAGTTCATCTCCCGCGCGGCCTTTTTCACGGCCTCCCGCAAGGCCTCGCTCACCGGGTAGTCCGCGCCGCTCAGCACGCGGGAGACGGTGGCGGTGGAGGTATTGGCGATCCGAGCGATTTCAACAATCGTCGTCTGTTTTTTTCCGGTCGGCATATGGGCACCTCACAGAAACGTATAGAATACGTTTACTTTCTTGTTTTCTTGATTATAACTTTAATTTCCACAAAAATCAAGCCATTATTTCAAAATATACGAATCCTATATATTACTATTTTCATTACTGTGGAAAACAACGAAAATTCAAACATTGAAATCAGTAAACGTTTGTTGTACCATTGAAGTACAGGGAGCTAACGCTTCCTGGGAGCAGCAGATCGAGCGAAGACGCCAAAGGAGGGACGGCATTATGAAGCTGATCATCATGACGGATATGGAGGGCTGTGCCGGCGTATTGAACTTTACCGACTGGGTGTATCCCCAGGGCCGGTATTATGAACAGGGAAAGGCCATTTTGACCCGGGAGGTCAATGCCGCGATCCGGGGATTCCGCGAAAATGGGGCGGGTGAGATCCTGGTGCTTGACGGGCACGGATTCGGCGGACTGGACCTCATGCGGCTGGATGAGAGCGTGTTCTACCAGCGAGGCTTTCCCGGCCCCTATCCCATCGGCATCAGCGGCGAGTATGACGCCATCGCCTGGGTGGGCCAGCACGCCAAGTCGGGCACTCCCTTTGCCCATATGGCGCACACCAGTTCCCTTGACGTGCTGGACCTGCGCGTCAACGGGCGCTCTGTGGGTGAATTCGGCATGAGCGCCTATATCAGCGCGGCCCTGGGTGTCAAGCCCCTGCTGGCCTGCGGTGACCTTGCCCTATGCCGGGAGGCCAGTGAGCTCTGCCCCCACATCTATACGGCGTGGGTCAAAAAAGGGCTGGACCCAGGTTCTGGGGGCGAGTGCACCCCGCAGGAGTATGAGGCGCGCAACCTCTCCGCCATCCACCTCCATCCTGCGGCGGCAGAGCGGAAAATCTATGAGGCCGCCTGTCTCGCCGCGCGCGCTTTTGCGGCGGACCCTGGGGCCTTCAGCGTGCCCCCGCTCCACGGACCCTATACGGTGGAGATCGACTACCGCGCAAATTGCCCCGGGGTGAGCACCGGCAAGCGATACCGCCACGAGGAAGATCTGATCGCGGCGCTGAATCTGTCCTGGGAGGACTGCGCTGCGCCATGAATCGACAATGATCCGGACAGGGAAACTTGCTCTGAGAGGGACGCCTGACGGCGCGGGGATGGCGGCCCATCCCCGCGCCGTCAAAATCGCTGCTTTACACAGTGGACAATTTTCTGGTTTCGGTGGTAGAATAGGGACAGTAAACTGAGGAAGTGCACTCTAGACCGCAGCTTCCATATGAATTTGGGAGGTTGTAAGCACGAAACACAGAGTGCTAAGATATAGTACCGTTCAATGGGACAATAAAGAATGATGATATCTGTTTCTGATAACAGACATTGAACGAAAGCACTGACGCGGGGGTTTTACAAATCGGCGAGGTTTCCTGTAAACTTGAGAAGCGGTGCGAATACCGCCCAAAAAAGACGGGGAGCTGAAGACGATGGACGCGAATTATTATTTGGAGCAGATCCATCAGGATATGCGGCTCCGGGCATACTCGGAGCATACGCAGGATGTGTATGGAAGGGCAGTGCGATGTTTTCTGGATTTCAACGGGAAATCTGCCGAGGCATTGAATGAGCCAGGATGTCCGAAACTGGGAGTGCATCTCATCACAATAGGGAACGGTATACTTTCAAAATTTTATGAGAGGTATGGTTTTAAGAGAGAAGATGAAGTTATTGTGATGGGGCTTAAATTATACTAGCAAATAGTTCGATGGAGACTTGATGACATCTCCAAACAAAAAATATACATGGGTTTCAAATTCTCTATATGCTTCTTGCATTGTAACGGCGTTTGCGTTACAATATGAGAAAAGGGGATGAACTGTCATGGAGAAATCAGCAACACTCAATCTGCGGGTAAACCCAACATTGAAAGAACAAGCGGAGGAAATTCTACGGCAACTGGGTATTCCCATGTCTACTGCGGTCGATATGTTTTTGAATCAAATCACATTGGTAGGCGGGATACCTTTTCCTGTGACGCTGCCAAAAGCGCCTGCATCAACCAACGCAGACCTGATGACAGCAGATGAAATACACGCAAAACTTCAAAGCGGTCTGAAAGATGTAGAGGCGGGTCGGGTACAAGACGCTTTGCAAGCCTTTGAAACGTTCCGGGGAACACTGTGATATGGAGCGCTATACGGTTCAGATCACGGACAGAGCCTTGTCCGACATGGAGGAAATATACCGCTATATCTCGGAGCGGCTGCGTTCACCTGAGACAGCCATTCGCCAGTATGACCGAATTGCGAGTGAGATCCTAACCCTGGATATATTTCCAGAACGGTATCGAGTAGTGGACTTTGAGCCGGAACACTCGGCTGGGTTGCGCCGTATGCTGGTAGATAACTATTCTGTATTCTATATACTGTGTGGCAATTGCGTGATAGTGGTTGCCGTGCTATACGGTGCATCGGATATTGAGCGGCGCTTGAAGGAGATCTCATTTTAGAGAACGATGGGAGTGCTCATCTTCAGGTTGCAAAAAGGACGAAAGTACACTCTTATCCTTTTTCATTGTACATATGGGAACGACAGCGGTGATCTTCCAATTTTGTGGCATACCTGAAACAAATCGAACCTCAAACCATAAGGCGCTTTTTCGCCCTCTTGCTAATCGTTGTTGCAGTCCCACTCAAATCGAACTGCATACTGTCCGCCCCCTGAGATCTTGCTAATCGCTTAGCAAGATCTTTTGATTTTCAGCCAAAAATCAGGCCCGTTTGCTAATTGGGCAAAACAGCGGCTTCGAATCTTGCTAATGAAAAATTCGGATGGTCCTGAGTTTGAGTGTTTTGGGGTCTGCACAAAGCCTACATAGCCGTCAGAAATATCCATTGTCGGCTATGAGATCATCAAGGAGGGATCGATTTATGAAAGTGGAAAAAGGTAGTGGGCGCGATGTGGTGGGCTGCGCCGTCAAACTGTGCGATAAGATCCGCGTCACCGCCCGCGACAGCGTGGCGACCCTGTGGAGCGCCTTTCTGGAGGTGGGGGAGCTGGACATGGTGCAGGCCACAGAAAAGGCCCTGCGGCTCCTGGTGAGCCACGGCGACTACACCGGGGCCATGAAGGTGCTGGAGGGCGTCTACGCCCTGACGGAGATCGCGCCGTCCGAGGACTTCACCGACTGCCAGCGGTACGTCCCCCTCTCCCAGATGTTCATGGAGGAGTTTCTGGGGGAGAGCGAGGACTTCATCTTTGACGAGGGCATGGACGGCGTGATGGAGCTTCTCATGAACGAGAACAGGTAACTGCCCGGAGTGGGCCACTGACCCATCAACATAGCCGTTCCCGGCATTTTCGGGGGCGGCGATTATCATTTTTTGAGAAAGGAGGCAAGACCCATGGACAAATGCAAAGTGATCGCCGTCACCAGCCAGAAGGGGGGCGTCGGCAAGACCACCACAACGGTCTGGCCCAACAGGGCAAGCGTGTGCTCCTGGTGGACACGGACCCGCAAAGCAGCCTTACCGTGAGTCTGGGGGTAAAGGACCCGGACGCGCTGGACACCACCATTGCCGACCTGATGCAAATCATCGTGGACAACGGCGATCTCTTGCCGCTGGACAAGGGAATCTTGAAGGACATCGAGGGCGTCGATCTGGTGCCCTCTGCTATCGGCTTGTCCAGCTTTGAGGTGAGCCTTGTGAACACCATGAGCCGGGAATTTGTGCTGCG
>CAJUPU010000038.1 GCA_910588495.1 uncultured Oscillospiraceae bacterium | reverse complement strand
AGCGGCTGTCCATCGTGGAGGACACCCCCGGCGTCACCCGGGACCGGCTGTACGCCCAGGCGGAGTGGCGGGGCCGCACCTTCGACCTGGTGGACACCGGCGGCATCGAGCCGGGCACCGACGATCAGATCCTGTCCTTCATGCGGGAGCAGGCGGAGATCGCCATCGCCGCCGCCACCGTGATCGTATTCGTGTGCGACATCCGCACTGGCATGACCGCCGCCGACCAGGATGTGGCCGGGATGCTCCAGCGCTCCCGGAAGCCGGTGGTGCTGGCGGTGAACAAGATGGACTCCACCGGCCACACCGACCCAGACATGTACGAGTTCTACAACCTGGGGCTGGGGGACCCCATGCCCGTGTCCGCCGTCCACGGCCACGGCACCGGCGACCTGCTGGACGCCTGCTTTGAATTCTTCCCCCCGGTGGACCAGGAGGAAGAGGAGGACGATGTGGTGAAGGTGGCCATCATCGGAAAGCCCAACGTGGGCAAATCCTCCCTGGTGAACCGGATCTTGGGCCAGGAGCGGGTGATCGTGTCCGACGTGGCGGGCACCACCCGGGACGCGGTCGACAGCTACCTGGAAAAGGGCGGGCAGAAGTACCTGATCATCGACACCGCCGGAATGCGGAAAAAGTCCAAGGTGGACGACCGGGTGGAGAAGTTCTCCGTCCTCCGGGCCACCATGGCCATCGAGCGCAGCGACGTGTGCGCGATCATGATCGACGCCCAGGAGGGGGTCACCGAGCAGGACACCAAGGTGGCCGGCCTGGCCCACGAGGCGGGCAAAGCCTGCATCATCGTGGTGAACAAGTGGGACGCCATCGAGAAGGACGGCAAGACCATGCAGCGCATGGAGGAGGAGGTCCGGCGGGACCTGTCCTATATGACCTACGCCCCGGTGCTGTTCCTCTCCGCCCTCACCGGCCAGCGGGTGGATAAGCTGTTCGGCGTGATCGACAACGTGGTGAACCAGGCCGCCATGCGCATCCCCACCGGAATGCTCAACCAGGTGCTGGCCGACGCCCAGGCCCGGGTCCAGCCTCCCACCGACAAGGGGAAGCGGCTGAAGATCTACTATATGACCCAGATCGGGGTGAAGCCCCCCCACTTCGTCATCTTCTGCAACGACGCCAAGCTGTTCCACTTTTCCTACCAGCGCTACCTGGAGAATCAGATCCGAGCCACCTTCGGCCTGACCGGGACCCCGGTGCGCATCACCATCCGACAAAAAGGAGACAAGGAGGACTGACCATGACTTCTCGTATGCTGGAAGCGGCAAGCGTCAGCCCCAGCTGGCTGGCGGTGGCGGCCGTGGGCGTGGCCGTGGTGGCCTATTTCCTGGGGTGCTTCAACGGCGCCGTGGTGGTGTCCCGCTACATCCTGCGGGACGATATCCGGGACCACGGCAGCGGCAACGCCGGGCTGACCAACTTCTACCGGACCTTCGGCGGGCCGCTGACGGCGGCGGTGATCCTCAGCGATGCCATAAAAGCGATTCTGGCGGTGCTCTTCGCCGTGTTCATCGCCGGGCAGATCTCGCCGGAGCTGGTGGTGCTGGCCAAGTATTGGGCGGGGGCTTTCTGCATGATCGGCCACATGTTCCCCTGCACCTTCGGCTTCCGGGGGGGCAAGGGGGTGCTGTCCGGCAGCGCCGTGGCCGTCATGATCGGCATCGGCGGCGGAGGCGTGCTCCCCAGCTGGATCATCCCGGTGACGGTGTGGGGAGGCTTCATCGTGCTGGTGGGCGCCACCCGGTATGTGTCCCTGGGGTCCTGCTGGGGGGGCGCGTCCTTCATCGTGGTGTCCTGGATCGTGTATCAGGATCCGCTGATCCTGCTGCTGGCCGCCGTTATGGGCGGGCTGCTGCTGTGGGGGCACCGGAGCAATATGGTGCGCCTGGTCCAGGGCAATGAGCGCAAGTTCGAGTTCCATAAGGGGAGCCAGTCCCAAAAGAGGGCGGAGAAGAGCGCCTCCGAGCCGGAGAAGGAAGCACCTGCTCCTGAAGAAGAGAGCGAGAAATAAAGGAGACCCTGTGCGTACCGCACAGGGTCTCCTTTTTGAAAGCCTCGCAGGGTCTCGCCGCCCCGCAGGCGGCGAGATCGAGTGATATCCGTTTTTTGGGGCAGCTTTGCCGCCCCAAAAACACATCTCAGCCCGCAAGTGTGCCCGCGATCGGGCTGCGACCCCCTCGCTGGAAAGGGCGAAGCCCTTTTCAACGACTTACACGGCGCGGGTGACCTTGCCGGAGCGGAGGCAGCGGGTGCACACATAGACGTGCTTGGGCGCGCCGTCCACCACAGCCTTGACGCGCTTGACGTTGGGCTTCCAGGGGCGGTTGGAGCGGCGGTGGGAGTGGGACACCTGGATGCCGAAGTTCACGCCTTTGCCGCAAAACTCGCATTTGGCCATATTGACTAACCTCCTTGCTGGTTGGAATTCGCTCAAACGATAACTACATTATGCTACCATACAGGGAGAAAAAAATCAAGTGTGAATTTGCTGGATCTGCTATTTTTTTCGGGGATGAAATGTGGTAAGATAAGAGCGGACTTTATAAAAGGAGCGTGATCGACGTGGCGAGCAAGACCGGCATCAAGCTGGGCACCATCATCGACAACTTTCATCTGGACGTGCTGTATGGCCCGGAGGGATACCGGGAAAAGCTGATCACCATCGACGATGTGAACCGGCCCGGCCTCCAGCTCACCGGCTTTTTCGACTACTTCGACCGGGAGCGGATGCAGCTGCTGGGCCTGGTTGAGATCTCCTATCTGGAGGGCATATCCCCGGAGAAGCGCTCGGCGGTGTTCGACACCCTGTTTTCCTACCACACCCCGGCGGTGATCTTCGCCCGGGGGCTCAAGCCCTATCCGGAGTGCATGGAGATGGCGAAAAAGCACGACCAGGCCATCCTCAGCACCCAGGAGAACACCTCCAGCATCATGAGCACCATGATCG
Organism: uncultured Oscillospiraceae bacterium; assembly: GCA_910588495.1. Classification (GTDB taxonomy): domain Bacteria; phylum Bacillota; class Clostridia; order Oscillospirales; family Oscillospiraceae; genus Enterenecus. The sequence goes on along the minus strand of CAJUPU010000038.1, from coordinate 24,691 downwards.
CTTATCTGCGCACCGCCCTGTCCCCCATCATCACCCGCCACGGCGTGCTGGTGGAGGTGTACGGCGAAGGGGTCATGCTGGCGGGGGAGTCGGGCATCGGCAAGAGCGAGACGGCCATCGAGCTGGTGAAGCGGGGCCACCGCCTGATCGCCGACGACGCCATCGAGATCCGCCGCAACCCCAGCGGGGGGCTGATCGGCACCGCGCCGGAGCTGATCCGCTACTATATCGAGCTGCGGGGCATCGGGGTGGTGGACGTGCGGCGGCTGTTCGGCATGTCCGCCGTCAAATTCGACAGCGCCATCGACCTGGTCATCGAGATGGAGACCTGGGAGGACGGCAAGCTGTACGACCGGCTGGGGGCGGACGAGCACTTCACCACCCTGATGGACACCCGGGTGCCCACCCTCACCATCCCGGTGCGGCCCGGGCGGAACCTGGCGGTGGTCATCGAGGTGGCCGCCATGAACAACCGGAACAAAAAGATGGGCTGCAACGACGCGTTGGAGCTGGCCATGCAGGTGGACAGCCACATCGACCAAAAGTATCTGGAGCTCAACCCTCAGTGAGGGCGAAGGGGGCCCCGGGCGCTGCCCGGGGCCCCTCTATTTACGGTTGATGGAGCCGCTCCAGGTACTCGTCGTAGGTGGTCTTGCTGTCGATGAGCTTCCCATCCGGAGTGAAGTCGAACACCCGGTTGCACACGGTCTGGATCAGCTGGTGGTCGTGGGAGGCCACCAGCACATTGCACTTCACCGCCTCCAGCCCCTTGTTCAGCGCGGCGATGGACTCCAGGTCCAGGTGGTTGGTGGGCTGGTCCAGCAGCAGCACGTTGGCCCCGGACAGCATCATTCGGGAGAGCATACACCGCACCTTTTCCCCGCCGGACAGCACCTTGACGGGCTTGTGGACCTCGTCGCCGGAGAACAGCATCCGGCCCAAAAAGCCCCGGAGGTACTGCTCCTGGGGGTCCTTGGAGAACTGGCGCAGCCATTGGACCAGATCGTCCTCGCAGTCCTCAAAGTAGGGGGTGTTGTCCTTGGGGAAGTAGGAGAAGGAGGCGGTCTGGCCCCACTTCACCGTGCCCTCGTCGGGCTCCAGCTCGCCGGACAGGATCTTGAACAGGGCGGTGTGGGCGTTCTCGTTGTCCCCCACGAAGGCGATCTTTTCGTCGTGGCCCACGATGAAGGACACCTTGTCCAGCACCTTCACTCCGTCGATAGTCTTGGACACGTCGGTGACGAAGAGGATGTCCTTGCCCACCTCCCGGTCGGGGGTGAAGCCCACGAAGGGATAGCGCCGGGAGGAGGCGGGCATCTCCTGCACCGTCAGCTTGTCCAGCAGCTTGCGCCTGGCCGTGGCCTGCTTGGACTTGGACTTGTTGGCGGAGAACCGGGAGATGAAGTCCTGGAGCTCCTTGATTTTTTCCTCGTTGCGCTTGTTCTGGTTCTTCACCAGCTGCTGCACCAGCTGGGAGGACTCGTACCAGAAGTCGTAGTTGCCCACGTACATGCGGATCTTGTTGTAGTCGATGTCCACGATGTGGGTGCACACGGTGTTGAGGAAGTGCCGGTCGTGGGACACCACGATCACGGTGCCCTCAAAGTCCAGCAGAAAGTCCTCCAGCCAGTTCACCGCGTCGATGTCCAGGTTGTTGGTGGGCTCGTCCATCATCAGCAGGTCGGGATCGCCGAATAGGGCCTGGGCCAGCAGCACCTTCACCTTCAGCCGGGGATCCAGGGTGGCCATGGGGCTCTCGTGATATTCGGTGCCCACCCCCAGGCCCTGGAGGATCCGGCTGGCGTTGCTCTCCGCCTCCCAGCCCCCCAGCTCGGCGTACTCCTCTTCCAGCTGGCAGGCCAGCAGGCCGTCCTCGTCGGTCATCTCCTCCTTGGCATAGAGGGCGTCCTTCTCCTTGCCCACGTCGTAGAGGCGCTGGTTGCCCATGATCACCGTGTCCGTCACGTTGTAGGCGTCATAGGCGTTCTGGTCCTGCTTGAGGACGGACATGCGGATGTTGGGGAGGATGCTCACCTCGCCGGAGGTGGAGTCCAGCTCCCCGGAGAGGATCTTCAAAAAGGTGGACTTGCCCGCGCCGTTGGCGCCGATGATGCCGTAGCAGTTGCCCCGGTCGAATTGCAGGTCCACGTGGGAGAACAGCGGGGTGCCGCTGTAGTTGAGGCTCAGGTCGGTGACTGTGATCATGGATGGCCGCTCCTTCTCAAGATTTCAACGAGTATCATACCACACCGGCGGGGAAAAGGACAGGGTTTTGAGGATTTTTTTGTTGTGAGTTTCCACTGAAAATTGATTGTGCGGGGAAAGTGTGGTATCATAAACAGAGAAAGATCTGGGCAGTGGAGGAGGGGGCTCGCCATGTCCGTGGACCGACAATTCCAGATGATCTATCTGCTGCTGGAAAAGGGCCGCATGACCGCCGGGGAGCTGGCGGAAAAGCTGGAGGTGTCCCAGCGCACGGTGCTGCGGGACGTGGACGCCCTGTCTGCCGCCGGGGTGCCCGTCTACACCGCCCAGGGGGCGGGGGGCGGGGTAGCGCTGCTGCCCGGCTATGTGCTGGACCGGGCCGCCTTCTCTGAGGAGGAGCAGCGCCAGCTGCTGCTGGCCCTGCGGAGCCTCCCCGGCCAGGAGGGGGGACAGGTGCTGACCAAGCTGTCCGCCCTGTTCGGCCGGAGCGGGGAGGACTGGCTCCAGGTGGACCTGTCCCGCTGGGGGGCGGGGGAGGGGGAGAGCGAAAAGTTCCGCCTGCTCAAGCGGGCGGTGCTGGAGCGGCAGGAGCTGGCCTTCGACTACGCCAGCTCCTACGGCTCGACCCGGCCCCGGCGGGTGCTCCCCGCCCGGCTGGTGTTCAAGGGGCAGGGGTGGTATCTCCAGGCGCTGGACCTGGAGCGGGAGGACTACCGCACCTTCCGGCTGTCCCGGATCTTGTCCCCGGCCCCCACCGGAGAGGTGTTCCACCGCCGCCTGGACCCGCCGGAGATCGGGTATTCCGGCGACATCCCGCCCCTGTTCCGGGTGGAGGTGAAGCTGCGCTTCGCCCCCTATATGGCCTACCGGGTGTACGACGAGTTCGACCAGGGCTGTGTGGAGCGGCAGAAGGACGGCTCACTGCTGGTGGAGGCCGTGTTCCCCGAGGACCAGTGGCTGTACGGCTATCTGCTCAGCTTCGGCGCGGGGGTGGAGGTGCTCTCGCCCGACGCCCTGCGCCGGCGCCTGGCCGCCCTGGGCTGGAAAATTTATTGGGCCCACGCATTGGAACATGACATGCCTTGTCAGGGTTTGGGTGGTATGATGGGACCATCCAAACCAAAGGAGGTTCCGACGATGGAACAATACAAAGACATGAAGTTCTGCCAGTCCTGCGGGATGCCCCTGGGTCCCGGCGCCGCCCACGGCACCGAGGCGGACGGCTCCCCCAGCGCCGACTACTGCTCCTACTGCTATAAGGACGGGAGGTTTGCCGGGGAGATGACCATGGAGGAGATGATCGACTTCTGCGCCCCCATGATGGCCCAGGCCAACCCGGGCATGACCCAGGACCAGGCCAAGGCCCAGATGCACCAGTTCTTCCCCATGCTCAAGCGGTGGAAAAGGTGACGCGGAGGGGCAAAGCGCGAAAAGGCCGGGCGAGGTGGCTCGCCCGGCCCTTTTCAACCCTTTTCGTACTCCAGCCGCAGCTTCTCCAGGGCTTTTTTTTCGATGCGGGACACATAGCTCCTGCTGATCCCGCACAGCGAGGCGATCTCCCGCTGGGTGAGGGGGGCCCGCCCCCCCAAACCGTAGCGCAGGCGGATGATGTGGGCCTCCCGCCCGGTGAGGCAGGCGTCCACGCACCGGCGGACCTTGGCGCAGGCGTCCCGCAGGTCCAGCTCCTCCAGCATGTTGTCGTCCACCCGCACCACGTCGATGAGGGACAAAGAGCCGTTTTCCCCCTCGCCGTCCAGGGAGTCGGAAAGGGACAGCTCGCCCTGGAGCCTGCGCTGGGAGCGGAAATACATCAGGATCTCGTTTTCTATGCACCGGCTGGCGTAAGTGGCCAGCCGCACATTTTTGTCCGCTTTGAATGTGGACACCCCTTTGATCAGGCCGATGGTCCCGATGGAGATCAGATCGTCCTGATCGCCGTTGGGGGTGTAGTATTTTTTGACGATATGCGCCACCAGCCGCAGATTGTGTTCGATGAGCATATCCCTGGCGTCGGCGTCGCCCTTCGCCATCCGCTCTAGGCAGTCCTGCTCCTCGTCCCGGGTCAGGGCCCGGGGAAAGGACCCCGTATTCCCGGCCAGGCGAAGGGTGAAGAACAGCCCGTTCAGTGTCAATAACAGCCATGCCGTCCACATGGACACCACCTCCACTCAAACTGTATGCGAAGGCGGCGTGTCCTTATTAAAGGGGCGGAGAGGGCAAACGCCTTTGGGCCCTGTCCCCTGGATGGATGGCAGCTTCTTAAGGATTGCAAAGCAGGCGGGAAACGTATATACTTGTTTCCATCAAAGGAATGGAGGGATCTACCATGTCTGTTGAGATCGGAATGAAGGGCCGGGCGGAGACCGTGGTCACCCCGGACAACACCGCCCGGGCGGCGGGCTCCGGGCTGGCCCCCGTGTTTGCCACCCCCTGGATGGTGGCGCTGATGGAGAATGCCGCCGTCCAGGCGGTACAGGGAGCGCTGGCGGAGGACCAGGGCACGGTGGGCACCCATCTGGACATCTCCCACGACGCGGCCAGCCCCATCGGCATGAAGGTGTGGGCGGAGGCGGAGGTCACGGCGGTGGAGGGCCGGAAGCTCACCTTCGACGTGGCGGCCTACGACGAGGCAGGAAGGATCGGCGGGGGGACCCACCAGCGCTTCATCATCCAGCCGGACAAGTTTTTGGCCAAGGTCCAAGGAAAGCTGAACAAGTGAGCGCACGGGACAAGATTGCTCAGCCTGCCGCATGATGAGGACCTTCCGCTGCTCCCGGCCTGGAAAAAATACGCGGTGTTTTCCCCGGCGGCGCAGGTGCTGCAAAGCGAGATGAAGGCGCTGTTCCCCGTGGGCGCCGGGCTGGAGCGGGAGAGCGCCAGAAGGTCTTGATCGATCGAAATGACTGTGTCCGACAGATGAAACAGCGAGGACCGCCCCGGTCTGGGGCGGTCCTCGCTGTTATGAGGCGCGTTTCAGAGAAGCTTTGACAGCCACTTATGGCCGTGATAACGGGTCAAGACCAGAAAAAAGCGGGCCATGTTGTCTGCGATCATGCACAGCCATACCGCCGTGAGGCCCAGGCCCAGCCAGCGCACACAGATCCACGTGGCCAAGATGCGCACGCCCCACATGCAGAACAGGGAGATCAAAAAAGGGGTCCGTGTGTCGCCGGCCCCGTTGAACACCCCCTCCAGGATGATGACGACGGCGAAGAAGGGCTCGGACAGGGAGATGAGCCGCAGCACGTTGGCCCCCAGCTGGACCACCTCGGGCGTGTCGATGAAGATCCCCATGAAAAAAGCGGGAAAGAGGAACAAAAACAGGCTCAGAACGCTCATCAGGAGCACCGCCACGGCGATGATGGCGGAGGAGCTCTCCCGCAGCCGCTCCTCGTCCCGCCCGCCCACGGCGTAGCCCGCCAGAGTGGCCGCGGCGGCCTGCATCCCGTAACCGGGGACATAGAACGCCTGCTCGGCGGTGAGGGCGATCGTGTGGGCGGAGACGGCCGCCGTCCCCAGCCGGGCCACTAGGGCGGTAAAGACCACCTGCCCAAGCATCACCGTCACCCGGTCCGCGGCGATGGGCAGGCTGATGCGCAGACAGCGGCGCAGGGTGTCCCAGTGGGGGATGGGGCGGGGCCCCCGGGGCCGGAGCAGGGGACAGGCCCGGACGGCCAGGAACATCAGCGTGCCTCCCACGAGATAGGAGACCGCCGTGGCGACGGCGGCTCCCACCACGCCCCACCCGGCCCCCCACATGGGCAGGGACACCGGGCCCAGCTCCCAGACCTGGCTGGGGTTGATGAGCAGGAAGTTGAGCGTCACGTTGATGGCGTTCATCAGCAGGTTGATCTGCATGGGCGTCTGGGAGTTGCCGGTGGCCCGCAGCACCGAGGCGAACAGATAGCTGGCGGTGCGGAAGAGCATGGGGGCGCAGATGATGGCGAAGTAGAGGGAGGCGTCCCGGCGGATGTCTGCCTCCGCCCCCAGCCAGCCGGGCAGGAAGGGAGCGGCGGCCAGGGTGGCCGCCGTCATGCCCAGCCCCAGCACCAGCACGATGAACAGGGACTGGTCCGCCGTCCGCCGGGCCCGCTCCTCGTCCCGCGCCCCCAGGGCCTGGGAGATGCAGGCCAGCACCCCCATGGCCATGGCGCCGATGGGGGCGTTGACCAGCCAGGTGGTGGTGGAGGTCAGCCCCACCGCCGCCGACGCCGCCACCCCGATGCGGCCCACCTGGGCGGTGTCCACATACTGCACCAGGGTCTGAAGGGCCATCTCGGTGACGGTGGGCCAGGCCAGCCGGCCGATCTGGCGCAGCAAAGCGGTGTCACGCAGGGGACGCAGGATGGAAGCCAAGGGGATCGTCCTCTCTATACAAGATAAATGATTCAGCGCTCCGGCAGGAAGGCGCGCAGATAGTCGGCGGAGCGCTGGAGGGAGCCGTGGGGGTCCTCCCAGTAGATGGAGTCGTTGATCTCCAGATCCAGGCAGTTTTGGTAGCCGTACCGCTCCAGGGTGCGGACCCAGCCCTCCAGCTTCTCCCGGCCGTAGTCCCCTTCGCCCAGCACCAGATGGTGGCTGTCCGAGTAGTGGATCCACTGGAGCTTGTCTCCCAGCTCCCGGCAGAAGTCCTCCAGGGTGTCTCCCGCCACCTCCATGGCCACCACGTCCACACAGCAGGTCAGGGCGGGCGACCCCACCTCGGCCAGCATCCGCTTGAGGTCGGCCAGGGAGAGGACCAGATTGCTCTCATAGGGCTGGAGCTGCTCCAGCACCAGCCGGACGCCCAGGCCCTCGGCCAGCCCGGCCAGGGTGTGGAAGCTGTCCGCGGTCCGCTTCCACCCCTCCTCCCGGTCCAGGTCCCGGGGGTGGCAGCCGGTGTTGAGAAACACCCGGTCCGTGCCCAGCGCCAGGGCGTCCTCCATGGCCTGCCTCATGTAGTCGATGGTGCGCCCCCGGACGGCCGGGTCGGGGTGGGAATAGCTGAAGGGATAGGACAGGGTCTCCGGGGTGTAGATGACCACCTGCATCCCCCGGTCCTGGATCTTCCGGCGCAGCAGGACGGCCTGGGCGGTGCCGGTGTGGTCCAGCCGGCAATAGTGGGGCACGCCGCCCCACAGATCCACTTTGGTCAGCCCGGCCTTTGCCATGGAGTCCAGGTAGTAGTCGAAGGTGTGCTGGACGTATTGTACGCTCATGACGGACACGTCCTGCATGGTGATACGAGACATGGCGGCACCCCTTTCACAGCGCGCTGTGGACGATCCTGCCGTCCACCAGGGTCAGATCCACCGTCAGCTCCCGGGCCCGCTCCACTGGGGTGGCAAAGATGTCGCCGGACAACACGGCGATGTCCGCCTTTTTTCCCGCCTCCAGGGTGCCCAGCTCCTCCTCCCGGAGCAGGTCGTAGGCCCCGCCCAGGGTCCAGGCGGTGAGTAGCTCGGCCACGGTGAGGGTGTTCTGGGGGTTGAAGGGCTGGCCGCCCTCGGGGAAATACCCGCCCACGGCGTGGTAGACGGACTGGGGGATGTCGTCGATGAGCAGGGGCAGGTCGGTGCCGCAGCTGAGGGGCACGCCGCTGTCCGCCATCTTCCGGCGGTTCCAGTAGTATCTGCCCCGGTCCAGGCCGATCTTCTCCTCGATCATGGCCAGCTTGCCCGCCCGGTCGGCGATGGACTGGATCTGGGGATAGACCTCCGCCACCGCCCCCAGACGGCCCATGCGCTCCAGGTCGGCGGGGTCGGTGAACTCCAGGTCTGTGATGGCGTGGCGGTTGACCAGCCGCCCATCGCCGTTCCGGCGGCAGGTCTCGTAGATATCCAGCACCTTGGCGACGGCCCCGTCCCCCTGGGCGTGGAGGGAAAAGCGGAAGCCCTCGGCGTCGGCGGCCCGGGCGTCGGCGGCCAGCTGTTCCCAGTCGATGGGCTGGGCGCAGGTGGTGTCCGCGTAGCGATAGGGCTCCTTCAGCTCGCCGCAGAGCTGGCTGATGGAGCCGTCGGTCATCTGGTTGTAGCCGGAGAAGCGGACGAAGTCCCCCTGGAAACGGTCCCGCATCTCTTTTCCGAATTCCAGATCCATGGGATGGCCCACGCTCTGGCTCATGAAGTTCACCCGGAGGGTGAGCTCTCCCGCCCGCTCCAGCTCCTCCAGCAGGTCGGGGAAGCGGCAGAACCGGTCGAAGCCCATCTCCTTCACGGAGGTGACGCCCCGGCTGTTCATCATCTTCATGTAGCGCTTGAATTCCGGCACGATGAAAGCCCGGTCGTCCAGCACGTCGGGCAGCAGGCGCCAATAGGACTCGGGCCAGCAGGTCTCGGGGGTGAACTGGTAGCGGTCCATGGCCGCCCGGTTCATCCAGCAGGTCTCACAGCCCTGGGCAAAGAGCACCGCGGGCCGGTCCCCAAAGGCGTCATCCAGGGCCTGGGTCCCCTGGGGGGAGAGCTTGGCGCTGTCCCAGCCATGACCCAGCACCGGTCTGTCCGCCGGGATGAGGGAAGCATGGGCTTTGGCCAGGCCCACCGCCTCCTCACAGCTTACGGCGGTGGATAGGTCCGCCCCCGCGAGGCCCACGGCGTAGCCGGTGAAGAAGCAGTGCACGTCGGAGAAGCCGGGGCACACCGTGCGCCTGCCCAGCTCCAGGACCTGGGTGCCGCCGCCGATGAGGGCGTCGGGACAGGGGCCCTCTCCCACGGCCAGCAGGCGCCCTTCCGCCACGGCCACATGCCCGGCGAAGGGCTGGGGGGAGGCGGCGGTGAAGATACAGTCGGACTGCAATACGATCTCAGCAAAATCAGCCATTTGGATCACTCCTCGACAGATTGACGGGCACATCGCTGTGTCCGCCCCAGGGTCCGTGCCGGTCTTTTCGGCACGGACCCTGTTTTCCGCCGGAGCGGCAGGGACGGCAGATGACGGCTTTCCGGTCCCGCTGCACATCGGAGCCGGAAAATCAACCACACTATAGCATGGCGCGGGCCTCTTGGCAAGGTGCCGGGATCATTTTTGACGTTCGGTATAAGAACGGGGCGGATATTTTGTGGGGAAGGGAAAAAGCGGTCTGTTTGGGAGGGGGATCCCCGACCGATCTCGGGGCGCCGGCGGGCCCAAAGGGGCGACTGGTCTGGAAAACCGGGGAAAAGTGACGGAGCGGACCATACAAGGGGGGCGGATAATTATACCGGAGCGTAAAAGCGGCTCCGGCGGGTGGGCGGGGGTTTGGACAATTGGTATAAAAGGGGGCGGACGGTCCGGACCAATTCTGGCTGGCATGACAAAATCGGTATCTTTTTTTCATTTAGCTTGCGAATTGACGGCAACCACTTGCGCTTTGTATACTTTATGCAGCATTTGAAAAAACGGACCGGCTGGCGGTCCCGCCCGCCGGAGAGAGGAGCGGATCATATGCGCGCGGCCATGATCGGAGATAACTGTATCGATGTATACCGGAAGATAGATGGAAAAGAGGTGTTCCGGCGCTATCCCACCGGCAACGTGGTGGACACCGGCGTCAACCTGCAAAAGCTGGGCGTCCCCACCTCCATCATCAGCACCACCGGAAGTGACGAGATGGGGGCGTGGATGGTGGAGAGCCTCCGGGCGGAGGGGCTGGACCTGACCCGGCTCAAGGTTGGGGACGGCCCCACCGCCGTCACCTACATGGACATGAACGGGACCGACCGGGTCCACGGGGAGTATATCGAAGGGGTCATGGCGGACATCGAGTTCGATGAGGAGGACATCCGCTTCGCCGCCGCTCACGATCTGGTCCACTCCGCCCTGTGGGGGATGGCGGAGGAGGCCCTGCCCGCCGTCAAAGCCCTCCGGGACGTGCCCGTCAGCTTCGACTACGCCGACCGGCTGGACCACCCCCTGGTGGAGCGGACCCTGCCCTTTGTGGACTACGGCTTCTTCTCCTACCACGAGAGCCGGGACGCCTTCATCGAGGACTATCTGAGGGACAAGGTGGACCGGGGCATGAAGATCGCCGTGGCCACCTTCGGGGACAAGGGCAGCCTGGCCTGGGACGGGAAGGCGTTCACCCAGTGGGGCATCTGCCCCGCCCCCCGGGTGGTGAACACCGTGGGCGCGGGGGACAGCTTCATCGCCGGGTTCCTGTGCGGCCTGCTGCGGGGGCGGAGCGTGGCCGACTGCCTGGCCCTGGGGGCGGAGACGGCGGCGGCGGTGGTCCAGGTCTTTGAGCCCTGGGTCAAGGACAACTGAATACAGGTTCTGATAAAAATGGAGGAATGGTCATGAAGATCGGCATGTTCACGTCGGGCTACCAGCGCAACCCCCTGGAGCACTGCTTCCAGGACGCCAAGGAATACGGCTATGACTACATCGAGCTGTGGGGCGGCCGTCCCCACGCCTACGCCCCCGATCTGAAGGCGGGGGATATCAAGGAGGTGCGCCGCCTCATCGACCGATACGAGATGCCGGTGGTGGGCTACACCCCGGAGCACAACGCCTACCCCTATAACTACATGATCGGCTCCGAGGCCCAGCGGCGGGACGCGGTGGACTATCTGAAGCTGTGCCTGGACATGGCCAAGGAGATGGGGGCGGAATTCGTCCTCACCAGCCCGGCCAACGGCGGCTATCTGGCCACCTATGAGGAGCTGTGGCCACGGCTGGAAAAGACCATCCGGGAGCTGGGCGACCACGCTGCCAAGGTGGGGGTGAAGCTCACTGTGGAGCCCCTGACCCCTTACGAGTCCAACTTTTTCACCCGGGCCAACGACCTGGCGGAGCTGTTCCGCCGGATCGACAACCCCTGGGTGGTGGGCATGTGCGACATCGTGCCCCCCTTTGTCCAGCACGAGAGCATCATGGCCTACTTCGACAAGCTGGGCAAAAAAATGGACCACATGCACATCATCGACGGCAGCCAGGGCACCGACAGCCACATCGTCCCCGGCGAGGGCTCCATCCCCATGGACGAGCTGTTCTGTGAGCTGAAGCGGACGGGCTACGACGGTACCGCCACCCTGGAGCTGGTCACCGGCTACATCAACGAGCCCCGGTTCTACGCCCGGCGGGCGGTGGACAACGTCCGGGCCATGATGGCCCGGGCGGGCCTGTGAGCCGGGGAGGGAGCGCCTTGTTCATCGACATACACGTTCACCCCGCCTTCTTTGAGCCCATCAATGGGGACCTGGCGCGGGAGGAGCTGCGCCACCGGGAGCTGGACATCCACAAAAACGGCACCGCCCCCCTGGAGCACATCTTCAACCAGATGGCCTGCGCCGGTCTGGATAAGCTGTGCCTGCTCCCCCAGGACTACACCTCCACCGTGGGCTGCGCCCTGGTGGACAACGAGGAGATCCGCCGCCTGGTGGATCTGGCCCCGGACCGGTTCATCGGCTTCGCCGGCGTGGACCCTGCCGACCCGGTGGCCCCGGACAGGCTGGAGGACGCCTTCTCCCGGCTGAAGCTGAAGGGGCTGAAGCTCCATCCCGGCCGACAGCACTTCATGCCCGGCGACCCCAGGCTGGAGCCCATCTACCAGATCTGCGAGCGGTTCGACAAGCCGGTCTTGTTCCACGCCGGGCTGTCCTGGGAGCCGGACACCTTCACCCAATACTGCCGGCCCGACGCCTTCGAGCCGGTGGCGGCGGCCCACCCCGGTCTGCGCATCTGCCTGGGCCACTTCGGCTGGCCCTGGGTCCGGGAGGCCGCCATGCTCATGGTGAAGTACCCCAACGTCTACGCCGACACCGGGGCGCTCTACTTCGACTGCGCCCGGGAGTTCTACGCCCAGACCTTTACCAAAGACATCCCCCTGACTTGGATCGACCGCAGCCTGCGCCATCAGGTCATGTTTGGCTCCAACAACCCCCGGTTCGAGCAGATCCGCATGGCCCAGGCCCTGGGGGAGCTGGGATTCCGGGACAGCACCCTGGAGCTCATCCGGGGGGAGAACGCCATCGCCTTTTTGGGCGGGCTGGACTGAGGAGGGGAGCCCATGTTTGTCAAGACCATCCGCATCCTCACCAAGCGGTACAACGAGTTCGACGTGATCACCCCCCAGGTGGAGGAGATCGCCGCCCAGAGCGGCATCCAAAACGGCCTGGTCACCGTGCTCACCAAGCACACCACCACCGGGATCACGGTGAACGAGGCCCTGGAGTGCCTGGAGAGCGACATCGAGACCGCCCTGTCCCTCTTCGCCCCGGAGGACCGGCCCTACAGCCACGCCCGGATGCTCCGGGACTACGGCTCCACTGCGGGCAACCCCACGGGGCATTTGAAGGCCCTGGTCACGGGGAACCACTGCCACTTCCCGCTCCAGGATGGAAAGCTGGTCCGGGGCGGGGCCCAGGACGTGTATTTCTGCGAGTTCGACGGGCCCGCCCAGCGCAGCATCCTGGTGATCGTGGAGGGGAGCGGGCAGCCTTAGCTGCGGCGGCGGCAGCTTTGCCGCCGATGCCATAGCGCGCCGGAGCCGCGGCAGCGGCAGATGACAGCGGAATAGGAGAGAGGGCGGGGGAGCCTGCACAGCGAACCCGCCAGAGCGTCGAAAGGAGATCGTTTCATGGCAGAAAACAAGCAAGAACTGAGCCGAAAGCTGGGCCTGGGCGCGGTGATCGCCCTGGGCGTGGGCACCACAGTGGGCTCGGGCATCTTCTCCTCGCTGTCGGAGGTGGCCGCCGCGGCAGGCAGCTCCCTGTTCCTGGTGCTGGCATTCGTGATCGGCGGCCTGCTCCAGATCCCCGCCAACTTCTGCTACGCGGAGCTGGCCTCCGCCTACCCCGAGGACGGCGGGCAGTACGTCTACTTCCGGGAGGCCGGTTCCCGGCCCCTGGCCTTCCTGTGCGGGTGGATCAGCTTCTGGGCCACCGACCCCCCGTCCATCTCCATCATGGCCCTGGCCATCGTCAACTACCTGGGCTTCTTCCTGCCCCTGCACGGCCTGGTGCTCAAGCTGGTGGCCGTGGCCTTCGTGCTGTTCTTCATGTGTATGCACCTGCGCAGCGTGGAAGGCGGCGGCGCGTTCCAGACCATCATCACCGCGCTGAAGATCCTGCCCTTCGCCCTGATCGTCGGCATCGGGCTGTTCTTCATCAACGGCGAGCTGTTCCTGTCCCCCGTCCGGCTGTCCACCGCCGCCTCCGGCGGCATGATGGCCCTCATCGCCGGCGTGTCCGCCACCACCTGGTCCTATGACGGCATGGGCGCGGCCTGCTACATGTCCGGCGAGATCAAGGACCCGGAGAAGAACATGCCCCGGGGCCTGATCCTCACCGCCGTGGTGGTGCTGGCGCTGTATGCGGGGCTGACCACCGTGGCCTCCGGCCTGCTCAGTGTGGAGGAGCTGGCCGCCTCCGACGCCCCCATCGCCCTGCTGGCCTCCAAGATCCCGGCCATCGGCGACTACGCGGGCACCGTGGTGGCCATCATGGCCATCATCGTGGTCATCGGCTCTTTGTCCAGCTGCATCATGTACCAGCCCCGCATCGAGTACGCCATGGCCAAGGACGACCTGTTCTTCAAGTCCTTCGCCAAGGTCCACCCCAAGTATGAGACCCCCTACTTCTCCATCATCGTGCAGTGCGCCGTGGCCATCGTGCTCATCTTCGCCACCAGCCTGTCCGACCTGCTGGGCTACTTCACCCTGGTGGCCCTGCTGAAGAACTTCCTCACCTTCGGCACCATCTTCGTGCTGCGCCGCAAGGAGGGCTACCAGCCCTCCTACCGGATGCCCGGCGGCTACGTCATGCCCATCGTGGCCATGTTCATGACCGGCACCCTGATCGTGGGCCAGTTCACCTACGCCCCCCTGGCCGGCATCGTGTGCGCCCTGGTGGCCGTGGGCACCGGCCTGCCCGCCTTCTACATGTGGGACCGGAAAAATAAGCAGGATGCCATTGAGTCCTGACCGGTGCGGATGTTATGATATAGGAAAAGGGGGCGGCAGGCCGCCGGCCCGCCGCCCCGGGACCCAGTCACCGAGAGGAGCGATCTCCATGGAGCAGCGGCACAGCATCAGCCCTCGGGACGAGGCGCTGGAGCGCATCAAATGCTATATCGCCCAGAACCGCCTGGCCCCCAGGACCAGACTGCCCGGCGAGCGGGAGCTGTGCGCCCTGTGGGGGGTGAACCGGGCCACCCTGCGTAGCGCCATCCAGCGGCTCATCAAGGAGGGGCGGCTGTACAGCATCAAGGGGTCGGGCACCTATGTGGCCCCGCCCAAGCTGGAGCGCAGCCTCCAGGACGCCAAATCCACCAGCGAGTCGGTGCGTTCGGCGGGCTTCGTCCTCCAGAACAAGGTGCTGGACGTGCGGGTGCTGGAGTGCAGCCGCTCCGTCTCCCAGAAGCTCCAGATCCCACTGGGGCGCAAAGTGTTCTACCTCAGCCGCCTGCGCATCATCGACGGCACCCCCTATATGCTGGAGGGCTGCTATGTGAACTGGGAGCTTTGCCCGGGGCTGGAGGAGCACGACTACACCACCGAGTCCCTCTACCGGGTGCTGAACAGCCACGGCGTGTATCCCGTCCAGGGGGAGGAGCAGGTGGGCATCACCTATGCCACCGAGGAAGAGGCCAGGCATCTGCGGTTAGAGGAGGGAGACCACCTTTTTTTCCGCAGCGGTGTGACCTGCGACCGGGATGGGCATCCGGTGGATCATTTCAAATCGGTGGCCCGGCCGGACAAGGTGCGCTTTTCCACCATGCTGCATAAGCGCACCGGGGAGGACCGGGATATCTGAGAGGAGATGTTGAAGATCATGAAACTGGCGGCAGTGGGCAGCAACTGCATCGACTATTACAGCAATCTGGAGGGCGGCAAAGCGTATCCCGGCGGCGGGCCGGTGAATATGGCCGTCTACACCGTGCGCCTGGGGGGCCAGGCGGCCTACATCGGCCCTGTGGGGGACGATGAATACGGCAGGATCATGCGCCGGGCCATGATGGACAAGGGGGTGGACACCTCCCACCTCCATGTGGAGCCGGGGAAAACGGCGGTCTCCCAGGTGGAGCTGCTCAACGGCGAGCGGGTGTTCGGCGACTACGACGAGGGCGTGCTGGACCGCTATGTCCTCAGCGAGGAGGACCTGGATTTCATCTGCACCCACGACGTGGTGGTGTGCGATCTGTGGGGCAAGGTGGAGGGCAGCTTCGAGGAGCTGAAGCGGCGGGGCCTCAAGACCGCCTTCGACTGCGCCACCCGCCCCGAGGACGAGGCCTGCCAGACGGCCATCCCCCACACCGACTACCTGTTCTTCTCCTCCGACGACGGGGACACCTCCGCCCTGCGGGACCAGATGCGGGGCTATCAGAGCCGGGGCCCGGCTCTGGTGACCGCCATGCTGGGGGAGCACGGGAGCCTGTGCTTCGACGGACAGGAGTTCCACAAGTTCGGCATCGTGCCCTGTGACAAGGTGGTGGACACCATGGGGGCGGGGGACAGCTTCGTGGCCGGGTTCCTCTTCGGCATCTGCGAGGGGCTTCCCATCGAGCGGGCCATGGAGAAGGGGGCGGCCAACGCCACCGAGACCCTGAAATATTTCGGCGGCTGGTAAAGTCCGGACCGCCCGGGAAGGGAGATGACGGGAATGGACGAGATGAGCTACCGCTCCCCGGTCTATCTGCAAATGCGGGAGATCATACGCGGCAAAATTGAGGAGGGGGAGTATGCGCCCTGCACCGCCATCCCCTCCGAGGCGGAGCTGGCCGAGTGCTACGGCATCAGCTGCCAGACGGTGCACAACGCGGTGGAGACCCTGGTGAACGAGGGGCTGCTGCGCCGGGTGTCCGGCAAGGGCATCTTCGTGCTGGGCCGGAAGGTGGAGCGGGATCTGGACGAGCTGCTGGGCTTCACCCAGACCATGCTGGACAAGAACGTCGCCCCGTCGGTGAAGGTGCTCACCAAGGCGCTGCGCCGGGCGGGAGAGCTGTATCAGGATATGTTCGGCATCTCGGCGGAGGATGATATCTACTATATCAAGCGGCTGTGCAGCGCCAACGGGGAGCCGGTCTCCCTGGAAGAGATCTATATCCCCCGGTATCTGGTGCCCAAGATGGCGGGCATCGACCTGTCCGTATTCACCGTCACCGAGGTGTATGAGTTCTACGGCATCCGGCTGGAGCGGGCGGAGCAGACCCTGGACCTGGTGCGGCTGGAGGCCAGCGACGCCCGCCTGCTGGGCATCGACGCCCAGCTCCCGGTGATGCTGTTCGAGTGCGTCACCTACGACGACCGGGGGAGGATCGTCGAGTTCAACCGCAACTATGTCCGGGGGGACAAATGCAATTTCACCGTGCATTTCCACAGCAAGCCGCCGAAAGGACGTGAATGAGATGGGACGTTTCGAGGGCGACTTTTACTCAGAAGCGCTGGGTTTCACCACCCGGTTGGACGTGATCTTTCCCGAGGCGTCCAACGACGTGACCCCGGTGCGGTCTGGGGAGCCCAAGGTGCTCTATCTGCTCCACGGGCTGTCCGGGAGCAGCGGGGAGTGGACCCGGTTCTCTAAGATCGAATACTACGCGAAAAAGTACAATTTCACCATCATCATGCCGGAGGTGCAGCGCAGCTTTTACTGCGACGTGCCCGGCGGACCGGCCTATTTTTCCTACGTGACCCGGGAGCTGCCCGCCCTGTGCGAGCGGTGGTTCCGGCTGGATGCCCGGCGGGAGAACACCTATATCGCCGGGGAGAGCATGGGGGGCTACGGGGCGTTCAAGGCGGCCCTGCGGT
This sequence comes from uncultured Oscillospiraceae bacterium, assembly GCA_910588495.1. GTDB lineage: Bacteria > Bacillota > Clostridia > Oscillospirales > Oscillospiraceae > Enterenecus. The sequence goes on along the minus strand of CAJUPU010000038.1, from coordinate 7,785 downwards.
GCCCGGAGCGGTACGCGGCGGCGGCCAGCCTGTCCGGCGCGCTGGACTATGCCTTGCTGTGCCGCCGGGTGCTGGCCGGGGAGTGGCCCGACATGCGCCCGGAGGAGCTGCGGGCGCTCCACGGCCCCGAGGGCCTGCCCGGGAAGGACGACGACCTGCTGGAGCTGGTGGGGCGGGCGGCAAAGGACCCGGACCGCCCCCGGCTCATCCAGCTGTGCGGCACGGAGGATTTTCTCTATGAGGCCAACCGGAATTTCCGCCGCGCGGCGGCGGGCTATGGCCTGACCTGGCGGGAGGCGCCGGGGGACCATGAATGGCCCTATTGGGACAAGGCGATTCAGCGCGCCCTGCAATTCTTCTGCGGGCTGGACCTGGACGCCGCCCCGATCTATTGAATCTGATAAAGTTAGGAGAAGTGATCCACTATGAAATATCAAGCCACTGCTTGGAAGGAGATCGAAGGACCCTGTCTGAAGGACTTCAACGAGAAGGAGGCCGTGGCCAGCGTCAACGGCGCGCTGGCCCTGCGGCCCCAGATCGAGAAGATCCTGGACCAGATCTGGGACGAGGGCTTCGACGGCATCTACTTCATGGGCATCGGCGGCACCTATGCTTCCAGTATGCAGGTGGAGGTGTATATGCGGGGCCGGTCCAAGCTGCCCGTGTTCGTGGAGAACGCGGCGGAATTCCTCACCACCGGGAACAGGCGCTTCACCGACAAATCTGTGGTGATCTACTCCTCCGTGTCCGGCAACACCAAGGAGATGGTGCAGCTGGTGGACCGGGTCAAGGAGATCGGCGCCCGGGTGTTCGCCTTCATCGACACCCCGGGCACCGTCCTCACCCAGCCCGACAAGCAGGACTACCTGGTGATGTACCCCAAGAACGAGCAGCTGAAGTTCTACATGGCGGCCAACTACCTGATGTACAAAAACGGCGAGTTCCCCCAGTACGAGCGGTATAACCAGGAGATGGAGGCCCACCTGGCCCAGGCCCTGGCTCAGGTGGAGAAGGACTCCGACGAGTGGGCCTACGGCTACGCCAAGGAGCAGGTGGCCTTCCGGGACGCCCACCCCGACCTGCCCCACTACTTCATCGGCTCGGGCAACCAGTACGGCGCCACCTACTCCTACGCCATGTGCTACTGGGAGGAGCAGATGTGGATCCGCACCAAGTCCATCAGCTGCCAGGAGTTCTTCCACGGGATGCAGGAGATCATCGTGTCCGACACCCCCGTCACCCTGTTCATGGGGGAGGACGAGCAGCGGCCCCTGGCCGAGCGGGTGGCCCGGTTCCTGCCCCGGGTCAACGCCAACTACACCATCATCGACACCAAGGAGCACGCCCTGGAAGGGATCGGCGAGGAGTTCCGGGGCTCCATCTCCCACCTGGTGATGCACGGGGTGAACAACCGGGTGGATGCCTATATGGAGCTGTTCCTCCGCCATCCCCTGTCCATCCGCCGCTATTACCGCCAGTTCGACTATTGAGCCGACCTTTAAAGGAGCGATCGGAATGAAGATTTGGAAAAGACTGATCCCCGCCCTGCTGGTCCTGACCCTGCTGGCCGGCTGCGGCGGAGACGCACAGCCGTCCGCCGCCCCCGGCGGGACCCAGGACGGCGGCCCGTCCGGAACCCAGGGCGGCGAGAAGGTGCTCAACGTGGGCCGCATGGCCGAGCTGTTCGACATGGACTCCACCATCGCCACCGAGGCGGACTGCCTGGAGGTGATCTCCGCCATCATCGAGCCGCTGTTCGTCACCGCCCCCGACGGCGCCCCCACGAACGCCCTGTGCGACACCTATGAGGTGGACGAGGCGGGCACCACCTACACCTTCCGCATCCGCCGGGACGCCGACTGGATGAACGGCGAGCCCGTCACCGCCCACGACTTCGTGTACGCCTGGCGGCGGCTGGTGGACCCGGCCACCGCCTCCGAGTACAGCTTTATGATGGAGGTGGCCGCGGTGAAAAACGCCACCCCCATCATCGCCGGGGAGCTGCCCACCGACCAGCTGGGCGTGTCCGCCGCCGACGACAAGACCCTGGTGGTGGAGCTGGACCGGCCCGTCACCTACTTCCTGAACCTGATGACCTTCCCCAGCTTCTGCCCCATCAACGAGGCCTACGCCACCGAGAAGGGCAGCCAGTACGCCCTGGGGGCGGACAACCTGCTGTGCTGCGGTCCCTTCTACATGTCCGCCTGGGACGTGGGCGGCAATACCTACCAGCTGAAAAAGAACCCCGGCTACTATGACGCGGACAAGGTGAAGCTGGACGCGATCAACTTCCAGATCATCACCGATCCCCAGCAGACCATGCTGGCCTATGAGAACGGCGATCTGGACTATGTGCGCCTGTCCGGGGAGCAGATCTCCAAGTACGAGACCATGGAGGGCTTCACCCGCATCGAGGAGGGCTACCTGTGGTATCTCTCCTGCAACCTCAACCCCAAGAGCCCGGAGTACTCCTGCGGCCTGGAGAACGAAAATCTGCGCAAGGCCATCGCCATGAGCTACGACAAGGACACCATCTGCTTTGAGATCTTGAAGGACGGCTCCGTGCCCGCCAACTTCGCCATCCCCAACCGGCTGGCCACCGGTCCCGACGGCAGGGACTTCCGGGAGACCGCCGGCACCTACCTGGAGACGGACAAGGAGGCCGCCCTGGCCTGCTGGGAGAAGGCGAAAACCGAGCTGGGCGTGGACGAGGTGACCATCGAGCTGCTGTACGACGACTCCGACTCCACCCCGCTGATCGCCCAGTACCTCCAAAGCGAGATCGAGAATACCCTGCCCGGGGTCCACCTCGCCCTCAAGGCCCAGCCCAAGAAGAGCCGCACCGAGCTGATGCAGAACCGGGAGTATCAGCTGGGCCTGACCCGCTGGGGCCCCGACTACTCCGACCCCATGACCTATCTGGACATGTGGACCACCGGCTCTACCTACAACTACGGCGAGTGGAGCAGCGAGGAGTACGATAAGCTCATCCAGGAGGCCAACACCACCCTGGCCAATGAGCCGGAGGCCCGCTGGGAGAATCTGAAGCAGGCGGAGAAGCTGGTCATGGACCAGGCCGTCATCCTGCCCGTCTACCAGAAGGGCACCGCCGCCATGGTCCGGCCCGGCGTCACCGGCCTGTCCTTCTTCCCCGTGGGCGTGGGCACCATCTACAAGGACGTGGACGTGAACGGGACCGATTGAACCCTTTTTGAGGGAGCGGCCGGGGCGGACAGGTGCCGCGGCCGCTCTTCACTTTATTCTGCGCGGGCGCCCGGCGGCGTCCGGCGCTGGAAGGAATGTGAGGTCCATGCTCAAATATGTCGCCAAGCGCCTGCTCATCTCGGTGGTCACCATCTTCATCATCCTGGCCCTGCTGTTCTTCATGCTGCGGTGCATGCCGGGAAGCCCCTTCAACGATGAGAAGATCACCCAGGTCCAGCGGGCCGCCCTGGACGCCAAATACGGCTTCGATCAGCCGGTGATCGTTCAGTTTTTCAACTACCTCAAGGCCATGCTGTCGGGGGACTTCGGCGTGTCCTACGTGATCCAGAAAAATATGCCCATCGCGGAACTGCTCAAGGCCCGGGTGCCCGTATCGCTGCGGATCGGACTCCAGGCGGTGACGCTGGGGGCCCTCATCGGCCTGGTGATGGGCATCGTGGCCGCCCTCAAGCGAAACTCCCCCCTGGACACCCTGTCCACGGTGGTGTCGGTGATCGGGGTGTCCTTCCCCTCCTACGTGTTCGCCATGGCTATGAGCTATTTCATCGGCTATGAGCTGAAATGGCTCCCCCTGCTCTACGACACGGCGGACCCCTTCCGCTCCACCATCATGCCCACCATCTCCCTGTGCATGTTCTCCCTGGCCACGGTGGCCCGGTTCGCCCGCACGGAGATGGTGGAGGTGATGGGCAGCGACTACATGCTGCTGGCCGACTCCAAGGGCATCTCCACCTTCCGCCTGCTGGGGGTCCACGGCCTGCGCAACGCCCTGATCCCCATCGTCACCGTGCTGGGCCCCCTGACGGTGGAGCTGATGACGGGCAGCCTGGTGGTGGAGCACATCTTCGCCATCCCGGGCATGGGCAGCCTGCTGGTGTCGGCCATCCAGTTCAACGACTACAACGTGGTGCTGGCGGTGGTGTTCTTGTACAGCGTCATGTTCATCGCGGTGATCCTGGCGGTGGACATCTTGTACGGCGTCATCGACCCCCGCATCCGCCTGGCAAAGGAGGAGGGCTGACCATGACGGAAAAAAGGACCGCCGCGGCGGTGTCGGACCGGGATTTCACCCTGGCCGGCCGCCGGGACCTGGAGCTGGACCGCACCTACGGCAGCCAGAGCTTCTGGCGGGACGCCCTGTCCCGGTTCGTCAAGAACAAGGGGGCGGTGTTCGGCCTCATCATGATCGCGGTCATCGTGTTCCTGGCCTTCGCCGGCCCCGCCCTCAGCGGCTACGACTACCGCACCCAGGACATGGCCCAGCGCAACCTGCCGCCCCACGCGGCGGGGCTGGAGTTTCTCCCCTTCTTCTCCGGCGTCCAGACCCGGAGCGTGGGGGGAGAGACGGTCAAGACCGACGTGTACGCCGAAAAGGGCATCAAGCACGTGACCCACGTGTTCGGCACCGACACCCTGGGGCGGGACCAGTTCGCCCGCACCTGGACGGGCACCCGGGTGTCGCTGTACGTGGCGCTGCTGGCCATCCTCATCGACACCTTCGTGGGCATGAGCTATGGCCTGGTGTCCGGCTACTTCGGCGGGCGGGTGGATTTCTTCCTCCAGCGCCTGGTGGAGATCTTGTCCACCATCCCCACCACGGTGATCGTCACCCTGCTGATCGTGGTGATGAAGCCGGGGCTGGCCAGCATCACCATCGCCCTGATGATCACCGAGTGGATCGGCATGAGCCGGGTGGCCAGGGCCCAGACCCTGCGCCTGAAAGAGCAGGAGTTCGTGCTGGCCTCCCGGACCCTGGGGGAGTCCACCCCCGCCGTCATGTTCCGGGAGATCCTGCCCAACATCTTCGGCCAGATCGTGGTCATGTGCATGATGACCATCCCCAACGCCATCTTCACCGAGGCGTTCCTGGCCTTCATCGGCCTGGGCATCCCCGCCCCCCTGGCCAGCCTGGGCTCCCTCATCAGCGACGGGTTCAAGTCCATGACCATGTACCCCTACATGGTGGCCTGCCCGGTGGTGGTGCTGGCCCTGCTGATGCTCAGTTTCAACCTGCTGGCCGACGGCCTGCGGGACGCCTTTGATCCGAAAATGAAGGAGATGTGAGGGATGAGGGAGAGATCGCTGACCATACGGGACCTGACCATCTCCTTCCGGACCGGGGCGGGCACCGTCCGCGCCGTGCGGGGGGTGGACCTGGACCTCTACCGGGGGGAGACCCTGGCCATCGTGGGCGAGTCCGGCTCCGGCAAGAGCGTGACCGTCAAAGCGGTGATGGGCATATCCAGCTCCAACCAGACCGTGGAGTCCGGCTCCATCCTCTACCACGGCGGGGGAGAGGAGCGGGACCTGCTCAAGCTGTCCCGGCGGGAGATGCGCCGCCAGATCAACGGCACCCACATCTCCATGGTGTTCCAGGACCCCATGACCTCCCTGGACCCCACCATGACCATCGGGACGCAGCTGATGGAGGGGATGCGGCGCCACCTGCGCTATACCAAGGCCCAGGCCCGGGCCCGGGCGGTGGAGCTGCTGGAGCTGGTGGGCATCCCCGACGCCCCCAAGCGGATGAAGAACTACCCCCACCAGCTGTCCGGCGGCATGCGCCAGCGGGTGGTCATCGCCATCGCCCTGTCCTGCGGGCCGGACATCCTGATCTGCGACGAGCCCACCACCGCTCTGGACGTGACCATCCAGGCCAAGATCCTGGAGCTCATCAAAGCGATCCAGCGGGAGATGGGCATATCCGTCATCTACATCACCCACGACCTGGGGGTGGTGGCCAAGGTGGCCGACTACGTGGCGGTGATGTACGCCGGGCGCATCGTGGAGAAGGGGACGGCGGAGGACATCTTCTACGACCCCCGGCACCCCTACACCTGGGGATTGCTGTCCAGTATGCCCGACCTGTCCGCCCGGGGGGACGAGCCGCTGTACACCATCCCCGGCTCGCCCCCCAATATGGTGGACCTGCCGGAGGGGGACCCCTTCGCCCCCCGGAACCGCTTCGCCCTGGAGGCGGACTTCAAGGCGGAGCCGCCGGAGTACCAGATTAGCCCCACCCACTACGCCGCCACCTGGCTGCTGGACGGGCGCGCGCCCCGGGTGGACCTGCCGGAGCCGCTGCGGCGGCGGATCGAGACCATGAGACAGGGGGGTGGCCGCCGTGGGTGAGCACCTGCTGGAAGTTGAGGATCTGAAGCAGTATTTCAAGGTGAGCAAGCAGTTCACCGTGAGGGCGGTGGACGGGGTGTCCTTTTACATCGACCAGGGGGAGACCTACGGTCTGGTGGGGGAGTCCGGCTCGGGCAAGTCCACCATCGGGCGGTCCATCATCCGCCTCTACGAGCCCACCGGGGGGAGAGTCACCTTCGAGGGGGTGGACATCTCCGGGCCCCTGGGTCCGGACGCCGCCCGCCACCTGCGCACCCGGATGCAGATGATCTTCCAGGACCCCATGGCCTGCCTGAACCCCCGGAAAAAGGTGGGGGACATCATCGCCCAGGGGCTGGACATCCACCGCCTCTACACAAACCGGGAGGAGCGGCAGGAGAAGGTGTACCGCATCATGGAGCGCATGGGGCTGGCCCGGGAGCACGCCAACCGCTATCCCCATCAGTTCTCCGGCGGCCAGCGCCAGCGCATCGGCATCGCCCGGGCCCTGGTGATGGAGCCCAAGCTGGTCATCGCCGACGAGCCCATCTCCGCCCTGGACGTGTCCATCCAGGCCCAGGTGGTCAATTTGATGAAGACCCTGCAAAAGGAGCTGGGGGCGGCCTACCTGTTCATCGCCCACGATCTGTCCATGGTGAAGTACATCTCCGACCGCATCGGGGTGCTCCACCTGGGCCATCTGGTGGAGACGGGCACCACCGGCGACATTTTCGACGACCCCGTCCACCCCTACACCAAGAGCCTGCTGTCCGCCATCCCCCAGGCGGACCCGGACAGGGAGCGGGAGCGGTCGGCGGTGGGCTACGACTACGCCTCGTCGGGTGTCGATTACCGCAAGGGGGGCTATCACCGGATCTCGGATACGCACGCGGTGCTGGCGACGAAGGAAGAGTTTGAGAGATGGCGGACGGGCTAGGCCGCTCTGCTGGCGGCGGTGGACGTCCGCCGGGCTCCATAGACGCCGGACCCCGTCCCCATAGGGCGCTTGTCAAGGGCGCGGGCCGGCATACGCATTTGAAAAAGCCTTGAGATCTTCGCTTTACGGTGATAAGGAAGTATAGAAACTAACTTATCGTCAACGCTGACAAACAGGGTGCAAGCAAGAACAGAGAACACATCACTTTCATTAGTGGTCGGTTCTCTGCTTTTTGTTACGCAATAGAACGCTGTTTTTGAGGGTAGGGATATAAAATATCGTCTAAGTGTTTTCCATGCTCTGAAAGCCGCATAAATCAAGGACTTTTTAACCTCTACTGCGTAACATACCTACCCAAGAAAGCATTAGTTTTATAAAGCGATTGGATTAGACGGATTTTGAACACCGTAACAACTCCCGGTGTTGGATTATCCGATATTGGATTTTCCGACACCGGGTTAAAGTGTACCCAAAGTCAAGGACAAATTGAAATACAGATAAAAAGATAAGCA
>CAJUPU010000037.1 GCA_910588495.1 uncultured Oscillospiraceae bacterium | reverse complement strand
GTGAGGTAGGCCAGGTGCTCCTGGCCGTATTTTTTGCCGTTGGCCCGCTCCACCAGCCCGTCCTTGATGTAGTTGTTGATCATGGCGGAGGTGAGGGCGTCGCCGTCCTCCACGCTTACCAGCTGCCGGGCCAGATAGCCCACCACCTGGTCCATATACAGCGGGATGTCGGGCAGCTCGTCCCAGCCGTCGGGGCGCTGCTCGCTCAACTGCCGCTTGAGCTCGGCCAGTTCCTCCATGAAAAAGTCCCTCCGATCCGCGCAGGTGCCGCCTAATCTGATGTGGGGAATTATATCACATCATTTTATCAACGTAAAGGGGGAAATCAAAAAAGCGGCGCGCGCCGCTCTTTCGTTCACCCCTCCGGCAGGCGCCCCAGCAGCAGCGCCGCCCCGGCCTGGGCCAGCAGCAGGTCGGGGGACTGGCCGTCGCAGGGCAGGATCAGCTCCTGGCGCTCCACCGCCCGGCCGTCCAGGGAGACGAACTCCCGCTGGACCGCCACCGACGCCCGCCCCCCGGCCAGGCTGGACAGGGTGAGGGTGTTTCGGCTGGAGGCGCCGTAGCTGAGGACCATCCCGGCGGGGAGCAGCCGGGTGAGGGCGGACCGGCCCCCGGGCAGCAGGGCGGTGCGGCAGTTGAGGGTGCCCGCCCCCGCCCAGCCGGTGGCCCCGGGGGACACCACCAGCAGATCCAGCGGCGTGCCCGCCAGCAGGGCCGGGTGGCGGCAGGCCCGCACCAGGGCGGAGCTGCCCTGGGCCAGGGCGCTCACCCGCTCCGCCAGCCCCTCGTCCCGCTCCCAAACGCCGATTTGCCACATCCAGCACCATCTCCCTCTCCGCTATGTACGCCGGGGATAGTGTGCGCGGGCGGAGGCGGTCTTATGCGCCGCATCATTGCCGCGCTGTGGGCCCTGGGCGTTTGAGTCCCGCCTTCGGCCCGGCCGGCGGTAGGCGCTTGCCAGCGGCAAGCGCCGCCCCAAGCTCCCATGTACGCCTATCGCCGCGCTTCCCGCCGGTGTGTGAACAGCACGTAGTTGAGCACGTTGCCCATGATCAGGATGTTGCCGCACAGGTACAGCCACACCAGCAGCAGGATCACCGACGCCAGAGAGCCGTAGATCAGCGAGTAGCGGGCGGAGCTGCCCATGAGCAGGGAAAAGACCATGGAGGCGACGGCCAGGGCGGCGGAGGCGGCCAGCGCCCCGGGCACCACCGGAGGCCGGGGCCGCTCCAGAGGGGCGGCGAAGCGGTAGAGGAGCAGGATGAACAAAAACACCATGCCCAGCAGCAGCAGGTACTTCACCCACTGCCAGGTGCCGAAGCGCTCCACCAGCCCCTCCAGCCCCAGCACCTGGCCCAGCAGGTGGAAGAACCAGTTGCCGGTGACCACCACCGCCAGGGACAGATAGATGGTGGCCAGCAGCAGCGCGGAGAACAGGATGCTGGCGATGAGCTGGCCCAGCCCCCGGAAGGTGGTCCGGCCGTACAGCTCCCCCATGATGTTCATCAGCCCCCGGACGGCGGCGGAGGCGAACAGCACCGTGAGGAAGGCCCCGGACAGCAGCATGGCGGAGGACTGGTTGGTGTCGATATAGGAGAGGTAGTCCCGGAAGAGGAGCAGCACCCCCTCGGGCAGGAAGGGGTCGGCGTGGTCCACCAGGGAATTCAGGTCCAGGTGGAGCTCGTTGACGAAGGCGGAGATGCAGATCATGATGGGGAAAAAGGTGAGGATGAGGAAATAGGCCAGCTCGGCGGCGGCCCGGCTGACCCGTTTGGAAAAATATACGTCCACCACGTCCGCCACGAAACGGACGGGCGGGCAGACGCGCAGCAGCTGGTCCAGCTTTTGCTTCACGGCTTTCCCCTCCTGTCGATTGCTTGCCAATTATACCAGAAACGGGAGGGAATGACAACCGAAAATAATGTCGAGCCACGGCGGATGGCGGGTTTGTGGCGTGCTTTGGGCGGATATGCCGCCCTGTCAGGCGCTGACAGGGGTGTGCTTACGATCAGTACACAGCCGGCGCAGGCCCGATGTGGGCCGGAAATCGAAGTGAGTCCTGTTGGCAAGGACGCACAAGCCGGATGCGATTGCCTGCGTTTGGACGGGGAAAGGGGTACATAGGGGGATACCCCCTATGCGCGCTCTTTGGTCACTTTCTCTCGCGTGAGAGAAAGTGACCCGCCGGAGGCCGTCCCCCGGCGGGGGACCTACTCCAGCAGCATGGTCAGATCCTCCACCGTCAGCGACGGGTTCAGCGCCATGCTGAGGGCGTAGCCCAGCACCTTTCCCAGGTCGGCCACCCGCTGATCCACCTCCCGGGGGGTGACGAAAAAGTCCTCGCCCCCGGGCAGGCCGCTCCGCTGCGTCCCGCCCCGCCCCGCCCGCTCCAGCAGGTCCAGGGCCAGGGTGGCCCCGTCCACCACCGTGGGCACCCCCACCGTGAACACGGGTACCCCCAGGCTCTCCCGGTCCAGGGCGGCGCGGTGGTTGCCCACCCCGGAGCCGGGCACCACCCCTGCGTCGGACAGCTGGACCGTCCGGCACAGCCGGTCCAGCGAGCGGGAGGCCAGGGCGTCCACCGCGACGACGCAGGCGGGCCTCAGCCGCTGGGACAGGGCCTGGGCCACCAGGCTGCTCTCCATCCCCGTGGTGGCCAGCACCCCCGGCGCGGCGGCGGCCACCGGCCGCAGGTCCCCGAAGTGCTCGGGCACCTGCTCCACCAGGTGGCGGGTGACCAGCAGATGGTCCACCGCCAAAGGGCCGATCAGGTCGGGAGTCACCGCCCGGTTGCCCAGCCCCACCACCAGGGCGGGGCCGGCCTGCGGCAGCAGGGGGCGCAGGGCGGCGGCCACCACCCCCGCCGCCCGCTGGAAGGCGTTCTCCTCCCGGCGCAGCAGGCCGTCCAGCTCGATGGTGACATAGGTGCCCTCCGGCTTGCCCAAGGCCTGGGCCGCCTCCGGGCTGGAGATGGTGACGGTGGTGACCGGGAAGCCGTCCCGGTCCTCCTCCTCCGAGCGGACGCCGGGCAGGGACGCGGCGTCCCGCGCCCCCTCCCGCCAGAGCTGGTGGGCCTCCACGGCCAGGTCGGTGCGGCGCTGGGCCATAGCGATCAGTCCTTCCATACCAGATGTTGCGGCCTTGACGGCCCTTTGCCCCTATTTTCTGCGCCGGGAAAAATCCTATGCGAAAAAATCAAAAAAGGTGTTGCAATTTTTCGCTTTTGATGTTAGAATACATATCTGCGACGGGAAACCGCAACATAAAATCAAAACGATCGGAGGAGGTGTTTGGTTTGCCCAATATCAAGTCTGCCAAGAAGCGTGTTTTGGTCAATGCCACCAAGGCCGCCCAGAACAAGGCGCAGAAGTCCGCCCTCAAGACCCACCTGAAGAAGTTTGAGGCCGCGGTGGCCGGCGGCAACCGCAGCGAGGCCGATGCCGCATATAAGGTGGCCGTCAAGGCTGTGGACCAGGCCGCTGCCAAGGGTCTGCTGCACGGCAACAACGCCGCGAACAAGAAGAGCGCCATGACCCTGAAGCTGAACAAGCTGGCCTAAAGAGCGACTGACAAAAACCGTCTGCCAGGGGCAGGCGGTTTTTTCGTGGGAAAGGAAGGGACGCGATGGAGCGTTCGTTTGCCCTGGCGGAGGCGGCGGTGTCCTGCGGCTCCCCCACCCGGGGGACAGAGGGGGCCTTCGACGCGCTGGTGGGGGCGGGGCTGCCCGCCCTGTTCGGGGGGGCGCGGCTGCTGCCCATGGAGAAGCTGACGCCCTGTGAGGGCTGGCCGGACGGCCTGCGCCACCTGGACACGGTGATGGAGGTGTGCCGCCGCCTGCGCACGGGCGTGCTGGACGCCCTGGAGCGGGGGGAATGGCCCGTGGTGATCGGCGGGGACCACTCCTGCGCCATGGGCACCCTGGCGGCCCTGGGGGAGTTCTATGGGGCGGAGAACGTGGCCGTGGTGTATGTGGACGCCCACACCGACATCAACACGGAGGCCACCTCGGAGAGCGGCTGCATCCATGGCATGGACCTGGCCGCCGCCTGCGGGCTGTGCTGCGGCGCCCTGACGGTGGGGAAAAACAAGGTGGACCTGCTGGGGGAGAACCTCCACTTCATCGGGGCAAGGAGCATCGACCCCCCCGAGCACGGCATCGTGGAGCGGGTGGGGGCCCACCTCCACACCGCCCGGGAGGTCCGGGAGCGGGGGCTGGAGGCGGTGCTGGGGGAGATCCTGCCCGCCCTGGCGGGCAGGCGGGTCCACATCAGCTTCGACGTGGACGTGCTGGACCCCGCCCAGTTCAGGGCCACCGGCTACAACATCCCGGAGGGGCTGACGGCGGCGGAGGTGGAGCGGATCTTGGGCGCCGTGCTGGACACGGGGCTGGTCTGCTCCTTCGAGTGCGTGGAGTACGACCCCACCCGGGACCCGGAGGGACGGGATCTGGACACCCTGATGGGCATCTTGCGGACGGTCGCGGACCGGCTGAGGTAAAAAACACCCTCTGCCGCGGGCAGAGGGTGTTTTGTGCCTGGTGGACTGGGGGCGGGGGGCCTGTCCCAAACAGCGGGGATGTGGAGCTTGTCCCGGATCAATCGGCCAGCGCGGCGGTGATGATGGACATGGAGTAGACCTCCAGGGCGTTGCAGCCCCGGGACAGGTCGTTGATCGGGGCGTTCAGACCCAGCAGGATGGGGCCGTAGGCGTCGAAATTGCCCATGCGCTGGGCGATCTTGTAGCCGATGTTGCCCGAGGAGATGTCGGGGAAGATGAAGGTGTTGGCCCGGCCCGCCACGTTGGACTTGGGGGCCTTCAGGTGGCCCACGGTGGGGGACACGGCGGCGTCGAACTGGAACTCGCCGTCCACAGGGTAGTCCAGGTCCAGGGCCTGGAGCTTCTTGCAGGCGCCGCGCATCTTGTCCACCATGGGGCCCTTGCCCGAACCCATGGTGGAGTAGCTCAGCATGGCCACCTTGGGCTCCGCGCCGAACCGGCGGGCGCAGGCGGCCACCTCCTGGGTGATCTCCACCAGATCGTCCTCGGTGGGGTCGATGTTGATGGCGCAGTCGCCCATGGCCAGCACCTGGTTGCCGCCGGTGGCGAAGGGCCGCACCAGGATGAAGCAGGAGGACACGATCTTGTTGCCCGGCTTGGTCTTGATCAGCTGGAGGGCGGGGCGGACGGTGTCGGCGGTGGAGTAGGTGGCGCCGCCCAGCAGGCAGTCGGCCTCCTTCATGGCCACCAGCATGGTGCCGAAGTAGTTGCCCTGCTGGAGGGCCGCGCGGCACTGGTCCGGGGTCATCTTGCCCTTGCGCAGCTCCACCATCTTGTCCACCATGGCGTCCATCTTGTCATAGGTGTGGGGCTGGAGGATGGTCGCGCCCTTGATGTTGAGGCACTCCTCGTCCGCCACGTGATAGATCTTCTCCGGGTCGCCGATGAGGATGGGGGTGAGGAAGGTGCCGGACAGCAGCCGGGCGGACGCCTCCAGGATACGGGGGTCCTCCCCCTCGGTGAACACGATCTTCTTCGGGTTCTTTTTGAGCTTTTGGATCATCAGTCTGAACATGGGCCGTTCCCTCCAGTATTGGTGCGGCGGGGGCCGGTCTCTGCCGGTTTTTCCCAGCGCCGCCCGGATCTTTGTAGGCTATCACTTAATCTACCACCGACCCGGTGATTTTTCAAGGGGCAACTGGCGAAAAGCACAAAAAAATACCGCTGAATTTCTTTGCTGTTCCGGGGCGATCCGCTCTTTACAAACCGTTTTGCCCCCGTTATACTATACTTACTGTGTTGCGGCCGCGGACCGGCAGGCCGCCGCCGCAGGAAATGCTGAAGGGATACCTGAGCGCCCTTGGAGCGCCGCCACAGGTCCGTGAGCCCGTGCGTCCGAAGCGTCCGTGTGTTCGTGTGTCCGTGGTCCCGACAGCCTTTTCCTAATGGATACTGAGAAAGCCTACACTAGGAAAGGGGAGATCAGGATGACCAATCCCGATTTTGCGCGAACCCTCTCCCTGCTGCGGCAGGAGAAGGGCATCTCACAGCGTCAGGCCGCCAAGACCCTGGGCATCTCCCAGGCCCTGCTGTCCCACTATGAGAACGGGGCGCGGGAGCCGGGGCTGGTGTTCGTGGTGAAGGCCTGCGACTTCTACAATGTATCCGCCGACTTCCTGCTGGGGCGCACCCTCAGCCGGGACGGCACCACCATCCTGGACGCCGACAGCCTCTACGACGTGTCCGACGAGCGGGACAATGTGCTGCGGGGCTCGGTGCTGGCCACCCTGTCCAAGAAGCTGGTGGTGAACTCGGTGGGCCTGCTGTTCGACATCCTCAGCAAGGTGGGCAGCAAGAAGGCCATCCGGGCGGCGGCCAACTATCTGTCCGGCACGGTGTATATCCTCTTCCGCCACATCCACCGGGCCAGCGGCAACGAGAACGACGACTTCTTCAACATCCCCCAGGAGTGGTTTTTGGCGGGCCTGCCCCGGGCGGACATGCTCATGAGCGAGGCGGAGTTCGTGGACGCTCTGGCCAACCCGGGGAAGAACGCCCAGTTCCCGCCCCTGGACAATGACTCCATGAAGGAGGCCTATCCGGGGACGTACCAGTCCCTGCTCCAGATCGTGCACACCTGCGGCGAGCGGCTCAACGGCGAGATGGCCAGCCATCTGGAAAACACCCGCTGAAAAGAAGCGCGGAGAAGCGGACGGCGAGGGAGCTTGGACCGGAGGGAAGGCAAGAGCCCAAGGCCCACAAGGTGGGACTGGGTCTTGCCTGAGCCGGAGGGAAAGCGACCGAGCGCCCCGGCCGGTTCGCAGCGTGACAGCGTCGCCGCAAGCTCCATAGCCCTCGCTTCCGCCTTCGGCGAAAGCTCACTCATTGCGCTGCGGCTCCTTTCCCCACAAAGCCGAAAAGCGGCTTTGCGGGGGCCCCAGTCAAGAAGCGCGGAGAAGCGGACGGCGAGGGAGCTTGGACCGGAGGGAAGGCCCACAAAGCCGGAAAGCGGCTTCGCGGGGGCCCCCAGTCAAGAAGCGCGCAGCGTGACAAGAACCGAGGAAATTCTCATGAACGTGCAAAGCCATCTGTTCGTGCTGGCCTACCTGCCCCTGACGCTGGCGCTGTGGCGCCTGCTGGGCCGGCGGGCCGGGCAGGGCGCGGCCCGGGTGTTTTTGCTGTGCGCCGGGGCGGTGTTCTGCGGCTGGCAGTCCCCCCTGTCCCTGCTGGTGCTGGGGGCGGAGGGGGCGGCCTCCTACCGGCTGGGCCTGGCCATCCGCCGGGGCCGGGAGGGGGGGAAGCCCCTGCTGTGGACGGGGGCGCTGGCCCTGCTGGGGGTGCTGGCCTTTTTCAAGTACACCGGGGCCGTGCTGGCCCTGACGCCGTTGGAGGGGCTGTTCACGCCCCCGGCGGGGCTCATGCCTCTGGGGCTGTCCTTCGTCACCTTCCAGCAGATCCTGTGGCTGCGGGACTGCTATGACGGAGAGGTCCGGGAGGAGGTCTCCCCCCTGGACTACGCCTGCTGCCTCACCTTTTTCGCCACCGCCACCTGCGGGCCCATCACCCGGGTGGACGAGCTGGCCCCACAGCTGCGCCGCCCAGCGCCCTTCTCCTGGGAGGACCTGGCGGCGGGGCTGTATTGCTTTGCCCTGGGGCTGGGCAAGAAGGTGCTGCTGGCCGGGGTGTTCGCCAACGGCGCCAACTTCGGCTTCGCCAACGCCGGGTCGCTGGCCCCGGCGGACGCCCTGCTCACCCTGGTGTGCTACACCCTTCAGCTCTATTTCGACTTCTCCGGCTACAGCGACATGGCCTGGGGCATGGGCAGGATGATGGGGATCCGGCTTCCGATGAACTTCGACGCCCCCCTGCGCGCCCGGTCGGTGGGGGAGCTGTGGGACAGGTGGCACATCACCCTGTCCCGGGTGTTCCGGCGGTGCGTGTACTTCCCCCTGGGGGGAAACCGCCGGGGGAGCGCGGCCGCCTGCCGCAACATCATGATCGTGTTCCTGCTGTCCGGGCTGTGGCACGGGGCGGGGTGGGGCTTTCTCATCTGGGGCGCGCTCCAGGGCGGGGCCCAGATCCTGGAGCGGCTGTGCCGGGGGAAGGTCCGGCTGCCCGGGCCGCTGGCCTGGGCGGGCACCTTCCTGTTCTTCACCCTCAGCCTGGCCTTCTTCCGGGCGGACAGCGTGGGCCAGGCCCTGGCCCTGCTGGGCAGGCTGTTCCAGCCGGGCTGGGCGCTGCCCTCCCGGGAGTTCATCTCCACGCTGCTGCTCAAGGTGATGCGGGAGGCCCTGGGGCTGATCCAGTGCGTCGTGGACCGGTCGGGGGCCTGGCTGATGTACTGGGTGCCGCTGCTGCTCATCCCGGCGGGGCTGGGGCTGCTGGCCTGTCCCGGCCCGGTGGCCCAGGCGAAGGAGTTCCGGCCCTCCGGCTGGCGGCTGGCCCTGACCGCGGCGTGCCTTGCCGGGTCGGTGCTGCTGTTCTCCGGGGTGGATACGTTCATCTACGCCAATTTTTAAGAGAAGCGCGGAGAAGCGGACAGCGAAGGAGCTTGGACCGGAGCGAAAGCAAAAGCCCAGCCGCCGCACAGCAGAGGCGGGTTTCGCTTGAGTCGGAGGAAAAGCGACTGAGCATCCTGGCCGCTTCATAGCGTGACAACGACAAGGGGGCGCCAACGTGCGACCAAAGACCTTTTTCATCTCGGCGCTCGCCTGCGCGCTGGCAGTGCTGGCGGCCTGCGCGGCGCTGGTGGCGTGGACCGATCCCCTGCTGACGGCGGGCGGGCTGGAGGAGGGCGGGAGCGCCCTGTTCGTCAACGAGCGCTATGAGCTGGCCGGGCTGATCCGCCGTCAGGAGTACTCCAGCGTGGTGATGGGAACCTCGTCGGTGGCCAACTTCCGGGCCTCCTGGTTCACCCAGGGCACGGGGGAAAAGACGCTGAAGATCACCTTCCCCGACGGGCGCCTCAGCGAGTTCGACACCGCGCTGGACCTGGCCTTCCGCACCCACGGGGAGCTGGACACGGTGTATTTCTGCCTGGACCCCACGGTGCTGGTCCGGGAGGAGCAGGTCTCTGAGCTGCCCCAGTACCTGTACAACGACGATCCCCTGGACGACCTGCAGTTCTACCTCAACGGGGAGAGCGTGGCTCTGGCGGTCAGGTCGCTGGTGCTGGGTGAGGCGGGCAAGGTCCCCCTGGACGACGCCTATGTGTGGGAGGGGGAGTTCGAGTTCAGCTGGTGGGCGGCCATGCGGGGCTACACCCGGCCGGAGGCCGTGGACGCCGCCTTGCCGGAGGACGCCTTCCTGCCTGCGGCGGAGCGGAACATGGACCTGATCTGCGGCTGGCTGGAGGCCCACCCGGACACCCGGTTCGTAGTGTGGTTCCCCCCGTACAGCCTGCTGTTCTGGGACAAGATGTGCCAGCAGGGCAGGACGGAGGCGGTGCTGGAGGCGGTGAGATACGCCGCCTCGCGCCTGATGGAGCACGGCAACGCGCAGGTCCATTGCTTCCTCCACGACCTGGGCCATGTCACCGAGCTGGGCTACTACACCGACCACATCCACTGCTCCGCCGAGGTCACCGCCTGGGTGGCCCAGATGCTCATGGAGGGCAAATGGCGGCTCACGCCGGACAACTGCGCCCCGGCGCTCCAGACGCTGCGGGACTATCTCGACGCCTACGACTTCGAGCTGCTGTTCCAGTCATACCGGGAGATGGAGGCGGCGCTGCCCCAGCCGGACGGCTGAGAAGCTGTACCGATCGCCTCAGCACCCAGCTTTGCGGCCCGAATCGCCGCTGGCCGCGTTGAAAGATCGCGAAATACACAAAGTCGATCTTTCGCCTTGCCACCGGCAATTTTGGCTCACAGATCTGAATACTTCGGCGATGGGTACAGCTTCTGGATTTTGGGGCATATTTTCCCCATGGAGGGTATAGCTTATGACAGATCAGTCTAATATCCGCAACTTTTCTATCATCGCCCACATCGATCACGGGAAATCCACCCTGTCCGACCGGATGATCGAGATCTGCGGGGCGGTGGAGCAGCGGCAGATGGAGTCTCAGCTGCTGGACAACATGGACCTGGAGCGGGAGCGGGGCATCACCATCAAGGCCCGGGCCGTCCGCATGGACTACAAGGCCCAGGATGGGGCGACCTACTGCCTCAACCTCATCGACACCCCGGGCCATGTGGACTTCAACTACGAGGTCAGCCGCTCCCTGGCCGCCTGCGAGGGGGCGGTGCTGGTGGTGGACGCCGCCCAGGGGGTGGAGGCCCAGACCCTGGCCAACACCTATCTGGCCCTGGACCACGACCTGGAGATCCGGCCGGTGCTCAACAAGATCGACCTGCCCGCCGCCGACCCCCAGCGGGTGAAGCGCGAGATCGAGGACATCATCGGCCTGCCCGCCCTGGACGCGCCCGAGATCTCCGCCAAGCAGGGCGTCAACATCGCCTGCGTGCTGGAGGACATCGTGCACAACGTCCCCGCCCCTACTGGAGATCCCTCCGCCCCCCTGAAGGCCCTGATCTTCGACAGCCAGTACGACCCCTATCTGGGGGTGATCGTCTACTTCCGGGTGATGGAGGGGACCATCCGGCCGGGGATGCAGGTGAAGCTCATGGCCTCCGGCGCCCAGTATACCGTGCTGGACTGCGGGTATCTGCGCCCCCTGGGGATGGAGAGCGCGAGGGAGCTGTCCGCCGGGGAGGTGGGCTGGTTCACCGCCTCCATCAAGACCGTGAAGGACACCCGGGTGGGCGACACCATCACCGAGGCCCAGCGGCCCACCGCCGAACCGCTCCCCGGCTACCGCCCCGCCCAGGCCATGGTGTACTGCGGCGTGTATACCGAGGACGGCTCCAAGTACCCAGACCTGCGGGACGCGCTGGAAAAGCTCCAGCTCAACGACGCCTCCCTGTCCTTCGAGCCGGAGTCCTCCATCGCCCTGGGCTTCGGGTTCCGGTGCGGCTTTTTGGGGATGCTCCACATGGAGATCATCCAGGAGCGGCTGGAGCGGGAGTTCGATCTGGACCTGATCACTACATTACCTTCGGTAATATATGAGGTGACCAAAACGGATGGGACTCTGGTGCGGGTGGACAACCCCCATAACTACCCGGACCCCGGCGCCATCAAGGAGGCCATGGAGCCCTATGCCAATGTGTCGATCATCTCGCCGCCGGACTACGTGGGCAATATCATGCCCCTGTGCCAGGACCGCCGGGGGGAGTACAAGGACATGCAGTATTTGGACACCAACCTGGTGGAGATCCGGTATCTCATGCCCCTCAACGAGATCATCTACGACTTTTTCGACACGCTGAAGGCCAAGACCCGGGGATACGCCTCCCTGGACTACGAGCTGGACGAGTACCGTCCCTCCGACCTGGTGAAGGTGGACCTGCTGCTCAACGGCGACCAGGTGGATGCTTTGAGCTTCATCGCCCACCGGGACAAGGCGTACAAACGGGCCCGGCGGATCTGCGAGAAGCTGAAGGAGAACATCCCCCGGCAGATGTTCGAGGTGCCCATCCAGGCGGCCATCGGCGGCAAGGTCATCGCCCGGGAGACCCTCAAGGCCCTGCGCAAGGACGTGCTGGCCAAGTGCTACGGCGGCGACATCACCCGGAAGAAGAAGCTGCTGGAGAAGCAGAAAGAGGGCAAGAAGAAGATGCGCTCCCTGGGCACGGTGCAGATGCCTACGGAGGCGTTCATGGCGGTGCTGAAGCTGGACGACGAGGGATAAGAACAGCGGGAGCGCTCCCAGATGGGGGCGCTCCCGCTGTGTTTGGGGCGGGCAGCCTGGGGGCCGCCGCCTGCGCTATATAGCCAGCGCACTTGAAAATCGGCAACTGCCGATTTTCAGACAGCGGCACAGCCGCTGTTCAGCAAAGCTTGTGCGCTGACTATGAAGTCTGACGCGAGGCCGCTCCGCGGCCTGCTCGGCGATGATTCGCCGAGCAGGCCGAAAAGAAGCACCTGCTTCTTTTCAACCGCGTCAACTATAGGTTGGCAAACATGTCCATCTGCTTTTGGAGCTCCCCCACGATCTCCTGGTTGGCGTCCATCCGCCCGGCGATCCCCTCCATGTCGTCCACCAGGATGCGGGTGCTGCCGGCGGCGCCGCTGAGGCCGGAGGCCGCCCCGTCGATGGAGCTGGAGATGCTGGAGATCGAGACGGCGATCTGGTCGATGGCCTGCTTCAGCCGATCCACCCGGTCGTTGAACTGCTCCATGGCCTGCCCGATGTAGTCCGAGTCCTCCCGGTACTGGCGGCCGGCCTGGACGGACCGCTCCAGCTGTCCCGCGATGACCTGGCTGAGATGGTCGGCCAGCTGGCGGGCGCTGCGGGCCAGATAGTCCACCGCCCCCGTCACCACCCCGCTGACCTCCTGGATGTGGTTGGCGGTCTCGGCGCAGGAGTCGGCCAGCTTGTGGACCTCCTGGGCCACCACGGTGAAGCCGGCCCCCGCCGCCCCCGCCCGGGCGGCCTCGATGGAGGCGTTGACGGCGATCAGGTCGGTGGAGGAGGAGATGTCCAGGATGTCCTGGGTGAGGCTGCGGATCTGCTCCACGCTGCGGCTCTTCTCGATGGCCTGATCCAGCATGGCCATGATCTGGGCCGTCTTGTCCCGGACCTCCTCCGTCTCCGTCCGGGCGGTGCGCTCCATCTCCTCGGCGCGCTCCCGCATCCCGGCGGAGTGGGCCGTGATGGCGGCGCACTCCTCGGCCATGCTCTGGGTGTCCCCCTGGGTGCCGGCGGCGCCGGCGGTGATGGCCGCGGCGCTGCCCGCGATCTCCTCCAGGGCGGCGGAGAGCTGCTGGGTCAGCTGGGAGAGGCTGCGCACGCTGTCGTTGGAGTGCTTGGTCCGCCGCCGTACCTCCCCCACCACGCCGGAGATCCGCTCGGAGCTGTCCTGAAGGGTGCCCATGGTGTCCCGGATGGGGGTGAGGACGTACCTGCGGACGATCCGGAACGCCGCCGCCACCAGGAGGATCCCCAAGACCAGCGTGAAGGCGCTGCCGATCAGGGCGGCGATGTAGACCAAGGTGAGCCGCCCCCGGGCCTGCTCCGCCTGGGCGGTGACGGAGGCGGACAAGGCGTCGATGGCGGCCTCCGCCGCCTCGCCCCAGCGGGCCACGTCCCCGTTGGCGGTGGCGTAGGCCTCCTGGGTCTTGCTGTCGGCGCTGGCGCTGACCAGATAGACCAGGGCGTGTTTGAACCCGGCGTAGCTGTCCAGCAGGGAGCGGTAGTTTGTCTCGTCCGCCTGGGAGACGAAGGGCTCATAGGCGCTGAGCTTTTCGTCCAGGGCGGCCTCCTCCGCCTTGATCTCCTGGACCAGCCGGATCATGGTGGCGTGGTCCGCCGCCACGATGTGGGACAGGGCCAGCCGGTGGATGTCCATGACGCAGCGCCGGATGTCCTCCAGCCGCTCCTCGCTGGCCATGCTGGTGTCCACGATGCTCCCCGCGTTGGCGTGGACGTTGTTGATGCTGAATACCGCCAGGATATTGGACAGCAGGGCGATCAGGCCCAGCAGGACGATGGGCAGGATCAGGCGCTGCTGAAGTGTCAGTCTGCCTTTCATATGTGCTCCCTCCCTCAGCGTTGGGCCACGCCCTCGGCCATCCGGTCCAGCTGGACCTGGAGGGACGCGCCGGAGGGGTTCCCCTGGGACATGCTGGCGGAAAACTCCGCCACGGGGTCCCAGAACTTCCCGCCCACCCGCTGGAGCTGGGAGTAGTTGGACTGCTCCAGCAGCGCCGCGATGGCCGGGGAGGACTGGACCTGGGAGGAGGAGGCCGCGCTGGCGTTGGCGGGGCCCTGCCCCCGCATCTCGAAGCGCAGGCGCTGGTTCTCCTCGCTGGCGATCCACTGGGCCAGCCGATCTGCCCAGTCCGGGTGTTCGGAATAGGCGTTCACGCCCACGAGCTTGCAGCCGGAGAAGGAGGCCATCTGCACCTGCCGCCCGGCGCAGGTGTAGGTGGGCAGTTTGGCGGCCCCCATGTCGCCGCCCCAGACCTCCTCCACGGCCACCGCGTTCCACACGCCGCTGATCCCGGCGATCACGGTGCCGTCCCGCACGCCGTCCAGGAACTCGACGTCCGGCCGATCGGAGAAGGCGGGGCTGGCGGCGATGTCTAGCATGGCCTGGGCCACGTCCACCCCCCGGATGGGGCCGTCGGAGCTGTTCCAGGTGCAGTAGTTGGTCAGGCCGTCCTGGTTGAGGCCCACCTCCAGCCCGGTGTTGCCGAAGAAGGCGTAGACGTACCAGGCGGAGGACCAGTCCATGGACACCAGCTTCCCGGCCTGGGCGGCGGCCTCCAGCATACGGTCCAGGCTCTGCACGTCCTCCTGGGTGAGATACGCCTTGTTGTAGTACAGGAAATAGCCGTTGTCCGCCGTCAGCGGGTAGGCGTACATGGTGTCGCCCACGCTGGCGGCCTCCGCAGCGGCGGGCAGGCAGCCCCCCCGGACCGCCGCCGCGTCCGCGATGGGGTCCAGCCCCCCGGCGGCGGCCAGCGCGGCCACCTGGTCGTCGGCAAAGGTGAACACGTCCGCGCCGCCCTCCAGATCGCCCAGCAGCGCGTCCTTGCAGTTGGACTCGCTCTGGGGCTGGTAGGAGATCTGGAAGTCCGCCTGCCCGGCGTAGTGGGCTTGGAACGATGCGAAGATCTCCTCCAGCAGGGCCTCGTCCTCCTCCGCGCCCCACACCGTCAGGGAGACGCGTTCCTGTGCCGGGCGGCTCTCCTCCGGCGCGGGGGCCCGGCTGTTGCACGCGGCCGCCGTCAGCAGGAAACAGGTGGATACGATCAGCAGTAAGATCCGTTTTGTCATGGCGCTCCATCCCTCCCGATCATTGCGGAAATATTATAGCACTCCGCGCCCCGGATCTCAAGAAAAAATCCAGCCGGAAGCGCCTCCGGCGTTGCCTCCGGACAGGCAACACCGCCCCGGTCATCCCTCCCCTTGTGGGAGGGATGAAAGATGCAACACACAGACAAGTACAAGCTGGATCTCATCGAAAAGGAGGACGCCTTTTCCCCGGACGCGCTGAACGCCAACACCCAGAAGGTGGAGGAGGCCCTGATCGCCCACGAGGGGGCCGTGAAGGAGGTGACGGACGGCCTGGACCAGCGGGTCACGGTGCTGGAGGCGACAAAGCTCGTGGCGGGGGTCTTCAAGTCCACCAACATACCAAATGATATCATTGAGCTGGGCTTTACCCCTGAAGCGGTCTTTTTGAGTGATGCCCATGGCGCGAACCAGGTCTGCTTCATCACCAAAGCAGGAAGCTACGTTGGAAACGGCAACGTTGTTGTTGTGGAAAACGGCTTTCAATTGGTCAACGGCGGCGGTTCCACTGCGGTCAACAACGGCAGGCCCATATGCTTTTTCGCCTTCGGCTAAAACGCAAGGGAAAGCCCCCCGGAAAATTCCGGGGGGCTTTTTTGCTGGGTCTCTTGCTGTGTTGGGGAGATCACTTCGCGATCAGGGTGAAGGTGCCGCTGGTCGCAGTCACGTTGTCCACAGAGATCTCATAGCTGTAGGTACCAGCGCTCAGGCCCACAGTGCCGAGCCAACCGCCGGGAGCGTTCAGGAAGTCGAAACGGAAGATCTTCACGCCCGCAGTAACGGTGGCGCTCTCGGAGTACCGCAGATTGCCGTTGCTGTCATAGATGCGCAGTGCAGCCTGACCGTCAGTAGCCGCGAACGGGAAGTAGATCAGGTTGCCCGCGCCAGCCCCGTCAGCATCGACCAGCTTCACAGTGCTGGAGAACACGCCGCTGGTGAAGTTCTTCAGGTAGTTCCCCAGCTTGGTGGCGTCATTCGCAGAAGCGGGAGCAGCAATGATATCATTGCCGAAGGTCACGCCGGTAGTGACGCCGCCCGGCGTCCAGTCGGGATCGGTGGCCACGTAGATCTCGGTGATGACCTTGCTGCCGGTGCTGTTGTCATAGACGATGGTGATATCGTTGTCGCACTCGTCCAGGTAGTACAGCACGTTCTCGCCATAGGTCACGCCGCGGCCCAGGCCGATGATCTTGGAGGTCTCGGCCACGTAGTAGGTTTCGCCGCCGGAATGCACCACAGTCTGGAGGGCGGGGTTGTAGGACACGTCAGCCTTGCCGTCCTCATCCTGCAGATAGACCAGACCGGTATCCTTGGTGTAGGCGTTGCCCCACTTAGTGCCCATGCCGAACTTCTCCTGAGCGGGAGTGGTGTAGTGGGTCTGGATCACGGTGGTCAGAGTCGGATCGGTGCTGTCCGGAGTGAACGCCGCGATGGTGTTCTTGGCGCTGGTGGTCGCGGGATCGGTGGCGTCATCGGCCAGCAGGTAGTAGTCGCCAGCGGTGGTGCCATTGACCATCACGTCGGTGACCACGCCGTTAGAGATCTGCAGGGCGAACAGGTGGGCGCGGTAGTTCAGGGAATCCACGGTGCTGGTGTGATTCTTCACCAGGTTGAACATGGCCTGATCCTTGAAGGTCACGGTGGTGGTCTCGCCGTTCAGCCAGCCCTCGATCTCGCCCTTGCCCTCGGTGCCGAACCAGGTGGCGGCGCCGCCGTTGTAGTAGAACAGGCCGTAGGTGATGTTGCCGGACACGCGGCCGGTCAGGTAGACGTAGTCCACGCGGCCGTCGCCGTTGAAGTCCACCCAGTCCACCTCGGTGCCGGCGGTCATGAGCACGTCGCCGGGCAGCTTGCTCAGGCCGTCGTAGCAGGTGATGACCTTATTGTCGTCGCTGCTGCGGACCATGATCTTGGTGGAGTTGGTCACCCACAGGTTCTTGGTAGCGCTCACCTTCAGCTGGCCCAGAGTCTTGGTCAGCTTCGGGGTGTCGGCGGTCAGGTCGTGGTACTGCCACTCGTAGATGCCGGTATTCTCGTTGTTGTGGTTGGCGTCGTACTTACCGGCCACCTCAACGGCGGTCATGCCGTACTGGGTGTTCACGAACTTGAACATGTTGCCCCGGATGATGCCCCAGTAGCCATCGCTGGTGCCGGGTGTCCAGGCCGCATCCTTCTGCTCATTGATGCGGGCCACGGGGGCCACATACAGGTCGCCCTTCTGGATGGCGTTGTGGACGGTCGGGTTGAGGGCGGCGTTGGCGTCATACAAGTCTTCCGCCTTCATCACGCTGTCGTTGCCGGACTCGTAGTCGTACTGCGGGATCAGCTCGATGCTGCCGGCAGTCTGGACCGCCTTGACACTGGTGTCCACCAGCTTCTGGCCATTGCCTGCGGTGAGGTCGAGACGGCCCGCCGCGCTGGCATTGGCGCTCATCAGGAAGCGGTCGATGGTGATGGTCTGGGTGGAGCCGTCGGCCATCAGCACGTTGGCGATCGCCTTGGTGGTGCCGTCGGTGTAGCTGTCGCCCTGGTTGAAGGCGGAGTAGATGCTGGTGATGACGCCGTACTGGATGTTGCTGGGCGCCTCGTCGATGCCGATCAGGTTGCCCTTGGTGTCGAAGTACCAGGCCCAGGTGACGTTGGTGTCAGTCTTGGCGCGGTCCAGGAACAGGGTCATCTGGTCGTTGTAGTCGGTGCTGTCCACATTGTGCTTGTCAGCGTTCCAGTAGGTCTTGGTCTGCTTGCCCAGCTTCATGTCGGCCTTGCCCACGATGCTGATCTTGGCGTCCTTGCTGACAGCCTTCAGCACGTTGGTCTCATAGGCGGTCTTTTCGATGTCGGCCGGGTTGACGGTGTGGTTCAGACCGGTCTCGTTCTTGGTGGCAGCATTGTCATAATCGGTCTTGTTGCCCTGGTTGTCCCAATACTGGCTGTAGTCAGTGTAGCCCTGGACCAGCAGCATGTCGCCCACGGACCACTCATAGGGATCGTCCTGGGTGGCCACGTGCTTGGAGGGGAACTTGCCGTCGCCGTCCAGGTCAGTGCTGTCAACGGGGTTGTTGGTGCCCACGCCGTTGGGCCAGGTGGCGTTGCTCATGGTGGCGTCGTACACGTCCAGGTTCAGCTTGGCGGGGACGATCACGTGGCCGGCCTTATCCAGCACGGGGGCGGTCACGCCGGTGACCTTGGCCAGATAGGTGTCCACCATGACGGCCCAGTTGTCCAGGGAGCCGGCGTAGGGGCTCTTCACCTTGTACCAGAACTCGGACACACGGCCCTGGCCGCCCACGCGGGTCACGGTGTCGGTGGCCTGGATGGTGTAGTTCTCGGCGGTGGTGGTCTTGGAGTTCACGTGCAGGTCGAAGGTCTGAGCGCCGTCGAAGTCCAGGTCGTGGGCCACGTCGCACTCCCGCACGGCGGTGTCATAGGTCTTGGTGGCGGCGGGGATGATGGTGGCCACCAGGTTGTAGTCCTTGCTGTCTTTGTCGGTCACCACGGTGGCGCCGTACTTGGGCAGCCAGTTGCTGTCATAGCGCCAGACCTGGGTGCCGGCGGAGTTGCGGGTCCACAGGTGCTCGCCGCCCTGGGCCCAGTAGTAGCCGGGACGGCCCCACTTATCGACCTCTTTCCACTCGCCCTCGCAGAACAGGCCGAAGGTCTTCTGGCCCAGGGTGGGGTTCTTGCCCTCGCTGAGCAGGCTGCCCTTGTCGCTGTAGCTCAGGGCGGGGGTGTAGGTCACGGTGGGAACGGAGACCGCGGTCTGGAACAGCAGGTCGGCCACCACGTCGCGGCGGGCGGACATGGTCAGGGTGGTCTCGAAGTTGGCGTTCTTCACGTTGTTGGTGATGCCCAGGTTCTTGGACAGAGAGGCCACGTTGGTCTGCCAGGAGGGGCCGGTGAACTCGCCGTTCTTGTCATAGCCCACCACGCGCAGGATCATGGCCAGCGCCTGGTAGCCGGTGACGGAGTCATAGGGGTTGAAGGTGGTGGGGCTGGTGCCCTTGATGTACTGGGCGTTGGCGCAGTAGCCCACGTAGCCCGCGAACCACTCGTCCCGGGGGACGTCGGTGAAGTTGCCGTAGTCGGCGTAGATCTTCACCTGCTTGCCCTCCACATCGCCGGTGGCGATGCGGTAGATGATGGCAGCCACCTCGGCGCGGGTGATGGTGTCGCCGGGGCGGAAGCCGCCTTCGTCGCCCTGGAAGACCTTCAGCCCGGTCAGGACCTGCACGGCTTCTTTGAACTCTTCCGTGATGTTGTCCTTATCCGGGTAGTCCTTATAGTCCACGGCGCCGGCGGACAGCATGAGGCTGAACGCCATGACCATGGCTAGGACCAGGGCGAGAAGCTTCTTCAAGTTTCTCATTGAATCTGTTTCCTCCTTGTAATATTTTGCCGACTTTTCACGACTTTTCGACAGTGTTGATCAGGATGAGCCATCCTCTCTGATTTTCCTGCTTTATCCTGAGATCTCCTGACTTTCCCAATTTTCTCCCTGATATGCCCAGGATATCTCCCATATCCATCCGATCCAGGGCATTTCTTCCATCCCGGCCCGCCCCGCGGTTTTTTTCTCCTCTGTCAGGGCCTTTCCGGCCGTTTTTGCGGAAATGAGGGGAGATACAGTCCTATTGCCTGCCGTTTGCGAGGTCCGATCCGATGGGGAGCGGCCGCCCCGGGAGGGCATGACAAAAGGCGGGCGTCACAAGTGACACCCGCCCAGATCGCGGCGCCCCATAATGCGGGGCATTTCAAACGTTTCCGGCGCGCCTTGATGAAAAATACTCCTCCAAACACAGCCTGCCGTCCATGATCTCCCGTGCCGCCGCCTCCCCCACATAGCGGTAATGCCACGGCTCGTAGCCCACCCCGGTGAGGGCGCTCTTGTCCGTGGGGTAGCGCAGGATGAACCCATACTCCGCGCAGTGCTCCATGAGCCAGCGCTGGACGGCGGTGTTCTCCTGCCCCTGGTCCAGCACCTGATATCCGGCGTCCACGATGTCCACCGCCAGCCCGGTCTGGTGCTCGCTGGCGCCGGGGCGGGCCACCCAACGGGCGGCCTGGGCCTCCGCCTCCTCCCGTATGTACCCCTTGGCCAGCCAGCGCTCCACCTCCTGCTGGAAAAGCCGCGCCTGGGTCTCCTGGGTGCGGTAGGACGAACAGATCAGCGGCGACAGCCCCGCCGCCCGGCAGCCGTCCATCATGGCCTGGAGGGCGGGGTAGGCCCGCTGGTCGATGGCGTGGCCGTTTCTCAGCTGGGTGAGCCCCGGCACAGTGAAGCTCTCCGGAAGCGGGTGGTCCCCGTTCACCAGCACCAGCGCCCAGTCTCCCTCCGCCGTGGAGGGCCTGTCCGGGGATGGGATGGGAGTGGGGGTGGGCAGGGGCGGCGCGGACTGGACCGGGGCGGGGCCGGGAGCGACGGAGGGCCCCTGGTCCCGCAGGGCGAGGGCGGAGGCGCCGGTCCACCCGGCCAGCAGTCCGGCGGCGAACACCGGCAGGGCCAGGGCCAGCAGAAGGGGCAGGGGCGGCGTGCGGCGGCGCGTGGTTTTGGTTTTCATGGGGAACACTCCTTTGTGAAGGTCTATGTCCCCAGAGTACCACCCGCCGCCGTCGGATCTTCATGGTTTTTGCATCAAAGTGCCGTATTTTCAGCGGTCGGCATCTGTGACGTCGGACGCATCTGTCCAGTCCCCGACGCGCTCCAGCTGGACGGCCAGCGCGGTGGGGGCGCGGGAGATGTGAAAGTGCAGGGAGGTCCCGTCCACGGCATAACTCAAATTCAGGCTGGGGTCATATCTGGGGCCGTGAGCCTCCACCTCCCGGACCCCCACCCCCAGTAGATCGAAAAACCGCTCCGCCAGCGCCCGCAGGGCCTCCTGGTCATAGGCCAGCCACTGGGACATATTGGTGTCGTCAATAAACAGCTTGATGGGCAGGCCGGTCTCCGCATCCAGGACAAGCTTGATGGATTTTGTGTGGTACTTGTTGGAATAGTAGGACCAATGGACGGTCCAGAACTGGGCGGGCTCCTGGGCGGCGCTCTCCTCCGCCGGGTCCCAGAGCAGCTCCCGCCCAACCGTCACCTGGTCGAAGGGCTCCTCCCGGAAGAGCCATCGGGGAAGCACTCCTGCCCCGGTGAGCAGCGCCTGGGCGGTATCCGCAAGCTCCCGCCCCTCCGAGTCCTCGAAATAGACGGCGTCCCGGAAGGACAGAACGGGGTGGCTCGCGTCATTCTGCCCGGCGTAGAGCTCCATCCGGTCCAGCAGGGTGGGGGGCTGGGCGACGGGCAGGCCGTCCGCCTCCAGCGCCTCGGTGTGGACCTGGCCGAACTGCCGGGCGTCCCGCATTTGGGAGACACGGGCGGGCAGCGCCGCCGCCCCCAGGACGATCAGGCAGGTCAGGGCGGGGAACAGCCATTTTCTCACCAGCTTCATGCCTCCCCGCCCCCTTTCAGACGGACCTCCGCCGTGGACCCCGCCCCCGGCGCACTGTGGACGTTCAGCGTGCCGCCGTGGAGCTCCGCGATCCGCTTGCACAGGGCCAGCCCCAGCCCCGCGCCCCCCTGGGCCCGTGCGCGGGACTTGTCCACCATGTAAAAGGGCTCGGCGATCCGGCCCAGCTCCTCCTCCGGGATGCCCTTGCCGGTGTCCGTCACCTGGATGACGCACCCGCCGTCCTCCGTCCCCCGCCCGGCGAGGGTGACGCTCCCCCCGGGGGGCGTGGCCTTCCGGGCGTTGTCCAGCAGATTCAAACACACCGTTTCCATCAGGTCCGGCTCCAGAAATACCGGCGTCTCCTCCGCGTCCACCCGGAACCGGAGGCTCGCCCCCTCCAGCGCCGGGCGCAGGGCGTTTCCGGTCCGCTCCAGAAAAGCGCGCAGGGACACGGGGCGCAGGGGGAAGTCCCGCCGGTCCAGCACGATCAGCTCCATCAGCTTGCCGGACAGGGCCTCCAGCCGCCGCCCCTCCCGGAAGATGTACCCGGCGCTGTCCCGGACCTGGTCCGGGGTGTTCTCCCGGGACAGCAGCAGGTCGGCGTAGCCGATGATGGAGGTCAGCGGGGTCTTGATCTCGTGGGCGAAGGCGGCGGTGAAGTCCCGCTCCCGCCGGGCGGCGGCGGTGAGCTGGGCCACCTGCTCCTCCAGCCGCCCGGCCATGGCGTTGAAGTCCTCGGACAGCTGTCCCAGCTCGTCCCCGCTGGTGACGGCCACCCGCTGGGCGAGCTCTCCCTCGGCCATTTTTCGGGTGGCGGCGGACAGCCGCTCCAGAGGCCGCAGGATGACATGGGACACCAGCAGCGACAGCAGGCCCACCCCGGCGGTGAGGGCCAGCATCACCAGGGAGAAGCTGCGGTACTGGCCGTCGCGCTGGACAAACAGGGCGGATACGTCCCGGCAGTTCTCCAGCCACAAGATCTCGTCCCCCAGGGACAGGGCGCTGGCCCCATGCAAAAGGGCGGCCCCCTCCGGCACGCGGACCAGGCGCCAGCCCCGCCGGTCCTCCGCCAGGGCGCCGGTGAGGGCGCCGCGCTCCAGATAGGGCAGGCCGGTGCCGCCCAGCACCGTGCCGTCTCCTCCGCTGAGGCGGAAGGCCGCCGTCCGCCCGCCCGAGCTCAGCAGCATACTGCCCGTCAGCCGGGACAGCTCCTCCCGCCGGGACACGCTCCGGCCCTCCAGCTCCCGGGCCAGGACGAAGCGCAGCATGTCGTTCTCCACATACAGCGCTTGGACCTCCTGGTCCAGGGCGGCGCGGAACTGTCCGTCGATCAGCACGAAGCCGCCCACGGCGCAGGCCAGGAGGGTGACGGACACCATGGAGCAGAACAGCTTCCAAAACAGCTTCATCTCACACCTCCAATCGATAGCCCACCTTGTACACCGCCACCAGCCGTCCCTCCAGCCCCAGCTTTTTCCGCATACGCTGTATGTGCAGATCCACCGTGCGGCTGTCCCCCAGGTACGACTCGCCCCACACCTTTTCATAGATGCGGTCCCGGTAGAGGGCCACGTTCTTGTTCTGGACGAAGAGAAGCAGCAGCTCGTACTCCTTGGCGGTGAGGGCCACGGGGACGCCGCCCCGGCGCACCGTGCGCCCGGCGGTGTCGATCTGGATGTCCGGCGGCAGGGACAGCACCCGGCCCGTCTTGCCGCACCGGCGCAGCACCGTCTCCACCCGGGCCAGCAGCTCCATCAGCTCGAAGGGCTTGGTGATGTAGTCCTCCGCCCCCAGCCTCAGGCCCTTCACCCGGTCCTCCACCGTCCCCTTGGCGGTGAGGAAGATGACGGGGACCTCCAGGGCCCGGCAGTAGTCCAGCACCTCATAGCCGTCCGCCCCGGGGAGCATGATGTCCAGCAGCACCAGGTCGAAGGGCTCCGCTTCCAGCAGGTCGCAGGCGGCCAGGCCGTCGGCGGCCACGCCGCAGCGGTAGTCCGGGCCGTCCAGGGCGGTCCGGATGAGATTGGCGATGGCGCTCTCGTCCTCCGCGATCAGGATCTTGTTCATGGGCACACCTCCCAGATCGATGATACACCCGCTGTCCATCATTTTGGCATCAAGGGCCGCCGGGCATTCATTTCAAAAAAGGACCTCCCCCGGGCCCTGCCGGGGGAGGTCCCGCGTGGGATCAGCCGAAGAAATATCCGGCCGTCATGTCCAGGTAGTTTTCCCCGCTGTAGGCGGGATACCGGGCTTGGACCGCGGCCTTGAAGGACGCCCCATCGGCGCAGGAGGCGGCGATGGCCTTCAGCTGCTCCAGATAGCGGATCTTGGCCTGGGCGTCCTTCAGATCCTCCGGCGTGTAGTGGGAGGTGAGGATCAGGCCGCAGCCGTTGCGGATATAGCCCCGCAGCTGGGCGATGATGGCGTCGGCATGGCCGGGCCCGGCCACGATGGAGTGGCAGTCGTGGCCCAGCATATGGGTGTAGACCGCGTCGATCTCGGGGATCTCCAGATCGAAGGCCTCCGCCGTCTGATGGACGATGAACCGGATGCCGCCGATCGCCGCCTCTCCCTCGGAGAGGGTGTGGGTGATGGGGTGGACGGTGGGGTCGAAGGCGCTGCCAAAGGCGGCGGCGAACTGGTCGATCAGGGCCTTGCCGCCCCCCTGGCGGGCGTACTGCGCGGCGTTGGCGTTGGCGTATTTGGGGGCGTCGGGCAGGAAGGTGCCGCCGGCGCCGTGAT
This sequence comes from uncultured Oscillospiraceae bacterium, assembly GCA_910588495.1. Taxonomy (GTDB): domain Bacteria; phylum Bacillota; class Clostridia; order Oscillospirales; family Oscillospiraceae; genus Enterenecus. The sequence continues at coordinate 5,557 of CAJUPU010000037.1, read as the reverse complement.
AGGCCACCAGCACGCCCGCCACCTCCCGGCCCGCCAGATACCGCCCCAGCGCGGCCACGCTGTCGGTGAAGCAGGGGGATTCGACGACCACGAACCGCCCCTCCTTCTCCAGCAGGAACACCTCATCCGCCAGCGGGTCGCCGGTCTGATAGGCGTGGAGCTTCACCCCGCCGAAATCGTAGATGTGCATCTCGCCCTGGTCCAGCCGGACGGTGGTGTAGTCTGTCTTGTTCATCTTGTGTACCTCCATGGGTGTGTTTTTGCGGCGGGACCGTGTTTCATCCCCGCGATCCCATCATACAACGCAAAAAAGCACTTGAAAAGCAGGCACAATATTGTGGCATAGGCACCTGGAGGTAACGATCGCGCGCGCTCAAGGGATCCCGGCTCCTTGCCGGAGGACACGCTCTTTCCTCCTTGACCCCGGCGGGGAAGATACGGTAAGATAAGGGGGCACGGTACCTTGGGAACAGACAGGAGGATGGGGGGATGGAGGCAAAGACGCTGCCCGCCTGCCCGGTGGAGACCACGCTGACGCTGATCGGGGACAAGTGGAAGGTGCTCATCATCCGCGACCTGCTGTCGGGGACGAAGCGGTTCGGGGAGCTGAAGCGGTCCATCGGCGGCGTGAGCCAAAAGGTGCTGACCGCCCAGCTGCGGCAGATGGAGGCCGATGGGCTGCTGACGCGGACGGTCTTTCCGGAGGTGCCGCCCCGGGTGGAGTACACCTTGACGCGGCTGGGCCACAGCCTGAAGCCGGTCTTGGACGCGATGCGGGATTGGGGCGCGGCGTATCAGGCCGGAAACGGCTGACCCGGCGCACTCTTTCCCCGCCGGACCCGCGCCCCAAGGGCCTTAGCGGCCGGCCGCCGCGTTTTTGGCGGGACTGCCCGCCGTGACGGCGCCGGCGTCCGCCAGCGATCGGGCCCTTGCCGGCGCATCGCCCGGCAAGGGCCCTGGTTCCTCGCGCCGCTGGGAAGCCCGGCGGCGTTTCTTATTCTGTGGTGTAGTTGTCGAAATACCCCTGGATAAAGACCACCGGGGTGCCCTTGTCGCCGGAGCCGGAGGTCAGGTCGCACAGGGAGCCGATCAGGTCGGTGAGGCGGCGGGGGGTGGTGCCCTCGGACACCATCTGGCCCACCAGATTCCCGTCCTTCTTGTGGATGCGGTCCTTGATGGCCTCCCGCAGCTCCTCGCCGGACAGGTGGGCGAAATCGTTGTCGGCCAGGTATTTCAGCTTCAGCTCGTTGGGCGTGCCCGCCAGGCCGGAGGTGTAGGCGGGGGAGACCACCGGGTCGGCCAGCTCCCAGATCTTGCCCACCGGGTCTTTGAAGGCGCCGTCGCCGTAGACCATGACCTCCACATGCTTGCCGGTCTTTTTCAGCAGCCGCTTTTGGATGGTCTCCACCAGCTCCTGGCAGTCCCGGGGGAACAGCTTCACCTGCTCCTCGGTGGACTTGTTGGAGCCCAGCAGGCCATAGCGCTCGTTATAGCCGCTGCCGTTGACGGGGGCGTTGAGGATCTCGTCCAGGCCAAAGACCTTTTCGGTCCCGGCGGCCAGCAGCCGCCGCTTGGTGCGCGCCCTGGTGTGGATGTCGCAGCACAGCACGTTCTTGGCGTAGGGCAGGATGGCCCGGGGATCGTTGGCGAACACGATCTCCACCTCGGCCCCGCACTCCTGGATCAGCTCCTGGTAGTAGGCCACATAGTCCACGCCGGTGAAGGGGTGCTTCTCATAGCCGAACAGCTCCCGGTACCGCGCCAGGGTGAGCACGTCCTTGTAGGGGTCCACCCCCTTCTCGTCCACGGCGTCCATGCTGATGAGGTGGTTGCCCACCTCGTCGGAGGGGTAACTGAGCATGAGGACGATCTTTTTGGCCCCCTTGGCGATGCCCCGCAGGCAGATGGCAAAGCGGTTGCGGCTGAGGATCGGGAAGATCACGCCCACCGTCTCCCCGCCCAGCTTGGCCCGGACATCGGCGGCGATGTGGTCCACAGCGGCATAGTTGCCCTGGGCGCGGGCCACGATGGCCTCGGTCATGGCCACGATGTCCCGGTCGCGCAGGGAAAAGCCGTCTTCGGCGGCGGCCTCCAGCAGGGATGCGGTCACGATCTCCACCAGATCGTCCCCACTGCGGATGATGGGGGTGCGGATGCCACGGGATACGGTACCGACCATACGGCTCATAAAGGAACACTCCTTGTTTTCATATCGTTTGCGCGGGAAAAGCTCCGATCGCTTTCGTATGATACCACGATCTCCGCCGCCTGTAAACATGATTTTATGGATCGGGGCGGATGGAGCGGGCCCGGGATCGGGCCGTATCCCAGGGTCGGATCTGGACCGGCGGCCTTTGGGCCACGGGCCGTGGTCAGCCGATCGTCTGCCCGAGCCGGCCCCCCAGCCGGGACAGCAGCTCGTTGGTGATGGTGCCGCACCGGCGCGCCGCCTCCTCCGCCCGGATCGTCAGCGCGCCGTCCTGTCCGATGAGGGTGGCGGTATCCCCGGCGCGGACGCCGGGCGCACCGGTGACATCCACCAGCAGCTGATCCATGCACATCCGGCCCGCCATGGGGCAGGACCGCCCATGGAGCAGCACCCGCCCGCCATTCTGAGCCAGCGCCCGGGGCAGGCCGTCGGCGTAGCCGATGGACAGCACCGCCAGCAGAGTGTCCCGCTCCGCCCGGAAGGCCAGGCCGTAGCCCGCCGCTTCCCCGGGGCGCAGCCGCCGCACACAGGCCACCCTGGCCCGCAGGGAAAGCACGGGCCGCAGGCCCGCCTCCACAGCGTCCGCCGCGCCGCCGCTGCCCACGCCGTAGAGGGCGATGCCCGCCCGGGCGTAGGCGCAGGGCTGGGGCGGCAGGTGCAGGATGCCGCCGCTGGCCTGGATGTGGACGTCTCCGGGGTCATATCCCTGGTCCCGCAGCCAGTCCACCGCGCGGTAAAACCGGGTGAGCTGGCCCTGGGTGTGCTCCTTCGCGGACTGGCCCGGCTCGTCGGACACGCACAGGTGGGAGAACACCCCGCCGGTCTTCAGGTTTTTCATCCCGTACAGCCGGGCCAGGGCGGCGGTGTCCTCCGCCGGGACGCCCAGGCGGCGCATCCCAGTGTCGATGGCCAGGTGGACGCGGATCGGTCTGCCCGCGGCGTCCAGCGCCGCCCCATGGGCCTCGTCCGCCACCGCCTGGGTGAGCCGCCACCGGCGCAGCAGGGGGATCTCCTCCGGCGGGGTGTAGCCCAGGATCAGGATGAGCCCCCGCACTCCCGCCCGCCGCAGGGCGATCCCCTCCGCCGCGCAGGCCACGGCGAAGGCGCGGATCCCGCTTTTTTGCAGACACCGGGCCACACGGACCGCGCCGTGGCCGTAGCCGTCCGCCTTCACCACCGCCATCAGTTCGCAGCCGGGGTCCAGCCGGGCCTGTAAGACCTTTGCGTTGTGCCGGAGGGCGTCCAGGTCGATCTCCTTCCAGGCCCGGGCGGTGGGGGCGGGCCGGAGGGGCCGCAGGGCGTCCAGCGCCAGGGCGGCGGCGAAAGTGAGGACCAGGACGGCGGAAAAGTGCCCCAGGCTGTGGTCCACCAGCAATTCGCTCTGCTTCACCACCTTGGCCCCGCCCCGCACCAGCACGATCATCCACGGATGGAGCAGGTAGACCCACAGGGACAGGCGGCGGGCGCGCCGGTCCTCACCGCCGTTGAGGCCCAGCAGAAGTGAAAACAGGAACGCCATGCACAGCGGCAGGGTCAGGTACATGCTGTCGTGGCGCTGCCACCCTAAGCCGCGCAGGAGGAAGCCCTCCCCGGTCATGGCCGCCAGGGACAGCGCCGCCCCCGCCAAAGAGGCCCGTTTGCTCCACCGATGGCCCGCCGCGCCCAGCAGGAGGAACAGCGGGGCAAAGAACAGGCCGTTCCGGGTATAGCTGGACAGGGTGAACGCCGCCTCGTAGAAGGCCGCGGGCCCCGGCAGCTTGGAAACCAGTCCCCAATAGCTGTCTCCGCCCAGGCCGATCAGGTAGAGGCCCCCGGCGATGGCAAAGGCGGCGGGCGCGCCCAGCCGGGACAGCCCCCGGGCGATGACCACGCCCAAAAGCACCGCCGGGAAATACCACAGGTGGTATAACGTGCCGTCTGCCAGCAGCTTTTTCGCCCATTCCAGCGGCCCATAGCCGCCGTTGTACAGATTCAGGGGCAGGTAGAGCGCCACCGCCGCCAGATAGGTGAAGGCGGTCTTTTTCAGAAAGCGTTCGGTGTTCTTCCAGCCGCTTTGGGCCAGGAAATGCCCGGTCACCATGAGGAAGAAGGGCACCGCCGTCCGGGCCAGCACCCGGGTGAGCCAGAAGTCCCAGCCGGGGCTGAGGCCGGACAGCGGGCCTGTGTGGATGCACATCACCAGCACCGCCGCCGCCAGGCGGAACCGGTCCAGGGCGGGCCGCAGGGCCTGGGCCCTCATGCCCCCGCCCCCAGCTCCACCAGCCTGTCCAGCAGGGCGGGGAAGTCCAGGCCGATGCCCTTCATCATGGCGGGGTAGCGGCTGTGGGCGGTGAAGCCGGGAATGGTGTTCGCCTCGTTGAACACCACCCGTCCCTCCGGGGTGAGGAAGAAGTCCACCCGGGCGAACACCCGGCAGTCCAGCGCCCGGTACACCCGTTTCGCCGCCTCTTGTACCTCCGCCGCTTTCTCAGGGGCGATCCGGGCGGGACAGTGGATGGCGGAGGTCTTGAGGGTATATTTCTCCTCAAAGTCGAAGAAGCCGCCGGACAGCTGGATCTCGTCCACCAGACCCGCCGTCAGCTCCCCCTCGTCCGGGCTGCCCATGACGGCGCAGCCCACCTCGAAGCCGGGGACGGCCTCCTCCAGGAGGATCTCCCGGTCGTGGAAGAACGCCGCCTGGGCGGCGGCGGCCAGCTGCTCAGGACGGGCGATCCGGGTGATGCCGAAGGAGGACCCCGCCCGCACCGGCTTGACGAACAGGGGATAGCCCAGCCCCAGCCCCGCCGCCTCCAGCGCCTGCGGGGAAGCGCCCTGGTCAAAGACCGCCCCCCTGGGCACGTCCACCCCGGCCAGACGGGCCAGCAGGTGGGCCCGGTGCTTGTCCATGCACAGGGCGCTGGACAGGGTGCCGCAGCCGACGACGGGGACCCCCGCCAGCTCCAAAAGGCCCTGTACGGTGCCGTCCTCCCCGTTTTTGCCGTGGAGGATGGGGAAGGCCGCGTCAAAGGAGATCCGGCCGATCCGCTCCCCCAGCAGGAGCAGCTGGTGCCGGTCCCGGTCCGGGGCCAGGGCGCAGGGGGTGAGGACGGCCCGGTCCCGCTCCCAGCTCCCGTCCCCGATGGCGGACACCGGGCCCCGGTAGCACAGCCACTGGCCGGTCTTGGTGATGCCCGCCATCAGGGGCTGGTATCTGTCCCGGTCCAGGTGCTCCAGCACCGCCTGGGCGGACTGGAGGGAAACGCCGTGTTCGCTGGAACAGCCGCCGAACAGCACCAAGATCGTCTTTCGCATTGTGAAAACTCCTCGTATAATAAGATTTGCAGAAGAATTTTAAGTGTATCTGCATAG
>CAJUPU010000036.1 GCA_910588495.1 uncultured Oscillospiraceae bacterium | reverse complement strand
TCCGAGTCCACCCCCGGCCCCATGGGGGTGAACATGGCCACCTATGTGGGCTTCCACACCGCCGGGATCGCCGGAGGGGTGGTGGCCACCCTGGGGCTGGTGTCCTCCTCCATCGTGATCATCCTCGTCATCGCCGGGTTTTTGGACAAGTTCCGCCAGTCCAAGGCAGTGGACGCGGTGTTCTACGGCCTGCGGGCGGCGTCGGTGGCCCTCATCACCGCCGCCCTGCTCCAGGTGGCCAAGATCGCCCTGATGTTCCACGAGACCGCGGGGCCGGAGATGGCGCCCGGTTCCGTTGTGCCGGTGTACGAGATGTTTTACTGGCCCGCGATCATACTGGCCGTTGTCATTTTCGTGCTGGTGAAGTTCACCCCGCTGAAAAAGCTCCACCCCATCTGCTTCATCGCCCTGGCGGCGCTGGTGGGGATCGTCTTGCAGATGTGATCCAAAAGCCCCGGCCGTTTGGCCGGGGCTTTGCTCTTCCTATTCCTGTTTTTCGGACCGCCGCTCCCCTTCGGTCCGCCTGCCGCGGCCGGACCGGCGCTCCTCGCCGGTCCACGACCCCTCGCCGGACCGCCTGTCCCGGCCGGACCGCCGCTCCTCCTGCCTGCGCTCCCTGCCCGGCAGGTCCTCCGGGGGCTGGGGCTCGTTGGAGTCGAACATGGCGAACAGATCCTCCTCCATCAGCACCGGGCGGCGGCGCTCCACCAGGGAGGTGAGGATCGGGTAGAGCACGATGGCCACCAGCCCCCCGGAGAAGCCGTTGTTATAGAGGTTCATCCCCTCCAGGGGCAGGCCCGCCTGGAGCACCACCGACGAGTGGAGCAGCCCGGCCAGCACCCCGAAGGGCCAGCCGAACACCCCGGCGAAGGGGGCCAGAGTGGTGCCGAACAGCCCCGCCAGCTGGAGGGAGCTGCTGTTGGGGTCCACATGGTTGGTCAGGCTGCCCAGCAGCACCCCCGCCATCACGGGGACGATGTTGAAAGCGTGCTTGCCGTAGCCGGAGAAGCCCAGGATGGTGAAGATCGCCCCGATGGTGGCCCCGTTGAGGTCGCCCCCGGTGAGCACGATGTAGCCGGTGGCGATCAGGCCGTTCACCCCCATGTTCACCAGCACCGGGCCGGGGGTGAAGGTGCGCACGTAGTCGCTGGGCACCCGGCCGGAGGTGTGCAGCAGCGCCCAGTACCGCCTGAGCACCTGCCCGGGCCCCCGGGACAGCCCCGCGGCGATGAGGACGGCGCACAGCGCCGCCAGCGCCAGCCCCAGCCGGACATTGCCGCCGGTGGACCAGTGGTGGGCGGCGGCCGGGTCCAGGCCGAACGCCTTGAAGGCGGGCACCATCATCATGGCCAGCAGCCCGCAGGAGAAGCCCACGCTGTACAGGTTCATGCCGTTCTGCACCCGGTGGGCGTGCTCCGCCACGGGGGGCAGCAAAAACCCCACCGCCAGCCCCATGACCACCCCTAGCCAGGGGTGGAACCGCACCGCCATGAAGCTCACCATGGGGGCCAGCGCGGTGCCCCGCAGCGCCAGATTGACGTGGGCCGTAAAGCGCTCCCCCTTGACCAGGGCGTAGAACACGGTGCCGAAGAAGATGGGCCACATGTTCACCAGGTTCTTTCCGAACAGGGAGAAGCCGGCCATCAGCCCCACCGTCACCATGGTGGCGCCGTTGGGGGTGTCGTCCCACTTCTCCAGGATGAGCGTGCTCACCAGGGTGACCAGCCCCGCGTTGACGAAGGCCGCCCCGATCCCCCCCACGGCGATGTAGTCGGTGATGAGCACGTCCTCCACCGTGAAGATGGTGTACAGGCCGGACAGGATCTCCGGCAGCGACGCCTGACACAGACCGTAGAGGATGAGCGCCAGCCCGAACAGGGCGGACGCGGGCAGCAGGACCTGGTTGCGGCGGTGTGCGGCGCTGCTCATATGGCTCCATCTCCTTATCTGAGACCTGTCTCTCTCCCCGGCTCCCGCGGCCGGGACCGCCTCAGAAGCCCACCAGCGGGGCCTCCCCGGTGTCCTCGCCGGGCTCGATGGCCCGGATGACCACGTCATAGCTGTAGCTGTCGCTGACCTTCACCGTCACCCGGTCGCCCACCTTGGCGCCCAGCACCGCCCGGCCCACCGGGGACTCCTTGCTGATCAGGCCCTTCAGCGCGTCCTGCCGCATGGTGGTGACGATCTGGCAGGTGAGCTCCTCATCGTCCTCCTCCACGTAGAAGGTGACCTTGTCGTACAGCCCCACGGCCCCCTCCTTGGACTGGTCGGAGATCACCACGGCGGTCTTGATCATATTTTCCAGATAGCGGCACCGGCTGTCGTTGCGGTTCTTGTCCCGCTTGGCCGCCTTGTACTCGAAGTTCTCGCTCAGGTCCCCGAAGGCCCGGGCGGTCTGCACGTCCTCGATGAGCTGGGGGCGCAGCACGGTCCGGCGGTAGTCCAGTTCCCGGCGCATCAGCTCGATGTCCTTTTTCGTCAGCTCGTTGTGCATGGCAGATCCCTCCTTCTGCCCATATTGTGGCACGATCTGGCCCCGCCGTCAAGGGACAATGTCTGCCTCCGCCCGCCGCGCCCATGAGCTCATCAAAGAAAAAAGCCCCGCCAGATCTCCCTGGCGGGGCTCTCCTCCCGGATCTCTATGCACTTCCTACTGGGCGCGGGGTGCCGGATCGGATCCGGCCTGGGCCGCGGCCTCCAGCAGCTTGTTGATGGACACCAGCTTGACGCACAGCGCGAAGATCTTCATCGCCACGCGCAGGTCCTCCTGGGAGGGGTAGGTGGGGGCGATGCGGATGTTGCTGTCGTGGGGGTCCCGGCCGTAGGGGTAGGTGGCGCCCGCCCCGGTCATGACCACCCCCGCCTTTTTGGCCTTGGTCACGATCGCCTTGGCGCAGCCGTCCAGCGAGTCGAAGGAGATGAAATAGCCCCCCTTCGGGGTGGTCCAGGTGCCGATCCCCAGGCCGCCCAGCTCGCTCTCCAGGGTGTCGATCACGATCTCGAACTTGGGGCGGAGGATGTCCGCGTGCAGCCGCATATGCTCCACCAGGCCGTGGATGTCCCCGAAGAACCGCACATGGCGCAGCTGATTGACCTTGTCGTGGCCGATGGTCTGGATGGCCAGCTGGGCCTTGATGTCCTCCATGTTGTTGGGCGAGGTGGCGATGGCCGCCAGCCCCGACCCCGGGAAGCTGATCTTGGAGGTGGAGGCGAATTTATACACCAGGTCCGGGTTCCCGGCCCGCTTGCACTCGGCCAGGATCTCGATCAGATGGTCCTGGTCGTGGTCGTACAGGTGGTGGACCCCGTAGGCGTTGTCCCAGTAGATGCGGAAGTCCTTGGCGGCGGGCTTCAGCCGGGCGAAGCGGCGGACGGTCTCGTCGGAATAGGAGATCCCCTGGGGGTTGGAGTACTTGGGCACGCACCAGATCCCCTTGACGGCCTCGTCGGAGGCCACCAGCCGCTCCACCAGGTCCATATCCGGCCCGGTGGGGGTCATGGGCACGTTGACCATCTCGATGCCGAAGTACTGGGTGATGGCGAAATGACGGTCGTAGCCCGGGACGGGGCACAGGAACTTGACCTTGTCCAGCCTGCACCAGGGGGTGCTGCCCATGACGCCGTGGGTCATGGAGCGGGAGATGGTGTCGTACATCACGTTCAGGCTGGAGTTCCCATAGATGATGATGCTGTCGATGGGGTTCTCCATCATGTCCCCGATCAGCTCCTTGGCCTCCTTGATGCCGTCCAGCACCCCGTAGTTGCGGCAGTCGGTGCCGTCCTCACAGGTCAGATCGTCGTTGCTGCCCAGCACGTCCATCATCCCCATGGACAGGTCCAGCTGCTCCTTGCAGGGCTTTCCCCGGGCCATGTTCAGGCTCAGGCCCTTGCCCTGATATTCCCTATATTCGGCCTTCAGCTGGGCCCGCAGGCTCTCCAGCTCCTCTTTGGTCATTTCCGCATATGGCTTCATTTCGTTCTCCTTTCAGTTTACGGCGTGCCCCATAGTTATACCGCATTTCAAGAGACCGCGCAAGCTCTTTCTGCCCGTTTTCCGCCCCCGGCCCCCGCAGCCCAGCTGGCAGACCCGACGACGGCGCATGGTCCCCCATGCGCCGTCGTCGGTCCGCCTCAGCCCAGCAGCAGCTTGTCGTCCGCCTCGTCCGACCCGGTGGCCTGGCCGAACCGGGCCAGCAGGTCCTCCACGGTGAGCTTTTTCTTGTCCTCCCCGGAGATGTCCAGGGCGATCCGCCCCTCGTACATCATGATCAGCCGGTTGCCGTGGACGATGGCGTCCCGCATGTTGTGGGTGATCATCAGGGTGGTGAGCTTATCCTTTTGGACGATCCGCTCGGTGGCCCCCAGCACCTTGGCGGCGGTCTTGGGGTCCAACGCGGCGGTGTGCTCGTCCAGCAGCAGCAGCTCCGGCTTGCGCAGCGCGGCCATCAGCAGGGTGAGGGCCTGGCGCTGGCCGCCGGACAGCAGCCCCACCTTGGAGGTGAGCCGGTCCTCCAGCCCCAGGTCCAGGATCTTCAGCATCTCCCGGTAGTGCTCCCGCTCGTCCCGGCCGATGCCGGGGCGCAGGGTGCGCCTGCGGCCCCGCCGGGCGGCCAGGGCCATGTTCTCCTCGATCTGCATGGTGGCGGCGGTGCCCATCATGGGGTCCTGGAACACCCGGCCGATGTAGCGGGCCCGCTTGTGCTCCGGCAGCTTGGTCACGTCCGCCCCGCCGATGGAGATGGAGCCGGAGTCCACCGGCCACACCCCGGCCACCGCGTTGAGCAGGGTGGACTTGCCCGCCCCGTTGCCGCCGATGACGGTGACGAAGTCCCCGTCGTTCAGGGTGAGGGACACCCCGGCCAGCGCCGTCTTTTCGTTGACCGTGCCGGGGTTGAAGGTCTTTCGGATCTCTTTCACGTCAAGCACGGGCGCTCCCCTCCTTTTTCGCGGGTCTGACGGGCTTGGAGAAGTATCTCCCCTTCCAGTAGGGGATGGTGAGGAACACCGCCACCACCAGGGCGGTGAGCAGCTTCAGGTCGGTGGTCTCCAGCCCCAGGCGGAGCACCAGGGTGATCACCGCGTAATAGATCACCGCGCCCACCACGCAGGAGAACAGCTTCAGCGCGAAGTTGATGAACACCCCGCCCAGCAGCACCTCGCCGATGATCACCGCGGCCAGGCCGATCACGATGGCACCCCGGCCCATGTCGATGGTGGCGCTGCCCTGGTACTGGGCCAGCAGCGCCCCGGACATGGCCACCAGCGCGTTGGACACCACCAGCCCCAGCACCTTGCTCCAGTTGGTGTCGATGCCCTGGGCCCGGGCCATGTGGCCGTTGGAGCCGGTGGCCCGCAGCGCGGACCCCTGCTCGGTGCCGAAGAACCAGTACAGCACCGCGATCGCCACCACCGTCAGCGCGGCCAGCAGGATCAGCGGGTTGGTCAGGTCCACCTTCCGGATGTACCGGGAGGTGACCAGCAGGTCGTACTTGTCCACGCTGACGGCCAGGGTGGATTTGGTCTTGGCCTTCGCGTCCCCCACCGCCATGATCCGCAGGTTGACGGAGTACAGCGCCAGCTGGGTCAGGATGCCCGACAAGATCGCCGGGATGCCGCACACGGTGTGCAGCAGGCCGGTGGCCAGCCCCGCCGCCATGCCGGCCAGCACCGCCGCCAGCAGCGCCAGCCAGGGGTCCGCCCCCAGGCTGATGAGCAGGGCGCACACCGCCCCACCGGTGGCCAGGGAGCCGTCCACCGTCAGGTCGGCCACGTCTAAGATGCGGTAGGTGATGTACACCCCGATGGCCATGATGCCCCAGATCAGCCCCTGCCCCACGGTGTTGGGCAGGGAGTTCACAAAGGCGAGCAGAACGTCCATTCTCATTCCTCCAATTGCCGGACCCGCCCCCCGCGGCGGGGAGCGCCGGTCCTCTGATCGTGCGCGCAGGACCGCGGGAAAGGGAAGCCCTTTCCCGCGGCCCTGGAGCGCGGTGCTGAAACAGGGCGGCGGATCATCCGCCGATGGGGGCGTAGCCCTCCGGCATGGTCAGGCCCAGCTGCTCACAGATGGAGGGGTTGTACATCTTGTCCAGGGTGGTGTCGAAGCCGATGGGCAGCTCGGACACGCTCTTCTCCCCCTTGAGGATCTGGGCGGCCATCTCGCCGGCCATCCAGCCGATCTCATAGTAGCTGATGGACAGGGTGGCCACGCCGCAGCCGGAGCAGATGCCCGCCTCGCCGCAGATGACGGGCACCTTGGCGGGGACGACCACGTTGGCGATGGTATCCTTGTTGTCGGCGGCGGTGTTGTCGGTGGGGATATACAGCACGTCGGAGGCGTCACAGGCGGTCTGCACCACGCTGGCCAGGTCGTTCACGTCGGTGAAGGCGTACTGGGTGCAGGTGTAGCCCAGCCCCTCCAGATGGCCCTGGATGGTCTCCACCTGGTACATGGAGTTGGCCTCGGCGGAGCAATACACCAGGCCCACGTTCTTGGCGTCGGGGAACAGCTCCTTGACCATGGCGGCCTGCTGGTCCAAGGGGGCCAGGTCGGAGGTGCCGGAGATGTTGCCGCCCAGCACCTTGTCCTCGGTGCTGTCCAGGTCCAGGGCGATGCCGTAGTTGGTGATGGAGGTGCCCAGGATGGGGATGGTGTCGGTGGCGGAGGCGGCGGCGGTGAGGGCCGGGGTGGCGTTGGCCAGGATCAGGTCCACATCCTCGGCGATGAAGCCGTCGATGATGGTGGTGCAGTTGGTGGGCTCGCCGCCGGCGTTGCCCTCCTTGATCTCCACGCTATCGCCGAACTCCTCCTTCAGCGCGTCCTTGAAGCCCTGGGTGGCGGCGTTGAGGGCGTCGTGGGGCAGCAGCTGGCAGATGCCCACCACATAGGTCTCGTCCCCGGCGGGGGCGGCGCTGGGCTGGGCGCTCTCGCCGCTCTTGGACTCGGCGGGCGCGCTGCTCTCGGCGCCGGGCTTGCCGGAGCAGGCGGCCAGGGACAGGGACAGGACCAGCGCCAGCAGCAGCGCGGTCAGCTTCGTGGTCTTTTTCATTCTGTATTCCTCCAAACGATGGTTGCTTTATCGCTTTGCGCCGTCAAAGCGCCAAGGCGCAAAGGAATGAGCCTCTCAGCTCACGCAGGCTAGTATAACCCTTCGGCGGGCCGGTGTCAAGGGCAAAATGCACAAAGATCCGAAAAAACGACGGCTTTTCCCGGCGCGCCCCCCAGGGCGGGATGAATATACTGTAAATACTTCCCGCCATGGGTGGACTTTTCCCGGCCATTGTGTTAAAATGCCAGCAGAAAATAGAGCGTGCCCACAGATCGAGAGGAGGGATGCGCCATGCGCACCGACGTGCTGGGCGTGGCCTTTGACGACGTGACCATGGACGAGGCGGTGGACCGGGCCCTGGCCATGCTGGAGGAGGACGGCCCCCACCTGGTGGTCACCCCCAACCCGGAGATCGTCCAGCGGGCCAAGCAGGACCCGGAGTTCGCCCAGATCCTGGCCGGGGCCCACCTGGTCATCCCCGACGGGATCGGCGTGATCTACGCCGCCAAGATCCTGGGCCGTCCGCTGAAGGGCCGGGTGCCCGGGATCGACTTCGCCGCCGCCCTGCTGGGCCGGGCGGCGGGGATGGGGAAGCGGCTCTACCTGCTGGGGGCCGCGCCGGGGGTGGCGGAGCAGGCGGCGGTCAACCTCCAGGCGGCCTATCCCGGCCTGGTGGTGTGCGGCGTCCACGACGGCTACTTCCAGGAGGACGGCCCGGTCGCCGACGCCATCCGGGCCGCCCGGGCCGACATCGTGTTCGTCTGCCTGGGCTTCCCCAAGCAGGAGAAGTGGATCGCCGCCAACGGCGAAGCCGCCGGGGCCCGGCTGTACATCGGCCTGGGGGGATCGCTGGACGTGTTCGCGGGGAAGGTGGAGCGGGCCCCGGAGTCCTTCCAAAAGCTGGGGCTGGAGTGGCTGTACCGGCTGATCCGGCAGCCCTCCCGCATCGGGCGGATGTCCAAGCTTCCCCTGTTCCTGGTGTCCGCCGCCGGAGCCCGGCTGCGGGGACGGTGAGCCCGTCCTCATCATGATATCCATATAAAGAAAGAAAGGCAGATGTTCTATCTATGGTCTATATCCTGCTGGGCGCCGGCTTCGAGGAGGCCGAGGCCCTGGTCACCGCCGACGTGCTGCGCCGGGCGGACATCCCCGTCGCCCTGACGGGCATCGGCGGGGAGCTGATCGCCGGGTCCCACGGCATCGCCGTCCGGGCCGACCGGCCCGTGGAGGAGGTCGTTTTGGAGCAGGGGGACATGGTGGTCCTCCCCGGCGGCATGGGGGGCGTGGCCTCCATCGAGGCCAGCGCCGCCGCCATGGCCCTGGTCCGCCGGGCGGCGGAGGACCCCGGGATCTGGCTGGCGGCCATCTGCGCCGCCCCCACCCTGCTGGCCAGGGCGGGGCTGCTGCCCCGGGGGGCCCGGTGCGTGTGCTATCCCGGCCTGGAGGACGAGCTGTCCAAAGCCGGAGCCGTCCCCGCCATGGACCGGTCCGCCGTCGTCCAGGGCAGGCTGATCACCGGCAAGGGCCCCGGCGCCGCGTTCGACTTCGGCTTGGCGCTGGCGGAGGCCCTGGCGGGTCCCGAGACCGCCGCCCAGGTCCGGGCCGGTCTGCACTACGGCGTATGACCCTCCAGGAGCGCAAGGCGGAGCTGCGCCGCCACGCCGCCGGCCTGCCCCAGATGGAGGCCGGGGCGCTGTTCCAACGCTTTTTGGCCCTCCCCGAGGTGGAGCGGGCGGACACGGTGATGGTGTTCTACGGCACCGGGCGGGAGCCGGACACCGTCCCCCTCATCCGCGCCCTGCTGGAGCGGGGCAAGCGGGTGGCCCTGCCGGTGGTCCTGCCCCACCGGGGCATGGAGGCCCGCCAGGTGCTGGACGTGGACCAGCTGGTCCCCAACCGCTTTGGCATCCCCGAGCCGGATGACGCCTGCCCCATCGTCCCCAAGGAAGAGATCGCCGCCGCCCTCATCCCCCACCTGATGGTGGACCGGGAGGGCTACCGCCTGGGCTGGGGCGGGGGGTATTACGACCGCTGGCTGGCCGATTTCACCGGCTTCACGGCCTGTATCTGCCGCCCCGGGCGGCTGGCCCAGCGCATCCCCCGGGAGGCGTTCGACGTGCCGGTGAAGCTCGTCCTGATCGAGGAATAGGCGGGGCGGAGGGGTCGCCCCCTCCGCCCGGTGGATATGTTGTGCGCTGTTCGCTGCGGCTCAACAGCCGTTTGCGTGTCTCGCCTGCCTGCGGCGGCTGTGCGCTTCCTTGTCACGCTGCGAAGCGGTCTGGCCGCTCGGTCGCTTTCCCTCCGCCTCGGCTTGGTCTCTGGGCGGCTGTGCCGCCCTCCCCTCAGCCTCGCGCCGGTCCAAGCTCCCTCGCACACCGCTTCTTCGCGCTTCTTTGTCACGCTGCGAAGCGGTCTGGCCGCTCGGTCGCTTTCCCTCCGCCTCGGCTTGGTCTCTGGGCGGCTGCGCCGCCCTTCCCTCAGCCTCGCGCCGGTCCAAGCTCCCTCGCACACCGCTTCTTCGCGCTTCTAGTTAGCAGCAGCCGTCGTTGCAGCCGCAGCCGTTGTTGCCGCAGCCGCAGCCGTTGTTGCAGCAGCCACAGCCGCAGCCGTTGTTATTGCCGCCGCAGCAGCAGCAGCAACAGCCGTTGTTATTGCCGCCCCAGCTGCCGCCGCAGCAGCAGCACAGCAGGAGGATCAGGATGATGATCCACCAGCAGCCCCCGCCGAAACCACCATTGTTACCACAACACATGATCTTGTCACCTCACTAGATTTGTCCCGGTCACAGAGACCGGCTCGGACGCCGCAGAACGGAGATCTGCGGCGCCGGAGCCGAGCCCCGTGGTCTCCCCCGGCCGCCCGGCCGGGCTTTCTCTCCGTTTCTGCGTCATACTATGTGGGGGGCGGGAGATCGGTTCCTCCCCGGCTGAAAAAGTCCGGGCCCCGCCGGGGCCGATCCCGATCCCGCCTTCCATCCGCCGTGCCGGGGCGTCCCCGGACCCTATAAGGAGTGACTCACTATGGCAGATGAACGCCGCACCGGCGGGCAGCGCCCGCCTCAGCCCCACCGCCCCCAGCCGGGCCAGCCTCAGCGCCCCCAGCCCGGCCAGCCCCAGCGCCCGCCCCAGCTCCACTACCCCCCCCAGGGCCAGTCCCGGCGGCCCCAGCGGGAGCCCTCCCAGTCCCAGACCAGGCGGGCCACCAAGCGGCGGCGCACCGCCCTGTCCCGGGTGGCGGGGGCGCTTTTATATGTGCTGCTGGTCATCGCCGGCTCCGCCGCTCTGTCCACCGTGGGCTGGGTGCTGGCCTGCGACCTGCTGGGCCTGAACAAGGAGCCCATCACCACCGAGATCGTGATCGAGGACGACACCCAGTTCAGCGAGGTGGTGGACACCCTGGAGAAGGAGGGGCTGATCGAGTACAAGTTCCTGTTCAAGCTCTACGCCGCCTTCTCCCACGCCGAGGGCAAGATCGCCCCGGGCACCTATGAGCTGAACAGCGAGATGGACTACCACGCCCTGGTGTCCAACATGGGCTCCTCCTCCGCCACCCGGCAGACCACCGATATCACCATCAAGGAGGGCCTTACCATCGACCAGATCTTCGACCTTCTGGCCGACCGGGGGGTGACGTCGGTGGAGAAGCTGCAGGACATGGCCGCCAACTACGACTACGCCTTCGACTGGCTGGAGGACAGGCCCCTGGGGGACTACCACCGGCTGGAGGGCTACCTCTTCCCCGACACCTACACCTTCGAGCTGGGGGAGAACCCCAAGTACGTCCTCAACAAGATGCTGGTGAACTTCGATGACAAGATGGACGAGTATATGCCCGCCCTGGCCGCCGAGGGGGCCCCCTATTCCCTCCACGACATCGTCATCATCGCCTCCATGATCGAAAAGGAGACCGACAGCGAGGACTACCGCACCATCTCCTCCGTGATCTACAACCGCCTCACCAACCCCCAGGCGGAGACGGTGGGCTACCTCCAGATCGACGCCACCCTGGTCTACCTCAACGGCGGCAAGGTGCCCACCCTGGCCGACCGGGAGATCGACTCCCCCTACAACACCTATAAATATCAGGGCCTGCCCGCCGGGCCCATCTCCAACCCCGGCATGGCCTCCCTGAGCGCCGCCATGGATCCGGACAGCACCAGCTACTATTTCTACGTCCTCAACCCGGAGACCAAGCGCCACGAGTTCTCCCGCACCTACGCCGAGCACAACGCGCTGGTCCAGCGCTACCAGGGCAATGGCGGCTAGGCCGGAGGTCCTCTCCCCCGCCGGGGACCGGGAGCGGCTGGATATGGCCCTCAGCTACGGCGCGGACGCGGTGTATCTGGCGGGGACCGCCTTCGGGATGCGGGCCTTCGCCGGGAACTTCGACCGGGAGGGGCTGGCCCAGGCGGTGAAAGCGGCCCACGCCAAAGGGGTCCGGGTCCACGTGACCTGCAACACCCTGGCCCGCAACCACGAGGCGGCCCAGCTCCCCGAATACCTGGAGTATCTGGACGCCATCGGGGCGGACGCGGTGATCGCCGCCGGGCCGGAGGTGCTGGAGCTGTGCAAGCGCCGCGCGCCCCACGTCCAGGTCCACATGTCCACCCAGACGGGCATCACCAACTACGAGGCGGCCAGGGTCTGGCACCAGCTGGGGGCCTCCCGGGTGATCCTGGCCCGGGAGCTGTCTCTGGAGGAGGTGGCGGAGCTGAAGGCCAAGGCCCCCCGGGGGCTGGAGGTGGAGTGCTTCGTCCACGGGGCCATGTGCGTGTCCTGGTCGGGGCGGTGCCTGCTGTCCAACTATATGACCGGGCGGGACGCCTCCCGGGGGGCCTGCGCCCAGCCCTGCCGCTACCAGTACGCCCTGGTGGAGGAGAAGCGCCCCGGCGAGTACTTCCCCGTCTTTGAGGAAAATGGGGAGACCTTCATCCTGAACAGCCGGGACATGTGCATGATCGACCACATCCCCGAGCTGATCGCCGCGGGAGTGGACTCGCTGAAGATCGAGGGGAGGGCCAAGAGCGCCTACTACGCCGCCATGACCACCGCCGCCTACCGCCACGCCGTGGACGCGGCGGCGGAAAACCGTCCCCTGGACCCGGTCTGGCGCGCCGAGGTAGACAAGGTGAGCCACCGGCACTACTCCACCGGCTTCTGGTTCGGCCCGCCGGGGCAGTACACCGACTCCGCCCGCTACGTCCGGGACTGGCAGGTGCTGGCCGTCGTCCGCTCCTGCGACGCATTGGGGAACGCGGTGCTGTCCCTGCGCAACAAGTTTTCCGCCGGGGACGAGATCGAGGTGGTGGGCCCCGGCGTGGCCGCCTTCGCCATGACCGCCCCCATGATGGAGGACATGGACGGCTTCCAGCTGGCCCAGCCCCGCCACCCCCAGATGGAGTTCCGGATGAAGCTGCCCAGACAGGTCCCGCCGCTTTCCATGATCCGGGCCTGCCGTCCCAGTTCCTAAAAACATCTGCCTGGGTAACTCGCCCAGGCAGATCGCTATCTTCCCCCTTCCGGGCATACTATAGACAAACAAGTTGAAAAGAATCAACCGATTCTTTTCAACCCTGCGGCGAGATATCGCCGCAGAGGGCCGCCAATGCGGCCCTGGTTTGGACTTCATAGAGAATCAAGGGTGTTTCACACCCCAGCGGGCCATGGCCCGCTGGTTGAAAATGTGCAAAATGCACGTTTTCAACTTGATTCACTATATGGTGGAAGAAGTTCCCTGATAGGAGGTCCCGCCCGTGTTAGACGCCATCCTGCGCCGCCTCATCCCCCACTACCAAGACACCCACGACCCCATCGTCCGGGAGCGCTACGGCCTGCTGGCCGGGGGGGTGGGGCTGGGGCTCAACCTGCTGCTCTTCGCCGCCAAGCTGCTGGCGGGCGTGCTCACCGGGGCCATCTCGGTGACCGCCGACGCCTTCAACAACCTGTCCGACGCCGCCGGGTCCGCCGTCACTCTGGCCGGGTTCAAGCTGGCCGCCCAGAAGGCGGACCAGCGCCACCCCTTCGGCCACGGCCGCATGGAGTACCTGGCGGGGCTGGCGGTGTCCCTGCTGATCCTGCTGGTGGGGGTGGAGCTGGGCCGCGGCTCGGTGGAGAAGATCTTCCGGCCGGAGCCCGCCGTCCTGGGCCTGCTGCCGGTGTGCCTGCTGGGGCTGTCCATCCTGGTGAAGCTGTGGATGGGCTGGTTCTACGGCGAGATGGGCCGGCGCTCCCAGTCCCCCGCCCTGGCCGCCGCCGGGGCGGACGCCCGGTCCGACGTGCTGGCCACCTCGGCGGTGCTGGCGGGCCTGGCCGCCTCCCACCTGCTCCACATCCAGCTGGACGGCTGGCTGGGGCTGTTCGTGGCGGCCCTGATCCTGCGCACCGGCTGGGGCGCCGCCCGTGACACCCTGGACCCCCTGCTGGGCACGCCCCCCGACCCGGCCATGGTGGCCGACATCGAGGCGCTGATCCTCAGCGACCCCAGCATCCTGGGCGTCCACGACCTGATCGTCCACGACTACGGCCCGGGGCGGCGGATGATGTCCGTCCACGCCGAGGTGCCCGCCGACGGCTCGCTGGTGGCCCTCCACGGCGTCATCGACCGGGCGGAGCGGGAGCTGGAGGCCCGGTTCGGGCTGGAGGCGGTGATCCACCTGGACCCGGTGGAGCGGGGGGACCCCCGGCTGGAGCGCCTGCGGGCGCTGGCGGAGGCGCTGGCCCGGGAGCTGGACGCCGCCGCCACCATCCACGACTTCCGGCTGGACGAGGGGGGCCAGATCTCCTTCGACGTGGTGGTGCCCTACGACGCGGCCCTGTCCGACAGCGAGGCCCGGCAGGTCCTGTCCCAAAAGCTGGCGGCTCAGGTGCCGGACTGCCGCCCCGTCATCACTGTGGACCGCTCCCACGTCCTGTGATCTGGCTTTGTTCACAAATTCCTCTGGAATTTTGGCCCGATCCGGCTTATAATGACAGCAGACTAAACGACAGAGAGGATGTAGCCTATGCCCCGCAGCGTACTGATCGTCGAGGACGACAAGAACATCGCCGACCTGCTCCGGCTGTACCTGGAAAAGGAGGGCATGACCTGCCACGTGGCCGGGGACGGCCTGGAGGGCCTGGAGAAGTTCCACGCCGCCCAGCCCGACCTGGTGATCTTGGACATCATGCTCCCCTCCATGGACGGCTGGTCGGTGTGCCGCAAGATCCGGGAGACCTCCAGGACCCCCATCATCATGCTCACCGCCAAGGGGGAGCTGGAGGACAAGGTGTCCGGCCTGGAGATGGGGGCGGACGACTACATCACCAAGCCCTTCGAGACCAAGGAGGTGCTGGCCCGGGTCCACGCGGTGCTGCGCCGCTTCGGCGAGGAGGAGCAGCCGGAGAAGCGCCTCGGCTTCGACAAGCTGGTGGTCAACCTGGACTCCTATGAGCTGCTGGTGGACGGCAAACGGGTGGACACCCCCCCCAAGGAGCTGGAGCTGCTGTTCCACCTGGCCTCCTCGCCCAACCGGGTGTTCACCCGCAACCAGCTGCTGGACGAGGTGTGGGGCTTCGACTACTTCGGCGACAGCCGCACGGTGGACGTGCACATCAAGCGCCTGCGGGAGAAGCTGGAGGGCGTGTCCGACCAGTGGTCCCTCAAGACCGTGTGGGGCGTGGGGTATAAGTTCGAGGTCACCAATCCATGAAGACCATGTACGGCCGCCAGTTCGCCACCATGGTGGGCATGGTGCTGCTGTCCTTCCTCATGCTGGGCGCCTCCTTCGCTACCCTGAGCTATCAGTACACCATCCGGGAGAAGAAGGACACCCTGGAGCGCAACGCCAAGTATATCGCCCAGTTCACCTCCGACTCGGTGAACACCGGGGGAAGCGAGGTGTGGCGGACCCCGGCGTTCCAGAAGTACCTCAGCTCGGTGGCCAAGGTGTCCGACTCCCACGTGATGGTGGCCACCCCGGAGGGGGTCATCGTCTACGCCACCAGCGGCGACGCCGACCTGTCCGGCTTCCAGTACGCGGAGCTGTCTCCCGCCACGGTGAACGACATCGTGAAGGGCGCCCGGGTGGGGATGGACCTGCTGGACGGGCTGTACCAGGAGCCCCGGTATCTGGTGGGCCTGCCCATCACCAACGCCGGGGGCTACCTCCAGGGGCTGGTGCTGGTGTCCGCCTCCGCGTCCAACATCAGCGGCGTGTGGCGGGACCTGTTCGGCATCCTGCTGGTCACCACCCTGGCGGTGGTGCTCATCGCCGCAGTCATCAGCTCGGTGACCAGTATGCGCATGGCCCAGCCCATCAAGGAGATCGCCGCGGCCGCCCGGCAGTTCGGCCTGGGGCAGTTCGACGTGCGGGTGGACGCGGGCTGCCGCCAGGACGAGGTGGGGGAGCTGGCCGAGGCGTTCAACGCCATGGCCGACTCCCTGTCCAAGAGCGAGCAGCGCCGCTCGGAGTTCATCGCCAACGTGTCCCACGAGCTCAAGACCCCCATGACCACCATCGCCGGCTTCGCCGACGGCATTTTGGACGGCACCATCCCCCCGGACCAGGAGCGGCACTATCTACAGATCATCTCCTCGGAGACCCGGCGGCTGTCCCGGCTGGTGCGCTCCATGCTGGACCTGTCCCGCCTCCAGTCCGACGAGCGGGCCGCCCAGCAGCAGTTCGACCTGTGCGAGACCCTGGTGCGGGCCCTGGTGAGCCTGGAGCGGAAGGTGAACGCCAAAGATCTGGAGGTGGACGCCCAGCTCCCCGAGGATGAGCCCATCCCCGTGTGGGGGGACCAGGACGCCATCACCCAGGTGTGCTATAACCTGCTGGACAACGCCATCAAGTTCTCCCAGGAGGGGGGCGTGCTGGGCCTGTCCGTCACCGTCAAGGGCCCCAAGGCCACCGTCACCATCAGCAACCAGGGGGAGACCATCCCCCCCGAGGAGCAGCAGCTCATCTTCGACCGGTTCCACAAGACCGACCACTCCCGCTCCGCCGACCGGGACGGGGTGGGCCTGGGGCTGTATATCGTCAAGACCATCCTCAACAGCCACAAGGAGAACATCTCCTGTGTCAGCGAGGACGGCGTGACCAAGTTCATTTTCACGATGACAAGAGCATAATAGGCGCTGTTTGAAAATTGACGATATGCCCAGCGGCAAGGGATTTTTTCGCCAGACAAGGCGATCTGACGCAGAAATACTTTGTGTATTTCAAGTCAGATCAACGACGTATGGCGGGAAAAGACCTGTCGTTTGGGCTTGTTGGCAATTTTCAAACGAGCCCTAGACCCCGATCCCTTGCTGCGATGTTCTCCGGTGTCCCCGCCGAAGGCGGGGCGGCGCTTGCGCCGCAGCAAGATCCGGGGCCCCCAGGGACTTTGTCCATGGGGCGAACATCTCCTGTGTCAACGGCGTGACCAAGTTCATCTTCACCATGACGCGCGCGTGACCCCAACCCTTTCTGATGGGAGGATCCCCCCATGGACAACTACCTCAACTACCGCTGGCCCCAGGGCCCCGGCCTCCAGCCGCCCCCCGTCCCCGGCGGGCCGGGCGGACCGCCCCGCCCCAAGAAAAGGCGCTCCCCCCGGCGGTGGGCGGCGCCTGCGCTGGCGATCGTGCTGTGCGTGTCCCTGCTGGGGGGCGTGTGCTTCTGGGCGGTGAACGGCATCGCCGGCATGATCGCCCAGCTCGAGCCCTCCCTGCCCGAGGACCCCCGGCCCCCTGCCAGCCACCGCGTGGAGCGGGATACCGGCTGGACCCCCGACGATTTCCCCTGGGGGGACCCGGACCCCGCCGTGGAGCTGTCCGCCCAGCCCGCCGGCCCCGCCCGCTCCGGGCGGGAGGCGTACCAGGCCGTCCTGCCCAGCCTGGTGTCCGTCCGGGCCGACCACGGCGGCGTCTTTCAGGGCTCCAGCCTGGGCACCGGCGTGGTGGTCACCCAATCGGGCTATGTGCTCACCAACTACCACATCATCGACGAGTCCGTCGCCATCCAGGTGGAGCTGCTGGACGGCCCCAGCCGCTATTTCGACGCCTTCGTCATCGGCTACGACCAGGACTTCGACCTGGCCGTGCTGTGGTTCGACCCCGACGGCACGGACCTCACCCCCGCCCGGCTGGGGGACTCCGACGTGCTGGCGGTGGGGGACCTGGTGTACGCCGTGGGCAATCCCATGGGCTACCTGACGGGCTCCATGTCCATGGGCATCGTGTCCGCCCTGGACCGGGAGCTGGACCAGGAGAACAGCCGCACCAGCGGCGCGCTGGGCCTCATCCAGATCGACGCCCCCATCAACCCCGGCAACTCCGGCGGGGCGCTGGTCAATGAGTCCGGCCAGGTGGTGGGCATCACCTGCGCCAAGATCACCGGCGTGGAGCAGGAGGACGGCGGCTCCATCCAGGACGCCGTGGTGCTGGAGGGCATGGGGCTGGCCATCCCCATCTCCGACGCCATCCCCTTCCTCAACCACATCCTGGCCACCGGGGAGAGCTGGCGGCCCGCCATGGGCATCCAGTGCGCCGCCGCCCAGGTGGACGGCCGGAGGGGCATCCTGGTAGATCAGGTCACCGCCGACCCCCCGAAGGCGGCGGGCCTGCGCCGCGGCGACCTGATCCTCACCGCCAACGGGGTGGAGGTCACCACACTGGCGCAGCTGCGGCGGGTGCTCTACCGCACCGGCGCGGAGGAGGAGCTGACCTGCACCGTCCTGCGGCGGGGCCAGGAGCTGACGATCTCCTTCCCCCTGACGGACAGCCTGAAGCAGGACCGGGGGTGAGCCATGGAGCGCGATCGAGTGGCCGCCCTGCTGGCCCAAAGCCAGGGCTATCTCTCCGGCGAGGAGATGAGCCGCGCCCTGGGGGTCACCCGGGCGGCGGTGTGGAAGGAGATCGAATCGCTGCGGGGGGCGGGCTGGCCCATCCGGTCCTCCACCCGGAAGGGCTATCAGCTGGCGGGGCCGCCCCCCGCCCTGTCCGCCCCCTACATCAGCGCCAAGCTGTCCAGCGGCAATATGTTCGCCGGGAATGTGATCGTGGAGCCGCTGGTGGACTCCACCAACACCCGGCTCAAGGCGATGGCCGCCTCCACCCCCACCGGGTCCGCCCTGCTGGCGGAAGAGCAGAGCGGCGGGCGGGGCACCCACGGCCGGTCCTTCCAGTCCCCCAAGGGGGATGGGCTTTACCTGTCGGTGCTCATCCGGCCCCATGTGGGCGTCGCCGATCTGCTCACCCTGACGGGATGGGTGGGGGTGGCCGCCCGGGAGGCGGTGGAGCGGGCCAGCGGCGCGCCCGTGGACATCAAGTGGCTCAACGATCTGTACCTCAACGGGAAAAAGCTGTGCGGCATCCTCACCGAATTCGCCCTGCTGGCGGAGAGCGGCGAACCGGACTATGTGGTCGTCGGCATGGGGGTGAACATGAACCAGACCCTTGACACCTTCCAGGCCCAGGGCCTGGGGGACATCGCCACCTCGCTGGCCCTGGAGGGCTGGCCGGTGGAGCCAAACCACCTGGCGGTGTGCCTGCTGGAGGCGCTGGACCAGCTGGTCCGGGACTTCCCCCAAAAGCGGGCGGACTACCTGGAGCGCTACCGGGCCCACTGCGTCACCCTGGGGCGGCGGGTGTCCTTCGACGGGGAGGGGACCCTCCAGACCGGGACCGTGACCGGGGTGGACGAGGCGTTCGCCCTGGTGGTGGCCGGGGACGACGGAACGGAGCACGTGGTCTCCTCCGGAACGGTACGCATGATATGAAACGGCCCTCCCGCAAGCGGGAGGGCCGTTCTTCACTTATTCCTGCAAAGATCCGCCTTGCCTGACGGGAAAATTCCTCGGCCATCCGGCGATTCCGGCTGTGATTACAGGTCCTTACTGGAAGCTGTCCAGCACCTGGCACAGCTGTTCCACCAGCTCCGCCTGGTCCAGCGGGCACCTGATGGGGACGAACATGTTGACCTTATACAAAATGCCGTCCTTCATAAAGGCGCCCATATATTCGTGCGTCGCCTCCCCGTCAAGATCCTCGTAGGTCTTGGTCCCCACGATGACCTCCGCCGTACAGCCGTTGGCCATGGCATAGCTGTCCAGCGCCTGGAATCCTCCACTGTCCTTCCACCAGCCCTCGCCGATGAGGGAGCCGCCGCGGTAGTCCGGTGTATAAATACGCACCTCTGTATGAAACGACAACCGGTACGACGGTCCATCGATGAGGAGTATCCCATTGTCCCTCACATCCACCCACTGGAGTTTATTGTCCCCATACATCTCGTGATACCCCTGTACGTGGTATTCGGGGGGGTACTCGTCCTTGTCAGCGCTTTCCATGCTGTGCCAAACGATGGGGATCCCCAGGTAGTCCGTCACCTTCTCCCAGCTGTCGAACTTCTGGTAGAACAGGAGGCTGGGGTGGCTCCAGTCCGCGAAGTCCTCCTGGAACGCCGGGGAGAAGTCCTCCAGAGGATGGAGCACGGACTCGCCGTAGATGTCATACGTCACGTATTCATTGCCCCAGGCCTCCTTCTCGCCGATCTGGACCGTCAGCCGGTAGACGGCGGTGGCGGCGAAGGCCGTCCCCACCAGGGCAAAGCACATGGCCGCCGCGATCAGCACCGTCCGCAGGGGCCGGACCCGTGCCCGGGGCTGGTCCGGCTCCCCCCGCGCCTCCACCGCCGCCCGGGTCCGTGCCCGGAGGCCGGGGTCGGGGACGAAGCGCTCCATCGCCTTTCGATACTCCTGTTCTGTCATCGTTGACCCTCCATTTCTTTGCGCAGCAGCTCCCGGCCCCGCTTGAGCCGCATCTTCACCGCCGACTGTCCCAGCTTCAGGATCTCGCCCACCTCCGCCACCGAATAGCCCTCGCAGTAGTGCAGGTGGATGGGGCCTTTGTACTGCTCGGGCAGGGCCACGATGGCCTCCGCCAGCCCCAGGCTCTCCGCTTCCTCCGCCGGAAGGCCGGGCTCCAGCTCCACCGCCCGCCTGCGCCAGAAGCCTCTGAGCTGGTCCCGGCACAGGTTCAC
The DNA here is from genome assembly GCA_910588495.1 of uncultured Oscillospiraceae bacterium. GTDB lineage: Bacteria > Bacillota > Clostridia > Oscillospirales > Oscillospiraceae > Enterenecus. Next base: position 10,641 of record CAJUPU010000036.1, on the reverse strand, counting down.
CGCTACCCGCAGCAGCCAGCGCTTCTCGTGCTCCCCGTCCGCGAAGGCGGCGGGGCGGCGGAGCAGGCGGACGAACGCCTCCTGGACCACGTCCTCCGCGTCCGTCCGGCTGCCCAGGTACACCATGGCCAGCCGGTATACCATGGGGCCGTAGGCGTCGTAGGCCGCCTCGAAGCCCAGGGCGGCCTGGGGCGGGCCCGCGCAGGCGTCCCTCTGTCTCTGGTCCGGCGGGGCCGCGTCCGGGGCCAGGACCCGCGCTGTGTCTGTCATGCCATCAGCTCCTTTCACTCATATAACGAAAAAGGGCGGGGGTAGGTCACAAAGACCGTCAAAATTTCTCCCCCCGGTTAACAAAGGCCGCCCCCGTGCCGATATCATTGGTAGAACACTTGATCATGGAAAGGAGCGGCAGATATGGAACTGCGTGCCACCAGAGAGCTGCGGCGCAACGCGCGGATGGAACAGACGGCCCCCAGAAAGGGGGAGGGCTCCCCGGAGGGCGCCAAGGCCCCGACCAAGGAGGCCCCGAAGCAGCCCGCCGACCAGCTGTCCCTGTCCCAACAGGCGCTGGCCTACGCCGAGGAGCAGCGGCAGAAGCTGTGGGGCTCCGCTCAGGAGGAGGAGGGGCGGCATCAGGGGCATCTGGACAGCCTGCTGGACGCCATGGAGAGCAAAAAGGACGAGCTGGACTCCATGAGCGAGAAGCTGAAAACGCTGAGCAAGTGCCAAAAGATCGCCGCCGCCATCATGCGGGGGGACCGGGTGCCGCCGGAGGATCTGCGCTACCTGATGGAGCACGACAAGGAGGGCTACAAGATGGCCCTGGCCATGCGCCGCCCCAAAAAGGACCCGGAGGAAGTGGAGAGCGTGCTGGACGAGGAGGACCGGAACGGCGGCAGGACGGAGGAGGCCGGCGGCGGGGAGGCCCCGTCCGTGGAGGGGGCCGGAGCGTCCGAGGGCGGCGGAGATGCGTCCACTTCGGCGGAATGAAGCCGACTGGTCAATACGATCAATGAGGAGTGTACAGCATATGAGCGTTACATTTGACCCCAACCGCCCCAGCCCCGACCAGATTTCCCCATTGCGGACCGGACGGTTCGCCACCTCCGAGGAAAAGGCGGCGCGGGAGGCCGCGAAAGCAGAAGGAAAAGAACCCCGGGACAAAATCGAGATTTCCCAGGAGGGCCGGGACGCCGTCTCCGAGACCCCGCCCCAAGGCGGCGAAACGTGCTGGGAAGAACAGATGAAAAAAATTGACGCATGGCTGGGCAGCATGACGAAAGACGACTTTATGGGCCTGATGCGAGAGCAGTTGGGCGAACCTAAGCAGTTGGAAATCAACTGGTCTGCTACGGTAGACCCGGACCATACGATCTATATCAAAACCTATATGGATTCACTCGTCTCTCAGTGCAAAGAAGTGCAAGGTGTTATTGAGGATTACTATTCCGATGCCTATCAAGAGGCGATGCGCGACCCCGAACCGCTGAGTTTTCTTTCCGCGAAATATCTTTGGTCCGGGTCCAAAATCTTTGACGGCAGCATCCCAGCCAATGAGCGCCGGTGGACCTATGACCAAGTGCGAAGAATGATCACCGGACAACGGGTTTCTCTGGCAGACCCCTACGCCCTGGCTGGCACTGGATTGAATCAAGGCAACAGCATAGACAGGATCGCTGAGAAAGCGGCCGAAGGCAAAATTGAGGCGCTGATCCGGCAGGCCAAGGAGGCTGCGGGTGTAAGACTCGATTAAAGCAGATGCAAAACAAGGAGCGGCATGGCTTTGACCTTGCCGCTCCTTGTTTCTTGCTGTTTGGTTTTGTGTCACCGCACCACCAGTTCGCCGTCTTGCGCGTCCACGGTGAGGGTGGCGCCGGGGGACACCTCCCCGGCCACGATCTTCCTCCCCACCAGGTTCTCCACCGTGTGCTGGAGGTAGCGCCGCAGGGGCCGGGCGCCGTACATGGGGTCGTAGGCGGCGTCCAGGATCTGGGCCCTGGCGGTGTCCGTCAGCTCCACCGCCAGCCGCTTGTCCTCCAGGCGGCGGTTGAGCCCGGCCAGCAGAAGGTCGATGATGTGATAGATATCGTCCCGGGCCAGGGGCTTGTAGAATACGATCTCGTCCAGCCGGTTGAGGAACTCCGGCCGGAAGGAGCGGCGCAGCAGCTCGTCCACCTGTGAGCGGGCCTGGGGGGACACCTCGCCGTCCGCCCCGATGCCGTCCAGCAAAAACTGGCTGCCCAGGTTGGAGGTGAGGATGATCACGGTGTTCTTGAAGTCCACCGTCCGGCCCTGGCTGTCGGTGATCCGGCCGTCATCCAGCACCTGTAAGAGCACATTGAACACGTCGGGGTGGGCCTTCTCCACCTCGTCGAAGAGGATCACGCTGTAGGGGTGGCGGCGCACGGCCTCGGTGAGCTGGCCCCCCTCCTCGTAGCCCACGTACCCCGGAGGGGCCCCGATGAGCCGGGACACGGAGAACTTCTCCATATACTCGCTCATGTCGATGCGGACCAGGTTCTTCTCGCTGTCGAACAAAGCCTCGCTGAGGGCTTTGGCCAGCTCGGTCTTGCCCACCCCGGTGGGGCCCAGGAACAGGAAGGAGCCGATGGGCTTATCCGGGTCGGCGATGCCCGCCCGGGAGCGCAGGATGGCCTCGCTCACCAGCCGGACGGCCTCCTCCTGGCCCACCACACGCTTGTGCAGGATGTCCTCCAGGTGGAGCAGCTTCTCCCGCTCCCCCTCCATCAGCTTGGACACGGGGATGCCCGTCCAGCGCTCCACGATCCGGGCGATCTCCTCCTCCGTCACCTTGTCCCGGAGCAGGTCGTCCCCCTTGGACTGGGCGGCCAGGCTCTCCTGCTCCTCCAGCTGCTTTTTCAGCTCGGGGATGGCGCCGTACTGGAGCTGGGCGGCCTTCTCCAGGTCGTACTCCCGCTGGGCCTTCTCCAGCTGGGCGTTGGCAGCCTCCAGGTCCTCCCGCAGCTTCTGGAGCCTGCCGATGGCGTTCTTCTCGTTCTCCCACTTGGCCTTGCCCGCGTTGAATCCATCCCGCAGCTCGGCCAGCTCCTTCTGGATGTCGGCCAGCCGGGCCTGGGAGAGGGGATCGTCCTCCTTTTTCAGCGCCGCCTCCTCGATCTCGCACTGGACGATCTTCCGGGAGATCACGTCCAGCTCGGTGGGCATGGAGTCCATCTCGGTGCGGATCAGGGCGCAGGCCTCGTCGATCAGGTCGATCGCCTTGTCGGGCAGGAAGCGGTCGGTGATATAGCGGTTGGACAGGGTGGCGGCGGCCACGATGGCCCCGTCGGTGATCTTCACCCCGTGGAACACCTCATAGCGCTCCTTGAGCCCCCGGAGGATGGCCACCGCGTCCTCCACCGTGGGCTCGGACACCATCACGGGCTGGAAGCGGCGCTCCAGGGCGGCGTCCTTCTCGATATACTGCCGGTACTCGTTGAGGGTGGTGGCCCCGATGCAGTGCAGCTCCCCCCGGGCCAGCATGGGCTTGAGCAGGTTGCCCGCGTCCATGGCCCCTTCGGTCTTGCCCGCCCCCACGATGGTGTGCAGCTCGTCGATGAACAGCAGGATGCGCCCCTCGGACTGCTTCACCTCGTTGAGCACGGCCTTCAGCCGCTCCTCGAACTCCCCCCGGTACTTGGCCCCGGCGATGAGGGCCCCCATGTCCAGGGCGAAGATGGTCTTGTCCTTCAGCCCCGCGGGCACGTCGCCCTTCACGATCCGCTGGGCCAGCCCCTCGGCGATGGCGGTCTTGCCCACGCCGGGCTCGCCGATGAGCACCGGGTTGTTCTTGCTCTTCCGGGACAGGATGCGGATCACGTTGCGGATCTCGTCGTCCCGGCCGATCACCGGGTCCAGCTTGTTCTGCCTCGCCCGCTCCACCAGGTCCGCGCCGTATTTTTTCAGCGCCTCATAGGTGTCCTCCGGGTTGTCGCTGGTGACCCGCTGGCTCCCCCGCAGGGCGGCCAGGGCCTGCATCACCTTCTCCCGGTCCACGTTGTAGGTGCGCAGCAGCTCCTTCAAGCTGCCCTCCGCCGTGTCGATCAGGGCCAGGAAGAGGTGTTCCACCGAGACGAATTCGTCCCTCATGCTCCCGGCGATCTCCACGGCCCGGTTCATGGCCCTGTCCACCCCGGGGGCGATATAGACCTTGTCCGCCTCCCGGCCGGAGCCGGACACCTTGGGCAGGATCTCCACCTCGTGGCGGGCGGCGGCCCGGAAGGACTCCAGGGTCAGGCCCATGCCGGTCAAAAGCTGGGGGATGAAGCCCCCCTCCTGGTCCACCAGGGCCAGCAGCAGGTGGGGCTGCTCGATCTGCTGGTTGCCGTGCTGGACGGCCAGGGTCTGGGCGCCCTGGACGGCCTCCAGGGACTTTTGGGTGAATTGGTTCATATTCATGAAATGCTCAACTCCTTCGGGCGGATGGGAGATCCACCGCCTATCTGTATTTTCACTGTATAGTATACCCCAACCGCCGCAGAATTCATGAACTGCCTGTAAACGATCAGCACTCGCGTTGCACGAGTGCTGATCGTTTTAGAACTTCTGTCTACACAGCCCCAAAAACACCCGGAACAGCGCCCCGCCGTCCACCGTGTCCCCCCCGGTCATCCGCTCCGGGTGGAACTGGACGCAGATGAGGGGCAGGGCGTCGTGCTCCACCGCCTCCACCACTCCGTCCTCGGCCCAGGCCGTCTCCCGCAGCCCCCGGCCCAGCCGCCCCAGGCCCTGGTGGTGGCAGGAGTTCACCGGGAACACCGGGCCGTACAGCCGCCGGAGGAGGGATCCCCGCCCCGCCTGGACGGGGTGGATCTGGTCCCCCTCCTCCCGCTGGTGAAAGGGGGACTGTTCCGGCCCCAGGTCCTGGATCAGGCCGCCCCCCAGCCACACGTTCACCACCTGATGGCCCCGGCACACGGCCAGCACCGGCCTGCCCGCCCCGCAGAAGGCGTCCAGCAGGGCCAGCTCCGCCTCGTCCCGGGCCCGGTCGATCCCCCGGGACCCCCGGTCCTCCTGGCCGAAGAGGGCGGGGTCCACGTCCCCCCCTCCCGCCAGCAGAAGGCCGTCATAGGACAGGTCCGGCCCGGGGAGATACCGGGCCTCCCCCACGCCCCCCGCCGACTCCAGCGCGTTCAAGTAGTTCCCGGCGTCCCCTCCGCCGGTGGAGATCAAGATCCTGGGCCTCACGCCGCCCGCCTCCTTCTGAGATATCGTTTGGACCGGACGAACACCGCCGCAACCGGCAGGCCCTGGGCCAGCAGGGCGGCGGCGTACAGCGCCAGCCCCAGCGCCGTGCACGCCAGCGCCGACCAGCCCCAGGCGCACCCCGCGCCCACCATCACCCGGAACATCAGCGCACACCACAGCCCCATGAGCACCGCCGCCAGCAGGGGCCGGACGAACCAGTCGAACCATTTGGGACGCAGGCCCGCCGCCCGGAGCACCGTGGCCAGGTTCAGCCCCGCCCCCGCCAGCCCGGAGGCCACATACCCGGCGGCGAACCCCGCCAGCCCGAACCTTGCCACGGCAAAATAGGTGAAGGCCAGCTGGACCACGTCGCTGAGGATGGCGTTCCGGGCGGCCCGGCTCTGGAGGCCCAGGCCGTTGAGCGCCCCGGACAGCACCGACTGCCAGCACCCCAGCAGGGTGCCCGCCGCCAGGGGCGCGATCAGCTCCCCCACCCGCTCGTCCTTGAACAGCGCCCGGCCCAGGGTGGGCCCCACCGCCGTCAGCAGGGCCATGGCCGGGGCCATCAGCAGGGAGGTGGCGGACATCACCCGGTCCAGAAAGCCCCCCGCCGCCCGCCGGTCCCCCCTGGCGGTGCGCCGGGACAGGTCGGGCACCATCACCAGGCACAAAGCCCCGATGAACCCGGTGGGCAGGCCCAGCAGGGGCAGGGTCATGCCGGACAGCACCCCGAACTCCGCCATGGCCTCGGACAGGGTCATGCCCCCCTCCACCAGCTTGGCCGGGATGAGCACCGCGTTGGCCGACCCCAGCAGCGTCCCCAGCAGGGAGGTGACCCCCACCGGCACGGCGATGGACATCAGCCGCCGCCCGCCGATCTCCACCTCTGCCTCCCCCGGGGGGAAGCGCCGCCAGTGCCGCCGGAACAGCAGGGTGAGGGCGCAGGCGGAGAACACCTCGCACAAGACCATGCCCAGGGCAATGATCCCCACCGTCTCCTCGGCGGACCGGGGGAGCAGAGCGATGAGCAGCCCCAGCACCGCCGCCGCCCGGATGAGCTGCTCGGCGGTCTCCACGGCGGCGGGGGGGCGCACCCGGCCGATGCCGTAAAAGCAGTGTTTGTGCAGGTTCTCCACCCCGGTGAGCAGCATACAGGGCACCATCACCACCACCCCCAGCCGGGTGCGGGCGTCTCCCAGCAGGTAGACGGAGATGGGGTCGGACAGGGCTGCCACCGCCAGCCCCAATGGGACGGCCAGCAGGAAAAAGCACCTCAGCGCCCGGCGCAGCACCAGCCGCACCGTGCCGTCGTCCCCCAGGGCGTGATAGCGGGCGGACAGGGTGGACACCGCCACCGTCAGCCCCACAGCGGTCACCGACATGAGCATGGAGTACACCGGCATCACCAGCTGGTACAGCCCCATGGTCTCCGCCCCGATCAGCCGGGACACCATCATCCGGTATAGGAACCCCACCACCTGGGAGAACAGGCCGGTGGCGGTGAGCAGCAGGGTCCCGGCCATGATCGTGGACAAAATGCCCGCCCCCCTTCACAAGGATAGTTCTTCCTATCCTATGAAGGGGGGCTTGTCTGACATGTATCTCCGATCCGTCACACCCGGGTGAGGGTCCCGGTGGCGCAGTCCAGGTAGTATCTGGCGGTGTCGGTGGTCACCAGCCACACCGGGGACAGCCGCACCCCTCCGGACAGGGACTGCACCGTCCCCCGGTAGCCCGGCTCCATGGAGCGCACGGCGGTGCACACGTCGCCGGTGGCGGCGATCTCCTCGGAAAAGCGCATCAGCGCCGTGGGCAGGGTGAGGGCCTGCCCCGCCTCCGCCGTCCCGGCCTGGGCGGTGAGCAGCGTACCCTGGACGGAGTACAAGAGATTATAGTAATATACGACCTCCACCTCGCAGGAGAACACGGGGACCCCGTTCCATACCTGCCGGAACCGCACCCGGGTCCATTCGTCCTCTTCCGTCACCCCGATCCGCTCCACGTCTACCCCCATCCGCTTCAGCAGCCCGGAGGCGTGGCGCTCCAGGTCCTCGGTGACAAACTGGTTGGGGTCATCGGCCATATTCGCGGACAGCTCCCCGCCCGCCCGGACGGACAGCTCCCCATTACTGCCCTGGTAGAGGTACAGCCCGCCCCCCCGGTTTTCCGCCCGGACGGCCCCCTCGCCCAGCAGGGCCCGGGCCAGCGCCTCCTCCCGGGCCAGGTCCCGCTCCACGGATATGGAGGCCAGGCCGTCCGCGGGGGCGCAGGCGGACAGGTCCACCTCGATGCCGCTGTTCTCCAGCACCCGCACCGTCCGCTCCAGGGCCGAGCGCTCGTAGCTGACGGACTCCTGCCGGCGGGACCACACCAGCACCAGCAAGAAGCCGTTGACCACCAGCAGGATGAGGATGATGAGATTTTTCAGCTTTTTCCATTCCACAAAGCCGTTCAGCCCTCCTTCCAGGCCGGTATTCCCGCTACTCCGCCACCCACTGGGGGAACACCTCCGTCCCCCCTCCGTCCAGATACTGCACCACCAGCTCCCGCCGCCCGGCGGACAGGTCGGGCAGCATCACCGCCGCTTTGTCCATGGGCAGCAGCAGGGTGCGCTCCCCGGCGGCGGCATAGCAGCGAAAGCGCAGGGTGAATTGGGTGATATAGCCGTCCCGGATCAGGAACTGCGCCGCCCAGCCCTCGCCGCCCAGCTGGACGGCGCAGCCGTCCAGCAGATAGCCGAAGCGCACCCGCAGCGCCCCGCCCGACTCCTCCACGGACACCAGGTACAGCCGGGCCTCGCCGCACAGCGGCCCCAGCGCCCCCTCGGCCAGGGCCCGGGCCGCCTCCACCCCATCGGCCAGGCTGGGCCCCGCGGGGTATTTCTCCCCCCGGGCCGCCCGGTAGCTCACGCTTCCCCCGGCCCCCACCGTCAGCCGGTCGCCGCCGTCCAGATACACCTGGCCGCCGTTCACTGGGGCCGGGTTCTGGCTGTTGAAGGACAGCGCGGACAGCACCGCCAGCCGCTCCTCCTCCGCCGCCAGGGGGACGGACACGGTGTAGCCCGCCCCGCTCTGCTCCCCCTCGGCGACCAGGGTGTAGGGGTCCAGCACCTGGGACAGCGCCCCGCTCTCAAAGGCGAAATAGGCCCCGTTGAAGTCGATCCCCTCGGTGGCGGGCTCCAGGTGGAGGGCCTGGGTCAGGGCGGTGGAGCAGGAGTAGAACTGCCCGCTCCCCCCCTCCCGCCAGCACAGGAGCACCTGGTCCCCCTCCCCGCCGCACAGCAGAAGGCGGCGGGCACAGCCGGTCAGCTCCGTGTCCCCCGGCCCCTGGAGCCACCGCTCCAGGGCGGACAGGGGCGCCTCCCCGGCGAAGTCGAAATATACGCCCCGCCGGCCCAGGCGGCGCTGCCACTCCTCCTCGGAGATGGCCTCGGGCTGCCCGGCGGAGGCCAGCGCGTCCCCCAGCAGGGCCCCCAGGGGGGGGAACACCTCCTCCAGCCGCTCCTCGTCGTACTGCACGCCCAGGCGGCCCCCCTCCCCGGTGACGGCCAGCCGGGCGGGGAGCATGGCGGTCCCCGCCGCCCCGCCGGAAGTCCCCACTCCCGGGCTCTCCTTGGGCCGGAGCAGCTCCTGCAGGCCGCTGTCCCGGACCAGGGGGGTCATGGTGAGCAGCCACAGGGCGGACAGGGTGAGCAGGGCGATGAGGGCGTCCTTGCCCCATTCGATCAGCCGGCGTTCATCCCTCATGGGCGGCCTCCTCCCCGGGGCCCGCCACGGGCAGCTCCATGCAGATGGTCAGGCCGGGGTCCTCCTTGTCCACCAGGTAGAGCGCGCCCTGGTGGCGCAGCATGATCTCCTGGGCGATGGACAGCCCCAGCCCCGTCCCTCCGGACTGGCGGGAGCGGGCCTTGTCCACCCGGTAGAACCGCTCGAAGATCCGGTCCCGGTCCCCCTGGGGGATGCCGATGCCGTTGTCGTCCACCTCCATCCACACCCGCTCCCCCGCCCGCCCGGCGGAGATCACGATGCGCCCCCCGTCGGGGGTGTACTTGATGGCGTTGGACACGATGTTCATCATCACCTGCATGATCCGCTCCCGGTCCGCCCGGACCTGGGGCAGATCGTCGGGCATGGCCAGCTCCACGGTGTGGGCATGGTTCTGGGCGTCCATGAGGATCGCCTGATAGGTGTCGTCCACCGCCTGGGCGAAGGGGAACCAGGCCAGGTGGAGCTCGCTGCGGCCGGAGTCGAACCGGGACAGGGTGAGCAGGTCCTGTAAGATGTGGGCCATCCGGTCGGACTCGTTGAGGATCACCCCCAAAAATTTGTGCTCCATCTCCCCGGGCAGGTCCCCCACCCCATCGTCCAGCGTCTCGGCATAGCTGCGGATGTTGGTCAGGGGGGTGCGCAGCTCGTGGGACACGTTGGCCACAAAGTCCTTGCGCTCCTGCTCCGCCTTCTCCAGCTCATCGATGGTGGCCTCCAGCCGCTGGGCCATGGTGTTGAAGCTCTCGGTAAGCTGGCCGATCTCGTCGCCGGAGGTGACCTCCAGCTTCCGGGAGAAGTCCCCCCGGGCCACCTCCTCGATGCCGTCGGTGAGGCGCTGGATGGGGTCCACCATGGTCTTGGCCAGCAGGAAGGACAGCAGCACCGAGATGATGAGGCCCAGGGCCAGCGCCTCCAGGATCAGGGAGAACATGGAGGCGTTGAGCTGGCGGGCGGTCTCCCGGCTGTCCAGGATATAGACGATATAGGACTCTCCTCCACGGGTGATGGGGATGGCCGCGTCCATGTAGTCGGCGGTGACGCTGCTGTCGAACCCCGGCCGCCCCAGCAGGGCTTCGGAGATGTTGGGGGTGACGGTGACGCCCGCCTCCGGGGCGGGGGCGGACCCCCCCAGGCAGCGGCCGGTGGCGCCGTCCAGCACGAAAAAGTTCCGGTTGCGCCGGTCCACCCCCAGGATGCCCGCGTAGGCGGACAGCACGGTCTCCACCATCTCCGCGCCGTCCTCCTCTTCCTGGGTGGCGGTCTCCAGGTTCCGGACGAAGTCCACGTTGTCCGGGCCGAAGGCGTCGGCGATCTGCTGGTAGAAGTCGTTGATATAGTAGCCGGTGACGGAGTTCATCAGGAACGCGCCCACCACCACCATCAGCGACACGATGAGCAGCACCATGATGAGCACCAGCTTGATGTGCAGGCTTTTGCGCATGGGCGCACCTCCTTTCTTTCCGCCGCCGGCGGAAGGATCCCCTCCGGGGGCCTGCTTTCTCTCACGCGAGAGTTGGTCCGTGCCCTATACGCCGAAGGCGTACCCTAGGCCCCGGCGGGTGACGATGAACCCGGGGTCTGCGGGGTCGTCCTCCAGCTTCTCCCGCAGGCGGCGGATGGCCACGTCCACCGCCCGCACGTCGCCCACATAGCCCTCGTAGTTCCA
>CAJUPU010000035.1 GCA_910588495.1 uncultured Oscillospiraceae bacterium | reverse complement strand
AATAATGCAGAAAAAGGTTGAAAAACCTTTTCTGCATTTAACTTACTACATCAGCTGATATTCTTTTTTCTCCCCTCTGCCACAAGATATTGTGCTTTTTTCGCCCTGTGCCCATTTTGGCAAAAAAGACAGGGCAGATCTGGATACAATTATATAAAAGGATCGGGAAAAACTCTTGTATCCCGCTCCTATTTTTGGTATAATTGATCAGTTGTATATCAGAGAGATCAGGAGGCCGAAACACATGACATCAGCCGCCGACGTATGGGAAAAAGTGAAGAGCCTGATGGAGAACACCATGACCGCCGTGTCCATCGAGACCTGGTTCGGCGACGTGGAGGCCGTCGCCCTGGAGGACACCCGGCTGGTGCTGTGCGTTCCCACCGACTTCAAGCGCAGCATCATCCGCTCCCGGTTCCAGTCCGGGGTGGAGGGGGCGCTGCGCGAGCTGTTCTCCTTCGACGTGGACGTGGCCCTGCTGCTCCCGGAGGAGCGGGACGCCTACGCCCACCAGGCCGCCGCCCCCAGCCACGCCGGGGGGGAGGCCGACCGCTACACCTTCGAGCGCTTCGTGGTGGGCTCCACCAACCGCTTCGCCTTCACCGCCGCCCAGAAGGTGGCGGAGGAGCCGGGGGGAGCCTATAACCCCCTGTTCATCTACGGTCAGTCGGGGCTGGGCAAGACCCACCTGCTCCACGCCATCGCCAACCGGGTGCGCAAGAACAGCCCCGGCTGCCGGATCATGTACGTGCAGAGCGAGGACTTCGTCAACGAGCTGATCGGCAACCTGCGCCGGGGGATCGACATGCAGGGCTTCCGGGACAAATACCGCCAGGTGGACCTGTTCCTCATGGATGACGTGCAGTTCATCGCCGGCAAGGACTCCAGCGAGGAGGAGCTGTTCCACACCTTCAACACCCTCTACGAGCAGAAGAAGCAGATCGTGTTCACCTCCGACCGCCCCCCCCACGAGATGCTCCGGCTGGAGCAGCGGCTCAAGACCCGGTTCGAGCAGGGCCTGCCCGCCGACATCCAGCCCCCCGACTACGAGACCCGGGTGGCCCTGTTGAAGAACAAGGCGCTGGAGCGGGGGATCTCCCTGCCCGACCCGGTGCTGTCCTACGTGGCGGAGAACATCACCTCCAACGTGCGGCAGATCGAGGGCGTGGTCAACAAGATCATGGCCTTCCAAGAGCTGATGGGCGCCCAGGTGGACGTGGAGACCACCATCCGGGCGGTGCGGGACATCCTGCGGGCCAAGGAGAACTTCCTGCCCTCCGCCGACACCATCATCCAGGAGGTGGCCCGGTTCTACGAGCTGGACGCCGCCGCCATCACCGGCCAGAGCCAGAACAAAGAGATCAGCACCGCCCGAAACGTGTGCATGTACATCATCCGGGAGATGACCCAGCTGTCCCTGGCGGAGATCGGCCAGCAGTTCGGCGGGCGCCACCACTCCACCGTGCTCAACTCCATCAACCGGGTGGAGAAGATGATGAAGCAGCAGCCGGAGCTGATGGAGATCATCCGGGACATCACCAACGCCGTCAACTCCGCCTATTAGAAGTGCTAGGATAGCCGCGCAGGGAAGCTTGGACTGGAGCGAAGGCAAAAGCCCAGCCGCCGCACAGCGGAGGCGGGTTTTGCCTGAGTCGGAGGGAAAGCGACCCGCAGCGCGGCCAATCCTAGCATGACAGCTTCCACAATTCTGCGCTATGTGCTGTGGAGGTCCGTGGAAGCTCTCCCGGGCCGCGGGGCCGCGGCGGAAGCTGTGCAGATCTTGTGAAGGCCGCTGTGGACGCGCAAAGCCTTGCCGCCGCCCGCTTTTCCCGGTTTTCCACAGCTTCCGCGCCCCCTACGGGCTACTACGATGATTCTATCCTCTCCTCTCCCCGCGGGAGGAGCGAGAAAGGAAGCAGCTATGAGATTCTCCTGTGAAAAGGCCATCCTGCAGACCGCCGTCACCACCGCAGGCCGGGTGGTGGCCGCCAAGAGCTCCATCCAGGCCCTGGAGGGGGTGCTGGTGGAGGCCGGACCCGGCGGACTGAGCCTCAGCGGCTACAACCTGGAGACAGGGATCGTCACCACCGTCCCCGCCGACGTGTCGGAGGACGGGGCCATCGTGCTCTCCGCCCGGCTGTTCGGCGAGATCCTCCGGCGGATGCCCGACGACGTGGTGTCCATCGCCACCGAGGGCTTCTCCGTCCACATCCAGTGCGGCCCCACCTCCTATGACATCCTGGGCAGCAGCGACGAGGACTTCCCCGACCTGCCCCGGGTGGAGGACGGGACGGGGCTGACCATCGCCCAGGGCGCCCTGCGCTCCATGATCGGCCAGACCATCTTCGCCGTCAGCGACAACGAGAGCCGCCCCATCCACACCGGCGCCCTGTTCGAGGCCGATAGGGGGGAGCTGACCATGGTGGCGGTGGACGGCTACCGGCTGGCCCTGCGGCGGGAGGGGCTGCTGAGTCAGGAGGGCTCGGGCGGGCTGTCCTTCGTGGTGCCCGGCGCGGCGCTGAAAGAGGTGGAGAAGATCTGCGCCGACTGCGACGAGCCCGCCGCCGTCACCCAGGGGGAGCGCCACGTCACCTTCCAGATCGGTGACACCCTGCTGGTGGCCCGGCGGCTGGAGGGGGAGTTCCTCAATTACCGCCAGACCATCCCCCAGAACAACGCCATCGTACTGGAGGTGGAGGCCGCCGACCTCCAGCGCTCCATCGACCGGGCCTCGCTGATCATCAACGACAAGCTGAAGAGCCCTTTGCGGTGCAGATTCGACGACGGCGTGCTGTCCATCACCTCAAAGACCGCCATGGGCTCCGCCTTCGACACCTGCCCCACGGAGGGGGACGGCGGGGGGCTGGAGATCGGCTTCAACAACCGCTTCCTCATGGACGCGGTGAAGGCCGCTCCGGCGGCGCGGGTGCGGCTGGAGCTGAACACCGCCACCTCCCCCTGTCTGGTGCTGCCCCGGAAGGGGGAGCCGGACAATTTCCTATATATGGTCCTGCCGGTGCGGCTTCGCTCGGCGGAATAGGGCAAGGAGGCCGCCATGGAAGATCAGCGTGTCAAGATCGAGACCGAGCATATCAAGCTGGACGCCCTGCTGAAATTCGCCGGGGCGGCGGGCACCGGCGGCGAGGCCAAGCTGGCCATCCAAGAGGGTGAGGTCAAGGTCAATGGGGAGGTCTGCCTGATGCGGGGCAAAAAGCTGCGCCCCGGCGACCGGGTGGAGCTTCCCGGCCTGGCCCTGGTGGTGGAATGACGATCGACCGGATATCCCTGGAGGATTTTCGCAGCTACGAACGCGGCGAGGCGGTCTTTCACCCCGGCGTCAACGTGATCGCCGGGGAGAACGCCCAGGGCAAGACCAACCTGCTGGAGGCCGTGGCCTATCTGTCCTCCGCCTCCTCCCACCGGGCCAGATACGACCGGGAACTGATCCGCCACGGCGCGGACCACGCCTTCCTTAAAGGGAGCGTCACCAGCCGGGGCAGGAGCTTCACGCTGGAGGCCGACCTCCACCGGGGGGCCCGGCGGCAGCTGCGCTCCAACGGGGTGAAGCTGAAAACGGCGGGGGAGCTGTCCGGGATCCTGAATACGATCTTGTTCTGCCCCGAGGACCTGCATCTGATCCGGGAGGGGGCGGAGGCCCGGCGGCGGTTTTTGGACAGCTGCATCTGCCAGCTCCGGCCCCGGTACGCCCAGGCCCTGGCGGAGTACAAGCGGCTCTACCAGCACAAGACCCGGATCTTGAAGGACAGCGAGCGCCATCCCTCTTTGCTGGACGCCCTGGACGATTTCTCCTTGAGGATGGCCCAGTGCGGGGCGGTGATCGTCCACTACCGGGCCCATTTCATCAGGCGGCTGGTGGAGGCCGCCCCCCCGATCCACGCCGACTGCTCCGGGGGGAGGGAGAAGCTGGCCCTGCGCTATGAGACGGTGTCCGCGGTGACCGACCCGGAGGCCCCGCCTAAGATCCTGCTGCCCCAGCTGGTGGCCCATCTGGAGGCCCACCGGGCGGCGGAGATCGGGGCCCGATCCTGCCTGTCGGGGCCTCACAAGGACGAGCTGGCGGTGGAGATCGACGGCGCTCCCGCCAAAGCCTACGCCTCCCAGGGGCAGACCAGGACGGCGGCGCTGGCGCTGAAGCTGGCCGCCCGGGACATCTTCCGCCAGGAGCGCTCGGAGTGGCCGGTGCTGCTGCTGGACGACGTGCTCAGCGAGCTGGACGGGCGCAGGCAGGAGTTCGTGCTCAACCGGATCGGCTCGGGCCAGGTGTTCATCACCTGCTGCGAGGAGGAGAAGCTGGGCCGCCTGCGGGAGGGAAAAGCGTTCCATATCAAAGAGGGGCGGCTGTCATGAGGGGCGCCCAAGGCAGGAGGGCCGTCGATCGTTTTGCGCCGGGGGCCTGTTCCCGGCGCGGTGAGGAGGGGTGGATATGTACCTCCATCTGGGACAGAACGTGATGGTCCGGGACGGGGATATCCTGGGTATCTTCGATCTGGACAACACCAGCTGGTCCTTCCGGACCCGCCGCTTTCTGGAGCGGGCGGAGCGGGAGGGCAGGGTGGCCGCCCTGGGGGACGATCTGCCCCGGTCCTTTGTGCTGGTCCAGCGGGAGGACGGCGGGCCCATGGTCTACCTGACCCCCCTTTCCCCGGCGGCGCTGGCCGGCCGGGGATCGCGCAGCAGCTTTGAGTAATAGGAGGATACGTATGGAGCCTATCGAATATCTGTGGAAGGACCGCAAGCGCCGCCTGGGCCTGCCCTTGTCCTTCACCCGGTACTCCCTCAGCGAGGACCGGCTGTTCTGCGAGACCGGCTTTCTCAACCTGAAGGCGGACGAGGTGCTGCTCTACCGGGTGCAGGACCTGGAGCTGACCATGACCCTGGGCCAGCGGATCTTCGGGGTGGGCACGGTGTGCGTCCACTCCTCGGACAAAAGCATGCCCCACCTGGACCTGAAGAACGTGAAGGACCCCCGCGGGGTGAAGGAGCTGATCCACCGCAGCGTGGAGCAGGCCAAGGAACGCCGCAGGATGCGGGCCACCGAGCTTCTGGGCAAGGAGGACGGCCCGGACTATCACGACGGGGACGAGCTGGACTTCATCCCGGAGGAGGACGACGGGTGCGGGGCCGATCGATAAACCCATATTCAAGAACGTAGCGGAGGATCAACATGGCTGAAGAACGCAGCGAAATGAAAGAACTGAACACCACCCAGACCGACCACGAGTACGGCGCGTCGGAGATCCAGGTGCTGGAGGGGCTGGAGGCCGTCCGGAAGCGCCCGGGCATGTATATCGGCTCCACCTCCAGCTCGGGTCTGCACCACCTGGTATATGAGATCGTGGACAACGCCATCGACGAGGCGCTGGCGGGCTACTGCGACCACATCACGGTGGAGATCCTGGAGGACGACGCGATCCGGGTCACCGACAACGGCCGGGGCGTCCCGGTGGACATACAGGCCCAGACGGGACGTCCCGCCCTGGAGGTGGTGTACACCGTGCTCCACGCCGGGGGCAAGTTCGGCGGCGGCGGATATAAGGTGTCCGGCGGCCTCCACGGGGTGGGCGGCAGCGTGGTCAACGCCCTGAGCCAGTGGATGGAGGTCCGGGTCCACAAGAACGGGCAGATCTACGAGGTGAAGTTCTCCCGGGGGAACATGACCCAGGAGATGACCGTCATCGGCACCACGGACAAGACGGGCACCGAGGTGGTGTTCAAGCCGGACCCGGAGATGTTCGACGACACGGTATACGACTATGAGACCCTCCACCGGCGGATGCGGGAGCAGGCGTTCCTCAACGCCGGGGTGCGCATCTTCATCGCCGACCGCCGCCCCGGCCATGAGGCCGAGGAGTCCATGCACTATGAGGGGGGGATCCGGGAGTTCGTCACCTTCATCAACAAGAATAAGACCCCCCTCCACGAGCAGGTGATCTATATGGCCGGGTCCAGGGAGGACTCCATGGCGGAGATCGCTATGCAGTACTGCGAGGACAGCTATAACGAGATCATCGTGTCCTTCGCCAACAACGTCCACACCCCGGAGGGCGGTATGCACGAGGAGGGGCTGAAGCGGGCCCTCACCAACGTGCTCAACGCCTACGGCAAGAAGGCCAATATCTTCAAGGGGGAGGAGAAGGTGTCCGGCGACGACTGCCGGGAGGGCCTGACCTGCGTGATTTCCGTCAAGCTCACCGAGGCCCAGTTCGAGGGCCAGACCAAGGCCAAGCTTGGCAACAGCGAGATGCGCACCCTGGTGAACAACGTGGTGTCGGACAAGCTGGAGCAGTTTTTGGAGGAGAATCCCGCCGTGGGCAAGGCGGTGCTGGAAAAGGCCCTCATGGCCAGCCGGGCCCGAGAGGCCGCCCGCAAGGCCCGGGAGAACATCCGCCGGAAAAACGCCCTGGAGGGGTCCACCCTGCCCGGCAAGCTGTCCGACTGCAACGAGCGCGACCCGGCCCTCACCGAGATCTATATCGTGGAGGGCGACTCCGCAGGAGGCTCCGCCAAGCAGGGCCGGGACTCCAGGTTCCAGGCCATCCTGCCCCTGTGGGGCAAGATGCTCAACGTGGAGAAGGCCCGGGCGGACAAGATCTATGGCAACGACAAGCTCCAGCCCGTGATCACCGCCCTGGGGGCGGGCCTGGGGGAGGACTTCGACGAGTCCAAGCTGCGCTATCACAAGGTGATCATCATGGCGGACGCCGACGTGGACGGCTCCCACATCCGCACCCTGCTGCTCACCTTCTTCTTCCGCTTCATGCGCCCGCTGATCGAACGGGGCTATGTCTACGCCGCCGTCCCCCCGCTGTTCAAGCTGGTGAGGGGCAAGACGGTGCGGGTGGCCTTCTCCGAGGAGGAGCGGGACAGGATCTCCGCCGAGATGCGGGGCGGCAACCCCAACGTGAAGGTGGACATCAGCCGGTTCAAGGGTCTGGGCGAGATGGACTATGAGGAGCTGTGGGAGACCACCATGGACCCGGAGCGCCGCACCCTCAAGCGGATCACCATGGAGGACGCGGTGAAGGCGGACGCCGTATTCAACCTGCTCATGGGGGAGAAGGTGGAGCCCCGGCGGGAGTATATCGAGCAGAACGCTTTGAAGGCTGTGAATCTGGATTATTGAGCGCCGCGCCGCGAACAGACGCGGCGTGACAACAGGAGGATCCCTAATAGATGGCTAAGAACGACGAGTATATGACCAGGGACATCAGTTTCCCCAACCAGAAGATCGTGAACATCAACCTGGAGCACGAGATGGAGAGCGCCTACATCGAGTACGCCATGTCGGTGATCAAGGGCCGGGCCCTGCCCGACGTGCGGGACGGGCTGAAGCCCGTCCACCGGCGGATCTTGTACTCCATGTACGACACGGGGCTCACCTCAGACAAGCCCTTCAAGAAGTCCGCCACCTGCGTGGGCGAGGTGCTGGGCAAATACCACCCCCACGGCGACCAGTCCGTGTACGACGCCCTGGTCCGGCTGGCCCAGGACTTCTCCATGCGGTACATGCTGGTGGACGGCCACGGCAACTTCGGCTCGGTGGACGGCGATCCCCCGGCGGCCTACCGTTACACCGAGGCCCGCATGTCCAAGCTGGCCAACGAGATGCTCCGGGACATCGACAAGGACACGGTGGACTGGGACCTCAACTTCGACGAATCCACCAAGGAGCCCCGGGTGCTGCCCTCCCGGTTCCCCAACCTGCTGGTGAACGGCTCCTCCGGCATCGCCGTGGGCATGACCACCAACATCCCCCCCCACAACCTGCGGGAGGTGATCGACGCGGCGATCTGCGTGCTGGACAACGAGCACGCCACCCTGGACGACCTGATGGAGCACATCAAGGGGCCGGATTTCCCCACGAAGGGGATCATCCTGGGCCGGTCGGGCATCCGGGCGGCCTACGCCACCGGCCGGGGGCGGATCCAGGTCCGGGCCCGCACCGAGATGGAGGAGTTCGGCCAGGGCCGCACCCGGATCATCGTCACCGAGCTGCCCTATCAGGTGAACAAGTCCCGGCTGGTGGAGAACATCGCCGACCAGGTGAAGGACAAGCGGCTGGAGGGGGTGTCCGGCCTGCGGGACGAGTCCGACGGCAAGAAGGGCATGAGGATCGTCATCGAGCTGAAGAAGGACGCCAACCCCCAGGTGACCCTGAACCGGCTGTTTGCCCAGACCCAGATGCAGATCACCTTCGGCGTGATCCTGCTGGCCCTGGTGGACGATCAGAAGCAGCCCCGGATCCTCACCCTGCGGCAGATCCTGGATGAGTATATCGCCTTCCAGGAGGAGGTGCTCACCCGGCGCACCCGCTACGACCTGAAAAAGGCCCAGGAGCGGGCCCATCTGCTGGAGGGCCTGCTGATCGCCCAGGACAACATCGACGAGGTCATCAAGATCATCCGCTCCAGCTACGACAACGCCAAGGAGCGGCTCATGGAGCGCTTCGGGCTGGACGACGTCCAGGCCCAGGCCATCATGGAGATGCAGCTGCGCCGTTTGCAGGGCCTGGACCGGGAGAAGCTGGAGGCGGAGTACAAGGAGCTGGAGGAGAAGATCGCCTACTTTGAGGACCTGCTGGCCGACGAGGGCAAGCTCCGGGGCGTTTTGAAGGACGAGCTGGTGGAGATCCGGGACAAGTACGGCGACGAGCGCAAGACCGAGATCGGCTTCGCGGAGAACGACATCGACATCGAGGACCTGATCGAGGAGGAGCAGTCGGTGTTCACCATGACGGCCAACGGCTATATCAAGCGCACCTGCGCCAGCGAGTACGCCGCCCAGAGCAAGGGCGGCATGGGCAAAAAGGGGATGGCCACCCGGGAAGAGGACTATGTGAACACGGTGTTCACCGCCTCCACCCACGACCATATCCTGTTCTTCACCGACAAGGGCCGGGTGTTCCGCAAGAAGGGCTATCAGATCCCGGAGGCGGGGCGCACCGCCCGGGGCACCAACATCGTCAACGTCCTCCAGGTGGAGCCGGGGGAGAAGGTGGCCGTCATGATCCACACCCGGGACATCAGCCAGGGCGAGGATCCCCGTTACCTCACCATGTTCACCCGGAAGGGCACCGTGAAGCGGCTGGCGGCCTCGGCGCTGCGGAACCTGCGCAACAACGGCCTGCGGGTGATCGTGCTGGAGGAGGGCGACGAGCTGATCGAGGTGCGGGAGACCGACGGGGCGCAGAACCTGCTCATCGCCACCCACGACGGTATGGCCGCCTGCTTCCCCGAGGAGGAGATCCGCACCACCGGGCGCACCTCCATGGGCGTGCGGGGCATCAAGCTGCGGGAGGGCGACTACGTGGTGGCCGCCGCCCGGGCCAGGGCGGGCCGCGCGGTGCTCACCATCACGGAAAACGGCTACGGCAAGCGCTCCCCGGTGGAGGACTACCGGGTCACCAAGCGGGGGGCCTACGGGATCAAGAACTACGGCCTCACCGATAAGACCGGGGCCGTGGTAGGGGTCAAGGTGGTGGACGGCAGCGAGGATCTGCTGCTGGTCACCCAGTCGGGCACCCTGATCCGGATGGACGTGGACGAGATCAAGCTCATGAGCCGGTCCACCCAGGGCGTGATCGTCATGCGGTTCAAGGACGGGGACGACCGGGTGATCGCCCTGTCCCTGGCGGAGAAGGAGTCTGGGGAGGATGCGGTCGGGTCAGAAGGCGAAGATGGATGAGAAGGATCCTGCGCGGTCTATGGGAAGAATGTGTAAGCTTTGCGGCCTTTATTGGTGAGCTTTATATGCTGTTCTGTGGGGATATGATCCTTTTTACCGGTGCAGGATACGGCCTATGCCTGCTTGGCATGGCGGGCGGCGCAGAAGTGTATGATATGCAGCTTTACGGTCCATGGGAGCAGTTTTTTGGCGCCGTCCTCGGAGTGTTGCTGATGGCGGGCTGCGGCTGTTCTTTGGTGCTGAGATATGGGAAAAGACTGTTCGGACGAAACCGCTTTCGTCTACAGGCCGCGGTCCGGATATCCTTTCTTCTTGCCGGTCCTGCGGTGGCGGCCATGAAGTACAGCTGGCTCATGACGAACGCCGGTGTCTGGACGTTGGCGGTAGTTCCCCTTTGTACCATCGTCCCATTCGGCCTGTCCTTGAGGAGCCTTATTTTGAAGCAAAGGAACGCTTGATGATGAAGACCGTTACTCTCTATACCGACGGGGCCTGTTCCGGCAACCCCGGCCCCGGCGGCTGGGCGGCCATCCTGCTGTTCGGAGAACATAAAAAGGAACTCAGCGGCGGCGAGGCTAGGACCACCAACAACCGCATGGAGCTTACCGCCGCCATCCGCGGGCTGGAGGCCCTGAAGGAGCCCTGCGTGGTGGAGCTGTACTCCGACTCCAAGTATGTGATCGACGCGTTGGAAAAGGGCTGGGCCAAGAGCTGGAAGGCCCGGGGGTGGGTGAAAGGCGACAAAAAGCCCGCCCTCAACCCGGATCTGTGGGAGCGGCTGCTGGAGCTGTGCCGGCGGCACACCGTCAAGCTCCACTGGGTGAAGGGCCACGCCGGGGACCGCTACAATGACCGCTGCGATGAGCTGGCGGTGCGGGCGTCAAAGGAACAGAAATGAAAAGCGCCGGGGGATCGTCCCCCGGCGCTCTTTTTATAGTTGACGCAGTTGAAAAGAAGTAAAGACTTCTTTTCAACTTGTGCGGCGATGATTCGCCGCACAGGCCGCATAGCGGCCTCGCGTCAGACTGCATAGTCAGCGCACGGGCTTTGCCCCACAGCGGCCCTGCCGCTGTGGAAAATCGGTAAATACCGATTTTCAAGTGTGCTGACCATATTGTTCTTCTTCCCGGTGCAGCTGTTCCAGATGGTCACGCAGGGCCAGATTGATATAACTGGAAACGGACCTGTCGTCATATTCGGCCAGCCCCTTGATCTTTTGATAGATGGGGTCGTCAAGAGTAATACTAATCCTTACTTTCAGTGGTTTCACAATATCACCCTCCAGAATAATAACATTTCTGCCAATGTAATATTGACAGTTCACATTAGATAATATACAATAAGATAGGGTGATATCGTGAACGAAATCGAATTTGATCAGGCGCTGTCAGGATTTTTGGACGATGAGCGGTGCGAGAAGGTGAACGAGGCGATGTTTGGTCTGATACGGGCGGCGTTTACGGCCGGATGGAAGGCGGCGCTGGGATCAGATATCGGAAAGGTCATGAATATCGAAAAACGGTGACGAAAAAGCCTCTCCCGGCCGGGAGAGGCTTTTTGCTGGTTCATTTTGCCTGCGGGCGGGATGTCCGGCTCACCGGCCGCTCTGTGGAGGGCGGCTCCAATGACGGGCGCTTGTTATTCCTCCTCTTTTGCGGTGCAGGCGATGTTCAGCTCATCCAGCTGCTTCTGTTCCACGAAACTGGGCGCGCCCTCGTCGCCGCAAGCTCCATATCCCTCGCTTCCACCTGGGGCGAAAGCTCGCTCATTGTGCTGCGGCTCCTCTCCCCACGAAAACGGAAGGACGTTTTCGTGGGGACCCCGATGATGGGCGCTTATCATTCCTCCTCTTTTGCGGTGCAGGCGATGTTCAGCTCGTCCAGCTGCTTCTGTTCCACAAAACTGGGTGCGCCCATCATCACGTCCTGGGCGTTTTTGTTCATGGGGAAGGGGATGATCTCCCGGATGGAGTCCTCTCCGGCCAGCAGCATGACCATGCGGTCCACGCCGGGGGCGATGCCCGCGTGGGGGGGCGCGCCATAGGTGAAGGCGTTGTACATGGCGGGGAACTTGGCCTTCACGTTCTCCTCCCCCAGGCGGACCAGCTGGAACGCCTCGATCATGATCTCCGGGTCGTGGTTACGCACCGCGCCGGAGGACAGCTCCACCCCGTTGCATACCAGGTCGTATTGGAAGGCGGTGATGGACAGGGGGTCCACCTCTCCCGCCGCCGCTTTTTTCAGGATCTCCAGCCCGCCGTTGGGCATGGAGAAGGGGTTGTGGCAGAACTCCAGCTCCCCGGACTCCTCGCCGATCTCGTACATGGGGAAGTCCACGATCCAGCAGAACTCATAGCGCTGGGCGTCCATGTGGTTGGGGCAGAAGGCCCCCAGCTTGCTGCGCAGCACCCCCGCCGTCTTTTGGGCGGCGAGCAGCTTTCCGGCGGTGAGGCCCACAAAGCAGCCGGGGGTGAGCCCCAGGGCCTCCACCACCTGGTCCTTGATGGGCTGGACGAACTTGGCGATGCCGCCCACGATCTCCTTGTTCTCGTCATAGCGGAACCAGTACGCCTTGTTACCGGACTGGACCTCCACCTCGCTGCAGATGCCGTCGATCTGCTTCCGGGTGCCCTGGAAGTCCGTGACCACGATGGCCTTGACGGTGTTCCCCTCGAAGGGGGGGAAGCCGCACCCGGCCAGCAGGGAAGTGGCGTCGGTCAGGGTCAGGTCGATGCGCAGGTCGGGCTTGTCCGAGCCGTATTTGTCCATGGCCTCCAAATAGGGGATGCGGACGAAGGGGGCCTGGGAGGCCAGGTCATACTTGCCGTATTTGGCGAAGATGGGGGGGAGCACCCGCTCCAGCACGGCGAACACGTCGTCCTGCCCGGCGAAGGCCATCTCCATGTCCAGCTGGTAGAACTCGCCGGGGGAGCGGTCCCCCCGGGCGTCCTCGTCCCGGAAGCAGGGGGCGATCTGGAAGTACTTGTCAAAGCCGGAGGCCATCAGCAGCTGCTTGAACTGCTGGGGAGCCTGGGGCAGGGCGTAGAACTTGCCCGGATGCTTCCGGGCGGGCACCAGGTAGTCCCGGGCCCCCTCGGGGGAGGAGGCGGTGAGGATGGGGGTGGTGATCTCCAAAAAGCCCTCGCCCAGCATGGCGGCGCGGAGGGCGGCCACCACATTGCAGCGCAGGATGATGTTGTTCTTCACCTCCGGGTTGCGCAAGTCCAGATAGCGGTACTTCAGCCGCTGGGTCTCGTCGGCCTCCCGGGAGCGGTTTATCTGGAAGGGCAGCTCGTTGTGGCGGCAGCGGCCCAGCACCTGGATCTTGCTGGGCACCACCTCGATGTCGCCGGTGGGCAGCTTGGGGTTCTTGCTGTCCCGCTCCCGGACCGTCCCCTCCACCGAGATGGTGGACTCCTTGTTCAGCCCCTTGACGGCGGCCATCATCTCCTCGGTCTCCAGGACCACCTGGGTGGTGCCGTAGAAGTCCCGCAGGACCAGGAAGGCCAGGTTCTGGCCCACCTCCCGGACGTTCTCCATCCAGCCGGCGATCGTTACCTGCGTTCCCACGTGTTCCAGGCGCAGGTCGTTGCAGGTGTGGGTGCGTGATTGAACCATTGCGATCAACTCCAATTCGTATTGTGGATATATTTGATAACTACTTGTTTAGTCCTCTTGAGGGACGCCGTAGGTCTGCACGAGTTCCGCCAGCTCATCGAACAGGGCGGGATCGGACTGATAGATGTCCCAGCCCCAGTCCTTCGAGGTGATGGCCTTGCCTGTGTCCATGAAATAGAAGAAGCGGCTGTTTTCCTCTCCCCATTTCATGAGCACAGTCACACTGCCGCCTGCGTCCAGGTGGATCCCATCCCGGGGGACAAGGCTGTCCAGGCTGGCCCGGAAGGTATGGCGCTCCAGGATCTGGAGGATCGCGGCGTTGACCTCCACCAAGCTGGGGTCGTCCTGGTCCAGCTTCCAATGCTTGTACCCCAGCTTTTCCATGGCGGTGTCCGCCTCCCAGTCCAGGTCGGGTATGGTGAGGTAGGCAAAATCGATCCGCACGTCCTCCCCGGTGATCTCCGTCCACGTCCGGGGCCGGGTGTACCACAGGCAGAACGCCGTCAGCGCCGCCAGCAGGGAAAGGACGCAGACGATCTTCACGTTCCGCTTCCGCCGGATCTCCGCGCGGCGCTGCTGATATCGTTCCCACAGCGGCCCGTTCTCCTCCGGGGGCAGGGAGATGGGGGTGCGCATCTTCCCCAGCTCCTCCCAGCAGGCGGGGCAGCCCGCGATGTGCTCCCGCACCAGTTTGGCGGTCTCCTCGCTCACCGCGCCGTCCTCGTACAGGGGCAGCAGGTCCCGAATGATGTCACAGCTGGTCTCGCTCATGTTCCATCGCCTCCATATGCGTGATGATCTGTACCTTGGCCCGGTAGAAGGTGACCCGCGCCCAGTTGGCGCTCTTGCCAAACAGCCGGCCGATCTTCTCGTAGGGCAGTTCCCCGAACACCCGCAGGGTGAACACCTCTTTATAGGGCTCCGCCATGGCGTGGAGGAATTGGTGGATGGCGAAGGCGCTCTCCGCGTCCTCGATCCGCTCCTCGATGCGCACCCCGCTGGGCAGGTCCTGGGGCAGGTCCTCCTGGGAGATGAGCCGCTTTTGGGAGCGGCAGTGGGAGTACCAGGTGTTGCGGGCGATGGTGAACAGCCAGGCCCGGATGTCCTTGGACCAGTCGAACCGGGCCAGCCCCTTCATGGCCTTGAAAAAGGTGTCCTGGGCGATCTCCTCCGCCAGCGCCCCGTCCTGGGTCAGTCCCAGGGCGAAGCGGTACACGTCCCGGTAATACCGCTGATAGATCTCCTCCAGCTCCACGGCCGTCCACCCCCTTCCATGACACTAACGCGCGAGAGGCGGCTTTGTTACAGATCGATGGGCATATTCCGGCGATCTTTTCACTCCTTTGTGGGTTCCTTGATGGGGGGCGCGTTCCGCCCGGCCTCCAGGGCGGCCAGCACGGCCTCCGCCGCCTCGTCCGCCGCCAGCAGCCTCTGTTCCCCGGTGGCCATGTCCTTCAGCGACACCTTGCCCTGGGCGATCTCGTCGTCCCCCAGGAAGGCGGCGAAGGGGATCTTCAGCTTGTCGGCGTAGCTCATCTTCTGCTTGAACTTCTTCTGCTCGGTGTACAGCTGGGTCCGGATCCCCGCCTCCCGCAGCCGGGTGGCGAAGGCGATGGCGGGGGAGAGGTCGCCGGTCATGGGCAGGATGAGCACGTCGGCGGGGGCGGTGTTCAGCGCCTCGTTGAGGCAGCCCTGCTCCTCCAGCACGTAGAACAGCCGGGTGAGGCCGATGGAGATACCAACGCCGGGAAGTTGTTTATCGGTGTAATATTCCGCTAAGTTGTCATACCGGCCCCCGGAACAGATGGAGCCGATCTCGGGGTGGTCGGTCATGAAGGTCTCGTACACGGTGCCGGTGTAGTAGTCCAGCCCCCGGGCGATGGTGAGGTCCACCGCGAACTTGTCCTCGGGCACCCCGAAGGCCCCCAGGTATTTGACCACGGTGGACAGCTCGTCCAGCCCCTGGTCGAAGAGCTCGTGGCGGCCCCGGTATGCCTCCAGGGAATCAAAGACCTCTTTATTACTGCCCGTGATGGAGATGAACTTCAGGATCTCATCGGCCTGGTCACCGGTGAGGCCGGTCTCCTCCCCGGTGAGCAGCTCCCGGACCTTGTCCGGGCCGATCTTGGGCAGCTTGTCCACGGTGCGCATCACGTCCCCGGCCTTGTCGGTCAGCCCCAGCATGGCGTAAAAGCCGTTGAGGATCTTCCGGTCGTTCACCCGGATCTGGAACCGCTCCAGCCCCAGGGCGGTGAAGGTCTGGCAGATGATGGCGGGGATCTCCGCCTCGTTGACGATGTCCAGCCTGCCGTCGCCGATCACGTCGATGTCCGCCTGGTAGAACTCCCGGAAGCGACCCCGCTGGGCCCGCTCTCCCCGGTAGACCTTGCCGATCTGGAAGCGGCGGAAGGGGAAGGACAGGTCGGCGTAGTGCAGGGCCACGTATTTGGCCAGGGGGACGGTGAGGTCGAAGCGCAGGGACAGGTCGCTGTCCCCCTTGGTGAAGCGGTAGATCTGCTTTTCCGTCTCGCCGCCGGCCTTGGCCAGCAGCACCTCGCTGGCCTCGATGACGGGGGTGTCCAGGGGGGTGAAGCCGTAGCGGGAGTAGGACTGGCGGAGCAGCTCCACCATCCGGTCGAATTGGGCCTGCCGGGGGGGCAGCAGCTCCATGAAGCCGGACAGGGTGCGGGGCTTTTGTTTGCCCATGGTGATCCTCCTTTGTGTTGGTCCAGATAACAGATCGGGGTGGATCCAACTGGTTTTTCGTCAAACAACTATATCACAAAGTGCCCATATACGCAAGAAAAATGCTCTCCTCCCATGGCGTGGGGGAGAGCACTCCGGGCCTAGCTCCGCGTTTTTAGAAGCTGTGCCAATAGCCGAAGTATTCAGATTTGCGAGCTAAAATTGCCGGTGGCAAGGCGAAAAATCGCGGGAATACTTTGTGTATTTCAAGATTTTTCAACGCGGCCAGCGGCGATTTTGGCCGCAAAGCTGGGTGCTGAGGCTATTGGTACAGCTTCTTAGACCTTGATCGGCGCGGTGGGGTGACTGATGAGCCGCCAGTCCAGGTCGCCCCGGGCCAGGCCGTGGATCAGCATCTCCGCCGTGGCGGAGTTGGTGGCGACGGGAACGTTGTGCTGGTCGCACAGATTGATGATGTAGTGCAGATCCTTCTCCAGATCATCGGTGCTGGGGTCGTTGAAGAAGAGCACCATGTCGATCTCATCGTAGGCGATGCGGGCGCCGATCTGCTGGGCGCCGCCCTGGGTGTGGGCCAGGAAGAGCTGGACGGGCAGACCGGTGGCCTCGGCCACCTGGCGGCCGGTGTTGCTGGTGGCGCAGACGGTGTGCTTGGAGAGGATGCCGCAGTAGGCGATGCAGAATTGGACCATCAGTTCTTTTTTGTTGTCGTGGCTCATCAGAGCGATATTCATGCAGATCGTCCTTTCTATGCAATACGAGGCGTGAACTAGCGGATACGGAGCAATGGGACCCGTTGTCCCAAAAGGCGCTTGGCGATGTTCAGATAGGCGGGGGCGGCCCCCTTGTAGGTGGTGAGGATCAGCGGCACCCCGGCGGCGGTGGCCATGGTGACGTTGGGGTCCTCCGGCACCACCCCCAGCAGGGGCAGACCGGCGGTGTCCATGGCGCTGTCGATGGAGGTGCGCAGTTTGGAGATCAGCTTGGGCTGCACCCGGTTCATCACCAGGTGGAGCTGAGTCAGCTCGTGGAGCTCGGCCACGGTGCGCTGGGCGTCCCGCAGGGCGGCGGGGTCCACGGCGGACACCACGATCACCCGGTCGGCGGCGGCCATGGCCAGCTGGAAGCCCTCCCCCAGTCCGGCGGGGGAGTCCATGAACACCAGGTCGAAATAGTCACACGCCTCCTCGATCAGGGCCCGGAACCGTTTCCGGTCCAGCCCGTCGGAGCTCTGGGGGGCGGTGAGCAGGAACAGGCCCCGGATCTCCGGCTGTTCCACCGCGGCGCTGAGAAGGGGACAGCGGTATTCCATCACGTCGGTGAAATCCATCAGCGCCCGGTCGGACATGCCCAAGGTCAGGTCCAGATTGCGCAGGCCGATGTCCAGGTCCACGCACAGCACCCGGCGGCCCAGGGCCGCTAGACAGGAGGCCACGCCCGCGGTGAGAGAGGTTTTACCGGTGCCGCCCTTTCCCGATGTGACCATGACGGCTGTGCCCATGGGACGCCTCCTTCCGATACCTCTTGATCATAGCATGGATCTCTGAAAATAGCAACAAAAAAACTGAAAATTATGAAAATTTATTGGGAGATCTCTACGTTTTGTCGAAAGCGCGGGGTTCAGAGGGGGACCTTCTGCATTTTGGCCCATCGCCGGGGGTATTTTTCCGGCGTGGGAGAGGTCTTCTCCACCAGGACCACCCGGTGGGTGACATCGGTGTGGGGGATCAGGCGGTCGATCCGGCCCTCCAGCCGCCCTCCCAGGACCTGGATGGCGGGAAGGGCCTTGTCCACCTCGTCCCCGCAGTCCGTCCCCTTCATGGCCAGGAAACGGCCCCCGACCTTGAGGAAGGGCAGGCACAGTTCACACAGCAGCCGCAGGTCGGCCACCGCCCGGGCGGCGGCGAAGTCGAAGCGCTCCCGGAAGGCGGGATCCCGGCCCGCCTCCTCCGCCCGGCCGTGGACCGCCCGTACCCCCTTCAGCCCCAGGGTATCGATGGTCTCGTTGAGCCAGTCCACCCGCTTGTTCAGGCTGTCCAGCAAAGTGACCTCCAGCGAGGGGGTCAAAATCTTCAGGGGCAGGCCGGGAAAGCCCGCCCCGGTGCCCACGTCGATCAGGGTCTTTCCCTCAAATCGGGCGCAGTCCAGCAGGGCGGCGCAGTCCAGCATATGGAGGGTGGCCACATCCTGGGGCTGGGTGATGGCGGTGAGGTTCATCACCCGGTTCTTCTCCAGCAGAAGGGCTCCGTACCGGGCCAGCAGGGCGGGGGCGTCCTCCGGGACGCGGCCGGCCTGACCCAGCTGGGCCAGGCCGGTGCGGATCAGTGCCTCCATCCCTCACACCCCCAGGGCGGCCAGCAGGGCGGGGACGCCCAGCAGCAGGCCGGTGATCAAGCCCACGGCGCACATGGCCAGCACCGCCACCCCTCCCGCGGTCCCCCCGGCGGCGGTGCCGTTCTTCATGCGGTGGACGACCACCACCGCCAGGGCCACGGACACGGGCGCCAGAAACAGGGGGAAGGTGTCGGGGAGCTGACGCCCCCCGGTGTAGATGGAGAAGTTCACCACGAAGAGCAGCATGAGAACATAGGCGATACCCATCCAGGCGGCGGCGCGCTTTTCGAAGGACGCGGGGACATAGCCGCCGGAGGGGGACTCGCCGGTCTCTTGGGTGGGGTCTTTGTGTTCCATCCCTGAGCCTCCTTTGGACCGGGGTGCTTACAGGTCGGGGTCGAAGTCCTCCTCGGTGGCCTCCGGCTCCTCTGCCTCCGCGGGCTCGGCCATGGGGGCGGGGGCGTCCACCGCGGCGGCCTCGGGCTCCTCGTCGGCGAACAAAACGGCCTCCTCCGGGTCGTCGGTGAACAGATCCCGCTCCTCCCGGACCTCCTGGAGGGGGGACTTGTAGCCGAGGCTGATGTCCAGCCGGCCCTTGTCCTCCCCGTCGCCGGGGCGGCGGACGGCCTGCCAGAGCAGGGCGTACACGGTGGTGGTGTTCTCCTCCTGGTCCCTGCGGATCCGGTAGGGAAGGACGGCGGCGGCCAGCGCGGTGATGCCCAGGGCTTTCCAAAGCTTTTTCATGGTGTGTTCTCCTTTTCAGCGATCGATTTTGGGGGTCAGCACTTCCGTGCCGCCCATATAGGGCCGCAGGACGGCGGGCACCTTCACGGAGCCGTCGGCCTGGAGGTTGTTCTCCAGCAGGGCGATCAGCATACGGGGGGGCGCGGCCACGGTGTTGTTCAGGGTGTGGGGCAGGTAGGTGCCGTTCTCCCCCTTCACCCGCATTTTCAGGCGGCGGGCCTGGGCGTCCCCCAGGTTGGAGCAGGAGCACACCTCGAAATATTTCTTCTGCCGGGGGGACCAGGCCTCGATGTCGCAGGACTTCACCTTCAGGTCGGCCAGGTCACCGGAACAGCACTCCAGCTGGCGCACCGGGATGTCCATGGAGCGGAACAGCTCCACGCTGTACCGCCACATCTTCTCATACCAGTCCATGGAGTCCTCGGGGCGGCACACCACGATCATTTCCTGCTTCTCAAACTGGTGGATGCGGTACACCCCCCGCTCCTCGATGCCATGGGAGCCCTTCTCCTTGCGGAAGCAGGGGGAGTAGGAGGTGAGGGTCTGGGGCAGGCTCTCCTCGGGGATCATCTGGTCGATGAACTTGCCGATCATGGAGTGCTCGCTGGTGCCGATCAGGTACAGGTCCTCCCCCTCGATCTTATACATCATGGCGTCCATGTCGGTCTGGGACATGACCCCCTCCACCACGTTGCCGTGGATCATGAAGGGGGGGATGCAGAAGGTGAAGCCCTTGCCGATCATGAAGTCCCGGGCGTAGGCCAGCACCGCCTCGTGGAGCCGGGCGATATCCCCCATCAGGTAGTAGAACCCGGCGCCGGACACCCGGCCCGCCGCGTCCATGTCCACCCCGTCGAACCGCTCCATGATTTCGGTGTGGTAGGGGATGTCGAAGTCGGGGACCAGGGGCTGGCCGAACTTCTCCACCTCCACGTTGGCGGAGTCGTCGGGGCCGATGGGGACGGAGGGGTCGATGATGTTGGGGATGACCATCATGATCTTGCGGATCTCCGCCGCCAGCTCCCCCTCCAGCTTCTCCAGCTGGGCCAGCCGGTCGGCGTTGGCCTTGACCTGGGCCTTGGCGGCCTCGGCCTCCTCCAGCTTGGAGGGGTCCTTTTTGGCCTGACCCATGAGCATCCCCACCTGCTTGGACAGCTTGTTCCGCTCGGAGCGCAGGTTGTTGGCCTCGGTCATGGCGTCCCGGTTGCGGCGGTCCAGGTCGATTACCTGGTCCACCAGGGGGAGCTTCTCCTCCTGAAATTTCTTCTTGATGTTCTCTTTGACGATCTCCGGGTTGTCCCGGATGAACTTGATATCCAGCATGATCCCATCATCCTTTATCTTTGATTATTGAGGACTCCCCGTCAGAAGGGGAGGGGAGGTCCTCTTCCCCATATAACTGCAGCTCAGACGGGGGGTAGGTCAAGGACACCGAGCCGTCCTCATGTTGAGTCAGGTGGCCCAGCCGGATCAGGTCGTCCCGGACCTCCTGGAACAGAGCGATGGTGGAGGGCCGGAAATTTTGCTCGTTCAGCTGGGCCAGCTCGTTGAGCTCCGGGTCGTAGAACGGCTCCATCATGCGGGCGGCCGCCTCCGGCATGTTGGGATAGAACCAGAGGATGTTCCACAGGCGCCGGGCGGCGGCCACCGCCTCCTCGCTGTAGCGGCTGGCGGAGGGGACGATGCGGACCGCCTCGGTGTAGCTCTCCCCGTCCGGCTGGGAATGATACTGCTCCACCACCATGCACTGGGCTTGTTTCAGCACCACGTTTTCCCGCAGGTGGAAATAACGGGAGATGGTGGAGGGGGGCAGAAGGGAGGAGACGTAGTTGTGCTTTGGGCCGTGTTCATTGAAGAGGTGGTCGCACTCTTCCACCACGGCGGCGGCCATCAGGTAATCCTGTTCCGCGCAGAACCGCTCCAGATAGCTGAGGACGGTGGCGGCTTCGGCCTGGTTCTCGGAGATGCCCAGCTCCCCCTGGAGGGCGTAGGACTCGTCCTGGGCCTTCTTGTACAGCTCCTGATAGTGGCCTATCTCGTATTCCAGCAGGCCATTGTCCAGCTTCAGGTCCCGGTTCTCCTTCTCCAGGGTCTGGACGCTGGCCAACAGCTCCTCTCGGGAGGCGCTGGCCAGTCGCAGGTCGTCCCGTACGGCGTCATTGTTGCGCTGCTGGACGAAGTAGGCCAGCAGGAGCATGAGGAAGGCCGCGCCGAACAGCACCGCCAGATAGACGTAAAAAGAGGAGGGCTTGTTCTTGGGGGCCGGAGGGTCCTGGGTGTCGGGGGGGATCGTTTCATGTGAAACATCTTCCTCCTCCGGGCCGTTCTCCGCCTCCGCGGCGGGCGGGGGAGAGGTCCTGGCCATGGAGCGGTCCATGATCTCATGGAGCATCTTCTCTTCCGGCGTGATGGCGGGGCCGCTCCCGGCGGCCCCGGAGAGCTCGTCCTGGTCTCGCTCACTCATCCCGCGCCGCCCCCTTCCGAAGGCCGTTCCACCGGCGTCAGCTGTCCCAGCTGGTCCAGCAGGTCGTTGAGATCGTCCACATCGTAGTATTCCAGCTCCAGCCTGCCCTTTTTCCGGCCGTTGGAGATGGTCACCTTCCGGCCCAGCCGGAGGGACAAGTCCTTTTGGGCGGACTCGATATAGAGCCGGTCCTGGTCCACGGGCTTGGGGGCCTTGTCCCCGGGGGCCTCCAGGGTGAAGCGCTTGGCGGCGCTCTCCGCCTGGCGGACGTTCCAGCCCTCCTCCACGATCTTTTGGGCAAAGGCGGCCTGGGCCTGTTCCCCCTCCACCATGAGCACCGCCCGGCCGTGCCCGGCGGTGATGGTCCCCTCCACCAGCATCGCCCGGACGGAGGGGGGCAGGGCGGTGAGCCGCAGGGCATTGGCGATGGCGGGGCGGGACTTGCCCATCCGGCGGGCAAGCTCCTCCTGGGTCATGCCGAAGTCGGTGAGCAGGGCCAGATAGCCCTCCGCCTCCTCCACCGGGTTCAAGTCCTCCCGCTGGAGGTTCTCGATCAAGCCCAGCTCCATCACCTTGCGGTCGTCCGCCTCGATGATGACCACCGGCACCTTGTCCCGGCCCGCCAGCTTGGCCGCCCGCCAGCGCCGCTCCCCGGCGATGATCTGGTAGTAGCCGGTGGACAGCCGCCGGACGGTGAGGGGCTGGATGATGCCGTGTTCCTCGATGGAGGCGGCCAGATCGGCCAGAGCCTCGTCGTCGAACCGTTTTCGGGGCTGGTTCAGCCCCGGCTCCACCTGGGAGATGGGCAGCATGACGGAGCCGGCCTCCTGGCTCTGCATGGTGGTGGAGTCGCCCATGAGGGCGTCCAGGCCCTTGCCCAGACCTTTGGCCTTGGCCATTCGATCATCCCTTTCTATTTATCATGTATGGGCCGTTCCCATGGGGTTTTTCCCCAGGAACTCCTTGGCCAGCGTCTCATAGGACTCCGCCCCCCGGGACAGGGGGTCGTAGACGGACACGGGCACCCCGTGGCTGGGGGCCTCGGACAGCCGCACGTTCCGGGGGATCACCGAGGCGTACACCTTGCCGGGGAAGTGGCGCTTGACCTCCTCCGCCACCTGGAGGGACAGGTTGGTCCGCCCGTCGTACATGGTGAGCAGGACGCCCTCCATCTCCAGGGAGGGGTTGAGGCGCTGTTTGGCCAGCCGGACGGTGTACAGCAGGTCGGACAGGCCCTCCAGGGCGTAGTACTCGCACTGCACCGGCACCAGCAGGGTGTCGGCGGCGCACAGCCCGTCCAGGGTGAGCAGCTCCAGAGAGGGGGGGCAGTCGATGAAGATGAAGTCGTAGCGTTCCTTGACCTCCTCCAGGGCGTCCTTCAGCCGGAACTCCCGGCGGTCCAGAGCGATCAGCTCCACCGTGGCCCCGGACAGGGCTTTGTTGGCGGGCACCACGTCCCCCCACTTGGTGTTGACGATGGCCTTGGACATGGGGGCGTCGCCCAGGATCACGTCGTATACGCTGGGGGAGCGGCTCTTGTCCAGGCCAAAGCCGGAGGTGGCGTTGCCCTGGGGGTCGAAGTCGCACACCAGCACTTTGGCCCCCTGGGCGGTGAGCGCCGCGGCCAGGTTGACGCAGGATGTGGTCTTGCCCACGCCGCCCTTTTGGTTGACGATGGCGATGGTCTTGCCCATAGTGCTCCCCCTTCTATGTCTCTCAGGTTGCGGGTGTTTCACGTGAAACACCGCCGTCGATCGGTCCCCGCCGTCTGCGGAGCGGTCCCTCTGGATGGTTTCGGGACCGCATCCAACGCATTTCAGAACCTGTATTCACAGCCGAGACCGCCGGATGGCCGAGGGATCTTTCCCACAGGCAAGGCAAATTTTCGCAGGAATAATTGGGTTTATTTCAAGAAAATTTAACGCCGCATGTGGGGAAAAGACCCGGCCAGACGGTGGACCGAGGTCGTGGATACAGGTTCTCAGCCGGTAAGATCCATTATAACTTGTTTTTGCTGTAATTTCAACCGTATAAAAAAATAAAAAAGGCAGGGCGGGGACCTGCCTTTTTGGAAGAGAGCGCCGCGGCCCTGGTCCTTCCCTTGTTTCACATGAAACAAGGCGCTCCCGGCCCTCACTTGGGGATGTGGATGGTGAGGGTGATCTCGCTGTCTGTCTCCTCCTTGCCGCACCGGGCGTCCACCCCGGCGGACTGCATCACCGCAAGGCTCCGCTTCACCGTGTTGAGGAAGAGCCGCACGTCCCGGACCCGGTACACCGGCACCGCCCTCCGGGGGGCGGGGACAGCCTGGACCAGACGCTCGATGTAGGCTTCCGTCTGGGCCACGTTGAGCTGATGCCTGACCATGTGGTCCAGCGCCGAGCGCTGGAGGGCGGGGGAGTCCAGGCGGAGCAGTGCCCGGGCGTGGCGCTCGGACAGGCGGTTGGTCCGCAGGCCGTCGATCACGTCCGGGGGCAGCTTCAGCAGCCGCAGCTTATTGGCCACGGCGGACTGGCTTTTGCCCACCCGGCGGGCGGCCTCCTCCTGGGACAGGTGGTGGCGGTCGATGAGCTGGCGAAGGGCGGCGGCCTCCTCCCACACGTCCAGGTCCTTCCGCTGGAGGTTCTCCACCAGAGCCAGCAGGGCGGAGGCGTCGTCATCCGCCTCCACGTTCAGGCAGGGAACCCGGGCCAGTCCCGCCAGCTTGGCCGCCCGCAGCCGCCGCTCCCCGGCGATGAGCTCCCAGCCATCGGCGGTGCGGCGGACCGAGAGAGGCTGGAGCACCCCCACCTGGGCGATGGACGAGGCCAGCTCTGCCAGCTCCTCCTGGTGGAAGGTCCGGCGGGGCTGATGGGGGTTGGGGCGGATCTCGTCCACGGGCAGCTCCAGCACCTGCCGTTTGGACGTTTTCGGAAAGAGGGACATAAAAAACGCCTCCCGCTGTAAATATGACAAAAGCATATCACAGCCGGGAGGCGAATTCCATCGAAGGGAGAAGCGCGAGGATAGGCACATAGGGGAGCTTGGACTGGAGCGAAGGCAAAAACACAGGATCTGCGAAGCAGATGAGTTTTTGCCTGAGTCGGAAGGAAAGCGACCCGGCCATGGGCCTGATCCGAGCGTGACAAAGAAGCGCGAGGATAGGCGCATAGGGGAGCTTGGACTGGAGCCAATGTTTCACGTGGAACAGAGCCCGCAGCCTCATACCCGCATGAATCCCTTCCCGAAGATCTCGCTGGAGTTGGTCACCAGGATGAAGGCGTGGGGGTCGGCGGATTTCAGGTACAGCCGCAGGGCCACCGCCTGGGACCGGGACAGGGCGGTGAGCACCACCCACTTGGGGTCGTGGGTGTAGGCCCCCGATGCCTGCCAGTAGGTGGCGGAGCGGTTCAGGGTGTGGGTGATGAAATCGCACACCTGGTCCGGACAGGAGGTGACGGCCAAAAAGCTCTTCCGGCGGTTCAGCGACTCGATCACCGTGTCCACCACCACCGACTTCAGCACCAGGCCCAGCACCGAGTACAGCCCCGCCTCGATCCCCACGAAATAGAGGGTGGAGGCGGCGATGAGCACGTCCACGCACAGCAGGGCATTGCCGATGTCCATGCTGGAGAACCGCTTGAGGATCATGGCCAGGATGTCGGTGCCGCCGGTGGAGCTCTGGATGTTGAACAGGATGGCGGAGCCCAGCGAAGGGAGGATGACGGCGAAAAAGAGCTCCAGGGTCTTTTGGTCCGTCAGTGGGGCGGACAGGGGACACAGCCACTCCAGCCCGGACAAGGCGGCGGAGAACAAAAGGGAGCAGTACACCGTGTTCACCCCGAAGCTCCTGTCCAGGAACAGGAAGCCCAGCACCAGGAAGGCCAGGTTGATCAGAGAGGCGAAGGTGGAGGGGCTCACCGCCGGCACCACCGCGTTGAGGATCACGGCCAGGCCGGTGACGCCGCCGGTGTTGAAGTGGTTGGGGAATTTGAAGAAGTAGACCCCCGCGGCCACCAGAAGGGTGCCCAGGGTGAGCAGGGGGAGCTCCCGCAGGGTTTTTTTGACGCGATCCATGGCAAAGACCTCTTTTTCTGATGGCGGTCTGACCGGGGCGGCCTGCCGCGGCCGCCGCCTATTGTAGCAGAAAATGTTGGGAAGAGCAAGGGGTTTTTCCGGAAAACAGTGGAAATGAGGCGGAGATCTTGGTAGAATAGGCATACCACAGGAAAGGGGAGAGGACCATGCGGGAGTTGGAGGAGCGCATCCGCCGGGATGGCGTCGTGGAGGACGGCAGCGTGCTGAAGGTGGACAGCTTTTTGAACCATCAGATGGATGTGGCGCTGT
Source organism: uncultured Oscillospiraceae bacterium (assembly GCA_910588495.1). Lineage (GTDB taxonomy): Bacteria > Bacillota > Clostridia > Oscillospirales > Oscillospiraceae > Enterenecus. The sequence goes on along the minus strand of CAJUPU010000035.1, from coordinate 5,800 downwards.
TCGCGGCCATGGGACAGGAATGGGCCCGGCTGTTCGCCGGGGAGAAGATCGACAAGATCCTGACCATCGAGGCGTCGGGGATCGGCATCGCCTGCGTCGCCGCCCAGCAGTTCGGGGTGCCGGTTGTGTTCGCCAAAAAGAGCCGCACCAAAAACATCGCCGGAGACGTGTACCGGGTGGAGGTGCCCTCCTTCACCCACGGGACGGTGAACGACGTGATCGTGTCCAAACGGTTTTTGAAGGCGGGGGAACGCCTGCTGCTGATCGACGACTTTTTGGCCAACGGCGCGGCGCTGGAGGGGCTGATCCGGCTGGCCCGGCAGGCGGGCGCCGTGGTGGTGGGGGCGGGGATCGCCGTGGAAAAGGCGTTCCAGCCCGGCGGGGACCGCATCCGGGCCATGGGCGTCCGGGTGGAATCCCTGGCCCGGATCGGGTCCATGTCGCCGGGGCGAATCGAGTTCTGCTGAGTGGCGTTTGGGCGGCGGGTCTCATGGGGCCTTTCAGCGCCGATTCCTTGAGAAGTCCCGCCGCCCTGCGGCGGGATCTTTCCTAAAAAGAAACCGGGCCTTTCGGCCCTGATCCTTGAGAAGTCCCGCCGCGCCGCGGCGGGGCTTTCCCCAAAAAGAAAACCGGGCCTTTCGGCGCCGATTCCTGAGAAGTCCCGCCGCCTCGCGGCGGGGCTTTCCCCAAAAAGAAAACCGGGGCCTTTCGGCCCCGAGTTTCCTTGAAATGAGGATGGAGGATAGAATGAAAAAGAAAGGATATCTCTTGCAAGTATTAAGATACAGGAGAGTTGTTGCGAAAGTTTGGGGTAAAGTGTTACAGTAGTATTAAATCTTCCGCAGATCCTGAAAAAACTCCTCTAGAAGCCCCCGGCACTCCGCTTCCAGCAGTCCGCCGTACACCCGGGGGCGGTGGTTGAAGCGCTCCTCGAACAGGTTGAGCACCGACCCGCAGCAGCCGGACTTGTCCTCCCTGGCCCCATAACGCACCGCGGCGATCCGGGCGTTGATGATGGCCCCGGCGCACATGGGGCAGGGCTCCAGGGTGACGTACAGGGTACAGCCCTCCAGCCGCCAGGACCCCAGGGCGGCACAGGCCATGTTGATGGCCTCCACCTCCGCGTGGGCGGTGGCCCGGCGGTCCGCCTCCCGGCGGTTGCGGCCCCGGCCGACGATCTCGCCGCCGGGGGAAACAACGATGCACCCGACAGGCACGTCTCCGTCCGGGATGCACGCCCGGGCCAGGGCGATGGCCTGTCTCATGTAGTCCTCGTGGGTCATGGCAATACTCCTGAAAATGGACTCCCCCAAGGCGGGGGAGTCCATTTTATCATAGGATGGAAGAAAAGAAAAGGGGTCAGCGGATATTGACGCCCCGTTCGCGTAGCTGCTCTATGGCGTTTAGATACCAGGGCCGCCACTCGTCGTAGTCCCCGCCGGGGTCCCGCTGTTCATACTGTTCTGGTGTAAGGTCACGCACGTCATATGGTGCACCGTCAATGGTGGAGTAGGAAGTATAACAGCCGCCGGTGCCGCCGCCTGCAAATCCGCCGGAGGGAGTTTCCTGATAGGAGCAGTAGCCGAAGTCCTCCGGCGTGCCGCCCACGATCAGATAGTTGGAAAGGCCGCTGTCCGGGTCGGTATGCTCAAGGATATAGGGTGTTTCCATGTCGATTAGGCCAGTGATATCGGTGCGCTCATCTCCTATCACCAGCCATAGCCGGCCATTCTCTGAAACGACGGGGTCGGTGGGAAATTGGTTGCTGAAATCATAGGACGCATAGCCGTCCGGCCCGCGCTGGACGGTCACGGTGCCGCCCGTGACGAGATGATATACAGTTGTGGGCAAGCCCGCCGCGATACACAGCACCCCCACCGCCGCCAGCGCCGCCGCCAGCAGGACCATTTTCAGGGGCTTGCGCCGCTTTCTCGCCGGGCCCGCCTTTGCCAGCACCCGGTCCTTCACCGCCTGTAGGTCGGCGGTCTCCCCGCCCTGGGGGAAAAACTCATTGTCCACGTACTCATCCATTAGCCTGGAGATCTCCAGCCGTTTCATGTCCATAGCCCTCCTGTTCCAAAATGGTTTTCAGTGTCTCCCGCCCCCGGCGCAGCCAGGTCTTGGCGGTGGACAGGTTCAGCCCCATGGCCAGCGCCGCCTCTCGCACCGTCTGGCCGTAGTAGTAGTGGCGGACGAACAGCTCCCGCTGGGGCCTGTCCAGCCGGGCCAGCGCCGCGTTGACCACGCGGGCGGTCTCCTTTTTGTCCAGCTCCTTGTCGGGGCCGTCCGTTTCCAAAAACAGGGCGTCCTCCTCCAGGGGCAGGCTCTCCCGGTCCGCCCGGAGGAGGTTGAAGGCCCGGTTCCGGGCCACCGCCCCCAGCCAGCCCTTGACCTTGCCGGGGCGCAGCTTGTCCCGGCTGTCCCAGGCGGCCAGGAACACGTCGGCGGTCAGCTCTTCCACGTCCGCCCGGCGGCCCCGCAGGATCCGGGAGACCACCGAGGACACATAGGGCGTGTAGCGGTCCATCAGCGCCTCCAGGGCGGACAGCTCCCCCCGGCCCAGGGCCTTCACCAGTTGTTCTTCCGTCAAACGGATCTCACCCCCTGATGTTAGGACCTGTATCCACGACCTCTGTTCCTGGGAAGATCTGCCTTGCCTGCTGGAAAGATCCCTCGGCCATCCGATGGTTTCGGCTGTGAATACAGGTCCTTAAACTCGAAAAACGTCTTTCACCTATCATAACACAAAAACGCCCCGGTTGGTTTCAGCAAAACGGGCCGGGCCTCTCCAAACTTGTCTCAAAAAAGAGAGGACAGGGGCAAGATCATGGAGTATACTATACTCAGTTGCGCAACAGAAAAGGAGCGAGGCAATATGGAATGGATCGACCGGCTCAACCAAGCCGTGGACTACCTGGAGGGGCATCTGGAGGCCCCAGATCTGGGGGAGGCGGCGAGGATCGCCTGCTGTTCCCCCTACCACTTCCAGCGGATGTTCACCCTGCTGGCGGGGGCGCCCCTGTCGGAGTATGTCCGGCGGCGGAAGATGTCCCGGGCGGCGGCGGACCTGCAACATGGGGAGAGGATCGTGGACGTGGCCCTGAAGTACGGCTACAGCTCGCCTACCGCCTTCAACCGGGCGTTCCAGGTGGTCCACGGCCTGCCCCCCTCGGCGGCGAAAACACCGGGGGCGGTGCTCAAGAGCCATCCCCCCCTGCGCTTCGCCATCACAGTACAAGGAGTGGAAGAAATGGAGTATCGGATCGAAAAACGGGATGCGTTTCGGATCGTGGGCGTGTCCGCGCCGCTGTCGAAGGACATAGAGGAGAACTTTCAGCAGGTGCCCCAGCTCTGGGGCCGGGCGGCGGCGGACGGCACCATCCCCCGGCTGGCCGGGCTGATGGACGGGGAGCCCCGGGGCCTGCTGGGGGTGTGCGACGGGCTGGAGAGCGCCCGCTATTATATCGCCGTGGCCACCTCCGCCCCGGCGGGGGAGGGGCTGGAGGAGCACACCGTCCCCGCCTTTACCTGGGCCGTGTTCCCCGGGACGGGGGAGGGCGCGCCCGCCATCCAGGCCCTGGAGCGCCGGGTGGTCACCGAGTGGCTGCCCACCTCGGGCTATGAGTACGCCGAGGGGCCGGACGTGGAGGTCTATCTGGACCCGGAGTGCACCAAGTTCGAGGTGTGGATCCCCGTGGTCAAGGCAAAAGGATAAGAAAAAGCCCGCGCGGTGTACACCGCGCGGGCCTTTTGCGTTTTGGTATGTAGCTTACCGCTTGTTGCTCCTGCGCCAGATGCCCATCTTGCCGGCGTCGGCGATCAGGTCCTCCCGGAAGTCCGGGTGGGCGATGTCGATGATGCCCGCCGCCCGCTCCCAGGTGGACAGCCCCTTCAGGTTCACCATGCCGTACTCGGTGACCAGGTACTGCACGCAGGACCGGGGATCGGTGGCGATGGAGCCCTGGGTCAGGGTGGGGACGATGCGGCTCTTCACCGTGCCGTCCTTGCCGGTGACGGTGGAGGACAGGCAGATGAAGCTCTTGCCGCCGTTGCTGAGGTACGCGCCCATGACGAAGTCCAGCTGGCCGCCGGTGCCGGAGATGTGCTTCAAGCCCGCCGACTCCGCGTTCACCTGGCCGAACAGGTCCAGGTCGATGGCGTTGTTGATGGAGATGAAGTTGTCCAGCTGGGCCAGCACCCGCACGTCGTTGGTGTAGTCCACCGGGGCGGCCATCACCTCGGGATTGCGGTCCACATAGTCATAGAGCTTCTGGGTGCCCGCCGCGAAGGCGTACACCTGACGGCCCTTGTCCAGGTTCTTCCTCTTGCCGGTGATCTTGCCCGCCATGGCGATGTCCACGAAGCCGTCCACATACATCTCGGTGTGGACGCCCAGGTCGGTGAGGTCGGACTGGGCGATCATGGAGCCCACCGCGTTGGGCATGCCGCCGATCCCCAGCTGGAGGCAGGCCCCGTTGGGGATGTGGGGTACGATCAGGTTGGCCACGGCTTTGTCCACCTCGGAGGGCTCGCCGCCTCCGCCCAGCTGGGCGATGGCGGGATCGTCCCCCTCCACCACAAAGTCCACATCCTTGATGTTGATCTCGCTGCCGGTGAGGCCGTACACCCAGGGCATGTTTTTGTTGACCTCCACGATGATGGTCTTGGCCTTGTCCATCATGTCGGCCAGGTGGGAGCACGCCAGGGCGAAGCTGAAGTTGCCGTGGGCGTCCATGGGGGTGGTCTGGACCATCACCACGTCCACGTCCACGTTCTCCCGGTAGAACCGGGGAAGCTCGGAGTAGCGGATGGGGGCGAAAAAGCCCATGCCCTTGGCCATGATCTTGCGGTCCACCCCGGAGCAGTGCCAGGAGTTCCAGGTGAAGTGCTCCCCCGCGTCGTCCGCCTTGGCGATCTCGGGCATCCACATAGTGACGCCCCCCCGGACCTTCACGTCGAACAGCTCGTCCTTGCGGGCGGCCAGGGCGCGGTCCAGGGCCACGGGGTGGTTGGTGCACCAGGTGTAGTCCACCCAGTCGCCGGACTTGACCACCTTCACCGCCTCCTCGGCGGTGGTGAGCTTCTCTTTGTAAAGCGCCTGATAATTCATGTCAGACCCCAAAGATCAGCACTTCTCGAAGATGGTGGCGACGCCCATGCCGCCGCCGATGCACAGGGTGGCCAGGCCCTTCTTGGCCTCGGGCCGCTTGGCCAGCTCGTGGAGCAGGGTGACGATGATGCGCGCGCCGGAGGCGCCCACGGGGTGGCCGATGGAGATGGCGCCGCCGTTGACGTTGACCTTGTCCATGTCGAACTCCAGCTCACGGGCCACGGCCACGGACTGGGCGGCAAAGGCCTCGTTGGCCTCCACCAGGTCGATGTCCTTGATGGTCAGGCCGGCCTTGGCCATGGCGTCCCGGGAGGCGGGCACGGGGCCCACGCCCATGATCTTGGGATCCACGCCGCCGTGGCCCCAGCTGACCAGCTTGGCCATGGGCTTCAGGCCGTACTTCTCCACCGCCTCGCCGGAGGCCAGCACGATGGCGGCCGCGCCGTCGTTGATGCCGGAGGCGTTGGCGGCGGTGACCCGCTGGACGTGCTTCTTGGTGTCGGCCTCGTGGACCTTGGTGACCTCGAAGGTGTGGACGACCTCATCCTCGACCCCCTCGGGGCCCACGGGGAAGGCGCCGCGCAGCTTGGCGATGCCCTCGGCGGTGACGCCCGCCTTGGGGAACTCGTCCACCTTGAACTCCACCATTTCCTTCTTCTTCTTGATCATCACGGGGACGATCTCGTCCTC
>CAJUPU010000034.1 GCA_910588495.1 uncultured Oscillospiraceae bacterium | reverse complement strand
CACTATGCAGATACACTTAAAATTCTTCTGCAAATCTTATTATACGAGGAGTTTTGAACATGACCGACCAAGCCCTGGTGGACCTGGCCTTCTCCATGCTGGAGCGCTCCTATGTGCCCTACTCCCACTTCCCCGTGGGGGCGGCCCTGCTGTGCGCCGACGGCACGGTGTTCACCGGCTGCAACATCGAGAACGCCGCCTACGGCCCCACCATCTGCGCCGAGCGCGCCGCCGTGGCCAAGGCGGTCAGCGAGGGGCACCGGGAGTTTTCCGCCATCGCCGTCGCGGGCAGGAGCGAGGACTACTGCTGGCCCTGCGGGGTGTGCCGTCAGGTGCTGTACGAGTTCGCCCCGGAGCTCACCGTGCTGGTGGCCCGGGGGGACGGGGACTATGTGAAGCTGCCGCTGAAGGAGCTGCTCCCCCACGGCTTCGGCCCCGGCCACCTCAGCTGAACCGGGAAAATGGAAGGGCCCGCGCCCGGCGCGGGCCCTTCCCCGTTTCTCCAGGGCTCGTTTGAACATTGCCAACAGGCCCAAACGGCGGCTAGAGGAACCGCTTCATCTCCTCGATGTTGGCCTGCTCGGTCTTGAGCAGCTTGTCCGCCAGGCGGCGCACGCCCTCGTCCTTCACATCGCACGTCCGGATGGTGCGCAGGCTCTTGGTCACCCCCATGGTGGAGCCCTGGATCATCATCTCCGCGATGTTGGCGGGAGAGTGGTCCGCCATGGCCTTCACGGTGCTCATCACCTCGGAGGACGCCTTGGCCACGGGGCTCAGGCCCCGCGGGGCCTCCCCCCGGGCCTGGAGCAGGGACCCGGCGGCGTTCTGCAGCCGCCCGTACTCGTCATACTGGCTGTTCAGGGCATCCACCAGCTTGGGCTCCCGGGCGTACTTCAGCACCGACCGGATCCCCTCCCGGCCCATCTCGGCGGTCTGATAGATATGGCCGAGCAGTTGGTTCTCGCTGGACATGGTCATCACCTCGACCCTAGTATGCCCGCCGGGCCGGGGGAAAACCGCTCCAATTATTTGTCCAGCCGGACCGCCGCCTTGGGCGGGTTCTTCTTCCGGGCGCTGGTGCGGCCCGCCTCGTGGATCTCACCGGCGGCCGCCAGGGAGCGGCGGGTCAGCATTGGGCCCACCAGCTCGTACACCAGCACGGAGAACAGCACCACGCTGCGCACCATCGCGCCGTCGGCCAGCCGCTGGGCGGTGAGGGCCATGCCCAGCGCCACCCCCGCCTGGGGCAGCAGGGTGATGCCCAGATGCTTTTTGATGCTGTCGCTGCACCCCGTCAGGCCGCAGCTGGCGTAGGCCCCAAAATACTTGCCCAGGGAGCGGGAGATGATATACGCCGCGCCGATCAGCAGCACCATGGGGTCGGACAGGATCTTCAGGTCCAGCTCCGCGCCGGACAGCACAAAGAACAGCACGAACAGCGGGGCGGTCCAGCCGTCTACGCGGCCCATGAGCTCCTCGGAGAAGTCGCAGATGTTGCAGAACACCGTCCCCGTCATCATGCACACCAGCAGCAGGGAGAAGCCGAAGTGGATCCCCCACGCGCGGAACTCCAGCATGGACAGCCCCACGGTGAGCAGCACGAAGCCGATGGAGATGGAAAGGCGCTTGCTCCTGGAGTGGAAGAACTGCTCCACCCAGTACAAGACCCAGCCCGCCGCCGCCCCCAGGACCAGGGACAGCACGATCTCCACCACCGGCTCCACCAGCACGGTGATCAGGCTGACCGCGCCGCTCTCCAGCGCCGAGGCCACCCCGAAGGAGGCGGAGAACAGCACCAGCCCCACCGCGTCGTCGATGGCCACCACCAGCAGCAGCAGCCGGGTCAGCGGGCCGTCCGCCTTGTACTGCCGCACCACCATCAGGGTGGCGGCGGGGGCGGTGGCGGCGGCGATGGCGCCCAGGGTGATGGCGGAGGAGATGGAGATCAGCTCCGGGTCCATGAGGTGCAGGCCGATGAGGGCGGCGTCCACCAGGGCGGTGGTGGCCACCGCCTGGAAGATGCCCACCACGATCGCCTGCCGGCCCATGCTCTTGAGCTGCTCCAGCCGGAACTCGTTGCCGATGGTGAAGGCGATGAAGCCCAGGGCCACCTGGGAGATGATGTCCAGGTGGGCCACCGCCTCCGAGCTGGTGAAGCCCAGGGAGGTGAGGTGGAGCGCCCCCAGGCAGTAGGGCCCCAGCAGCAGCCCGGTCACCAGGTAGGCGGTGACGGCGGGCAGGTTCAACAGCTTGGCCAGGCGGGACATGAGCAGCCCGCCCACCAGCGAGAAGGACAATTGCAGCAGGATCTCCATACGTGACACCTCGATATCAGGATAATAAGCGGCCGGTCTCTCCAGCGGCGGCGGGCCCGCGGGGCTTTTTTACGGCGCAACGGTACACACTATAGCACCCCCCACCCGAAAGCGCAAGGAACAAAACAACGAAAATCCCGCCCCGCTCCCACCCGCTTTTGTGGGAGTACACCGGGGGACGGCGGGCACGCCCCCCTTTCTTCACATTTTTATAAGGAACCACGCCTTGCCGCCCCCGGCGGCCCGTGTTATAATAGTATGCTCCATATCGATCTTGCATCTGATGGATATTTGTGCATCAAAAAGGTTGACATGTTAAAACTTATGTTCTATGATAGGAACACATCGTTGAGGGAGGGTCCCCCATGCCGAATTTTGAAGTGATCTCCGAATACACCCCCAGCGGCGACCAGCCGGAGGCCATCGCCGCCCTGGCGGCGGGCATCGAGAACGGCCTGGACGAGCAGACCCTGCTGGGCGTCACCGGCTCGGGCAAGACCTACACCATGGCCAAGGTGATCGAGGCCGTCCAGCGCCCCGCCCTGGTGCTGGCCCACAACAAGACCCTGGCCGCCCAGCTGTGCGCCGAGTTCCGGGAGTTCTTCCCCAATAACGCGGTGGAATATTTTGTGTCCTACTACGACTATTACCAGCCGGAGGCGTACATCCCCCACACCGATACCTTCATCGAGAAGGACTCCACCGTCAACGAGGAGATCGACCGGCTGCGGCTCAGCGCCACCGCGTCGCTTTTGGAGCGGCGGGACGTGATCGTGGTGTCCTCGGTGTCCTGCATCTACGGCCTGGGCGAGCCGGAGGACTTCGCCAAGATGATGGTGGCCCTGCGGGTGGGGGCGGTGATCAAGATCGAGGAGCTGCTGAAAAGGCTGGTGGCCATCCGCTACGAGCGCAACGACATCGCCTTCGAGCGCAACATGTTTCGGGTGCGGGGGGACACGGTGGAGATCTGGCCCGCCTACTGGAAGGATACCGCCATCCGGGTGGAGTTCTTTGGGGACGAGATCGACCGCCTCAGCGAGATCAACGTGGTGACGGGCACGCCCATCCGCCGTCTCCAGAACATCCCCATCTGGCCGGCCACCCACTACGTCACCCCCAAGGAGAAGATGGACGCCGCCATCCAGGACATCTATCAGGAGATGGAGGAGCGGGTGGCCTTCTTCCAGTCGGAGAACAAGCTGATCGAGGCCCAGCGGATCAAGCAGCGCACCATGTACGACATCGAGATGATGCAGGAGCTGGGCTACTGCTCCGGCATCGAGAACTACTCCCGGGTGATCGAGGGCCGCCCGGTGGGCTCGCCCCCCCACACCCTGCTGGACTACTTCCCCCGCGACTTCGTGCTGTTCATCGACGAGAGCCACGCCACCCTGCCCCAGGTCCGGGCCATGTTCAACGGCGACCGGGCCCGCAAGACCACCCTGGTGGACTACGGCTTCCGCCTGCCCTGCGCCTTCGACAACCGGCCGCTGAAGTTCGACGAGTTCGAAAAGCGGCTCAACCAGGTGGTGTATGTGTCCGCCACCCCCGGGGAGTACGAGCGCACCCGCTCGGGGCAGATCGTGGAGCAGGTGATCCGGCCCACCGGCCTTTTGGACCCCCGGGTGGAGGTGCGCCCGGTGGAGGGCCAGATCGACGACCTCATCGGCGAGATCGGCCAGCGCACCCAGCGGGACGAGCGGGTGCTGGTGACCACCCTCACCAAAAAGATGGCGGAGAGCCTGACGGACTACCTCAAGACGGCGGGCATCAGGGTGCGGTACATGCACCACGACATCGACACCATCGAGCGCATGGAGATCGTCCGGGACCTGCGCCTGGGGGAATTCGACGTGCTGGTGGGCATCAACCTCCTGCGGGAGGGGCTGGACCTGCCGGAGGTGTCCCTGGTGGCCATCCTGGACGCGGACAAGGAGGGCTTTTTGCGCTCGGAGACCTCGCTGATCCAGACCATCGGCCGGGCGGCCCGGAACGCCGACGGCGTGGTGATCTTGTACGCCGACTCCATCACCCCCTCCATGCGCCGGGCCATGGACGAGACGGAGCGCCGCCGGGAAAAGCAGGACGCCTTCAACAAGGCCCACGGCATCGTGCCCAAGACGGTGAAAAAGGCGGTGCGGGAGCTGATGGCCCTCTCGGCGGAGGACAAGCCGGACTACAACGACAAGGAGCTGGCCCAGATGACCAAGCTCCAGCGGATGGAGGCCATCGCCGCTCTGGAGAAGCAGATGAAGGAGGCGGCGAAGATGCTGGAGTTCGAGGTGGCCGCGGCGCTGCGGGACCAGATCGTCAAGCTGAGGGGCAGCGGGAAATAGCCTACAGTTCCTCCTGCCCAAATAGATCCGCGGCAAGGCGGAGTCCAAACCGGACCCCACAGGCAAACGATATGATCCCCCAATCATTTTTCAGCGTAGCCATCAAATCCTCGGACAATAGGCGTTCCCGCCGGGGCAGTTGTTCCGCCGTTGTCTGCCATTCCTGCCGCTGTAACTGATAGACGGAAGAGAGCTGGCGATCTGCCAGTTGGGGTTTTGCGTAGTTTTCATAGAGCCATTCATACAACGGGTTCATGGCCAGACCTCCAAAATACGATATTTTTTATCGTATTTTGATTATATGCGATATCGATCATCGTGTCAAGTGGTGGTGAGAAAATAATGGAATATAATTTAGATCTATTTGGCGAACGTCTGCGCTCCCTTAGAAAAGAGCGAAAATTGAAGCAAAAAGAGATGGCCGAACTACTACAATGCGCAGAACGGAATTATCAACGATTGGAATACGGAAAAACAAACGTGAGCGCCACAACGTTGATGTTTCTGTGCGATCACTTCGATGTGTCCGCCGATTACCTCTTAGGCCGGACAGACCACCGCTGAAAAGGAGGAAGCCTCATGAAATACGAATGGCTGGACCAATATCTGCTGGACAAGCCCGGCGCCGAGAAGGATTTCAAGATCGAGTGGGGCTGGCACCGCTACATGGTGCGGGGCAAGCTGTTCGCCGCGGTGTGCTCCCCCCGGGGGATGAAGGACGAGCGCTACAACGGCCGCGACCTGGTGAACCTGAAGTGCGACCCCCGGCTGGCCGAGGCCTTCCGGGAGCAGTACCCGGACATACTCCCCGGCTTCTACTGCGACAAGAAGCTGTGGATCGCGGCCCTGCTGGACGGGGAGCTGCCCGAGCTGGTACTGCGGGACCTGTGCGACATGTCCTATGAGCTGGTGGTGTCTAAGCTGCCCAAGTACGTCCAGCGGGAGCTGAGGGGCGAATGAAGGAGGGAGACCCATGAGCCGCGTGAAGATCACCGTACTCAAGACCGAATATTACCCCGAGCTGGCCGAGAGATACCTCACCGAGGGGGACGTGGGCCCCTGCCCCATCCACCAGGTGGGGGACGTGTACTGCTACGAGGGCGGCGCGGAGAAGCCGGAGGGGCTGTGCCCCTGGGCGTGGATCGACCTGTACCGCAGCATCTCCGCCACGGCGGCCCAGTGCAGAAACGATTGGTACAAGCCCGATGTCAGCGTGGAGTGCTGCACCGACGGCATCCACCCCGTGGTCTTTGAGCTGCGGGCCGTGCCGGAGCCCCCCGATCTGTGAACGCCCCAGATCATATGCCCCAAAAATAGGGGTTGACATTAAAAATGTGTTTCATTATGCTGTTATCCGGGCCAAAATCTAAAGAAAACCGAGGAGAACACCCATGCAGGACAAGATCGTCATCAAAGGCGCGCGGGAAAACAACCTGAAAAACATCGACGTGGAGATACCCCGGGACAAGCTGGTGGTGCTCACCGGCCTGTCCGGGTCGGGGAAGTCCTCCCTGGCCTTCGAGACGCTGTACGCCGAGGGCCAGCGGCGGTATGTGGAGTCCCTGTCCTCCTACGCCCGGATGTTTTTGGGCCAGATGGAGAAGCCCGACGTGGACTACATCGAGGGGCTGAGCCCCGCCATCTCCATCGACCAAAAGACCACCTCCAAGAACCCCCGGTCCACCGTGGGCACGGTGACGGAGATCTACGACTACCTGCGCCTGCTGTGGGCAAGGGTGGGCACCCCCCACTGCCCCAAGTGCGGCAAGGAGATCCGCCAGCAGACCATCGACCAGATCATCGACCAGGTGCTCACCCTGCCCGAGGCCACCCGGATCCAGGTGCTCTCCCCGGTGGTCCGGGGCAAGAAGGGCGAGCACGCCAAGATCTTCGAGGACGCCCGGAAGTCGGGCTATGTCCGGGTCCGGGCGGACGGATCCCTCTACGACCTGACGGAGGAGATCAAGCTGGACAAGAACCGCAAGCACTCCATCGAGATCGTGGTGGACCGGCTGGTGATCCGGGAGGACGTGGCCAGGCGGCTCACCGACAGCGTGGAGACCGCCTCCAACCTGTCCGGCGGCATCGTGATCGTCAACGTGCTGGGGGAGGAGGAGCGGGACATCACCTTCTCCCAGAACTACGCCTGCGAGGACTGCGGGGTGTCCATCGAGGAGCTCTCCCCCCGGATGTTCTCCTTCAACAACCCCTACGGGGCCTGCTCCGCCTGCACGGGGCTGGGCAGCCAGATGAAGATCGACCCGGAGCGGATCTTGCCCAACCGCTCCCTGTCTATTCTGGAGGGGGCCATCACCGCCTCAGGCTGGAACCACATCAAGTCCGACGGCATCTCCAGGATGTATTTCGACGCCCTGGCGAAAAAGTACAAGTTCAAGCTCACCGACCCGGTGGAGAAGCTGTCCGCCGAGGTGATGGACGTCATCCTCTACGGCACCAAGGGGGAGAAGCTCACCCTGAGCTACGACCAGCCCCGGGGCAAGGGCACCCTCTACCAGCCCTTCGAGGGCATCGTCAACAACCTGGAGCGCCGCTACCGGGAGACCCAGTCCGACGCCATGAAGCGGGAGATCGAGGAGTGCATGAGCGAGTGCCCCTGCCCCGAGTGCCAGGGCAGGCGCCTCAAGCGGGAGGCCCTGGCGGTGACGGTGGGGGGCAGCTCCATCCACCAGTTCTGCGAGAAGCCGGTGGACGAGGCGCTGGCCTTCCTGGACACCATCACCCTGTCCGACACCCAGGCCATGATCGCCGACCAGATCTTGAAGGAGATCCGAGCCCGGCTGGGCTTTCTGCGCTCGGTGGGGCTGCAATACCTGACGCTGACCCGCCAGGCGGGCACCCTGTCCGGCGGCGAGAGCCAGCGCATCCGGCTGGCCACCCAGATTGGCTCGTCGCTGATGGGGGTGCTGTATATCCTGGACGAGCCCTCCATCGGCCTGCACCAGCGGGACAACGACCTGCTGCTGGACACCCTGAAGCACCTCCGGGATCTGGGCAACACCCTGATCGTGGTGGAGCACGACGAGGACACCATGCGCGCGGCGGACTACATCGTGGACATCGGCCCCGGCGCCGGGGTCCACGGCGGGCAGGTGGTGGCCTGCGGCACCGCCCAGCAGGTGATGGACACCCCCGGCTCCATCACGGGGGACTACCTGGCGGGGCGGAGGAAGGTGCCCGTGCCCGCCCAGCGCCGGGCAGGGAACGGCCATGTCCTCACCGTCCGGGGGGCGGCGGAGAACAACCTGCGGCACATCGATGTGGACTTCCCCCTGGGCACCTTCATCGCCGTGACCGGGGTGTCCGGGTCGGGCAAGTCATCGCTGGTCAACGAGATCTTGTACAAGCGCCTGGGGGCGGAGCTCAACCGCACCAAGGCCCGCCCCGGCAAACACGACGGCATGGAGGGCATCGAGCACCTGGACAAGGTGATCGCCATCGACCAGTCCCCCATCGGGCGCACCCCCCGCTCCAACCCCGCCACCTACACGGGGCTGTTCAACGACATCCGGGAGCTGTTCGCCTCCACCCAGGACGCCAAGACCCGGGGCTACGGCCCGGGCCGGTTCTCCTTCAACGTGAGGGGCGGGCGGTGCGAGGCCTGCTCCGGCGACGGCCTGCTCAAGATCGAGATGCACTTCCTCCCCGACATCTATGTGCCCTGCGAGGTGTGCAAGGGCAAGCGCTACAACCGGGAGACCCTGGAGGTGCGCTACAAGGGCAAGAACATCCACGAGGTGCTGGAGATGACGGTGGAGGAGGCCCTGCCCTTCTTCGAGAACCTGCCCAGGCTGAACAAGAAGATCCAGACCCTGAAGGACGTGGGCCTGGGCTATGTGAAGCTGGGCCAGCCCTCCACCACCCTGTCCGGCGGCGAAGCCCAGCGGGTGAAGCTGGCCACCGAGCTGTCCAAGCAGTCCACTGGCTCCACGGTGTATATCCTGGACGAGCCCACCACCGGCCTGCACACCGCCGACGTGCACCAGCTGGTGGAGGTGCTCCAGCGGTTCGTGGACAAGGGAAACACGGTGGTGGTGATCGAGCACAACCTGGACGTGATCAAAACGGCGGACCACATCATCGACCTGGGGCCCGAGGGGGGCTCCGGCGGCGGCACCGTGGTGTGCACGGGCACGCCGGAGGAGGTGGCGGAGCACCCCGGGAGCTACACGGGCAGATATCTGAAAACGGTCTTGTCATAAAAGGAGCATCCCATGGAACTGACTTTACAATGGCTGACGGAGACCTTCGCGGGCAAGTCCCTGCTCACCCTGCTGGTGTCCATGGTGCCGGTGGTGGAGCTGCGTGTGGGCATCCCCTTCGGGATCGGCACCCTGGGGCTGCCGGAGTGGGCGGCCTTCGCCGCCGCCGTCACCGGCAACCTGATCCCCGTCCCCTTCATCATCGTCTACATCCGGCGGATCTTCCAGTGGATGCGCCGCCGGATCCCCAGGCTCAACCGCATGGTGGACGCCCTGGAGCGCAAAGCCCACCTGAAGGGGCAGAAGGTGACCAAATACAAATACCTGGGGCTGATGCTGTTCGTGGCCGTCCCCCTGCCCGGCACCGGGGCGTGGACGGGTTCGCTGGCGGCGGCCTTTCTGGACATGCCGCTGCGAAAGGCCATCCCATCCATCATCGCCGGGGTGCTCATCGCGGGCATGGCCATCACCATCCTGACCTCCGGGGTGGTCAACCTATTTTAGGAGCGCGAGGACAACCGCGCAGGAAAGCAGAAGCGCGAGGACAGCCGCGCAGGGGAGCTTGGACCGGAGCGAAGGCAAGAGCCCAGGGCCAAAAAAGTTGGGCCGGGTCTTGCCTGAGTCGGAGGGAAAGCGACCCGGCCGCGCGGCCAGTCCGAGCGTGACAGCAGAAGCGCGAGGACAGCCCCGCAGGGGCCCACGAAAGAAAGCGAGGTCGGCATCATGTACCTATACCTGGTCCGCCACGGCCAATCCACCGGCAACGAGCGGCAGCTGTTTTTCGGCCTCCGGGACCACCCCCTCACCAAGCTGGGCCGGGAGCATGCCCGCCAGGCGGCGGAAAAGCTGAGGGAGGTGGACTTCGTCCGGTGCGTGGCCAGCCCCCTGGCCCGGGCCTGGGACACCGCCATGATCTGCACCGAAGGGCGCTACGTGGTCCCCCAGTCCTGCCCCGCCCTGCTGGAGCAGGACATGGGGGAGCTGGAGGGCCTCACCTGGGGGGCGGCGGAGGCCCGGTTCGGCGACACCATCGGCGCGCTGCTCACCGACTGGTATCACACGCCGCCCCCCGGCGGCGAGGACCCCGCTCTCATGTCCCTGCGGGTGGGCGCCTGCGTGGACGAGCTGATCCTGCGGGACCAGGACACCCTGGCGGTGGCCCACAACGGCTCGCTGTCCCTGATCCTCCTCCACCTGGGGCTGGCGGGCCGGGAGGACATGTTCCGGCGGGAGTGGACCTTCCGCCACGGCTGCTACTCCGCCATCCGCATCGAGGACGGCAGGGCGGAGCTGGTCTGCTTCAACAAGTGACAGATCCGCCCCCGCCGCCATAGGATACATCGTATTCTGGTAAGGAGGCGGCGGAAATGACGGAGGTTTTTCAGTTTCTGGCGGTGCTGCTGGCGGCCTTCGGGCTGGTGAGCCTGGGCTGGCTGGCCCTGGGGGCGCTGCTGCTGCCGGGGGTGTGCCCCGCCCGGATG
Organism: uncultured Oscillospiraceae bacterium; assembly: GCA_910588495.1. Classification (GTDB taxonomy): domain Bacteria; phylum Bacillota; class Clostridia; order Oscillospirales; family Oscillospiraceae; genus Enterenecus. The sequence continues at coordinate 25,044 of CAJUPU010000034.1, read as the reverse complement.
GTGGTGGACGCCCAGGGCGGCGGCGAGGGGCTGGAACAGAGCGTGAAGGCCCTGCTGTGGCTGCGGCGGGCCGGGCTGTGGTGGGGCGAGGTGGTCATCCGGGACCGGGGGCTGGACCGGGCGGGGGCGGCCCTGGCCCAGGCGCTGGCCCAGCGGGACGGCGTCACCTTCGCCCCCGGCGACATCGACCTCGTCTGAGAACTATATCTTCACATCAGAAAAGGGGAACTGACATGGAATTGAACGAGGCCCTGGCCCAGCTGGCCGGGCTGCAAAAAAAGCTGTACGCCTACGACACGGCCCGGGGCGCGCTGACCCTGGACGCCGCCACCGTGGCCCCCAAGGGCACCGCCGAGGGGCGCGGCATCGTCCTCGGCGTCCTGGCCGGGGAGGAGCACAGGCTGTTCGCCTCCTCCGAGACGGGGGAGCTGCTGGACCTCCTGTGGGACAGAAAGGACCAGCTGGACCAGCTCCACCGCCGCCAGGTGGAGGAGCTGCGCCGGTCCTATGTCCAGCGCAAGCGCATCCCGGCCCAGGAGTATATGGAGTACACCCAGCTCGTCAACCAGGCCGAGGACCTCTGGCTCCGGGCCAAGGAGCACAGTGATTTCCAGCTGTTCCGCCCGGCGCTGGAACGGCTGGTGGCCTTCAGCATCAAGTTTGCCGGGTACTACGACCCGGCAAAGGCCCCCTACGACGCCCTGCTGGGCGAGTATGAGCGGGGGGTGGACATGGCCTACCTGGACGGGTTCTTCGCCGCCCTGCGGGAGCGCCTCGTCCCCCTGATCCGGGCCATTGGGGAGAAGGAGCCCCCCGACGACGCCTTCCTCCACCGGCACTATCCCGTGGAGGCCCAGCGGAGATTCTCCGACTACCTGATGGAGGTGCTGGAGCTGGACCGGAGCCACTGCGCCATCGGCGAAACGGAGCACCCCTTCACCGAAAACTTCAACAACAAGGACGTGCGCATCACCACCCACTACTACGAGGACGATCTGGCCTCCTCCATGTACTCCGTCATCCACGAGGGCGGGCACGCCAAGTACGAGCTGAACGTGGCCGACGAGGTGCAGTACACCTGCCTGGCGGGCGGGTCGTCCATGGGGGTCCACGAGAGCCAGTCCCGGTTCTATGAGAACCTCATCGGCCGCTCCCTTCCCTTCATCCAGGCCATCTTCCCCCAAATGCGGGAGTTTTTCCCGGAGCAGCTGGCCGACGTCACCGCCGAACAGTTCTACCGGGCGGTGAACAGGGTCCGGCCCTCCCTGATCCGCATCGATGCAGATGAGCTGACCTATTGCCTCCACGTCATGGTGCGCTATGAGATCGAAAAACAGCTCATCGGCGGCACGCTGGAGGTGAAGGACATCCCCGAGACCTGGAACCGGCTGTATAAGGAGTACCTGGGGGTGGAGGTGCCCGACGACAGGCAGGGCTGCCTCCAGGATTCCCACTGGGCCGGCGGGTCCTTCGGCTACTTCCCCTCCTACGCCCTGGGCAGCGCCTATGGGGCCCAGATGCTGAAGAACATGGAGGGAGAGATGGACGTGTGGGGCCCGGTATCCCGGGGCGACCTGTCCCCGGTGTCCGCCTGGCTGAAGGACAAGGTCCACAGGTTCGGCTGTCTGCTGGAGCCCGCCCAGGTGGTGGACAATGCCTGCGGGAAGTTCGACCCCGCGGTGTTCGCCGGCTACCTGGAGAAAAAATACACCGAATTGTACGACCTGTGAGGGGAGCGCCATGGAAACGAATTTTGAACAGATCACGGCCCAGGCCCGGACCGCCACCCGCCAGCTCCTGGATATCGCCGGGCTGAAGGAGGGGGACATCTTTGTGGTGGGCTGCTCCTCCTCCGAGGTGCTGGGAGGGCACATCGGCAAAGCCTCCAGCCTGGAGGCGGCCCAGGCGGTGTTCGAGGGGATCTATCCCGCCCTGAGGGAGCGGGAGGTGTATCTCGCCGCCCAGTGCTGCGAACACCTGAACAGGGTCCTCATCGTAGAGGGCGCGTGCGCGGAGCGGTACGGCTATGAACCGGTGTGCGTGGTGCCCCAGCCCAAGGCCGGAGGCTCCTTCGCCGCCCGGGCGTGGAACACCTTCGCCCGCCCTGCGGCGGTGGAGCGCATCCGCGCCCACGCCGGGATGGACATCGGCGGCACCCTGATCGGGATGCACCTGCGGGAGGTGGCGGTGCCCGTCCGGCTCAGTCCGGACCACATCGGCCGGGCCGGGCTGCTGTGCGCCCGCACCCGGCCCAAATATATCGGCGGGAGCCGGGCGGTGTACGAATGAGGAAAGCGCCGGAGTCGTATGGCTCCGGCGCTTTTGTTATGGTCCCGGCGGAGGGCTCACAGCCCGAAATAGCGGGCGGCGTTGTTGTAGCACACGCCCTCCACGATCTTTTTCAGGGAGGCGTCGTGGTTGGGATACTCGCCGTTCTCCACCCACCGGCCGATCAGCTCGCACAAGATCCGGCGGAAGTAGTCGTGCCGGGCGTAGCTGAGGAAGGAGCGGGAGTCGGTGAGCATACCCACGAAGTTGCCCAGCAGTCCCAGGTTGGCCAGGGAGCGCATCTGGTCCTCCATGCCGGACTTGGTGTCGTTGAACCACCAGGCGGAGCCGTGCTGGATCTTGCCGGGCAGCTCGTCGCTCTGGAAGCAGCCCAGCAGAGTGCCCAGCTGCTCGTTGTCGGCGGGGTTCAGGGAGTAGAGGATGGTCTTGGGGCACTGGCCCGTCAGGTCCAGGGCGGAGAGCAGCGCGGCGATATTGCCGCCGCAGGTGTTCTGGGCCATGGCGTCGAAGCCGGCGTCCGCCCCCATCTTGGCGAACATCCGCTCGTTGGTGTTGCGCAGGCAGGAGTAGTGGATCTGCATGGCGATGTCCAGCCGCTGGTACTCCCGGCCCAGGTGGAGCAGGATGGCGGTCTGATAGCGCTCGGCGTCCTTGACGCTCAGCTCCTCCCCCGCCATGGCCTTCTGGAACGCCTCGTTGGCCTTCTTGGGGGAGCAGGGCCGGAAGGGCACATAGTCCAGGCCGTGGTCGCTGGCCCGGCAGCCCAGCTTTTTGAAGTGCTCCAGCCGCTGGGTCAGGGCGGCGCACACATCCTCCACGCTGTTCAGGCCGGCCTTGCCCACGCTGGCGGCCAGCTTGCCCATGTACTCGGCGAAGCCGGGCTTGTGGATGTTGACCGCCTTGTCGGGGCGGAAGGAGGGGCACACCTTCACCTGGATAGCGGGGTCGGCGGCGATCTTCTCGTGCCACTCCAGGGAGTCGATGGGGTCGTCGGTGGTGCCGATCATGGCCACGTTGGCCTTCTTGATGATGCCCCGGACGGTGAGATCCGGGTCGTGGCGCAGCTTCTCGTTGCAGAAGTCCCAGCACTCCTGGGCGGTCTCCGGGGTGAGGGGCTTGTCATAGCCGAAGAACTGCCGCAGCTCCAGGTTGCACCAGTGGTACATGGGGTTGCCGATGGCCATCTCCAGCGCCTCGGCGAACTTCATGAATCGCTCAAAGGCGGGCTTGGAGCCGGACACATACTCCTCGGGCACCCCGTTGGAGCGCATGACCCGCCACTTGTAGTGGTCGCCAAAGTAGGTGCCGTCGGGGTTCTTGCCCCCCAGCCACAGCTGGACCAGATCGTCGAACCGGCGGTCCTCGTAGATCTCCTGGGGGGGGATGTGGCAGTGGTAGTCCACCAGGGGCATGGGCTGCGCGTAGTCGTGGAACAGGTGCTTGGCGGTGTCGGTGCTCAGCAGGAAATCCTTATCCATAAACTCTTTCATACGGCGTTTCCTCCTCATCAAAAACTGCAAGAGGCCGCCCGTCCTGTCAGGGATGGACGGCCTCCCGCGTAAGATCTTTGTTCATTCAAAGGCCCGGGCCGCGGGCCTTGTCACGCTGCGAAGCGGCCAGGACGCTCGGTCCCTTTCCCTACGACTCGGGCAAAATACAGATCTGCTTCGCAGATCTTGGTTTTTTGCCCTCGCTCCGGTCCAAGCTCCCTCACTGTCCGCTTCTCCGCGCTTCTTGCTTGTCACGCTGGCTTTGGGCGCGCCTAAGCTCGCGCTTCTCATCGTTTGATGTCGTAGTTCATGTTCATCAGGTTGCGGATGACCTCCGCGTCGTCGGTGATGTTGCCGTCGCCATGGATGGTGTGCTTGATGACGCTGCTGGCCACGGCGAAATTCACCATGTCCATGGGCTTGTACTGGTTCATCATGGCGTAGATCAGGCCGCTGGCGAAGGCGTCGCCGCCCCCCACCCGGTCCAGGATGTTGAAGGTGAAGCGCTTGCTCTCGAAGGTGTGGCCCTGATACCACATGTAGGCCATCAGGCTGTTCTCGCTGCCGCTGTGGGCGTAGCGCACGTGGCGGGCGATGCACTTCAGGCCGGGATACCGCTCCACGAACCGCTGGAAGATCTCGTCCTGCTGCTCATAGCTGGGCTGGAGGGGCACGCCGTCCTTCCAGTCCCCCTTGGCGTGGTCGCCCTCGTCCTTCCAGAGGTGGTAGGGCTCGATGCCCAGCAGCACGTCCACATAGGGCAGGCACTGGGTGCAGAAGTCCCGGGCCTGCTCCCAGCTCCACAGCTGGGAGCGGAAATTGCCGTCGAAGCTGATGGTCATCCCCTTCTCCCTCCCCGTCCTGAGGCAGTCCAGGATCAGCTGGGCGCAGCTGGGGGACAAGGCCGGGGTGATGCCGCTCAGGTGCAGCCAGTCGAAGCCGTCCAGCAGGGCGTCCAGGTCCACCTGGGAGAAGTCGAACTCGGTGATGGCGGAGTGCCTGCGGTCATAGGTCACCTTGCTGGCCCGGATGCCGTAGCCCGTCTCCAGGTAATAGGCGCCCAGACGGTGGGTGGGGGTCTGGGCCGGGGTGGACAGGATAACAGGGGTGCAGTGCACGTCGTTGGAGCGCAGGGCCCGCACGGCGCTCTTGCCCAGGCTGTTGCCGGGCACCACGGTGAAGAAGGTGCTGTCCACTCCCAGGTTGGCCAGGGCCAGGGCGATGTTGGCCTCGCTGCCGCCGTAGCTGGCTTCGAAGCTGTTGGCCACCCGGATCTTGCCGTAGTTGGGCGGGGTCAGGCGGAGCATGATCTCGCCCACGGTGATGAATTTCTGGGAGTGGTTCCCTTGGAGCAGGGGGTTGGAGTGTTCCATATTCATGCCTCCCAAATCGAATATAGGGCCTTCTTTTTCGGTCCCTCTCTGCTGCCTTGTCACGCTCGCTTTGGGCACGCTGCGGGTCGGCTGTCTCGCCTTCGGCTCGGTCGGCGCTGAACGCGTGCCACCGGCACGCAGCGCCCCTCCGTCTCGGGCAAGACCCGGCCCAACTTCGTTGGCCCTGGGCTTTTCCCCTCGCTCCAGTCCAAGCTCCCCTGCGCGCCTAAGCTCGCGCTTCTCACTGTCACGCTCGCTATGGGCGCGCCGCGGGCCGGCTTCCCTCCGACTCGACCTGGTCTCCGGGGCCGTCGGCCCCTGCGCTCGGTCTCGCTCCGGTCCATCCGGCCCTGCGCGCCTAAGCTCGCGCTTCTTTGCTTACCGCTGGATGCGCCCGGACCCGTCGCCGCCGGCCAGCTTCTCCACCTCGGCCACGGTGACCATGTTGTAGTCGCCCTCGATGGAGTGCTTCAGGGCGGAGGCCGCCACGGCGAACTCCACCGCCGCCTGGGTGGACTTGCCGGACAGCAGGGAGTAGATCAGCCCGCCGCCGAAGCTGTCGCCGCCGCCCACCCGGTCGATGATGTGCAGCTCGTACTTCTTGGAGAAGCAGAACTCGCCGCTCTTCACGTCGTACAGCATGGCGCTCCAGCCGTTGTCGAAGGCGGAGTGGGACTCCCGCAGGGTGATGGCCACCTTCTCGAAGCCGAACTTGTCCGCCAGCTGCTTGGCCACCGACTTATAGCCCTCGTGGTTGATCTCGCCGCCGTAGATATCGGTGTTCTCCGCCTCGATGCCGAACACGTCCTTGGCGTCCTCCTCGTTGGAGATGCACACGTCCACATACTGGCACAGCTCGGTCATGGCCGCCCGGGCCTGATCCCGGGTCCACAGCTTGCCCCGGTAGTTCAGGTCGCAGGAGATCTTCACGCCCCGGGCCTTGGCGGCCTTGCAGGCATCCTTGCAGATCTCCACCACGTTGGGGCCCAGGGCCGGGGTGATGCCGGTGAAATGGAACCAGTCCACGCCCTCGAAGATGGCGTCCCAGTCGAAGTCGGCGGTGGAGGCCTCCTGGATGGCGGAGTGGGCCCGGTCGTAGATGCACACGCTGCCCCGCTGGGAGGCGCCCTTCTCGTTGAAGTAGATGCCCACCCGGTCGCCGCCCCGGACGATCTTGGAGGTGTCCACGCCGTAGCGGCGCAGGGAGTTGACGGCCGCCTGGCCGATGGCGTGGGCGGGGAGCTTGGTGACGAAGGACACGTCCAGGCCGTAGTTGGCCAGGGACACGGCCACGTTGGCCTCGCCGCCGCCGAAGGTGAACTCCAGGTGGTCGGCCTGGACGAAACGCTCGTAGTTGTAGGGCTGGAGGCGGATCATCAGCTCGCCGAAGGTGACTACTTTAGACATGGTTATATTCCTCCTGAAAATTTTATAGTTGCGCTGTGCGCTTCTTATTTCTGAACCAGGTGGATGGCAAAGCCGGACAGCTCCTGCTTGAGGTAGATCGCCTTGGTCCTGCCCTTGGCGTCCGCCATCCGGCTCTCCTCCAGGAACTCCACCCCCTGGCGGCCCAGGTGGTACACCGCCCGGTCCACGCTGTTGGTGCCGATGGCGATATGGCCGTTCTTCCCCCGGCCGGGCTTCTTCATGCACTCCACGGCCTTGCCCGCGAAGATGGAGGAATTGCCCGCCTTGTAGTCCAGCCCGAACAGGGCGCACAGGGCCTTGGCGGTGGCCTCCGCCTCTCCCTCGTCCTCGCAGTTGACGCCCACGTGGGCCAGCTCGAAGCCCAGCATGGTCCGGACGGCCTCCTTGCACAGCGCGGAGATCTCGTCCCACTTGCCCGCCTTGATCAAATCGCTCTTGCACATCCAGGTGCCGCCCACCGCCACGATCTGGTCGTAGCCCAGGTAGTCGTTGACGTTCTTGGCGCTGACGCCGCCGGTGCACATCCACTTGGCGCTCTTCAGGGCCGCGCCGATGTTTTTCAGCATGGCCACGCCGCCGTTGGCCTCGGCGGGGAAGAACTTCAGCGTCTCGCAGCCCTGGTTCATGGCCTGCTGCATCTCGCCCGCGCTGGCGGTGCCGGGCATCATGATCCCGCCCTTGTCGATCACGTGCTGGGTCACGTTGGGGTCGTAGCCCGGCGCCACGATGAAGGACGCCCCGGCTGCCATGGCCCGGTCGGCCTGCTCGCAGGTGAGCACCGTGCCCGCCCCCACCAGCATCTCGGGGACCTCCTTGACGATGGCGCGGATCGCGTCCTCGGCGGCGGCGGTGCGGAAGGTGATCTCGGCGGCGGGCAGGCCGCCGTCCACCAGCGCACGGGCCAGGGGGACCGCCTGGGCGGCGTCCTCGATGGCGATGACGGGGATGATGCCGATCTCATAGACTCTTTGCAGCGTTTCGTTCATACTGATACCCCTCCAATGATAGATTCTCGGGTGCTCGCACTGGGAGCTGTACGCGGGGGAGCTCCGCTCCCCTGACCTGCCTCCATTATACAACTTGTATACTAGAATTCAATTAGGAGAATCGTAAAAATTTCTTCTCATTTTTTGTGCAACATCCCGATCTCCTGCAAATTCCTGTCAATTTATGCTGGTGTACTAGTGGACAAACGCGGAGAAGTGTGTTACAGTGGGACCATCACATCGAAACGGGAGGCGGCGGGATGAAGCTGCTGGAGCGGCTCCCTCGGGAGAGCGGCGGGGAATACGCCCTGCGCACCATCAAAGAGAACATCATCAGCCTGGAGCTGGCCCCCGGCTGTCAGATCAGCGAGAACGAACTGGCCGCCGAGATGGGGCTGTCCCGCACCCCGGTGCGGGAGGCCCTGATGGAGCTGGCCAAGGTGAAGATCGTGGACATCCAGCCCCAGAAGAAGAGCACCATCCCCCTGATCGACTGCGACATGGTGGAGGAGTCCCGGTTCATGCGGGACCTGCTGGAGTGCGCCGTGGCGGAGCTGGACTGCGAGATGGCCGTCCCCGCCGACCTGGAGCGGCTGCGGGAGAACGTGCGTATGCAGAGCCTCTATCTGGACGGCTGCTACACCGGGGCGCTGGTGGAGCTGGACGACCGCTTCCACGAGACCCTTTTCGCCATCGCCAAAAAGTCCCAGGTGTTCGCCCTGATCCAGACCATCTCCATCCACTTCGACCGGGTGCGCACCATGGCGCTGTCCTCGGTGAAGGCGGGGCGGATCGTCCAGGACCACGCCGATTTGGTGGACGCCATCGCCCGCCGGGACGGAGCGGCCGCCAGGGAGCTGATGAAGGCCCACCTGGGCCGCTACCACATCGACGCCGCCGCCCTGCGCTCGGCCTATCCCCAGTATTTCAAATGAGGGCGGAAACCATGCGAAAAGACCGCCGGGGCGTCTGCCCCGGCGGTCTTTTTGTTCAGTTTGAGTAGGCGTCCCCTTCCCGATATTCCGCCCGGGCGATCCGGAAGCCGCTCCCGGTGAATTCCAGCTCCGCCTCTATGTAGCCGATATACCCTATCGTCTTGCCGCTGGCGTCGCAGGCTACCCGGCAGCGCACGGCGCCGTCCGCCCCCACTTGATAAAAAATGATGTCTCCAATGCCCATGGTGTCGGACTGAAGATCAAATCCCAGCGCCTCCGCCGCCTCGCTCTTGGAGATCGTCACCCGGTCCATCCCCGGTGCGGAGAGGTAAAAATTGTCCTTGTCCCCGGTGGATCGGATGGAGTTCAAGATCGTCTCGTTGAGGCGGTGGGTGTCGTACTGCTCCAGGGTGTCCGCGTCAAACGCGAAGAGGTTTTCCACCAGGCACCCGGTGCCATGGCCTTCCACCAGGGAGAACACGATCTCGTCCCTGCCGTCCCCGTTCAGGTCCAGCACCTGGGCGTCCATCGATCCTTCCCCAACCTGGATCTGGAAGCGGCAGTCCCACCCGGGACAGCTGAACCGGGTCTGCTTATCCCCATAGCTGAGCCGGACGTTCTTCCCCAACTCGTCCATAGGGGACACCTTCGGGGCTTCGGCACTCCACTCCCCCTCCATGGCCGCCTGGAAGTCCCGCAGGTTTTCCCGCAGGGTCTTGCTCTCGTCCCGGACAAAGACCGGCTCCCAGGTGTCCAGCCACCAAAGATCGTCGTACAGCAGCCCGTTCCACTGGAAGGTGTCCAGCAGGTCCTGGTCGGTGTTGAGCAGCTGGACGCTGTGGGAGAGCAGGCCGTTCACGTCGTCCATGAAGGCGGCGATGGCCTCCGGGTCGAAGCTCTGATGCATCATGGGGTGGAAGTTCACATCGAACTCCACTTCATCCTCCATCGCCACCGTCTCCACCCCGTTTTCCAGGGTGAACAGTTGGTAGTTGTAGGTGCCGTAGCCCTGGTACATGGTGGGGTGGTAGCGCAGGAGGTATTCCCCCTCCCCGTCGTTGCACAGGAACAGGGCGTTATAGCCCGCGTGGGCGGAGAAGCCCTCCTCCGCAAAGAGGAGCTTGCCGTTTTCCCAGACCTCCAGCCGTTTGCCCGTGCCGCCGTCGATCTCCGTCACCTGGATGGTCTCGGGGATGCCGTTGCGGTCCAGGTCGGCGGTCAGGCCCGCCTCCCCGCCCGGGCCGGACAGGTCATAGTCCACCCCGGCCTCCTCCAGCCAGCGGATGACTTCCTGGTCCCCTCCGGTCCACGGCCTCCAGGGGGCGGACTCTTTCCGGTCCTGGAGGTCCACCGCCGCCTCGAACTCCCGCAAGACGGCGGGGGAGCCGTTCACGAAGCACCGCTGGCCGCCGTCCCCGGTGCTCTCGCACCAGGTGAAGCAGACCTCCTCCATGCGGTCGGGGCCGAAGGCGGACACCGTGGAAAAGCCCCAGTCCCCCGCGCCGGAGGAGCCCGTGAAGGTCCCGTCGGCCTTGAGGTCCATCAGCCCCCGCACCACCTTGGTATAGCCCCACAGGCCGTCCTCTGTGGGGTGCAGGATCAGATAGCCTCCCTGGCCCATCAGCTTCACGATCAGCTCGTCGGCCCCGTCCCGGTCCAGGTCCAGGATCGTGTACTCCTCCGGCTCGAACTGGACCTCTATGGAAGGGGTGACCGCCCGGGTGAGCTGGCTGAACCGCAAGGTCATGTCCGAGTGCGCGGCGTAGAACTGGAAGTCCAGCTCCCCGGCGGAAGGGGCGGGCGGGCTGGAGGCCAGGGGTCCCGGGGAGGGCTGGACCACTCCACTGCCGTCCATGGCATGGGACCCATCCGGCACATCATCCGACGGCTCCAGCGTGTGTGCCTCCGGCTCTGCCTGCCCGAAGGCGCACACACAGGCCAGGGCCGTCACCAGCACCGCCGCCGCCACCGCCCACAGCACCCGTTTTGGGGCGGCGGCGATGCGGGTGATGCGCTCCTTCAGGCTCTTCTTGTCCCCCGCCATGGTGGTGGCGCACCGGAACAGGTCCCCCGGGGCGGGCTTGGCCGTCACCAGGGCCAGCAGGGTGGCCCCGTAGGCCGCCCGCTCCCCCTCGCCCAGCCGTTTCAGCGCCCCCTCGTCACAGGCCAGCTCGCCGTCCCGCCGGCTCAGAGCCGCCGCCAGCCACACCAGGGGATCCCACCAGTGGATCGCCAGGGCGGCGCACCGCAGCAGGCTCCAGATGTGGTCGCCGTGCCTATAGTGGGTGTATTCGTGGGCCAGCACGTGGCGGAGCATAGCCGGGTCCGCCGCAGCCTCGGGGGTGACGTAGACGGCGGGCCGTAAGAGCCCGAACAGGCAGGGGGAGGGCAGGCCCGGGGCCGCGTACACCGCCAGCGGGCAGTCCGCCCCCTCCAGCCGGGCCCGCGCCCGCCGCAGCCTCCCGTAGAACCGCAGGTTGGACAACAGCAGCACCAGCGCCGCCAGCCCGGCCCCCGCCAGCCACGCCCAGCCCAGCCAGGGGGCTAGTTCGGCAAAGTCCGGGGCGGCGGGGGGCTCCGGCGGGTGGGGCAGGACGGGCGCTTTGGGGGCGCTGGGCGCGGTCCCCGGCGTCTTGTCCGCCGCAGGCAGACCCAGCGCCTCGTCCGCCGGGGCGGTGGGGGCCGCAGGCCACTCCACCACGTCCCGCTCCACCCGCTGTTCCGCCGCCACCCAGGTCCCCGCCAGGGGGGAGGTGAACAGCTGCACCGGCACCAGCAGCCGCAGCAGCACCGCCGCCCACAAGGCGTAGCGCATGACGCCGCCGATCCGCTTCCCCAGGGCGGCCCGGAGGGCCAGCGTCACCAGGATCAGAAATGCGGAGGTAAACACCCACTCCAACAGCATGACGGTCATCTATTTTCCCTCCCCGACCCGGTCCAGGATGGCCCGCAGCTCGGCCACCTCGTCCTTGGACAGCTCCTGGCGCTTTGCCATGGCGCTCATCATCAGCCCCACGCTGCCCTGATACACCCGGTCCAAAAAGCTGTGGGTCTCAGCGGCGGTGGCCTGTTCCCGCTCCACCGCCGGGGCGTACCGCTTGCCCCGCTCCCCCTGCTCCACCCGGACCAGGCCCTTCTCCTCCATGCGGCGCAGGGTGGTGATGGTGGTGCTCTTGGCCCAGCCCACCCGCTCCCCCAGCGCCGCCACCAGCTGCATCACCGTGCGCGGGCTGTCCTCCCACAGGCAGGTGAGCACGCTCCACTCGCTGGCGGTGAGCTTCACGTCCTGCGTATCCCTCTGATGCTCCATGGCCCATCCCTCCGTCAGGTTTACTTTGTAGTCCTATCATAGCACGAGAGGTCTACGTTGTCAACCAAAAAGAGGTTACAGTGTGGTTACAGCTTCTGCGCAAAAAATTTTGATTTCCTCTTGACAGATCCCCCTCCTTCTGGTATAGTATCACTCGTCCGTTGCGAGTGTAGCTCATCTGGTAGAGCGCCACCTTGCCAAGGTGGAGGTAGCGAGTTCGAGCCTCGTCACTCGCTCCATTTTCTAAAATGCCCCGGTCAGCCAGCGCTGGCCGGGGTGTTTTTTGCAAACTCGCCCCATTCGCAAGATCCCTATTGCACATCCCATGAAGTGCTGATATAATATCACTACTTTACATCGTCAAAGGAGCGATCCTTATGCTGGATATCAAGATCACCCCCGCCCAGACCCTGAAGCCCCGGCCCGACCCCGACAAGCTGGTGTTCGGCAAGACCTTCACCGACCACATGTTCCTCATGGACTACGACGCGGGCCAGGGCTGGCACGACCCCCGGGTGGTGCCCTACGGCCCCCTGCCCTTTGAGCTGTCCTGCATGGTGTTCCACTACGCCCAGGAGATCTTCGAGGGCATGAAGGCTTACCGCACCCCGGAGGGACAGGTGCAGCTCTTCCGGCCCTATGAGAACGCCCGCCGGATGAACTCCTCCTGCCGCCGCCTGTGCATCCCCGAGATCCCCGAGGAGGACTTCGTCCAGGCCGTGAAGGCCATCGTGTCCGCCGACAAGGCGTGGGTGCCGGACAAGGTGGGCACCTCCCTGTATATCCGCCCCTTCATCATCGCCACCGACTGCTCCCTGGGGGTCCACGCCTCCCACAGCTACCTGTTCGCCGTGATCTGCTGCCCGGTGGGGGCCTACTACCCCGAGGGCATCGATCCCGTCAAGATCTACGTGGAGGACCAGGACGTGCGGGCCGTCAAGGGCGGCACCGGCTTCACCAAGTGCGGCGGCAACTACGCCGCCTCCATCCGCGCCGGGGAGCGGGCGGAGGAGCAGGGCTTCTCCCAGGTGCTGTGGCTGGACGGCGTCCACCGCAAGTATATCGAGGAAGTGGGCTCCATGAACGTGATGTTCAAGATCGGCGGCACCGTGATCACCCCGGAGCTCACCGGGTCCGTCCTGCCCGGCATCACCCGCAAGAGCTGCCTGGAGCTGATCCGCTCCTGGGGCATCCCGGTGGAGGAGCGGCTGATCTCCGCCCAGGAGCTGTTCGACGCCGCCCGGGCGGGCACTCTGGAGGAGGCGTGGGGCACCGGCACGGCGGCGGTGGTGTCCCCCATCGGCCTGCTGGCCTGGGAGGGCCGGAAGGAGACCGTCAGCGGCGGCAAGATCGGCGCGCTGACCCAAAAGCTGTACGACACCCTCACCGGCATCCAGTGGGGGACGCTGGCCGATACCCACGACTGGATCGTGCCTGTGGAATAAAAACGGCCCCCATAGAAAAAGGTTGGTATTTTCCCCCAAAATGTGGTAGACTGATGGATAGAGCGCATCCTAGGCCGGGGAGCGGCCCTCCCCGGACCAATCTGCAAGGAGGAACAGGAACATGGGCATCATGGACGGCAAAACTGTGATCATCACCGGCGGCGGCAAGGGCGGCGGCATCGGCTACGGCATCTCCACCGCCTTCGCCAAGGAGGGGGCCAACCTGGTGATCACCGGGCGCAACACCAAGAAGATGGAGGACGCCAAGGAGGAGCTGGAACGGCTGTACGGCGTCAAGGTCCTATGGCTCCAGGCCGACGGCGGCGAGGAGGAGAACGTCAAGCACGTCATCGACGAGACGGTCAAGACCTTCGGCCGCATCGACGCGGTGATCAACAACGCCCAGAACTCCGCCTCGGGCAAAATGCTGGTGGAGCACTCCAAGGAGGACTTCGACCGGGCCATCTACTCCGGGCTGTACGCCGTGTTCTTCTATATGAAGCACGCCCACCCCTATCTGAAGGAGACGAAAGGCTCCGTGGTGAACTTCGCCTCCGGCGCGGGGCTGTTCGGCCGCACCGCCCAATCCTCCTACGCCGCCGCCAAGGAGGGCATCCGGGGGCTGACCCGGGTGGCCGCCACCGAGTGGGGCCCCGACGGCATCAACTGCAACATCATCTGCCCCCTGGTCATGACCGACCAGCTGGCCCAGTGGAAGCAGGCCTATCCGGAAGCCTACGCCAAGACCATCTCCGGCATCCCCGCCGGGCGGTTCGGCGACCCGGAGAAGGACATCGGCCGCACCTGCGTGTTCCTGTGCAGCGAGGACGCCAAGTATATCTCCGGCGAGACCATCACCATGCAGGGCGGCAGCGGGCTTCGTCCGTGAGCTGACACCCCTTTACAGCAAGCCAGGGAGCGCACGTTTTCACGTGCGCTCCCTTTTTCTGCTCAAAACTCCCAATCCGCCGGGTCGCGGCTGTAGTCCACATCAGGGGCCCGGTCCTTTTCACCGACGGCGAACTCGGCGGCGCTGTGCCGGTCAAACTCCACCCATTCCCGGCCGAACTCGTCCTCCACCACCGCCGCGATGCAGTAGGTGCCGTCGGATCCCATCTCCATCCTGTCCGGCTCCATGCGGAATACGTGATATCCATCCATGCCGCTCTGTTCCTCTTCGGTGAACCAGGCCACCAGCTTCTGGTCCCGGAACAGGCCCACCCGCAGGCTGGACACCTGGGCCGCATCGCCATACTTGTCCAGGCAGTCCACATGCACCGGGGAGAATACGGCGGTCCAGTTGGCCGCCTCGCTGGACTTGGTGAACCGGCTCAGCCCGCCGGAGATCCGGATGGTGGCGAAGCTGTCGGAATACAGGCGGTGAAACTCCTCCAGCACCTGGGTCTGCCGCTGTTCCCCGGCCAGGAAGGCCACGGACACGGCGATCTCGTCGGTGAGGGGCACGGTGGTCCGGGCGGTGAAGGCGTGGTCCTCCCCCAGCTCCCCCGGCACGGTGAAGCTCTCCCCGCCGCTCACCAGGAGGAACTCCGCTTCCATCCCCTCCACATAGGTCCGGGGCATGGCCCGGGCGGACAGGGTGACGGTGTTGGCCAGGTAGTCGGTGTCCGCCACCCGGACGCTCTGCTCCGCCGTCAGGTCGTTCTGCCGCTGGAGGGTCTCCTCCACCTGCCGGGTGATGGTGTAGATCTGCCGGTTCACATCGCTGTTGATGCTGCTGATGGACATCTGCATATCCTGATAGGACCGCTCTATCCTGTCCAGCCGGTCGAACAGGCTGACGGCCACCGACACCACCACGATCATGGCGGCGGCCCCCAGCACCCAGGGCCACCGGCGGCGGCGCTTTTTCTCCGGCTTCCCTTCGCCCGCCGCCTCCCGCTCCGCGCTCTGGCGGGGGACGACGGTCTTTTCCGGGGGCTGGGCGGCCAGATACCGCCCCACGATCTCCTCCACCACCCGCAGCTGGTCCGGGGTGAGCTCCCGGCTCTCGTCCCCCTCCCCCAGCAGCCAATCCACGGACAGCTCGAACTCCCGGCTCAGCTTCACCAGCTTCTCGATCTCGGGCAGGGCGGCGTCCGACTCCCATTTATAGATGGCCTGCCGGGACACCCCCAGCCGCTCCCCCAGCGCCTCCTGGGACAGCCCTTTCTCCTTCCGCTTCTGGGCGATCCTCTGACCCACTGTCATGGCACCCACCTCCTTTTCGCCCCTATCATAGCACAGTTTTTCCCCCTCCGGCCACCGATCCGGGGTTATTTTTTTGTCAACCTCCGGTTTACATCCCCCCTTTTTGCCAAACTTTCCCTTCCTCCGCATTGACGGCGGGTATGGCCGGGGATATAATAGGGGGCGGGCCGAAAGGCAGATCACATCAAAAATGGAGATGACCGTTCATGTTCAGCCTGTTCAAAAAGAAGGAGGCGGCCGCCCCTCCCCAGCAGCGCCTGGCGGACTGCCTGCAGAAAAAGGACTACGCCGGGCTGGCCAAAGCCTACTACGACATGGGCCGCGCCGCCATGGACTCCGGCGACCCAGGCCGGGCCATGCTGTGGCTGAGCCGGGCCGACACCATCTACAGCGCCCGGGACGATGTGTACGAAGCAGTGGGGGACAAACTGGCCGACGACTGCTCCGACCGCATCGGCGCCCTGGAGGACGCCCCTCTGCTGTCCAACCAGATCGTGGAGGAGATCGACGACAAGCGGGACGAGCTGGGGGACGCCCAGGCGCGGGTGTGGTCCCTGCTCACCCTGTCCCGGCTGGCCCCGGTGGGGGACAAGCTGGCCCAGCTGCCCGGCTGCGGGGTGCTGGGCCAGCTGGGAAAATGCGTGGACCTGGCGGTGCAGTCCTTCCAGACCCCCATCAGCCAGGAGGAGTTCGACTTCCTGAAAACGGTGTGCGGTGAGCTGTACGCCCTCAGCGACAGCCAGGACTTTTTCGCCGGGGGCGAGGTCCCCTGTGCCGCCGGGGCCCCTCTCCAGGTATTCGACCTCAACGGCCTGACCACCCTGCTGGGGATCGAGGGCTTGCTGGACGGCCAGCTGCGCTGTCTGGCGGGGGAGCCTGCGGCGGACGACGGCGGACTGATCCCCTGCGCCCTGGTCCCCGACTACTGGACCCGCACCGTGGGCGGGGATCTCCGGGCCATCCCCCAGGTGAAGGCCGAGCTGGAGCGCATTTGGGCCGACTACGATCTCGTCCGCTCCGGCCCCACCTGGGCCGCCGTGGCCCAGCGCATCCAGGCATACCGATCCCTGGACCTTTTCGCTGTGTGAACCATCGCGCCGCCCGGAGCCGTTCCGGGCGGCGCTCTTTTGCGCTCACACCGGCCTCAGCCCCTCCGGTCCCAGCTCCAGCACCCTGGTGCACACCTGCTCCAAATACGCTCTGTCATGGGACACGCTGACGATCACACCGGGGTGATCGGCCAACACCCGCCGTATGTTGGGGGCGGACAGGGGGGAGAAGTTCCGGGTGGGCTCGTCCAGCACCAGCACGTTGGCCCCGTTCAGCGCCATGGACAGAAACAGCAGCTTGGCCCGCTGGCCCCCCGACAGCCCCGCCGCGGGGTGCTCCATCTCCTCCGCCTTGTACTTCATGTTCCCCAGCAGGGTGCGGGCGCGGGTCACGTCGTCCCTGTGGCCCGAGGGGGCCAGCACCTCCACCGGGGTCCTGTCCCCCAGCAGCAGATCGCCGTAATCCTGGGGCATGTAGGCCGCCCGCAGGTCCGTTCTGGGCAGCAGCTCCCGGGCCGCCAGCTTCAGCAGGGTGGACTTGCCCGCCCCGTTGGGGCCCACGATGCCGATCTTTTCCGGCCCCGTCACCCACAGCCGGATGTTCCGGCTCAGCACCCGCTCCCCCGCCCTCAGCTCGGGCAGATCCAGCCGCAGCGCCGTCTTGCCCGCCGGAAAGGCGGACTTTCCCTCATCAAAGGCGGCCAAAATGGCCTCCTCCCACTCGGGCATGGCGGTCATGTCCTCCCGTTCCCGCTCGAACCGCCGCCCCAGGGACTGCACCGCGTGCATCTTCTTTTTCAGCAGCCGGCCGCCGTGGGGGTCCTGCCGGGTGATGGTGGCCTGCCGGTGGTCCACCTTGTCCCGGATCTGGCGGTAGC
This sequence comes from uncultured Oscillospiraceae bacterium, assembly GCA_910588495.1. Classification (GTDB taxonomy): domain Bacteria; phylum Bacillota; class Clostridia; order Oscillospirales; family Oscillospiraceae; genus Enterenecus. The sequence goes on along the minus strand of CAJUPU010000034.1, from coordinate 7,653 downwards.
GCTCCATCTTCGCCTCATATGCCCGCCGCTCCTGGGCGGCGTTCTGCTCCTGGCGGGCGAAGCGCGCCGCCCGCTCCTCCACATACCGGGCATATCCCACCCGGGCCACCGTGCACCGGGGCAGGGTGCGCCGCCGCAGCCGCTCCAAGTGGACCACCACGTTGGCGGTGCGCTCTAAAAGCCGCTCGTCGTGGGAGATGTACAGCACCGGCACTTCACAGCCCAGCAGGAACTCCTCCAGCCAGTCCAGGGTCCGCAGGTCCAGGTCGTTGGACGGCTCGTCCAGCAGCAGCAGGTCGGGGCCGTCCAGCAGCAGCAGGGCCAGGCGCAGCTTCACCCGCTCCCCGCCGGACAGGGTAGACATGGGCCGTCCGTCCCAGAACAGCTCCGGGGACAGCCCCACCTGCCGGGCCGCCCGGTCCAGCGCCCTGGGATCCGCCCCCTCGAAGGCAGAGGAGCCCTGGCAGAACTCCCACACGGGCCGGGCCAGCTCCTCCGGGGAGAGCTCCTGGGCCAGATAGCCCCGGCGCAGCCCCTTGTCCACGATCTCCCCCGTCCACTCCGCGTAGGGCTCCACCAGGGCCGGGTCGTACAGCAGCTTGAGGACGGTGGATTTCCCGTTGCCCTCCTCGCCGATGATGGCCGCCCGGTCGCCAGGGGCCAGGGTGAGGGACAGCCCCTCCACCAGGGTGGTCAGGTCCTTCTTATGGGTGATGGTGAGATCTTTCACCTGGTACATACGCATCCGCTCCTTTCCGCACACAAAAGACCGCCCTTCCACAGCGGAAGGACGGTCTACATGACGAAAAGGCAGGGACACACCGTGTCCCCGGTCAGTAAGCCGCCCTTCGCGCCATGAGAGCTTAGACCCATCCCAGATGGGCCGCAGCATTGGATATCACAGCTTGAAGTTCGACTTACTTGCGCATCGTTTCACCCTTTTCTTTGAAGTTGAGGCCAGTATACCAGAGTTTTTGGCCTTTGTCAACGGGGGCGTTCCTCAACTAAATGGAATATCTTCTCCCGATTCAACTTTGGGTCCTTCCATCTTCCCCGGGCTGGAAGGCGGGCACCGCCTGGGGCCGCCGGGCGTAGTCCGCCAGCCCCGCCAGGGCGTCCGCCCCCGGCAGGACCACGGCCCCGCCCCCCGTCCGGATCCGGAGGACGCTCCCCTCCCGGTCGCTCTCGAACAGGGGCGCCCCAGGCAGGGGGCGGGCGGTCACCTGATAGCCCAGCCGCTCCAGGGCCAGGGTGAGGGCGGCGGGGCCTTGGGCGCAGGCGGGGCCCAGCTCCCCCTGGTACTCCCCCGCCCGGCAGGCCGCCCAGGCGCAGTCCGCCCCGGCAAGGAGATCCCATTCCCCCGTGCAGGCGGGGCCGGAGCCCGCCGCGGCGGTCTCTGTAAAGTGCCCGTCCTGTCCACCCTGGAGCCAGCATTCCACCCGGCTCCCTTCCTGGCGGACGAAGAGGGCGGCGGAAAAGCCGTAGTGCTCCGCCAGCCACGCCCCGCAGGCGGCGCAGGTCCCGTCGTGGAAGCGCACCTCGCCCCCAGCCAGCGCCGCGGCGCACCCCGCCGTCCGGGCCAGCGCCCGGGCCAGGGTGCCGCCGCCGCTGCCGATGGCCACCGTGCCCGCCCGGCCCAGCTCCAGACCCAGCTCATAAAATTTCCGTCCCAGCTGCGTGCGCTCCATGGAAAGTCCCTCCATTCGGGGGCCGCCGGCCCCCTTTTGGCATAGTCTTCCCATTTTATGGCCCGGTCATTCCTTTCGGTACAGCGCGGCGACCTCCTCCAGCCGCTGGGCGAACTGCTCCGCCGCCCAGTCCGGCTCCAGCACCTCCACCCCGGGCCCCAGGCCGAACAGCCACCCCCACAGGGGCGGGCTGACCACCAGATCCACCGCGGCGGTGAAGTGGCCCGGCCCGTCGGGGATCAGGGCCGCCTCCAGCCCGAAGCGGTCGATCATCACCCCGGCCAGCCGGTCCTCGCACCGCAGGCGCAGGCGGCAGGGCGTGCCGGAGAACATGCCGAAGTGCTTTCGGGCGTAGCCCTCCGCCGTCCAGCTCCCCCGGGGGTGGCCCTTCATGCCGGTGAGGGCGATGTCCGACATCTTGTCCACCCGGTAGTGGCGCACCTCTTTTCTCAGCTCGTCCCACCCGGCCAGATAGTAGTTCTCGCTGTCCCAGATCAGGCCGTAGGGGGTCAGGCGGTAGCGCTCCCCCTCCCGGCGGAACACCCGCTCCCGCCGGACGTTGTACTCGAAATAGCGGAAGGTCACCACCCTGTTGGCGGCGATGGCCCCCTGCAGGCGGTCCACGTTGTAATAGATGCTCTCGTTCATGGTCTTGACCCGCCGGTCCACGTACACCTGCCGCTGGAGCTGCCTGGCCTGGTGGACGCTGGTGAGCCCCTCCAGCTTGCGGATCAGCGCGTCGCTCTTGCGCTTGGTGAGGAAGCGGCTGGACTGCACCGCGTCCACCAGCAGCTTCAGCTCCGCCAGCTCGAACTCCCGCTGGCCGATGTACCAGCCCCCGTTCCTCCCCCGCTTGGCCTGCACGTCCAGCCCCAGCTCCGCCAGCTGTCCCATGTCGTCGTAGATGCTCTTGCGCTCGGCGCTCAGTCCCCACCGCTCCAGCTCCTCCTGCATCTCCAGCCGGGAGATGGGGTGGTCCTCGTCGCTGCGCTCCAGCAGCATCTTGGCCAAAATGGGCAGTTTGCGCTTGTGATGAGAACTTTTCGGCACGGCGATCCCTCCCTTCGCCAACTATGCTAACAAAAACAAAGTCCGATAAACAGGGATATTATAGCAGATCTCCGCATCCGGTGCAAGGGCGGAAAAAGCCCCGCCCCGGCAAAAGCCGGGGCGGGGCTGGCGTCAATGGTGTCCCCCGTGGTGTCCCTCCTGGCGGTGGCTGTGCTCCATCCCCGCCGGGACGATCTGGCCGCACACCTCGCAGGTGTAGACCGGGTCCGCTTCACAGGCGTGGTGGTGGCCCGACTGGTAGGTCTCGCCGCACTCGGGGCAGGTTTGGGTATGATAGTGCGCCTCTCCCGCCGGGTAGCTCACGCCGCAGTCCGGGCAGGTGTTGACGCCGGGGGTGGGAGCCAGGGGCAGGCCGCAGATCCCGTGGCCGTGGGCCGTGCCCGGCATGATCTCCTCCCCGCACTCCGGGCAGGTATAGCCCGGCTGCGCGCTCACCGCCGGGGCCACGTAGCTGTGGTCCGCGCTCACCGCCGGGGCGCCGTCGTTCCAGTTGGGCTCGCCCACGCCGTGGACAGAGTAGGCGTGGGCCTTCTCCTCCATCTTTGGGTACGTCTCTCCGCAGACCTCGCAGACGACGTTCTCTTTGCTGTATATCGGGTCTCTGTCCGCCCCGTGGAACGTGTGGACATGGGCGCTTACGTTCTCCTTCGGGAACGACTGGCCGCAGACATTGCAGGTGATGAACTCCTCGCCCAGCACGTCCTCCTTGCCCAGCACCGTGAGCGCCATGCCATCGGCGGTCCAGTCCTTGCCGCCCTCCGTCACCCAGCGCACCAGGCGGCTCACCAGCACTTCCGCCTGCTCCGCGTCGGTGGAGGTCAAATCAAACCGGAAACCGTGGTCCTCCTTCATGAAGCTCACCCGGCGGGAGCACGCCCCATTGCCGTCATGCTTGTCGGCGATGACCGTGACGCCGCAGATGTTCTGCTCCACGCTCTGGGGATAGACGATGCAGGTGGGGGGGAGACGGCCCGCCGTGACGGCGAACTCGAAGTGGTCCAGCGGCCCCTGATAGCCCTGGATATAGGCCCCCCAGAAGGAGCCGTCCCTCAGCCACGCCGTCCAGCCGGACAGCTCATAGCCGTCCCAGTCCAGGTGGGTGGACAGCACGTCCTCTCCGCCCAGCAGCCGGACGATGTGATTCCGGCTCAGATCCCCCTTGAGCGCCCCCTGGGGGATGTCCCAGTCCAGGGCGGTCTGCACCTCGGACAGCCCCGTATCGCCGTAGTCGATATAGGGCAGGAGATAGCTGGCCGTCTTCCCGCCTTTGGTCACCTCATAGCTCCCCGCAAACATGTGTGCGGCGGGCTCCATGCTCTCATCGGGCTCCGGCTGGGCCGGCACGCCCTCTGTGTGGTAGACCTGTGCTCTCTCCAAAAACCTCTGTCGGCTCACCACCGCCTGCCAATAGTCCAGCCCATACCAGCCCAGGCCGCACACCAGCACCAGCGCCGCCGCCATGGCGCCGTACTTTGTCCAGGCGGGCTTCTTTTTCGGCTCCTTCAGCGCCCGCAGCCGCTGGCCCAGAGTGTCGGAGGGCTTCACGCCGTCCATGAATTTTTGATAGCGTTTCATACTTTTATTCCCCCGTTTCTTCCAATAAGTACCGCCGCAGGGCCTCCCGGGCCCGGCTGAGGTGGGAGCGCACCGTCCCCGGCCGCTGGCCCAGGATGGCCCCGATCTCCTCGGAGGTATAGCCCTCGTAGTAGTGCAGGTGCACCGCCGAACGCTGGTTGGCGGGCAGGGTCAGGATCGCCTCCATCAGCTCCCGGCTCCCCTCCTCCTCCGGGACGGGGTAGATGTCCAGCAGCTCCACCGTGGGCCGCCGCCTGCGGGTGCGCAGGATGCTCTTGCAGCGGTTGGCCGTCACCTTCAGCAGCCATGCCTTCTCGTGGCCCCCATCCCGCAGCTCGGGGCGCTTTTCCAGATAGCGCAGGAAGGTGTCCTGCACCGCGTCCTCCGCCTCCTGCACGTCGCCCAAGATCGCCAGCGCCGCCCGGAACAGGGCAGTCTCATGTCTGTCCACCAATTCTTCCAACCGGTCGGAGTGGTCCATCCGATCCCCTCCTTTTGCCGCCGCAGCGCCTGAAGGGTGGCGCCGCTTCAGCCCCTTCTATCTATAACACGCCCCAGGGGGGCGGATCGTTGCAGGGGGAGCGGGTTTTTTTGCGCTTTCTTTTTCCCCCCGCCTGTGATATACTATACCAGCATGGATCCCCAACGAAACCACCCAAAGGAGACCCCCACATGGATAACGAACTGCGCCTGGCCGTCCTCATCGACGCGGACAACGCCCCCCGCACCGCCCTGCGCGAGATCATGGCGGAGGTGGCGGTGTACGGCTCGGCCACCATCAAGCGCATCTACGGCGACTGGACCGCCCCCAACATGGGCAGCTGGAAGCCCCTGCTGCTGGAGCACGCCATCACCCCCTTCCAGCAGTACAGCTACACCACCGGCAAGAACGCCACCGACTCGGCCATGATCATCGACGCCATGGACATCCTCTACTCCGGCAACTGCGACGGCTTCGTGCTGGTGAGCAGCGACAGCGACTTCACCCGGCTGGCCACCCGCCTGCGGGAGGCGGGGATGAAGGTGTACGGCATGGGGGAGAAAAAGACCCCCAAGCCCTTCATCGTGGCCTGCGACAAGTTCGTGTACATCGAGTCGCTGAAGGCCGCCGAGCAGGCCGCGCCCCCCGCCGCCCCCGGCAAGAGCGCCAAGAAGAAGTCCGCCCCGGCGGAGTCCCCCGCCCTCACCGTCCAGGAGCTGATCGCCCAGTCGGTGGAGGACCTGGCGGACGAGGACGGCTACGCCTACCTGGGGGACCTGGGCACCCTGCTGATCAAAAAGCAGCCCGACTTCGACGCCCGGAACTACGGCTTCGCCAAGCTGTCCAAATTCATCGCCGCCCTGGAGGGCTTCGAGATCGACGAGCGCCACAACGCCAAATACCAAGGCACCCAGGTGTTCGTGCGCAACAAAAAGTGAACTGGCGTGCCCCCCGCCGGGGCGCGCTTTTTCTGCCCGCGAAAAGGGCCCCTCTCTTTCGAGAGGGGCCCTTTGGCGCTTGTTTGGTATGCCGGAACTTACTTATACAGCTCGATGAGCTTCTGCAGGTGCTCCCAGCGGGCCATGGCGGCCTCCTCGTTCTGCTTGAACAGCTCGGTGGCGCGCTCCGGGAAGGAACGGGTCAGAGAGGAGTAGCGGGCCTCGTTGAGCAGGAACTCCTGATAGCCGCCGGCGGGGGCCTTGGAGTCCAGGGTGAACGGGTTCTTGCCCTCGGCCTTCAGGGCGGGGTTGTAGCGGAACAGGTTCCAGTAGCCGCAGGCCACGGCCTTCTTCATCTCGCTCTGGCAGTTGGCCATGCCGCCCTTGATGGAGTGCATCTCGCAGGGGCTGTAGCCGATCACCAGGGACGGGCCGTGATAGGCCTCGGCCTCGCGGATGGCCTGGAGAGTCTGGTTGGGGTTGGCGCCCATGGCCACCTGGGCCACGTAGACGTAACCGTACTGCATGACGATCTCCGCCAGGGACTTCTTGCTGATGGCCTTGCCAGCGGCGGCAAACTGCGCCACCTGACCGATGTTGGAGGACTTGGACGCCTGCCCGCCGGTGTTGGAGTACACCTCGGTGTCGAACACGAAGATGTTCACGTCCTCGCCGGAGGCCAGCACGTGGTCCAGACCGCCGTAGCCGATGTCGTAGGCCCAGCCGTCGCCGCCGAAGATCCACACGGACTTCTTGTTCAGGTAGTCCTTCTGGGCCAGGATGGCCTTGGAGTCGTCACAGCCGTCGTTGGCCCACTTCTCCAGCAGCTCCACCAGGGCCTTGGTGGCCTCGGCGTTGGCCGCGCCGTCGTCCTTGGTATCCAGGTAGGCCTGGAGCACCGCGTTGGGCTGGCCCTGGTCGGCGCAGTTCTTGGCCATGGCCTCGATCTTCTCGATCAGGGCGTTGCGGATGGCCTTCTGGCCCAGGTGGATGCCCAGGCCGTGCTCGGCGTTGTCCTCGAACAGGGAGTTGGCCCAGGCCACGCCCTTGCCGTCCTTATTAACGGTGTAGGGGGAGGTGGCAGCGGGACCGCCCCAGATGGAGGAGCAGCCGGTGGCGTTGGAGACGTACATGCGCTCGCCGCACACCTGGGTGACCAGGCGGGCGTAAGCGGTCTCGGCACAGCCGGCGCAGGAGCCGGAGAACTCCAGCAGGGGCTGCTTGAACTGGCTGTCCTTGACGGAGGCATTGCTCTCCATGTCGGCCTTGGGGGCCACCTTGGCCACCATATAGTCGAAGGCGGGCTGGCGCACGGCCTCCTTCTCCAGGGGCACCATGGACAGGCTCTTGGTGGGGCACACGCCCACACAGACGGAGCAGCCCATGCAGTCCATGGCGGACACGGCCAGGGAGTACTTGTACACGTCCTTGCCCTTGCCGGCCTTGATGTCTACGATCTGGGCGCAGTCGGGGGCGTTCTTGGCCTCCTCCTCGCTCAGGGCGAAGGGACGGATGGTGGCGTGGGGGCAGACGTAGGAGCACATATTGCACTGCACGCAGGTGTCGGGGTTCCAGGCGGGGACGCTGACGGCCACGCCCCGCTTCTCATAGGCGGAGGCGCCCTGCTGGAAGGTGCCGTCCACGTGGGGCACGAAGGTGGACACGGGCAGGCTGTCGCCGTCCATGCGGTTGACGGGCTCCATCACGTCCTTGACCATCTCCACCAGCTCGGCGCGGCCCTCCAGCTTCTCGCCCTCGGCCTTGTCCTCGGCGGTGGCCCAGGAGGCGGGGACCTGGAACTTCTTGAAGGCGGTGGCGCCCATGTCGATGGCCTTGTGGTTCATGTCCACGATGTCCTGGCCCTTCTTCAGGTAGGAGTGGGTGGCGGCGTCCTTCATAT
>CAJUPU010000033.1 GCA_910588495.1 uncultured Oscillospiraceae bacterium | reverse complement strand
TTGGGCTTTTCCCCTCGCTCCAGTCCATCCGCGCTGCTCACGACGGCTCCGCGCTGCTCATTGTCACGCTGCGCCTGTTCGCGACGCGCGGCTTCCCTCCGACTCGGGGAAAACCCATCCGGGCCGTTGGCCCTCCTTGGGCTTTTCCCCTCGCTCCAGTCCATCCGCGCTGCTCACGACGGCTCCGCGCTTCTCACAGATCGTCCTTCTTGTAGTCCCGGAAGCCCTCTCCCAGCACCTCGTGGGCGTCGCATACGATGACGAAGGCGGCGGGGTCGATGTCCTTGACGGCGGCCTTGATGGCGGCGATCTCCCGCTGCTTGAAGGCGCACATGAGCACGTCCTTGTCCGCCCCGGTGTACGCCCCCTGGCCGTGGAGGATCGTCACCCCCCGGTCCAGGTCCTTGACGATGGCGGCGGAGATCTCCTTGTTCCGGTCGCTGATGATATAGGCCACCTTGGCGGTGTCCAGGCCGTAGAGCACCCCGTCCATGACGATGGTGGAGATATACAGGGCCACCAGGCCGTACAGCGCCGCGTCCAGGGCGCGAAAGGCCGCCGCCACCGCCACGATCACCGCCAGGTCGATGCCCATCAGCAGCTTGCCCATGGGCAGCCAGGCCAGCTTCAGCTTCAGCAGCCGGGCCAGCAGGTCGGTGCCGCCGGTGGTGGCCCCCTGCTGGAACACCAGCCCCAGGGACAGCCCCAGCAGCACCCCGCCGAAGATGCACGCCAGCAGGGGCTCCATGGGGGGCCAGTCGTACAGGGGGGTGAGCACGTCGATGAACACCGAGGAGAGGGCCATGGCGTACAGCGACGTCACCAGCAGCCGCCCGCCGATGAGCCGCCACCCCAGCACGAACAGCGGGATGTTGAGCACGATGACGGTGACGCCGATGGGCAGGGCGGGGATCAGGAAATTGACGATCTGGGCCACGCCGGTGATGCCGCCGAAGGCGATGCCGTTGGGGGCGTAGCACCACACGAAGCCCAGGGCGTACACGGCGGAGCCCAGGGTGATGATGAGCACGGGCAGCAGGGTCTTTTTCAAATGGGACAAGGCGGACGGCCTCCTTCAAGTTGTGATCGACGTTGTCACGCTTCGCCCGTTCCCGGATCCACGCTTATCGTCATCTGCTCCTCCCCCCGGTCCTCCTCCTTCAGGAGGGCCCCGGCGGCGGGGAGGGATCTGGCCCGGTAGCGCCCGGCGTTGACGATGTGGGTGGCGCCCAGCGGCCGGGCCCACTCCACATGGTGCTTGGCCTTCACCGCCATCACCCCCACCCCCTGGGTGGTCCGGGTGGTCTTGGGGGTGAGGGACGCGGTGTGGAACACCACGCACCGCCCGTCGGATGAGCCCACCGCCATCTCCTGGTCCTCGGCCAGCAGGCACACCGACACCAGGGGGAACTTGTCGCAGTAGGCCCCGGTGAGCTTGCGCCGCTTGGTCTGGGTCTGGTAGGCGCCCAGCTCCACCCGGGCGGCCTTGCCGTTGTCGAAGAAGAACAGCAGGTGGGCCGACCAGTCCCCGGGGGTGCAGGCCCACACGAACTTCTCCTCCGCCTCCATGCCCAGCTTGGTGGGCAGGTAGTCCCCCAGCACGCTGGCCTTGGCGTCGTCGAAATCGGACAGCCTGGTCTTGTAGCACTGATGCTTGTCGGTGAACACCAGCAGCTCGTCCCAGTTGGTCCCCTCCCACTGGAGGAAGGGGCCGTCCCCCTCCTTGTACTTCTGCTCGCCGCTCATGCGCAGGGATTGGGGCGTGATCTTCTTGAAGTATCCCTCTTTGGAGAGGAATACATGCACCGGATAGCCGGGGACCTCGTCCTCCGGCGAGATCTTTTCCTCCGCCGCCTGCTGATACTCGTAGACGATCTCAGTGCGCCGGGGGGCGGCGTACTTTTTCTTCACGTTTTTCAGCTCGTCGGCGATGATGGACTTGATCCGCTGGGGAGAGCCGATGATGTCCTTCAGGTCGGCGATCTCCTCCTCCAACGCGGCGGTCTCCTCCACCCGCTTGAGGATATACTCCTTGTTGATGTTGCGCAGCCGGATGTCCGCCACATACTCCGCCTGGACCTGGTCGATGCCGAAGCCGATGATCAGGTTGGGCACCACCTCGGCCTCCTCCTCCGTCTCCCGGATGATCCTGATGGCCTTGTCGATGTCCAGCAGGATGCGCCCCAGGCCCTTGAGGAGATGGAGCTTCTCCTCTTTCTTCTTGCAGATGTGGTAGGTCCGCCGCCGCACCCCGTCCATCCGCCAGCCGGTCCACTCCTCCAGGATCTCCCCCACCCCCATCACGCGGGGCATACCGGCGATCAGGATGTTGAAGTTGCAGGAGAAGGTGTCCTGGAGGGGGGTCATCTGGTACAGCCGGGCCATCAGCATGGAAGGGTCGGCCCCCCGCTTCAGGTCGATGGCCAGCTTCAAGCCGTTGAGGTCGGTCTCGTCCCGCATGTCGGAGATCTCTTTTATCTTCCCCGCCTTCACCAGCTCCGCCACCTTGTCCAAAATGGCCTCCACGGTGGTGGAGTAGGGGATCTCATAGATCTCCAGCACGTTGTCCTCCTTGACGTGCCGCCACTTGGCCCGCAGCTTCAGCGGCCCCCGGCCGGTGCGGTAGATCTCCGCCAGCGCCGCCCCATCGTACAGCAGCTGTCCCCCGGTGGAGAAGTCCGGGGCCTTCAAAATGCCCAGCAGGTCCGCCCCGGGGTCCTTTAGGTAGGCGATCGCGGCGTCGCACACCTCCCCCAGGTTGAACCCGCACAGGTTGGACGCCATGCCCACGGCGATGCCCTGGTTGGCGCTCACCAGCACGTTGGGGAAGGTGGTGGGCAGCAGGGTGGGCTCGGTGAGCTTGCCGTCGTAGTTGGGGACGAAGTCCACCGCGTCCTGGTCGATGTCCCGGAACAGCTCCTGGCAGATGGGGTCCAGCCGCACCTCGGTGTACCGGGAGGCCGCCCAGGCCATGTCCCTGGAGTACACCTTGCCGAAATTGCCCTTGGAGTCCACTAGCGGGTGCAAAAGGGCCCCGTAGCCCCGGCTGAGGCGCACCATGGTGTCGTAGATGGCGGCGTCTCCGTGGGGGTTGAGCTTCATGGTGGCCCCCACCACGTTGGCGGACTTGGTGCGGGAGCCCCCCAGCAGCTTCATCTGGTACATGGTGTACAGTAGCTTCCGGTGGGAGGGCTTGAAGCCGTCGATCTCCGGGATGGCCCGGGAGACGATTACCGACATGGCGTAGGGCATATAGTTGAGCTCCAGCGTCTGGGTGATGGGCTGCTCCAGCACCTGGGCCCGCAGGCCCATGACATTGGGGTTGTTTACCTTTTTGGGGCCCTTCTGCTCCGGGGCCTTCTTCTTAGCCAAATGGATCAGTCCTTACTCTCAGTTTGCGGGACAGCCGCGCCGCCCTCCCCCGGCCGGGGGAGGGCTTTGGCGCGGTAAGATCAGAATTCGAACGGTACGGCCGCGTCCACCACGGTGGCCCCCTCGGGGGGCTGGGTCATGGGCCCGTCGGAGGCGGCCTTCTGGGTGGAGGTGAGGGTGAGCTCCATCTCCCCCAGGTTGGCGATGTGGTACTTCATGGTCATGTCCAGGTTCCCGCCGGCCTGTGTGATGTCCATGGCGATCCTCATGCCGGGCATGCCCTGCTGGGCGGCGGTCTCCATGATGACGCTCATCTCGGCCCCGCCCTTGGCGTCCACCTTCATGACGATCTTGTACTCCTTGAAGGCGGCCTTGGCCTCGGCGATGTCCTCCTCACTGAGCTCCAGGCCGTCGTACAGCCCCAGCAGGGTGTCCAGGTCGATGGTGAGGGTGGAGATGCCGCCGGTGGTGGTGAACTTATCGTCGCTGTAGAGACCGGCCATCAGGTCCGCCATCCCCAGCACGCTCTGGTAATGGGGGGCGGAGTCCTTGTCCGCCATATAGGCCAGCACGCTGCCGAGGGTCGCCTCGCCCGCGCTGGCAAAGGACAGCTCGCCCAGCTCCCCGCCCAGGTCGAAGCCCAGCCACACGTCGTCCTTCCCGGCCAGCCCGTCCAGCGCGGCGGCCCGGAACCAGCCCGGGCCCTCCCGGGTGAGGATGACCTCCATGTCCTCCAGGGTGTCCAGCACCGTCTCCATCTGCTCCCGCACAGCGGCAATGTCCTCCTCGGGGGAGTTGGAGCTGATGAGATACCCGATCAGCTCGTCCATCACATTGCCGGACAGCTTGAGGGACAGCTGGGCGCTGGCGGCCTCGGTGTTGAACAGCTGCTTGGCGGTGAGGTCCGCCTTGTAGGTCTTGCTGCCGTTCAGGGTGTCGAAGCGGGTGAGGGAGACGGTCCCCTTCATGTCGGCCTGATAATTCTTGCCCTCTTCCATGCTGATGCTCTTGTTGGCCTGGACCTTGTTGAGGATGGTGAAGTCCTGGTCGATCTCGGCCGCCAGGGCGGCCCGGTCCATCAGCACCACGGTCTGGTACAGCGGGTCCCAGCCCACCTCATAGCCCAGGACCTCGCCGATGAAGCGCACGGGGACATAGGTGCGGCCGTCCTTGATGTAGGGCGCGCAGTCCATCTCGATGGTCTTATCATCTTCACCGGTATCGGTGCCGCGAGTATGCCTTACCGCAGTGGTGCCGCCAATGGTAAAATCGATTGTATACTTGTCGATGAAGAGCCGCACAGAGTCTTTCTGGTCCGCAAACTCGTAGTCCACCTCGCCGCCCAGGGCCTCCACCAGGGCCCGGACGGGGACCATAGTGGTGCCGTCATTCGACTCCGGGATGGCGTCGGGGAACTGGACGTATTTCCCGTTGACGATCACGCCCAGCTGGCCCACAACGCCGCCCAGGGCCTCCTTCTGCATCTGGGCGATCCACTGCCCGCCCTCGTCGAAGTACAGCCGCAGGAGCTGTTCCTCCACCATTTCCGCCAGGAACTCCTCCTCGGTCACCCCGAACTCTTCCATGTACTGCTCGACCGTCCAGTATTCACCATACTCCTGTTCGTAGAAGTCCTTGACGTTGGCGCGCAGCTCCGCCACCCGCTCCGGATGCTTTTCCGTGAACCACTGGATGGCGGCGTCCGGGTCCATGTAGGACTGGTCCAGCACCACGCCCCAGTCCACCGGGGTGGTGACGATGGCGGTGGGGCCGTCCGCGCCGCCGATGATGCCCAGGACTTCATCGGCGGACGCCTCCGGCAGGACCGGCACGAACACCGACCCTCCCGGGGCGTAGGTGGGCACCGGCTCGCCGTCCACCGTGTAGACGCCGTCCGCCGGGGCCGCCAAAGCGGGGACCGCCAGGGACAGGGCCAGCACCAGGGACAACAGGATCGCTGTCAGTTTCTTCATGCTAAGTTCCTCCTTTTCACGCAAATTCAGGTCGCTTCTATGTTACGCCGCCCCGCGGCGTTGGAGCACTGGATCAAGAGGCTTCCGCGTCCTTTTTATGATGGGCTCGCCTCTCTCCCTGGGTCCAGCATACACCTTCCAGCAGGTGGAAGGTCAAGAGGATCTTGAAAAATTTTCCGTTCTTTTTTGTCACGCTTCGCCTGTTCGCAACGGCTCCGCGCTTCGGTGTTGTCACGCTGCGAAGCGGCCAGGACGTTCGGTCGCTTTCCCTCCGACTCGGCCTGGTCTGCGGGCAGCTATGCTGCCCTCCGCTCGGCCTCCGCTTCGGTCCAAGCTCCCTCGCTGTCCGCTTCTCCGCGCTTCTATGAGATATCCGCCATATCCAGATACTTATACCCGCTGTCCGCGATATGCTCCTTCCGGCCCTGGAGGTCGTTGCCCAAAAACATCTCGAAGATCTGGGCGGTGCGCTCCACGTCCTCGGGCACCACCTTGATCAGCCTCCGGGTGTCCGGGCTCATGGTGGTCAGCCACATCATGTCCGGCTCGTTCTCGCCCAGCCCCTTGGAGCGCTGGACATCGAACTTTTTGCCCTCCAGGGAGGCGGCGATCTCGTTGCGCTCCTTGTCCGAGTAGGCGAACCAGGTCTTTTCCTTATAGGTGATCTCGTACAGGGGGGACTCGGCGATGTAGACGTATCCCTTTTCGATCAGGGTGGGGGTGAGGCGGTACAGCATGGCCAGGATCAGGGTGCGGATCTGGAAGCCGTCCTCGTCGCCGTCGGTGCAGATCACGATCTTGCTCCAGCGCAGGTTGTCCAGGTCGAAGGCGTTCAGGTCCTTCACGTGCTTGTCCTTGACCTCCACCCCGCAGCCCATCACCTTCAGCAGGTCGGTGATGATCTCGCTTTTGAAGATGCGGGCGTAGTCCGCCTTGAGGCAGTTGAGGATCTTGCCCCGGACGGGCATGATGCCCTGGAACTCCGCGTCCCGGCTCAGCTTCACCGCCCCCATGGCGGAGTCGCCCTCCACGATGTACAGCTCCCGCTTGTCCACGTCCTTGGTGCGGCAGTCCACGAACTTCTGCACCCGGTTGGAGATGTCCACCGACCCGGACAGCTTCTTTTTGATCCCCAGCCGGGTCTTTTCCGCCGTCTCCCGGGAGCGCTTGTTCACCAGCACCTGTCCGGCGATCTTTTCCGCGTCCAGAGGGTTCTCGATGAAATAGACCTCCAGCTGGCTCTTGAGGAAGTCGGCCATGGCGTCCTGGACGAACCGGTTGGTGATGGACTTCTTGGTCTGGTTCTCATAGCTGGTCTGGGTGGAGAAGTTGCTGCTCACCAGCACCAGAGCGTCCTGGATGTCCGCCCAGGTCACCTTGGCCTCGTTCTTCTGGTACTTGCCGTTCTGCTTCAGCCAGCCGTCGATGGCAGACACAAAGGCCAGCCGCATGGCCTTTTCCGGCGATCCGCCGTGCTCCAGCCAGGAGGAGTTGTGGTAGTGCTCGATGAGCTGCACCCGGTTGGAGAAGCAGAAGGCCACCGACAGCTTCACCTTGTACTCGCCCTTGTCCGCCCGGTCCCTCCCCCGGCGCTCCGCCTGCCAGAACACCGGGGCGGTGAGGGGGTCCTCGCCCGCCAGCTCGGTGACGTAGTCGATGATGCCGTTCTCGTAGCGGAAGTCCGTCGTCTCGAACTTCCCGCCGGTCTGGTTCCGGAAACGGAATGTCACGCCCGCGTTGACCACTGCCTGGCGCTTCATCACGTCGGTGTAGTAGTCCACCGGGATGTCGATGTCGGTGAACACGTCCAGATCGGGCTTCCAGCGGAATCTGGATCCGGTCTTTTTCCGGTCGGCCGGCTCCTTTTTCATCTCCCCCACGATCTCGCCCTTCTCGAAGTGGAGGGTGTACTTGAAGCCGTCCCGGTAGATCACCGCGTCGAAATACTCGCTGGCGTACTGGGTAGCGCAGGAGCCAAGGCCGTTGAGCCCCAGGGAGTACTCGTAATTGTCCCCGCCGTCCTCCTTGTACTTGCCTCCGGCGTACAGCTCGCAGAACACCAGTTCCCAGTTATAGCGGCCCTCCGCCTCGTTCCAGTCCACCGGGCAGCCCCGGCCGAAATCCTCCACCTCGATGGACCGGTCCTCATACCGGGTGACGGTGATCAGATCTCCGTGGCCCTCCCGAGCCTCGTCGATGGCGTTGGAGAGGATCTCGAACACAGCGTGCTCGCACCCCTCCAGCCCGTCGGAGCCGAAGATCACGCCGGGGCGCTTGCGCACCCGGTCCGCCCCCTTCAGGGCGGAGATGGAGTCGTTGCCGTACTGCTGTTTTGGGGTAGATCTTGCCATAGCTGCACCTCGCTGTGATGTGATGGCCCCCGCGCCATCCGTCGGATCCTGGGCGGTCCTGTCGAGATCCATCCGGGCACGGGGAAAAACAGGCGCTATCACGCGCATTATAGCCTTAGTATACTCCACAAGGGGCCGGACCGTCAAGGGCAGGGCGGAAAAAGCCCCCGCCGCGAAGCGGCGGGGGACGAGATCCTATTTCGACGGCAGGATGGACGCGATGGACATGGCGAAGTTGCTGATAGGCATGGTCTGGAGCACCACCCGGCCCGGGCCGGTGACCACGGTGTTGAACAGCCCCTCGCCGCCGAACAGCATGTTCTTGACCCCCTTCACCGACTTCACATCCACGGTGCAGGTGGCGTCCAGCATGGCCAGGTTGCCGGTGTCAACGACGATCTGCTGCCCCGGCTGGAGGGTGTACTCCACGGCGGAGCCGTCGATCTCCAAAAAGGCGGTTCCGTAGCCGGACAGCTTCTGCAAAATGAAGCCCTCGCCGCCGAAGAAGCCGGCCATCCCCTTCTTCTGGAAGAACACCGACAGCTCCACCCCGGCCTCCGAGGCCAAAAAGCCCGATTTCTGCACCACGATGGGCCGCTCCGGGGTGATGTCCACCGCCCGGATGGAGCCGGGGAAGCTGGACGCGAAGGCGATCATGCCCGGGCCGCCCCGGGCTGTGTAGATGTTCTGGAACATGGACTCCCCGGAGAACATCCGGCCGAAGGCCTTGCCCAGGCCGCCCGCGCTGGTCTGCATCTCCATGTTGGGGGACATCCACACCATGGATCCCTTTTCGGTGATCATGGACTCGTTGGCCTCCACGTCGCAGATGACCACGGGCATGGGCTCGCCGGTGATATTGTAACGCATCTGTATCCCTCCTCGATCGTATGGGGGCCGCAACCCCTCCCGGCCATTATACACCGCGGAGAGGCGGCGCGCAATCTAAGATTTACGAAAATCCTCCGGGGCGGCGCTTTGCCCCACGTTTCCTTTGACATCAGCCCCAGGATGGCCTATACTGGCCTTGTGAAAGGGGGAGGTGTATGGACCTTCCAAGCTATTTCCCCATCTGGGACCAGTTGGCCCCCGCCCAGCAGGAGCTGATCTTGGGCGGCGCGGTCCGGCGCGAGGTGAAAAAGGGGGCCGTGCTCCACAACGGGGACGCGGACTGCACCGGGCTGCTGCTGGTGCGCTCAGGCCAGCTCCGGGCCTGCATCCTCTCGGAGGAGGGCCGGGAGATCACGGTATACCGCCTGTTCGACCGGGACCTGTGCCTGTTCTCCGCCTCTTGTATGCTGCGCAGCGCCCAGTTCGAGCTCACCATCCAGGCGGAGAAGGACACCCGGCTGTGGGCGATCCCCGCGGAGGTCTACCGGCAGGTGATGGACCAGTCCGCCCCCGCCGCCAACTACACCAACGAGGTGATGGCCGCCCGGTTCTCCGAGGTCATGTGGCTGATCGAGCAGATCATGTGGAGGAGCCTGGACAAGCGGGTGGCCGCCTTCCTGCTGGAGGAGTCCGCCATCGAGGAGGCCAAGCTGCTGAAGATCACCCACGAGACCATCGCCAACCACCTGGGCACCCACCGGGAGGTGATCACCCGGATGCTCCGCTACTTCCAGGGCGAGGGCATGGTAAAGCTGGCCCGGGGCGCGGTGGAGATCCTGGACGAGGCGAAGCTGGCCGCCCTGCGGGACGCGTGAGCAAGGCCCCCTCCCACCCCCGGCGGGGGCGGGAGGGGGCCTTGCCCTCACTGGTCCATGCCGCAGGGCGCGCAGCGCTGGATCAGGCGGCGGTCGCTGGCTGCCGCCTCGCAGCACCGGAACCCGCCGGAGAGGTTATAGGTCTCGAAACCGTGCCCGGCCAGAATCCGGCAGGCGATGTAGCTGCGCAGGCCGCTCTGGCACATGACGTACACCGGCCTGCCCGCCTCCAGCTCCCCCAACCGCTCCCGCAGAGCGTCCACCGGAATGTTCCGGAACCCCTCGACGCGGCCCCGGCCGTATTCGGCGGGAGTCCTCACGTCCAGCAGGGTGACGCTGCCGTCCCGGGGCAGGGCGGGGATGTCCTCCGCGTGGAACTGTTTGACCACGCCCCGGGCCAGGTTGTCGATCATATACCCCGCCATGTTCACCGGGTCTTTGGCGGAGGAATAGGGGGGAGCGTAGGCCAGGTCCAGGTCCTTCAGCTCGGTCGCCTTCAGCCCGGCGTGGATGGCGGCGGCCAGCACGTCGATCCGCTTGTCTACCCCCTCATAGCCCACGATCTGGGCCCCCAGGAGGCGAAAGGTGCCCTTTTCAAAGACCACCTTCATGGTCATCACCTGCCCGCCGGGGTAGTAGCCCGCGTGGCTCATGGGGGAGAGCAGCACCTTGTCCACGTCCAGCCCCAGCTGCTTGGCGTGGGTCTCGTTGACGCCGGTGGACGCCGCGGTCATCTCGAAGATCTTGATCACGCTGCTGCCCTGGCTGCCCGGATAGCGGCTGTCGCCGCCGCACACGTTGTCCGCCGCGATCCGGCCCTGTTTGTTGGCCGGCCCGGCCAAGGCGATCACCGTGTCCTCCCCGGTGACATAGTGCTTCACCTGAACGGCGTCGCCCACGGCGTAGATGTGGGGGGCGGAGGTCTCCATCCGGTCGTTGACCACGATCGCGCCCTTGACCCCCAGCTCCAGCCCCGCTGCCCGGGCCAGGGCGGTGTCCGGGGTGACGCCGATCGCCAGCACCACCATGTCGGCGTGGAGGGAGGGCTCGTCTTTGAGCAGCACGTCCACGCCGCCCTCCCGCTCCCGGAAGCCCTCCACCGTGCGGCCCAGGGCCAGCCCGATCTTGTGGCTTCGCACCTGGCTGTGGAGGAAGGCCGCCATGTCCGGGTCGAAGGGGCTCATCAGCTGCCTGGGCCGCTGAACGATGGTGACCTCCAGCCCCAGCTCCCGCAGGTTCTCCGCCAGCTCCAAGCCGATGAAGCCGCCCCCCGCCAGCACGGCGGACCGGGGCCGCTCCCTCCGGATGTGCTCTTTGATCCGGAGGGTGTCCTCCACCGTGCGCAGGGTGAACACCCTGCCCAGCCCCACCCCGGGCAGTTTGGGCTGGGTGGGCCTGGCCCCCGGGGAGAGGATCAGCTTGTCGTAGGGCTCTTCGAACGACTCCCCGGTGGTCAGGTCCTTCACCGACACCGTTTTCCGCTCCGGGTGGAGGGCGGTGACCTCGTGGAGGACCCGCATATCCACCCGGAACCGGGCGTAAAAGCTCTCCGGCGTCTGGAGGGTGAGGGCGGCGGGGTCGCCGATCGCGCCGCCGATGTAATAGGGCAGGCCGCAGTTGGCGTAGGAGATGTGGCCCGAGCGCTCAAAGACCACGATCTGGGCCTCCTCGTCCAGACGGCGGATCCGGGCCGCGGCCGTGGCGCCTCCCGCCACGCCGCCCACGATGACTACCTTCATATCCCCGCCCCCTTACAGCATGGCCAGGATCTGGGCCTTGGGCCTGGCGCCCGCCGCCTGATCCACGACCTTCCCGTCCCTTATCACCACCAGCGTGGGGATGGCCATCACGCCGAACCGCCCCGCCAGCTCCGGCTGCTCATCCACGTTGACCTTGCCCACCTTGATGTCGGCCCGCTCCCGGGCGATCTCGTCCACCACGGGGCCCACCATGCGGCAGGGCCCGCACCAGGGCGCCCAGAAATCCAGCAGCACCGGCCGGTCGGACTCCATGACCTCCTGGGAAAAATTGTTTCGATCGATGTTGACAGTGCTCATCAGTTTGCCCTCCTGGCTTTTATTTGGATGGCCTTATCATAGCAGGCCCCGCCGCCCGCTTCCGTGATGTTGTCACACAGCGCCGCGCCTTTGGGCAGAACAGGGCCCCAGCCTCTGAGACGAGGCTGGGGCCCTGCTTTGGACCGGGATCCGGCTGCGCAGGCCAAGAGGTGCCTTGAGGCTATCGGCGGGGCCTCTCAGTGGCAGCCTCGGCAGCTGCCGCAGTTTCCGCCGCACCCTCCGCCGGACCTGCGGGATCTCCGCAGGGACCGGACGGCCAAGGCCACGGCGGCAGCCAGCGCGGCGGTCACGATGATGTTTCCCAAGACAGCGGGCATGGTCAAGCACTCCTTTCCAAATTGGCCGCCTCGCGGCGGCCGGGGCGGAGCCGCCGGACAGCGCCCCGGCGGACGGGCCCACGATGGGCATTTTGCCCCGGGCCTCCTCCCCGCCGGAGATCTTGCCGGTCGTGACGGCCTCCCCTGGGCGTTCCATTGTCAGCGGCGGCATTTCCTCATCTTCTTTCCACGTCGATCGGTTTTCGCCGATCACCGGAACGCCGTTAGTTTACCACCGCTAACTTCTGTTGTCAAGACTCCTTTTAGGAGACCCCGCCTCCTGGCCTGAGCGTTCCGGTCTGCGCGCCAAGGCTTGACCGGACGGCAAGGCCCTCCCCCCTCAAAACAGATCGACCGCCCTGCGCCGGTTTCCGGCACAGGGCGGTCTTTGCCGTTGGGCCTGGTCAGATGTGGATCCGGCCCTCTATCAGGTGTTTTCCATGAAGTTCTTCAGCATTTGCGCCGCCTCGGCCCGGGTCGCCGTGCCGCCGGGGGCAAGCCGGCCGTTGCCGTGGCCGTTCAGCACGCCGTTCTCCACGGCCCAGCGCAGCGCCTCCAGGGCGTAGCCGCTGGCCTGGTCCGCATCCGTGAAGGCGAGGGCCCGGTCGCTCTTCGCCTCGGGACTGCCCGCGTACCGCCAGAGCATGACCACGAACTGTTCCCGGGTGACACTGTCGTTGGGGCCGAATCGATCGTCCCCATACCCGTTCACGATGCCGTTCTCCGCAGCCCAGGCGATGCCGTCGGCGTACCACTCTTCGCTGCTGACGTCGCTGTAGCCGCGCCTCAGGTCCTCCATAGTCAGCGCCTGGTCCGGCTGGCCCTCCAGCCGGTAGAGCACTGTGGCCAGCATTCCCCGGCTCATGGTCTGCTCCGGGCTGAAGGTGGTCTCGCTGGTTCCGCTGAACAGCTCGCGGGCGCTGGCGAAGGCCACGGCGTCCGCCGCCCAGTCCGTGGGCGCCACATCGGCAAACGCCTTGCTGTTGTCCACGATCTCCACCGTGGCGGGGCCGTCCAGCGGGATGCTCACCGCTCCGTTTTCCACCACGCTCTTCTGGATCGTCTCCCGAGTGCCGTCCTCATGGACCAGCACCGCCACGGTGCCGGGCCCGGCGTTCTCCGCCGGGACGGTGAGGGTCAGGCCGCCGGGGACCCGTTCCACGTTCTTGCCCCCTGCGGTCAGGGTCAGCGCCACCGACTGCCCCGTCTGCTCGGCGGCCACGCTGACGGTGCCGCCCTCCCGGCCCAGGGCGTCCAGCGCCTCGTGGGGGATGGTGGTCTCGGCAATGGGGGTGGATATGGTGAGCGCCGCGCCGGTCTCCCGCTGGATCTGGCTCACCGTGGAGGCCGGGATCGACACCTGGGTCTTGGTCACGGTGCCGGAGATCTCCGGCTTGATCACGATAGCTTGGCTCTGGCTCTCCACCGCCTCCTTTACCAATTTGCTGCCGTCCGCAGCGCTGACCACAGTGCTGGCCGTGCCGTTCTGAACGGTGGTCTGCGTCGATGTGCCGCCCGTGCCCGCGCCGCCGCTGGGACTTCCGCCGCCGGAACTTCCGCCGCTGGGGCTGCTCCCGCCGGGGGTCGAGGTGGATCCGGCCAGCACCACCACCGTGCAGGTGGCCGTGGTGTAGTTGTCGGTGTCCGTGGGCGTGAAAGTCACCTCATACCCCTTTCCGGCCTCAACGACTGCGGTGGGGTCGGTCCAGGCAAAGGTGCCATCCACACTCATGGCGCCGCCGCTAAATTCCACGTCGCTCAACTTCTGTCCCGCGCTGCCGGACGCCGTGGGCGCCGTGCTGATGGTGGGCGTCGCCTTGCCGATCGTCACCTGGATGGACGCGGCGGCAATGCCCGTGTAGTTCACGCTGTCCGCCACCCGGTACCAAACGGTGTACGACCCGGCGTCGGTGCCGGTGGGGATGGCCGGGGAATACGCGCCGTTCTGGCTCAGGCTGTACTCGATCTCGCCGATGTTGCCAACGGTCGTGCCGCCGGTCACAAGGGGCTGCGCGCTGCCGTTGTAGGTCAGGCCGGGATCGGACGGCAGGGTGGCCAGCTTGGCGTCCACCTTGTGGATCGACGCCGTGGTGCTGTCGGGCCAGGTGATCACGTACTTGTCCTCGTTGGCGCCTGTAACAAGATGGCCCACGATCTCCACCCGCTTGTTCGCGCCCGCGTCGGGCGAGTCGAATCGGCCGGTCACGGTGAGTATGAGCTCATCATCGCCCACCAGGTCGCCGCTTTTCCAGGACGCGCTCAGATCCGCGTTCTGGTTCCCGTCATACTTCTTGTCTTTGGCGGTCACCACCGGGGACACAGGCTTCGCCTTGGCATCAAAGGGGGCGATGACCGTGTTGGACTTGTCATAGCCGTCCGCGGCGGCCCGGTAGGCCTCAACGGTGAATCCGCCGGTGCCTTTCACGGTCACCACGCCGTTTTGGTCGATCGTGGCGACGCCGCTGCCTTCCTTGACGCTCCACACGACCGCGCCGCCGCCGGAGCCGCCTATGGCACTCAGGCAGAAGGTATCGCCGTAGTGGACATTGGCGGGCCTGTCGGTGATGGACAGGGGGTTCTGGATGGCCGACACGATCTGGAATTTCCTGGTCACGCTATCGCTGAACTCGTAATTGCCGCCCGTCTTGTCTGTGACGGTGAAGGTGTACTCGCCCACCGCGATCCGGGACGTGGGAAGCGTCACGGTATACTCGCTCTCCGGGATGATGCGGCCGCTGCCGTCCCGGACCACCACGTCGGGGGTCTTTTCCGTGCCGTCATAGCGGAACGTGTCCTGGGTGCACAGGACGGTGGGCGTATCGGTGTTCACGCCGATGGTCACGTCCACCTTTTGGGGGGCGCTGTCCTTGTGGTTCCCGTCGCTGGCCGCCACCTTGTACCAGACGGTGTAGCTGCCCGCATCCGTACCCTTGGGGATGGCGAAGGCATAGCTTCCGCCGTCCAGGGAATAGGCCAGGTTTCCGCCCTCCGCCGTGCCGGGGCTGACCAGCTCCTGCGCGCTGCCGTTGTACACCAGATCCTCCCTCGGGGTCACGCCGGTCACAGTGGCGGGCTTGGGGGTGATGGACGCCGTGGTAGCGGCGGGCCAGCTGATGTCGTATTTTGCCCTGACCTCGTCCGCGACCGTCGGGCTCTCGATGAACACGGTCTTGTTGGTCCCCACCGCCGCATCCGCGAAATGTCCTACCGCGGTCACGGTAACGGTATCGGAGCCCACCAGGCCGCTGACGGCCACGGTCAAATCAGCCGTCGTATCGCCGTCGTAGGGCTTATCCGCCGCCGACACCACCGCCGTCACCGGCTTCGCTTTGGCCAGGAACGTCCAGGTCCCGGTGGCCTCTTTGTAGCCGCCGGCCGCCGCCATGGTGGCCGTGATGGTGGCGCTGCCCGCCTTCTTGACGGTCGCCACGCCGTTTTGGCCGATGTCGGCCACAGCGGTGTCGCTGCTCGCCCAGGTCACCGCTCCCGTCCCGGGGCCGCTGACCCCCAGCTGGATCGTGTCGCCGTAGTAGACCGCGTCCTGCTTGCCGGTGATGGTCAGGGCGGGCTGGTCCGCGCCCACGATCGTAAAGTTGGCGCTGGCAGTAAAGCTGTAGTTGTCCCCCCTGCTGGCGATCTCCACCGTGGCGGTGCCCACATCGATATTGTTACTGTAGGTCACGGTGTACTCACCGGCCGGGATCGGCCTGTTGTCGTCGTCGGCCACGGTGACGGTGGGCTTCAGCTCCTTGCCGGTGTAGGTCATCTGGTTGGCGGACAGGACCACCTTGGGATTTGCCACGTTGTTCGTGCCGATCGTCACGGTGAGGATCACAGGGTCGCTGTCCTCCAACATCGCATTGCCCTGCACCTTGGCAATGACGTAGTGTTCGCCCTGCTCCACCGCTTTGGGGATCGAGAGGGAATAGGTGTAGCCATCCGTGGAATAGAGCACAAGGCCGTCCGTAGCGAATCCTTTTGTCACCAACTCCTGGGCCTCTCCCGTGTAGACCAGACCCCCTTTGGCCGTTGGCCGCGCCAAGAATTTCGCCTTGCCCTTGGTGATCTCGAAGGTGACCGCCTTGAAGAACCGGTAGTTGCCGTCCCCCATGCTCTGCACGGTGACCGTGGCGGTGCCCACGTTGGTGTTATTGCTGTAGATGGGCAGATAAGAGCCCACAGTGAGCGTCTGGCCGCCCAGGATCACGGTGGGGGCAGGCGTTATGGGACTGCCGGTATACGTGGTCGAATAGGCGTACTGGTTGTTCAGCAGGACGGTGAGATCCATGGGATCCACCTGCTTCGGCTGAATCGTCACCGTCACCAAATCCGGCTCGGTGTCGGCGGCGCCGTTGTCGCCCTGCACCTTGTACCAGACCTCATAGTCGCCCGCATCTTTCCCTCTGGGGATCGACGCGCTGTAGGGGCCGCCCTCATCCAGAGCGTACACCACGCGGCCGTTGACCGCGGTGCCGGGGGTCACCAGCTGCTGGAGCGAGCCGGTGTAGGTCAGCTCTCTGGGCTGGGGCAGGTCCTTCAGGGCGGCGGTCCCCGCCTTGATGGTGAAGTTTTTCGTCCCACTGACGGTGTAGTTGCCGCCCTCGGCGTCGGTGATGGTGACGGTGGCGTCGCCCACCGCCGTGTTGTTCTGGTAGCTCACCGTGTACTCGCTGGGCGCGATCACGGTACTGCCATCCTTGACCACCACGTCGGGCCGCTTGGCGGTGCCGTCGTAGTCGAAGCTGTCGCTGGACAGCTCGATCGTCGGGGCCGTCACCTCCTTGGGCTCGATGGTCACGATCACCTTCACCGCGGCGCTGTCCTTGTGGTTCTCACCGGCCAGGGCCTTGTACCACACCGAGTATTCCCCCGCCTTGGTCCCCGTGGGCACCTCCAGCGTGTAGCTGACGCCGTCCCGGGAATAGGCCACGTTGCCGCCGTCTGCGCTGCCCTCGGTGACCAGCTCCAGCGGGCGGCCGGTGTACACCAGATCCGTATTCGGGGCCACGCCGGTCACGGTGGCAGGCTTGGGGGTGATGGACGCCGTGGTGGTGGCGGGGATGCTGATCGCGTACTTGTCGCTTGCGGGCGCCGTGCCGGAGATCCTCACGGTCTTGTTCGTCCCCACATTGGGGTCGCTGAAGGTCCCGGACAGGGACGTAAGGTCGATGGTATCGTCGGGCAGCAGGTCGCCGTCCTTCCAGGCGGCGTGGAGGCTGGCGTTCACGTTGCCGTCAAACACCTTGTCGTCCGCGGTCACCACGGGGGTGACGGACCGTTTTCCCGCGCTGAACGTCCAGGTGGCCGTCATTGCGCCGAAGCCGCCGCCCGCCGCCTTGGTGGCCGTGATGGTCACCGGGCCGCCGGACGTGAGGACACGCACCAGGCCGTTTTGGTCGATGGCCGCCACAGTGGTGTCGCTGCTCGTCCAGCTCACCGCCCCCGTGCCGGAACCGCCCGATGTGCTGAGGGTGAAGGTGTCGCCGTACCGGACCGCGCCGGGCTGGCCCACGATGGACAGCGGGTCCTGCCCCGCCACGAGGATCTCAAAGACCGCGCTCTTCTCGGGGATAACGTAGTTGCCCCCTGTTTTGTTGGTGATGGTGACCGTGTGCGTTCCAACGCCCGTCCAGTCCGTGGCGCCATAGCCCACGCTGTACTCCGACGCCGGGATCGTGCGGCCTCCGGCATCCATCACCGTCACCGACGGCCGGTGCACCTGGCCGTCGTAGGAGGCCCCGGGGGGCGTGAACTCGACGATCAGATCGGTCTCGGCCACCGTCTGCCGGGCGATCTTCACCGGGGCGGCCAGCTTCTCGCCCGCCGTGTCCTCGTGATTGCCGTCGCCCTTCACCCGGTACCAGATCTCATAACTGCCCGCGTTGGTGCCGGTGGGCAGGCTGGGGGAATAGGTCTTGCCGTCCAGCGAGTACTCCATGACGCCGCCTGTGGCCGATCCCTCCGCCACCAGGGCCTGAGGATCGCCGGTGTACGTCAGACCGGCCGCCGCCTCGGGCGCTTCCAAATCCGTCACCTGCGCCTTGAGGATCGACGCGGTGGTGGTGCGGGGGTAGGCGATCTGGTAGTTCTCATGGCCCGTGCTGCCGGTGAAGTCCGGAGCCGTGCTGTCAACGATCACCTTCTTGTCCGTTCCGGCGTTGGGGTCCTCGAAGCTGCCCTTCAGCTTGATGGTAACGGTGTCGCCGTCCACCAGGTCGCCGCTTTGCAGGGTGGCGGTCACGTCGGCGGTGGTATTCCCGTCATAGGTCTTTGCCGCCGCCGTCACAACGGCCGTCACCGGCTTCTTCTCCGCGTGGAGCCGCCAAGTGGCGGTCTGGTCGGCGTAGCCGGAGGCGGAGCTGGTGGCGGTGACCACGACCTGCCCCACGCCCTTGATGGTGAGCAGTCCGTCGGCGGTGATGCCCGCCAGCGTATTGTTGTCGATGCTCCAGGTCACTGTGCCGTTGCCGCCGGTGGTGTCCAGCTGGATCGTGTCGCCGTAATAGACCCGCTCCCGGGTGCCGGTGATGATCAGCGGCGTCTGCCCCGCCGGGACGATCTCGAACGTGGCGGTACAATTGGCCGTAAAGGTGTAATTGCCCGTGGCCGCGGTGATGGTCAAGGTGTATTCGCCCACATTTGTCGGGCCGGTGACGGGGGCGTCGTTGGCGTCCGTATAGGTCACACTGTACTCACTGCCGTCGATGGGAAGGCCGCTGTCGTCCTGGACGGCCACCGTGGGCTCCTGCCTCTCCCCGTTGAAGGTCACCGACGGCGGCGTCACCTGGATGGTGGGCTTGGTCACTTCGTTGGGGATGATGGAGGCGGTCACCGAAGCGGGCGTGCTGTCCTGGTAGTTGCCGCCGCCCTGGACCTTGTACCAAACGGTGTAGTCGCCCCTGTCCTTCTTGGTGGGGATGGCCGGGGAATACGGACCGTTCTGATCCAGAGAGTAGACCATGGTGCCTTTGTCCGCACTGCCCGCCTGCGCCAGCGCCTGCTCCGCGCCGTTGTAGCGCAGGTTCCCCAGACTCGTCGGGGCGGTGATATCCGCCGGGTCGATGCTCGCTTTGGCGATGGTAAAGGTGGCCGTGCCGCTGACGATGTAGTTGCCGCCGTTGGCGTTGGTGACGATCACCGTGGCGGTCCCGGCGTCGATGTTGTCCCGGTAGGACAGGGTGTACTCGCTGTCCGGGATGGTCGTGGAGCCGTCCTCCACTGTGACGTCAGTGTCCTTCGGCTCCTTCGGGTTGCCGTCATAGATATAGGTGCCGGACACCGTGATCTTCGGGCTGACGATCTCCCTCGGCTTGATGGTCACGGTGACGGACCCCATCGTCGTGCCGTCCGCGTGGTTGTCGTCGCCCACCACCTTGTAAGACACAGTGTAGGTGCCCGCGTTGGCGGCCTTCGGGATATCCCTGCTGTAGGTTACGCCATCCAGCGCGTACTCGATGTGGCCGCCGGTGGCGGCCCCCACGGTCACCAGCTCCTGGTCCTGCCCGGTGTAGGTCAGGTCTTTGGCCTCGGGGGATCTTGTCAGCTGCGCGCTGCCCTCGCGGATCTCAAATTGCACACTGCCGCTGACCTCGTAATTGCCGCCCGGCTCGCTGGTGATGGTGACGGTGGCCGTGCCCACGTCCCGGTTGTCGCTGTAACGCACCGCGTACTCCCCGGCGGGAATGACGGCCGAACCGTCTTTGATGATAACAGAGGGTTCTTTCTCGCTCCCGTCATACGCGCAGTAGTATGTTCCGTCGGTATCCTTCTGCACTCCGCCGCCGGACAGCTCCACATTCGCATCGCCCGCCGCCAGGGTTTTCCGGCTGACGGTGACCTGGATCGCCTGGGGCGCGGAGTCGTTGTGGTCGGCGTCCCCCTTTTCCTTGTACCAAACCGTGTAGGTCCCCGCGTCGATTTTGGTGGGCACCGTGGCGGAATACACGCCGTCCTTGGACTCGGCGTAGAGCGTGTTGGCGTCGTTGCCGCCGGTCACCAGGGCCTGGGCCGTGCCGTCGTACACCCGGTCGTTGGCCGTCAGGTTCGGGGCCGTGGCCTCCGCCTTCAGGATGGACGCGGTGGCGGTGGACGGGATGGTGATGTCGTACTTCTGGGCAGTGGCGTCGGAGACGACCGTGCCGGTGACGTTCACCGTTTTGTTGGTCCCGGCGTGTTCGTCCACAAACGCTCCGCGCAGGTCCGAGGTGTCGATCTGGTCCGTCCCCACCAGAGCGCCATTTTCCCAGGTGATATGGATCACGGCGTTCGTTTTGCCGTCAAACACCTTGTCGTCCGCGGTCACGATCGCCGTCACCGGCTTGCTCAGCGCGTTGAGGGGATAGGTGGCCGTCGCCGTGTCATAGTTGCCGCCCCCCGCCTTGGTGGCGGTGATGGTGGCGGACCCTGTGCCCTTGATGGTGACGAAGCCGTTGGCGTCGATCTGCGCGATATTCCCATCGCTGCTGCTCCACTGGACCTGCTCACCGCCGGAACCGCCCACCGCGCTCAAGGTGAAGGTGTCGCCGTAGTGGACCAGGCCGGGCTTGTTGACGATCTCCAGCGGGGCCTGGGCGGTGGCATCGATCGTGAACTCGGCCGTGGACTCGCTCACACTATAGTTCCCGCCGCTGATGTCCTCGATCTTCACCGTGTATTCGCCCTTGTCCGTCCAGTTCTCGCCGCTGTCGGAGACATAGGTGACCTTGTACTCCCCCGCCGGGATCACGTTGTTTTTGGCATCCCGCAGGGTGACATCGGGCCGCTTCACGCCGCCGTCATAGGGGGCTCTGGGGGGCGACAGCTCGATCTGGGGCGTCACGCCCTGCCTGTCGATGGTCGCCTGCACGCTCTCGGCCTCGCTGTCCGTATGGTTCCGGTCGCCCTGGGCCTTGAAGTACACCGTGTAGGTCCCGGCGTTTTTGGCCGTGGGGAGGCCGGGCGCGAAGCTCGTGCCGTCCAGCGAATAGACCATCGTGCCGCCGGTGGCGCTCCCCGGCGTGACCAGCGCCTGGGCCTGGCCAGCGTCGTAGGTCAGGGAGGACACCGGCTCGGGCTTGGTATCCACCGTGGCGGCCACCCCCAGGATGGACGCGGTGGTCCCCGCGGGGTAGGTGATGTCGTATCTGCCCGCGTTGGTGCCGCTGACGCTGGGGCTCGAGCTGTCCACGGTCACCTTTTTGTCCGTCCCCACACTGTCGTCGTCGAACACGCCGGTCAGGCCGGTGATGGTGATGGAGTCGCCGGACACCAGCTCGCGCTGGGGCACGACGGCATTCACCTCGGCCGTCCTGTCGTTCTCCGCATAGGGCCGGTCAACGCCGGTCAGCACCGCCGTCACCGGCTTTTTGCCCGCGTTGAACTCCCAAACGGCGGACACATCGCTGTAATTGCCGCCCTTGGAGCACGTCACCGTCACCACCACGGGGCCCACGTCCCGCACGGTGAGCAGTCCGGTGCCGCCGATCTCGCTGTCGATCGTGCCACCGTTCTTGCCTTTGACGGTCCAGGTGATGGTCCCACCGGCGCCGCCGCCGGTGACGCCCAGCTGGATGTCGTCGCCGTAGCGCACCAAGGCCTGGGTGCCCGTGATGGAGATGTTCTCCTGGTCCGCCGGTACGATCTCATAGTCCCGGGTATTGACGCCCTGGATATCGTAGTTGGAGCTGACCGGCGTCGTGACCGTGACCGTGTAGGTGTCCACATTCACCAGATCATTTCCTTTGGTCCCGGCGATCGTCACCTCGTACTCCTGTTCCGGGATCGGACGGCCGCCGGCGTCATAGACGGTGACGGTGGGCCTCTGGGGGCTGTTGTTGTAGACGAACCTGTTGGAGGACAGGGAGATGGTGGGATCGTTCACCGTGTTCTTGCCGATCTCCACCGTCAGCTCCACCGGGGCCGTGTCGCTGTGGTTGGCGTCGCCCAGCACCTTGTATTGGATTTTATAGGCGCCCCGCGCCACGGCCGTGGGGACCGTGGCGGAATAGTTCCCGCCGTTCACCGAGTAGACCACGGTGCCGTCGTTGGAGCCGCCCGCCGTCACCAGCGCCTGGGCCGCGCCGTTGTACTGCAATCCGGCGATCGCCGTGGGAGCCGTAACCGCGGGGGCCGCCTTGGCGATCTGGAACACCGCCGTGCCGTTGACGGTGTAATTTCCGCCGTTGGCGTTGCCGACCGTGACCGTCGCCGTACCGGCGTTGACGTTGTCCCGGTAGGATACGGAATACTCGGCAGGGGCGATCGTGACCGCGCCGTCCTTGACCGTAACGGTGGGCTTGTGGGCCGCGCCATCGTAGACATAGTCGCGGTCCGGCGTCAGCGTGATGGCCGGGTCGACCGGCTTGGGCTTGATGGTGACGGACACCGGGCTGGGGGCGGTGTCGGCGTGGTTGGCGTCGCCCCGCACCTTATAATACACGATGTAGGTGCCCGCGTTCGTTTTCTGGGGGATGGCCTCCGAGTATCCAGCCGGATCGTCCTTGTCCAGCGAGTACACCACCGTGCCGCCGGTGGCGGTGCCCACGCTCACCAGGTCCTGGGCCGTCCCGTCGTAGGTCAGGTCCTTGGCCTGGGGGGTGGAGGTCAGCACCGCGCCCGCGCGCTGGATGGTGAACTTCACCTCCACGGCGTTGAAGGTGTAGTTGCCGCCCGCCTTCGCCGCCACCGTCACGGTGGCCTGGCCCACATTCCTGTTGTTGGCGTAGCTCACATCGTAGTCGCCCGCCGACAGCTCCGTGCCATCGTCCGCCGTCACGGTGACGTCGGGGGTCTTTTCCGCGCCGTCGTAGTCGTAGGAGTACTTGGGCGTGGCGGTGGTATCCGTATGCAGGCCGTCGCCGGACAGCTCCACCGTCACCGTGACCTGCTTGGGCGCGATGTCGGCCAGGGCGGTGGCGGGATAGCTGACGGCGTACTTGTCGGGATCGGCCGTCGTGCTCGCATTGGTACTGTCCAGCACGACCGTCTTGCCCGTTCCGGCTCCGGCGTCCTGGTAGCTGCCCGTCAGGCCGGTGATGGTGATGGTGTCGCCAGAGTCCACCAAATCGCTGGTGCTCACAACCGCTGTGATGGCTCCATCGGCAACATCCGTGGTCCTGTCATAGGTCTTGCCCGTCACCGTCACCACCGCCGTCACCGGCTTGGGCTCCACGGTGAAGGTCCAGCTGTCGGACACGGTCCCATAGTTGGGGACGGTCCGCTCCGCCTTGACCGTGATCGATCCGGTGTCCTTGACGGTGAGCCTGCCCGTGTCCGGGTCGATGGTGGAGCTGGTCCCGCCCGTTGTGAGGCTCCACTTCACCGTCCCGTTTCCGGACCCGCCGGTGGTATCCAGCGTGACGATCGTGTCGCCGTAGCGGACATGTTCGGGCTTGCCGGTGATCTTCAGCGCGTCCTGGGTGGCCTCGGCGATCGTCACTTCCGCGGTGGCGGTGAAGGTGTAATTCCCGTTGGCCACAGTTTCGATCGTCGCCGTATACGTATCGGCTGCGATCAGCATTTCGGCATCTGTCTGGCCCTTGGTGCCCGCCCAGGCGACGGTGTACTGCTCCTCCTCGATCACGGCGTTTCCGTCCTTGACCGTGATCTTGGGCTCTTTCTTACTGCCGTCGTACACATAGGACGATTCCGACAATTCGATCTTGGGCGTGATGCTCTTGGGGCCGATGGTCACATCGATCGTGGCCTCGGCTACGCCGGTATAGTCGGCGGTCCCCTCCACCTTATAATGGACGGTGTAAGTGCCCGCGCCGGTCCCGGTGGGGATCTCCGGGGAGAAGCTGGTCCCGTCCAGTGAGTAGACCAGGAAGCCCACATTGGTCTTGCCCGCCGTCACCAGCGCCTGGGCCTCCCTGTTGTAGGTCAGCGGATCGATCTTCTGGGGCAGGGTGGTGATGCTCGCCGCCGCCTGGGTGATCTCCGAGCGCACCGTCTCCGGGTAGCTGATGTCATATTTGCCCGCGTCCGCCCCGGTCACCTGGACCTTGGAGGTATCCAGGGTGACGGTCTTGTCCGTCCCCACATTTGGGGTGTCGAAGGCGGCGGTGATGCTGGCCGGATCGATGGTCACCACGTCGCCGCCCACCAGATCGCCGGCGGCGATGGCCACAGCGTCCACGGTGGCGGCGGTGCCCCCGTCATAGGGTTTTCCCGCCACCGTCACCTCCGCCGTCACCGGCTTGGGCTGTGCGGTGAAGGTCCAGCTGTCGGACACCGGCAGATAGTTCTGGTCGCCGGGATTGGTGGCCGTGATCGTGACCTGGCCCACCCCTGTGACCGTCACCTCACCGGTGTTCTCGTTCACGGCGGCGGCGGTGCCGCCCGTGACCTTCCAGGTCACGGCGCTGGAGCTGGTCCCCCCGCTGGTCCCCAGCGTGAACGTATCGCCGTAGACCGTGTCCGCAGGCTTATCCTCGATCTTCAGCTCCGCCTGGGCGGTCTGACCGATGGTGAAGGTCGCGGTGTTGCCGGTCGCCTTGGACAGGTCGTAGTTGCCGCCCGTGGCGTCCTGGATCGTGATGGTGTAAGTGCCCTGGTTCGTGGGAGAAGTCTCGTCACACGTCCAGGTGTACTCCTCCTCGGGCAGTACCGTCTTTCCGTCCTTGACCACCACCTGGGGCAGCTTCACCGTGCCGTCGTACTCGAAGCGGTCGGGGATCAGCTCGATGCCGATCGTGGTCAGCTCCTTGCGCTGGATGGTCACGGGCACTTGTGTGATCGAAAAGTCGTTGTGGTTCTTGTCCCCCACCACCTTATAATAGACGGTATAGTCTCCCGCCTTGGTGGCCTGGGGGATCGCGGCGGTGTAGGTGCTGGTGGCGCTGCCCAGCGCGTACAGCACTTCGCCGCCGCTGGTCACGCCGGGGACGAGCAGCTCATGGGCCGCGCCGTCATAGACGATGGCGGCCGCGCTGGGGGGCTGGGTGAACACGATGTTCGTCTTGACGATCACGAAGGTGGCCGAGCCCGTCACGGTGTAATTGCCGCCCGGCTTATCGGTGATGTTGACCTTGGCCTCTCCTGCGTCCACGTTGTTACTGTAAATGACGTTGTACTCTCCGGCGGCGATCACCGTGCTGCCGTCCTTGACCACCACCCGGGGTTTTTTCGCGCTGCCGTCATAGACGTAGTTGACCAGGGGATCCCCATTCTCATCCAGCAGCTCGATGGTGGCCGTCACCGGCTTCGGGGCGATGGTAACGATCACCGTGCCCACATCGGAGTCGCTGTGGTTGGCGTCGCCCGCCACCTTATAATGCACCGTGTATTCGGCGGCATCGGTCTTGGTGGGGATCTGCTCGGAATAGGTCGTGCCCCCATCCACCGAGTAGACCATGACGCCGCCCTCCCCCGCGCCCGGGGTCACCAGCCTTTGGGGCCTGGTGTTGTAGGTGAGGGGATCTCCCGCCGCCTCCGGGGCGGTGACGAGCTGGGCCTTCCGCTGTCGGATCGCAAAGGTCTCCTCAACATCAGGGAACGAGTAATTGCCGTCCGCCTTCGCCGTGACGGTGACGGTGGCGGTGCCCACCCCCACATTATTACGGTAGGCCACTGTGTACTCGGCCGCCGGGATCGCCGTCCCACCGGCCTCGGTCAGGGTGACCGCCGGTTCCTTGGCGGCGCCGTCATAGATATAGAAATAGGTGGGGGGCGTCGCGGTGCTGTCCGTCTGCAAGCCGTCGCCGCCCAGCGCGATCGCGGGCGTCACCGCTTTTTTGGCGATCGTCACGGGAACGCTTGCCGGAGCCTTCCCGGTGTAGTTGGCGGTCTCCTGGATCTTGTACCAGACGGTGTAGTTCCCCGCAGCGGTCCCCTTGGGGAGGTCGGTGGAGTAGGGGCCGTCCTCACTCAGGGCGTACTCCACCGGCAGATTGGCGGGGGTGGTCTCCGCCCCGGCGTCGATCAGCGTTTGGGCGGTCCCGTCATAGGTCAAGGTTGCGGCGGCCGGGGGCGTCGCGATCTCCGCCACCGCCTTGTGGATGGTGGCCGTGACGGTGGTGCTGGAGTAGGAGACCTTGTAGTGCTCCGAATTATTGCCGCTGATCCGCGCGTTGGTGGTATCCACCCTCACGGTCTTGTCCGCCCCGGCCTCCGCATCGTCGAAGGTTCCGGTGAGGCCGGCGATCGTGACGGCGTCCCCGGACAGAACACCCTCCTCCACCACGGCGTGGACGGCAGCGTCCTTGGTGCTGTCATAGGGCTTATCCTCCGCCGTCACGATGGCGGTGACAGGCTTTTGCACCGCGGTAAAGGTCCAGGTGTCGGTGGCGTCCTCGTAATTGCCCGCCCGGGTCGCCGAGCCGGACTTGGTGGCCTTCACCGTGGCCGTGCCGTCGCCGGTGACGGTGACCTGGCCGCTGTTCGCGTCCACCTTCGCCACATCCGCGCCGCTGGTGATCGCCCAGGTGACGCTGCCGCTGCCCGAGCCGCCGGAAGTGCCCAGGGTGAACACATCCCCATAGGTGACGGAATTGGGCTTTTGGGTGATGGACAGGGTCTCCTGGGTCCGCTGGGTGATCTGGAACTCCACCTCCACACGATCGATGGCGTAGTTGCCGCCGGGCTTATCCTCCACCACCGCCTTGGCCGTGCCCACGTCGCGGTTGTCCTGGTAGGTCACCTGATACTCGATGTCCAGCAGGACGGTCGCGTCGTCGTCGTCCTTGACGGTGACCTTCGGTTCCTTGAAGCCGCCGTCATAGAGGTAGGTATAGTCGGACAAGGTGACGAAGGGGGTGAGCGGCTTGCGCTGGATCAGGACGCCGTCCACCTTGGTGGCGGGAGTCGCGTTGTAGTTCTCGCTCTCCTGGGTCCGGTACCAAACGGTATAGTTCCCCGCATTGACGCCGGTGGGGATCGCCGCAGAATAGGGCCCGGCTTCGTTTTCCGCAAACTGGATCTCCACGCCGTCCCGCACCGCCACGTCCTTCCGTGTGCCGGGCGTGACCAGCTCCTGGGCCCTGCCGTTGAAGATCGGCTTTGTGGCGGCGGGGGGCGTGGCGATCGGGGCGATCTTGTTGATGATCAGCTCGATCGGATCGCTGACGGCGGCCTCGAAATTCTGCATCTCCGGGAGGCTGACGATCACCTCATACCGGCCCGCGTTGGTGGGCAGGCCGTCGGTGTAGTCCGGCTCCCCCTGTTTCCTGTGGGAATACTGGAGAAAGCCCTGCAGATCGTCCGTAGTGGATTGGATATTGATCTTCACCGGCGGGAGATCGTTGGTCTGTTCCGGGGTGCTGGCCTCCACCGCCTCGCCGTCATAGTCCACCACGATTGGGACGGGCTTGGCGGTGGTGTCCCACGCCAGGGCGGGCCGGTCCTGATTCACCTGGTACGTCTTGGTGAAGGTCCCCTGGAAGGTGATCCCGGTGACCGTCACCGTGATCTCGCCCGCGTCCACGCGGGACTGAAAGTCCACCTTATAATCGGTATCCTTTACCAGCACCCTGTCGGAGCCGTCGGTCAATGTGACCGTGAGGGCCACCTGTCCCGGCTTCAGCGTGCCGTCATAGACCAGATCGGCCAGGGCGCTCTCGTCCACGGCGATCTCGATCCCATTGCCGCACACGCAGCTCCCGGTCCCGGTTTCATCGAAGGTGAACGTGCACATCTCCGGCTCTTCCGCCTTGCACACCGTGCAGGTCCAGGTGTGCTCCGTGGTCCCGGCGGTGTGGGCGTAGCTCTTGTTGGGATGATCCACGCACAGGCCCACCGTCACCGTCTTGGCCGCGGCCGCATCCTCCAGCGAGAGGGACTTGCCGGCTGTGTCGAAATAGGCGTAGCCCTGGGCCAGCAGGGCGGAGAGATCGCCGTCCCCTGCCCGGATCGCGGCGGTCCTGCCGTTGTAAGTACCGGCGGAGAGCTGCACCCTCCCGCCGGAGGCCACATCCAAACCATAGGTGGTGCCCTTGATGGCGGTGCCCTGCTCCGTGACGCTCAACAGGCCGCCAGTCTGGACCTCCACACCGGCGCCCTTCTCGGAGACCACCTTGCCCGCCAGGTACAGCTCGCCCGTTTCGGCGATCTGGATGGCGCTGGAGTTCGTCGCGGTCAGGGTATGCCCCTTGGTGTCTATCATGGTGGGCTTTTCCACCAGATATGGGGAGGTACGGCTCTTGTCCGCGTCCAGGAAGATCTTGTCGATGGTGGACATGTCGGGAAGGCTGTCATCAAGCACCTCGGAGCTCATGTCGTCCAGCTGGTCCAGCAGGGCGGCGCAGGGCGACAGATCCACCTGCCGCTGCTCATCGGCGCTCAGCTCACCGTACAAGGCGTAGATCTGGTCCAGCTGGGCCCGGACCTGGTCCCCGTCGCCGGACGAGACGTTGCGGGGCAGCCTGCCGATCAGATCTTCGATGGGGCAGATCCGGCAGTCGAACCCGCACGGTGCGCCGGGAGCGGCCGGGACATAGCCGCAGGCATCATCGTGCTCATGCGGGCAGGCCGGCGTGAGCGTGACGCAGCCGCTGTCCTGCGTGCACACGTGCGCGCACAAAGCCGGTCCATCCGCTCCGGCGGCGCCATCCGGATCCAGATCCGGATCGCACTGGGCCGTATGCTGATGGACACAGCTCGTCTGGGCTGTGTAGCAGCTGTCATCGTGAGCATGCGCACATTCCTGCTCCGACACCGGCGCGGCATACCCGCACGCATCCGTATGTTCCGGATGATGTGGGCACAGCCCGCCGCCCGCCCCCGTGTCGGCGGCAAACACCCACACGGGGAACAGGTTCAGGCACAGCGCCAGAGCGATGATGAAGCTTGATACTCTGCGTTTCATGCTATGACCTCCAAAACTCGTGAGGGAGCCGCGCCCAGCGCATAGTCCCTCAGTTTGATCGTCTTGATTTTACCACACACAGCGGCGGATCGTCTACTGCTGAAACAAGGATTTTACGGGCCGCGGCCATATAAAAAGCAGACCTGCCATCCGCAGGTCTGCTTTCTCGTTGCCGTCGAAGCGATACATTTTTGGATCTGCCGCGCCGCGGCGGTCAGCCACCCATCAGCCCTTCACCGCGCCGGCGGTCAGCCCCTGGATGAAATACCGCTGGAGGAACACGAAGATGATGGTCACCGGGATAGCCGCCACGATGGACGCCGCCATCATGTACCCCCAGTTGGTAGACGCCTCCCCCAGGAAGGTCATCACCAGCCCCGAGGCCAGGGTCCGCCGGGAGGTATCCGTCACCAGCGTCATGGAGTAGAGCAGGTCGTTCCAGCTCCACACGAAGCCGTAGATGGCGATGGAGATCATGCCGGGCACCGCCATGGGAAAGATGATGCGGGTCATGATCCGCCAGTGGCCCGCGCCGTCGATCTTGGCGCTCTCCATCAGCGCGTCGGGGATCTGGTCGAAGTAGCTCTTCAGGGTCCAGGTGCCCACCGGCAGGGTGAACACCACATAGCTGATCAGCAGGGCCCAATAGCTGCCCAGCAGGCCCAGCCGGTTCATCAGCGCGTAGATGGACAGCAGCAGGATGGCTTGGGGGAACGCCTGGCTCATCATGAACATGCCCATGACGAACTTCCTGCCCCGGTAGCGGAATTTGGCGAAGCTGTACCCGGCGAAGGAGCACACCACCGTGGCCATCAAACTGGAGCCGAAGGAGACGATCAGGCTGTTTTTCAGGTAGGTCATGATCTTGGCGTCGGCCAGGATGTGCAGGATATTGTCAAAGGTGAGCGGGCCGGTGAAAAAGTAGCTGCTGAAGGTCTGGTCGGTGGGCTTCAGCGCCGTGTTGATCATCCACAGCAGGGGGAAGAACACAAAGAAGCCGATCGCGATCAGCGAGACCCAGAAAAAGGCCCGGAACGCCCGTGTCTTTTGAAACATGCTCTCTCCCCTCCCTCATTCGGAGTCGTTGACCCGGCGCAGATAGACGAAGCTGAAGCAGGCCAGCAGCACCGCCCAGATGGTGCCGATGGTGGCCGCCTTGCCCATGTTCCAGTTTTTGAACGCGGTGGCGTACACCTCGATGGACAGGGTGGTGGTGGCCCGGGCGGGGCCGCCCTGGGCCATGGTCCAGGGCAGGTCGAAGTGCTGGAGGTTTCCGATGAGCCCCAGGATGAACACCAAAAAGGCGGTCTGCCGCATCCCGGGCAGGATCACGTGGCAGAAGGTCTGCCAGTTGTTGGAGCCGTCCACATGGGCGGCCTCGATCTGGTCCCGGGGGACGCTTTGCAGGCCGCCCAGGAGAAAGGCCATGTACCAGGGCAGCATCTGCCAGGTGCGGGCCACCACCACGCACAAAAGGGCGGTGCCGGTCTGGCCCAGCCAGGGGATCCCGGTCTCCAGGATCCCCAGCCCCTGGAGGATGCTGTTGAGGATGCCGTACTGGCCGTTGAAGATCCAGCTCCACAAAAAGCCGATGGCCGTGCCGGGGATGATCCAGTTCACCAGGGTGACTCCCCGCAGCAGCTCCGCTCCCCGGAAGCCCTGGTCCAGCAGGATGGCCCAGATCATGCCCAGCACATAGGGCAAAACGGTGCTCCCCAGCACGAACAGAGCGGTGGTCGCCAGGGTCTTGCCGAAATAGGGGTCCCAAAAGACCTTCGCGTAGTTCTCCAGCCGGACCCAGTGGAATTCCGGATACAGCATGGAGCGGTCGGTGAAGCTCATGAGGATGGCGTCTACGAAGGGGTACAGGATGATGGCCGCGAACACGGCCAGACCGGGCAGGATCAGCACCACGCCCACCTGGCCGTCGGTGAGCCTGCCCACGTTTTTGATCTTGTTCATGGAAAACCTCCTGGCGCGTCAGCCGCGCCTGTTCCGCCGGAAAGGGGAGCGGCCCCGGCCTGCGGGGAAATGCCGGGACCGCTCCTTCTTGTTACCGCTGTGCCGGGCCGGAGCTTGGAACCTGTATTCACAGCCGAAAGCGCCGGATGGTCGAGGGATCTTTCCCACAGGCAAGGCAAATTTTCGCAGGAATAATTGGGTTTATTTCAAGAAAATTTAACGCCGCATGTGGGGAAAAGACCCGGCCAGACGGTGGATCGAGGTTGTGGATACAGGTTCTTACAGCGCCTCCAGCCGGGCGGCCATGTCGGCCACGCACTGCTCGGCGGTCTTTTGGCCCAGCAGGGCGTATTGCAGCTCTTCGGTGATGACGGTCTTGATCTCGCTGGCGTTGGTCATGCGGGCGGTCTCCTCCAGGCGGGCGGTGGCGGTGGAGCTCAAAAAGCCGTTGAGATAGGCGTCGTTTTTCACCTGGTCCAGACCGGCGGCGCTCTTGGTCACCGGGGGCATGCCGTTGTTCTCGAAGTAGTCCAGGGCCACCTCGTCGCTGATGAGGGTCTTGGCCAGCTCGGCGGCCTCGGCCTGGTGGGCGGAGTCCTTGAAAGCCACCAGCATATGGCCCCACATGGTGGACTGGGGCGCGTCGCCCTGCTTCAGCACCGGGCGGGGCATGGCGGAGCACACGTTCACCACGTCCTCAGGCGCCACGCCGTTGTTCACCGCCTGGCCCTTGGCCACCACCGCGTCGTCATAGAAGGCCACCTTGCCCTGGGCGAAGAGCTGGCGGGCCTCGCCCCGGCCGGTGTCCATGGCGATGCAGCCCTTCTCCATCAGGCCCTGATACCACTGGACGCAGGCCACGGCGGCCTCGCTGTTCAGCGCCACGCTGCCGTCCTCGTTGAAGATGGCGCCGCCGAAGGTCCACAGCCAGGGCATGAAGTCGCCGGCGCAGGTGGCGTCCTTGGTGGACACGGCGTAGGGCACCACGTCGGGGTCGGCGGCCTTGATGTCGGCCAGGCACTGCTCGAATTCGGCGATGGTGGCGGGGACCTTGTCCCAGCCCGCGGCGGAGAGGATCTCCGGGTTATACACCATGGTGATGGAGGCCATGCTCCAGGGCATTCCCAGCTGCTTGCCGTCGATGCTGCCCACGCTGAGGGCGGACTGCTCGAAGGTGGCGTCCATGAAGTCCTTGCCCAGGATGTCGTTCCAGTCGGCCAGCACCCCGGCGGCGGCCACGGTGTTGAAGATGCCGATGTCCGTCTGGGCCAGGTCCAGCTGCTCCTTGCCCTGGGTGCGGATCAGCAGCTGCTGGGCGGTGTCCGCCCAGGTCCAGCCCACCCAGGTCACGCTGTTTCCGCTGGCCTTTTCATAGGTCTCCATCATGCGCTGGAAGATGGCCTTGCTGGCCTCCTCCTCGCCGGACCATCCGGCCCAGACGATCTCGGTGCCCCCCTCCGGCGGGGTGGAGCCCTCCGGGGCCTGGGAACTGTCCGGCGTTCCGCCCTGACTGGCGGCGGGCGGGGTGTCGCCGCTGCCGCACCCGGCCAGCAGGGACAGGGACATGGCGCCCGCAAGGAGCACCGCAAAGAGTTTCCGCAGTTTCATGTTCATTCTTCCTTTCGATTTGATGTTGATGGATATGGGTCTCGGTTTCCGCCACAAGAGCCCGCTTCATATCTCAAGAATGCCAATCGACGAGAGATCTTCCCGTCAGGCGAGGCGGGATCTCGCAGGAATAATCGTGTTTATTTCAAGAGATCCCAACGAGGCATGGCGGGAAAAGATCCGGCAGATGGCGTTTTGAGAGATATGAAGCAGGCTCTAAGTACCTCAGTCCGCTGGCCCGTAGGCCCGCACCTCGTAGACTGCGGGGGCCCAGCCCCCCCAGGTCTCGGGGAAGCGCAGCCGGAGGGCCGCTGTCTCCACCGGCGCGGGGAGCCGGACCACCACCAGCCGCTGGCGGTTTTCCCCGGTGCTCCACACCGTCCGCCAGGTCCCGTCCCCGTCCAGTATCTCCGCCTGGATCGATCTGGCCAGCCGGGGCGGCATCCCGGTCCGGGGGGCGTAGTGGTGGCTCTCCTCCCAGTGCTGGGCCCGGCTGCTGGGCAGCTCCATGGTCAGGTCCGGGTCCAGGTACAGCCGCAGCTCCCCGATGGCGGCGGGGGCGGGCCAGTCCAGCCGGAGCCAGGGGTCCCAGTCGGACGGAGCGGCGCACCACTGGTTGGGCTGGCCCCAGGGCCGGGAGCAGCCGCTCACGACCTGCCGGGGGGCGTACAGCTCCCCCCCGTCCTCCGGGCGGTACTGGACCGCGGGGAACGCATATTCCGGCCTGCGCTCCCGGCCGCACAGAAAGCCGGTCCGGCCCTCCGCCGTCAGGGCCAGGGAGACGCCGGGGGCGTCGTCGAACCGCAGGACGCAGAACCGCCCGCCGCAGCCCTCCGGCACCGTCAGCTCCACCCGCTGTTCCCCTGCCTCCAGATCCCAGGCAAAGCGCCCCTCATCCCGGCCCGCCAGAAAGCGGCTGGGCAGCATGGCGGATTGGAGCTCGCCCGTCAGCCGCGCGGCTGTTTCGCTGCGGAGGGTGAGGACGGCCCGTCCCCCGATCACGCCGGGGAATACGGCGAAGGCGCCGTCTGTCAGCTCCAAACCGCCGTCAAGCGCCCCGGTCTGGCCGTCGTGGGCGCTGCTGGCCCAGATCCTCGCCCGCCGGGCCAGGTCGCCCCCGTCCTCAGCGCCCACACCGGGGATGAACATATCCTCCCGGAGAAGGGTCTGGCGGATCTCCTCGATCTCGGCGGGGGACAGCTCCGCCGGGGGCCGCCCCCGGATAACGCAGGCCGCCGCCAAAGTGCCCGCAGCCTGGCCGGACAAAGCGCAGGTGTTCATGATGCGGCTGGAGGCGAAGGCGTCCCGCTCCGTGCCGATGTTCCGCCCGGCGAACAGCAGATTGGGCACCTCCCTCTGGTAGAGGCACCGCAGGGGGATCTGATAGACGTGGACGGGGATCTGGATGCAGCTGTCCGCCTGGGAGTCCAGGATGCCCCCGGCGGGGTGGAGGTCCATGTACCAGCCGCCGTAGAAGGCCCCGTCGGGGAACTGCCGTCCCTCCAGCAGGTCCTCCCGGGTCAGGAGGTATTCCGTCTCCATCCGGCGGCTCTCCCGCTTGCCGGGGAGGCTGCCGATCCAGTCCAGGGTACAGCAGTCCGCGTCGAACTTTCCGCTGTTTTTGATGTAGTTCCACACGCCCAGCACCAGCCGCTTCAGCTCGATGGCGATATCCTGGGCGGCGGAGATGGTGTCCCGGGCCCCCCCGTACTCGAACCACCAGCAGTCGCTGCCGCTGAGCCGCTCGCTGACCACCCGGCCTCCGGTTCCGACGAGCCGCTCCACCTCCTCCATCCCGTAGGCATAGGCGGGGGGGATGAAGCGGACGGGGTGGTCCTCCCTTCTGGTGTAGTACAGGATGGAGCTGCCCAGCAGCTCCCCATCCGTCTCCGGCCCGCCGCCGGCGACCCGCTGGGACCCCCTGCGGTAGGCAAGCCCCGCCTTCGCACCGATGGTCCCGTCCCCGGTGGCGTCTACGAAATAATCGGCCCGGAAGCGCAGTCTGGCCTCGGTGCCCTGCTGGGCGCCGGATACAGAGGCGATCCGGCGCCCCTCCAGCTCCACCTCCGTCACGTCCGTGTTGAGGAACAGCTGGAGATCTTCCTGGGCCAGCACGGCGTCCAGCAGGATCTCATCCCAAAAGATCGGGTTCGCCTCCGGGTTTTTGTAGAGGTTCTCCAGCTTCAGCCGGCCCCAGACCCCCATCTCCTCCGCGAAGAGGCTGCCCGCCCCGGCGGCTCCCCGGGTCCAGACCCGTATCTCACTGCTGGAATTGCCCCCCAGCACCGGGCGGTTCCCGATGAGCACGGTGCGCACCCCCAGCCGCGCCGCGGCCAGCGCCGCGCACACCCCGGCGGGCCCCGCGCCGACGACGGCCAATTCCGCGGTCACTTCCCTCATGGTATCACCTGCCTCACAATGAATCTTCAATATTTTGAACCTATGCTATGCGGATTTTTCAAGATATACCAATCAGCAGTCCATGCTTTGCGGCATAAAATGAAAAAATAAATAAATTGTCCTGCCATTTTTTAGGCTGTATGTCTTTTCTGCCTAAATCATAGCAGGAGAGCGTCCCCTTTGCAATAAATAATCCACACAGTATCTGGATTATTCTGCACTAGTATTGACTTTTCCGGCGGTCAGGCGTAAGGTGTGATCTGGAAGGATATCCGAAACAGGAGGGGAAACTCATGACCGGTTCCTACGAAAAGATCAGAGACTATCTCTCATATCTCCACGACCGGCACAACGTCCAGATCTGCATCAAGGACTTCTGCGGCTTCATCCCCATCAACAAGGCGCTGGACGAGGCCCTGCGCCCCTTTCTGGCCCACACCAACGTGTTCTGCATGTACATGAAGTCCACCCAAGAGCACTACCGGGTGTGCCTGTCCATGATCCGCCGGATGTACAACAAATGCAAGACCACCCGAAAGCCCTATTTCGGCCTGTGCCACGCCGGACTGGGGGAGTACGTGGTGCCCATCTACAGCGGCGATGTGCTCATCGGCTGCCTCAACGCCGGTTTTTTCCAGGCCGATGAGCGCCGGACCCAGGCCCGCATGGGCAGGGCCTGCCGCCACGCCCCCGCCCTGGACTGCCGGGAGGCGCTGGCGCTGTACCGCGAGGGGGTGCAGACCGCCGATGTGGATGTGGACAGTATGCTCATCGGCCTGGAGCTGCTGGCGGAGTATCTGGGGCAGACCTATACCATTTTGCAGACCACCCACAGCGCCCCCGCCGCCGTCCGCGGCTATCTCACCTCCGGCGAGGACACCATCCTCAGCCACGCCATGGAGTATATCCGCCTGAATTCGGGCAGCCACATCTCCGTGGCCGCCCTGGCCCGGTTCTGCCATTGCAGCGAATCCTACCTCAGCCGCATTTTCAAGCGCCGGACCGGGGTGAATATCAACGTGTACGTCAACAAGGTCCGCATGGAGCTGGCCAAAAACCATCTGCTGCTGTCCAACGAGAGCGTAGCCGAGATCGCCTCCCGGGTGGGCTTCAACGATCCCAACTACTTTTCGCGGGTCTTTACCCAGATCATCGGCGTCTCTCCCACGGAGTTCCGGCGGCGGTTCCAGCAGGAGCTGCCGCCGGGCAGAGCACCGGCAGAACACTGAGCCGAAAAGCGCCCGCTCAAGACGGCGAGAGGACCTGCGCCCGCAGAAAAAGCCTTGAGATCTTAAATGTTTACGGTTAGAGGGAAGTAATTTCAGATTAGGCGGTATAGCCCCGAT